>NZ_PVNC01000018.1:0-167701 GCF_003001875.1 Paraburkholderia sp. BL18I3N2
CTGAACCAGCGCGCGCTGTCGATTGCGCAGCAACGGTACAAGGCAGGTGCGGTGGATTTCCTCGACGTGCTGAACGTGCAGAAACAGTTGCTCGATGCGCAGAGTAATCTCGAACAGAGCAAGGCCGACGCTGACGCGAACCTCATCACGCTGTGCAAGGTGCTCGGTGGTGGATGGGAATCGACGTATGCCAGGCAGGACAGTCCTCGTTGAACCACCGTTCTGCCGCGTGCGACAAGATGTGCCTACGAGGCCCATGTTCTCGTCGCTGACCTCCCTCAAACAGAAGGTCAGCGAACAGGCACTTTACGATCCCACCAACCGTTCCGATGTCGCCTATATTTTTGCGTTCACCGCAGAGACCGGAAGCTCACGCGAACTTCTTCCGAGAAAAGTTGCGGCTGCTCCCAAGCCGCAAAATGTCCGCCTTTGGGAAGGCGATTGTAGTGAATCAGCTTCGGATACGCCTTGGCTGTCCAGCTTTGCGGCGCAGCGTAGATTTCATCTGGAAAGACGCTGACGGCAACCGGGATGGCAACGTGCTTCGGAGCAAAGAAGTTGAGCTTGTTCTCCCAATACAAGCGGCCTGACGAAATTGCCGTGTTCGTGAGCCAGTAGAGCGTCACGTTGTCGAGAACGTCGTCTCGCGTAAGCCCCTCGGACTGACCGTCGAACACTCGTGCGATAAGCGCCTGGCTGGCTGAGTCGTGGTCGAGCATCCACGCGGCGAGGCCGACAGGCGAATCCTCAATGCCGTACAACGTTTGCGGGCGGTTCGCCATCTCCAATGCGTAGCCAAGGCCGTGCTTGTAGAAATAGTCGAGCTGATCGAACGCGTGCTTTTCATCAGGCGAGAGACCTGCCGGCGCCGGCTCTCCGAGCTTGAGCGCCTGTGCGATGTCGTCCGGCACAGTTGCCGGCATGTTGGTATGAATGCCGAGCAGTTCCGGCGGTGCCAGCAGAGCCATCTGCTCCGTAACAGCATTCCCCCAATCGCCACCTTGCGCCACATATCGCGTGTAGCCGAGCCGTTTCATCAGTACGACCCACGCGCGTGCGATGCGAACAGGATCCCAGCCAGTCGCCGTCGGTTTGCCTGAGAACCCGTAACCCGGGAGCGATGGAATCACCACGTCGAATGCGTCCGACGCCGACCCGCCATGGGCGGTCGGATTGGTCAGTGGACCGATGATCTTCAACTGCTCGATGATCGAACCGGGCCACCCGTGCGTGACGATGACAGGCAACGCATTGGCATCTTTCGAACGAACGTGGATGAAATGAATGTCGACCCCATCAATCTCGGTGACAAATTGCGGCAACGCGTTCAGCCTCGCTTCGACTTTGCGCCAGTCATAGCCGCTCACCCAATAACGCGCGAGCTTCTGCATTGTCGCGAGTTGCACGCCTTGTGACGCATCAGTCACCGTCTCGCGGTCTGGCCACCTGGTTGCCTTGATACGGCTCTTCAATTCGATGAGCTGCGATTCCGGCGCGTGCACACGAAGCGGACGAATAGCGGTCTTGTCACCGCCGCTCGACTTCGTGACTTCAGTGATAGTTTGATTCGTTTCCGCAAAAGCAAGTCGACTCAACGAGCCCGCAACAGCGGCCGCCGCTGCCACACCGATAAATCGGCGGCGCGACGGGGTCTGGGGAAGAATATTGTCAACCATACAAGCTCCTGTTTGGCAAATAGTCCAATGAGGCGGAGCGATGAGTGCGGCAGTACCGCAATATTCTGGGCAAGCGCCTTCACGATTGTCCAATTGAGCCGCCTGTAGAGGCAGCCAGTTGGCAAGCCTCACATCGTTATCGCTTCGACCGGCCGCAAACCGCAGTTCGCAGTAGTTGTAGCGATTGTGTGGAAGCAAGCCCTCCGGGTAAATGGCCAGCTTAGAACAACAGTTGTGTCGGTCGCGAACAAATCCGTTGGCTTCGACTTTTCCAGTCATCGCCGTATGGATTGAGATCCCGTATTACTTCGCATCGCTCAATATATTTCGCCGATTCTTGATTGTCCGGTGCAGTCATGTTCATTGGTATCTGCCGAACCGGTGCCTACACTAACTCGTGTGGACCCGATGTCCCGTGCATTCTTTCCTCCCCGAATTTCCTCGGCATCAAAAAGGAAGCCAACATGAAACTGACCCAACTGCTGATGGCACTCGTCGCAGGCCCTCTGTTTTTCAACGGCAGCGCGATAGCACAGAACGACCAGGCGAGCGGCGCTGCGAATCAAAGTGCACAGCCGGAAGCCGGTGCGCAGCAGGAGTTCAGGATCAAGCACGTGACGCCGGCATACTGGCGCGTCACCATCGACCATCCGCCCTTCAATATCTTTGGTCCGGAATCCATACCGCAATTGAACAGCGTGATCACCCAGATAGAGAACGATCCCGAACTGAAGGTCGTGGTGTTCGATAGCGCAGTACCCGGTTTTTTTCTGACTCACTACGACTTCATACCGCCCCTCGAAGTCACGACGCGCATGCCGCCCGGTCCGACAGGGATGGCGCCGCTACCCGATATGCTCACTCGCCTGAGCCGCTCTTCCGTGGTGTCGATTGTGTCGATCCGGGGCCGGGCTACGGGCGTTGGCAGTGAGTTGTCCCTTGCGTCCGACATGCGCTTCGCCAGCCGTGAAAAAGCCGTGCTCTCCCAATTCGAAGTGGGTGCCGGATTCGTTCCCGGGGGCGGACCGATGTCCCGTCTTCCCCGTCTAATGGGACGAGGCCGCGCACTGGAAATTCTGCTGAGCGGCAACGATATCAACGGCGAACTTGCCGAACGCTACGGCTACGTCAACCGCTCCTTTCCGGATGCCGAATTGGACAGGTTCGTCGATACCCTCGCCCGCCGCATTGCATCCTTCGACAAGCAAACCATCGGGGAGATCAAGCACTTCGTGAACATTGCTACTCTCCCTCCCGATAGCGAAGTCGGGCCGCAGTGGGACGCATTCATTACCTCCGTACAACGTCCAGCGGCACAGCGGGACATCAAAAATCTGATGGAACTCGGACTGCAGAAAAAGCCTGACGTCGAAATTCATCTCGACCGGTACACCGGCCAGGTCAATCAACCGGACAAGTAATTCCACTCGTTCGTAGCCGGGCGAGGCATCAGCCGCGAGGTTCATGCCGGCGGCTGCGTGCCGGCCTGCTCTGCAACGATATGGTCGGCATACCAGTCCGGCCAGTTTTCGTCATGCTGTCCGGAGAGTTTTTCGTATTCGCCATGCGCGGCCGCGGCGCGTCGTAGCGCCCCTGCGAGTTCCACTGCCGAAGTGAATGTCGTGGCGTACGCGTCCACTCTTCCGGGGAGTCGGGTGGTGACCTCCTGGAAGACCCAGCCATTGCCGTCAGGATCGCTGAACGAAGCGAACGAACCATAGCTGCTCCGCGCCGGTTGCGGGCCGCTCACGCGTCCCTCCTTGCCCGCGCGATGGAAAAGGCCGCCGGCATCATGGAAAACTTCGCTCACGTCGATGCCGCGCTCGACAAGCTCAGCGTGCGCCCTGGTTATGTCGGACACAATGAGATGAAGTCCCTGCACCGATCCCGGCTCTTCCGTCGTGACGCCCTTGCCGAAAAGGATTGAGCATTGCGAGCCCGGAGGCGTGAAATGGACAACCCGAAATGAATCATCTTTCGCGATATCGACGTCGAGCCTCCAACCTAACCTGACGTAGAACGGCTTGGCGCGATCGATATCGGAGACCGGGATGACAACGATCTCGAGCTTCATGTCGACCGTCTGCGCTGTACCTGTGGCCGTCCTGGCTTCGTCGCGTGTTTGTGCATTGCTCATGTCAAGCTCCTCGTGTTTCGGTGATTCAAGGGTGACTGATGGGTTCTATCCTGGCGACTCGTCTAGCTAATCTGGAATGCCGGACTCCTTGCTGTTCGGCCTGACCGGATTGTTGTATCCGATGGCTTACCAAGAGGCAGGATGAACATGCAAGAAGTCTCCAGTAAAGATCCCCTTTCAAAAAGCTTCAAGTAGGCAAATCAATAGTGAACAATTCTCAGACCCAGCCACCTTCAAGCCGCGCGCGTCGCACCTGACTTGTTCCTCGCACGCAAGTCTGTTTGTCGCCGGAGGGTATTCGAACCCGGTGCCAAAGCGCCTAGATTAGCCTCTTATCGGAGCCGTGGACCCGATCAATGGCAGCGTCCACTCAATCGATTCGGAGGTTCTCCATGAGTACGCCACAAAAGGTCGTTGTCGTTACCGGCGCCTCACAAGGCATCGGCGCAGAAGTCGTCAAGGCGTTCCGCAAGCTCGACTATCGCGTGGCGGCCACCGCACGCAGCATCAAGCCCTCCGAGGATCCCAACGTCCTGACCGTGACTGGCGACATCGCCGATCCCGACACCGCCCGCCGCGTGATCAGCGAAGCCGTGGCTCGCTTTGGCCGGATCGACACGCTCGTCAACAACGCCGGCATCTTCGTCGCCAAACCCTTTACCACCTATACCGCCGAAGACTATGCATCGATCACGGGTGTGAACCTGAACGGCTTTTTCTACATCACGCAGCTCGCCATTGCTGAAATGGAGAAGCATTCCAGCGGCCATGTTGTCAGCATCAGCACGACGCTGGCCGACTACGCGATCGACGGTGTGCCTGCGGTGCTCGCCGCGCTCACCAAGGGCGGCCTGAACGCGGCAACCCGCTCCCTCGCGATCGAATACGCCAAACGCGGCATTCGCGCCAACGCGGTCGCGCCAGGCATCATCAAGTCGCCGATGCACCCGACGGAAACGCACGCGGCGCTCGGCGCGCTGCATCCGATGGGTCATATGGGCGAAATGAGCGATGTCGTGAATGCGATCCTGTATCTGGATTCCGCCCCATTCATCACTGGCGAAATCCTGCACGTCGATGGCGGTCAGAGTGCTGGTCACTGAACCCGACCGTGCGATGGCAGTCGCCGTCCCATACGACCCGACGGCCGCCCCTAGCCTTTAACCGGCGGCCGGTTTATCGACTTGGATCAAGGGGAACATCATGCCAATCGTCACGCCCCAAATAACCCGCAAGGAAGCGAGCCCAGGCGCCGATTCGGTCAACGCCGAATAACCTTCATTCCGCCGGTGCCCGGGTCACCGGCCCACCGATTCGAATGGTGAAGGCCGCGCATATCGAGCCTCAGCCGGCCGCCAGCTGTACTCTTCCCGATAGTCGTTCAACGGCAAAACAGTCGCGGCATCCCTGACGTCGTATCGAGCCGATGATCTGAAAAACTGGATGCAATAATCGACGAATGTCCTGAGCCTCGCCGGAAGCAGTTCCCGGTGCGAGTAGAAGAGACACATTTCGACCTTGCTGTCGAATGTCGTGCACTGCGGCAAGATATGCGTAAGCCGCCCGGCTTCGATATCCTCACGCACCATGGTCTCCGGCAATGCGGCAATGCCGGTCCCCATGACTGCTGCTGCCCTGAGCAAAATTTCGTTCCCGTCCATCGACGACATGGGAGACACGCTCACCCGTGTTTCGCCCTCGAGCAGATCGACGACGTCCACGCCTTTTTTCCGCGAATCCGTGTCCAGCAGAAGAAAGTGATGGTTCAGCTCGGCGGCGGTCAGAGGAACACCGTACTGTTCCAGATAAGCAGGCGCTGCGACGAAGATACGCTGTGACTTCGACAACGTGCGGCGAATCACGGCAGACTGCTCGACAAGATGCGGCGGAAGAATCGCCATGTCGAATCGGCCGTCGTACAGGTTGGCGGCTCCCTCCTGAACGGAGACGATCAGATTTACATTGGGGGCAATGGCGTGATAGCCCCGCACCAGGCGCGAGAACGTTTCACTCATCAGCATCGGATGCACGATCAGCCGCAGCTTTCCGCTGTCGACTTCACGTGAGCGCGTAATGCGACGATTGGCTTCGTCGAGTTCTTCGAGCAAACGGCAGCAACTCTGGTAGTAGGGTTGCGCCGCTTCAGTCAAAGAAACAGACCTTGTCGTCCTGAGCAAGACTCTCGTCTGGATGCACCCTTCGAGCTTGGCGATCGCTTTCGATACCGACCCCGTGGTCACATTCAGAGATTCCGCAGCCTTGCTGAAGCTTTGATACCGTGCGGCGGCAACGAATGCACGCAACATGTAAAGCTGGTCCATCTCGCACCTCACTGTTCAATGTAGAGATGTAGAGCAGAATATTCAGGCGCCGCGAATCGTCGCTGGCGAGACAATTCAAACGGCCGGGAAACGAATGAAGGGTAAGCGCGAACGCTGCGTGGCACCATTGTTCGATATGGTGTAACGCATCGTGCACTCGCGTGCTCGACTAATACGTTCGGATGCGCGCGCCTATCCCGCCTGTATGCTCTTTCGGCAATTCTTGCGTGGTCTCAGGACACGGCTATCGCGCCGCATCATGTAGTGGGGAGACGTCGCGGCCCTTAGCGGGCGCACGAATACAGTAAGGACGTCGGCTGGCGAATTGAGAAGCGTCTAGATCGGGCTGGTCTGCAACGGCTCGATTGCGTTGAGGGCCGATTCGAGGATCATCGCGCGGGCATTGACCGGCGCGGGCTTCGAGCGCTGCGGATGAAATATGCGGTCCCCGCGCCTGATCCGTTGCCCGCTCAACACGCATGTCCCCGACACCTTGGCGTTCGCGACCCGCCAGACCTGAGCGCCGTAGAAGCAGCTGGTCGGGTCCCGCCACGCAATGGTCACGGTGAGCGAGGTGGTCCGCTCAATCAGACTCACTTTCAGATGAGGCAAGTGACCAGTACCCGGCATCGCTTTGAAACCATCGGACGTCCCGCGTGTTGGCACCGGCCTCGTATCGGCGTCCGCGTCGGGGCATCGAAATCCCGATGACAACAGTCGTATTGTCTGACCCCACGGGTCCATTCGGCTGATCAGCATGGCCGCGCTCCTCATGAATCGAAACCTAACGTTTCATTCTCGCTGAACCGGATGTTAAGCCGGTAACAACACTTTAAGCGCCCCGAACAGACGGCCGATGGCTCAAACGCCCAAGGGCGGCTGCCGCTTGTCACCTATCGGAGCGTCCGCGTATTTGCTTCGAAGCCATGATATGGCCATTAGAGTGTGGATAAAATACGCGCTCAGGAAAAGGGCTTTTTCCTCGGCACTACTTCTGGCGTCGGCCCGATTCCTTCCCTGCATACACCTGGCGCCGCACGTCCGCGCCCGGCGATCGGCATGACTGCATTCTTGCGCGACGTCCTACGCTCTCCGCCCAGTCGGTGCGCTTATGCGGCGAGGCGCATGAGCGTCTGTTGAACGCTGGCCGCCGTAGCGTAGCCCGAACTAACCTGCGCGATCTTTCCGTTCTGCTCGACAAACAACGATGGGAAACCCGACACACCCAAACGGCGGGTCAGCGCGAAATCCGCGCGAGCGGCCTGTATCGCTTCGTCGGAGGACCAGACGGCGAGAAACGTATCGGCGTCGACGTCAAACCCCTCCGCCTTCAAGGCCGGCGCGCCGATGCCCGCGAGAACCTTACCGTCCGTGGTGTCAAGTCCATCGACATAGAATGCCCGCTGGAACGCGCCGAAGACCGTCAGCAGGTTAGCCGCGGGCTTGATCAGACGTGCCGTCACTACCGCGCGGCAGACCGGTTCGGTGTCGTAGACAAAATTCTTCCTCGCCAGCAACGCTTCACGATTGAATCGCGCGCCGCTCAGTTGCTCGACGCGCGCCCAGTGTGTCAGGCGAAACTGCTTGCCTGCGTCGTCCAGAAGCTGTGTGGAGCCCGCGGCGAGGCCACCGAGCACCACCTGTACTTCAAGGTCGGGCATCGCCTCTACGAGGGTTGTCATCTCCTTGTTGAAGCCATAACACCAGGAGCACATTGGATCGCCTAAAAATATGAGTTTCATCGCTAATTCCGTTAGATTCCACTGTTGCGCTGGCCCGTTGCGCCGATCGTGAAGAACACGTGATAAGCCGCCGGGCGGCGTCGGGTGGAAGGATCATAGAACCGAATCGCGATGCCACGAACCACGCCAGCCTCAATTCACTCTTTACATCGTGTAACCAAGGCCTTGCTGTTCGTCGATAGCTGCGTGCAGGTGTGGCGCGGGCGGTCTGCCCGTATCGATAGGCCTGAGACCGGATTTCGCCCCCCATTGCATATACGGCCGTATGAGTTCCACACGCTTTTTCATTGGCACTGCCACCCGTTCGTACAATGGTTTTCAGCGGCTCGGCCATGTACCTTGATCTCATCGCGAGTGCGGCCGTCTCGCACGCCACCACCTGGAGGGGCGAGTCGTGGATCCGAGGGAAGCAGCAAATCCGGTGATCAGCCTGCATGGCGACGCGCTCCCATCAGCACCGCGCGGGATGCACACCGAAGCCACCACAGTGAATGCGCTCTCCGACCGGGTGTTCAAAACACTGGTGCTTGTCGTCTGCGGGTGGTCTCTGATTGAAGCGCCACTAGAATTGGGCGGGGCCGACGTCCACGCCGGGCTGCTTGCCCTGCTCGTGTCGAAGCTCGTCGTGGTCGGCACGGGTCTCGCTGCCGTTGCCAAAGCACGTTTCGCTCGCGGAATTTTTGCCTTTCTCTGCGGCGCGAGCGTGTTGGCCATCGCACCTGCGCTTCCGATGGAATTCAACCATTCCTTCGCGATAGCAGTCTTTTCTTCGATCGAATGCTTCAGCAAGGCCGCGTGCGTCATCGCATTCGCCGTCGCGTCGGCGCGCGAAAAGCGGTCTTGCGAGTAATAGCGTATTCGAAAGAAATGCGCTTGCGCGCCGACGCACCTATTTGAGGAGGGAATCATGTCTCGCGTATTGCACAACTGGATTTTTGTGGGCACTCGCGCCTACGACGAGTACACCTTCGTTCCGTGGCTCAACAAAAACGTGTATAGGCGGACGGTGGATCTGAGTCGTGTCTGCCTGCTGTGAGTCAATCCGCGAACGCGCGAATGCGAACGGATGCTTCAGTCATGAGGACCATTCGATTCGTCAGAAGAAACAGCATCCCTGCCCAATCGTCGCTCGGCTACCGGGTAATGGAATAGATAGCGACGCAATGAAACGAAGGAAGACCATGCGCAACAGGTAGCGATAAGCGCGAGCATTGCTTACTATACGAAAAGCGGCGGTGTCGGCTTAGCGTAACGAACTTTTCGAAGATCGAGCGATGAAACATGACAACGTTGGGGCGGGAAGTGAATCATTGCCGGACTCACTTGTTTATGTGGTCGACGACGACGAGTCCATTCGAGGCGCCCTGACCTCTCTGCTCATGTCGGTTGGAATTCACGTGCGCGCGTTCGAATCGGCCGACGATTTTCTCGCCGCGGACATGCCGGACGTGCCGAGTTGTCTGATTCTCGATGTTCGTCTGCGAGGCACGAGCGGCCTGACGTTGCAGCAGGACCCCTTCAAAGAAAGTGTTCGATTCCCGGTCATATTTCTCACCGGACATGGTGACATCGAGATGTCCGTCAAGGCAATGAAGGCGGGTGCTTTCGATTTCATGACCAAACCCTTCAAGGATCAGGATTTGATCGATACGATCGCCGCGGCGCTCAAAAGGGATGGCGAATTGAAACGCCAGGAGAGAATCGTGGCGGGTATCCGTCAAACCTACGATTCGCTGACGGCGCGCGAGCGGGAAGTCATCAGGCTGGTCGCCGACGGACTGTTGAACAAGCAGATCGCCGACCTGCTGTGTCTGAGCGAAGTGACGGTCAAGATCCATCGCGCACAAGCGATGCACAAACTGCAGGCGCGCTCGGTGCCCGATGTCGTCAGGAAGTTACAGCAGGTGTTGCCTCTGCACTAAGGCGTCGGATTGCAATTTCCGGAGTCGCTGTGCGCTATCCGCCGTTCCCGGCCGGGAGCGATCGCGGCTAATACGAACTGTCACTAAAATCATTCTAAGGTCTTATTGTCGCCTGTTCCGTAGGCCTGTAATTTGCCCAGAGGGTTCAGCCTTTCTGAACCCTTTCGATGCCCTGCGGACTCGAGATGAGAACAAAGCGCTCTCCTGCAGTTATTGGGGTGGTGGACGACGACGAATTCGTCCGGATGGCGACATCCAGTTTGCTTCGTTCGGCAAACTGGAAAGTGATCGTTTACGAGTCCGCCAGCCATCTTTTAGGAGATATGCGCCGCTCGGCATTGAAGCTTGTTGTCGCGGATATTCACATGCCGGGCATGGACGGTTTTGCGCTGCTGGAATCGATCAAACTATGGAAACGGCCGGTTCCTGTTATTTTCATTACCGCCTACGCGACGCAAGAGCTTCTCGAACGAGCGGAAGCCAGCGGAGCCGCCGGTTTCTTCTCAAAGCCAGTGGACGACGCGCGGCTACTCGCACTAATCGGCGAGATATTGCGGAAGTGAACTGGCTGAAATTCGTCGGTCCGTCAGCGTGCGTGTCGCGACTGTCTGAACCTGGCGCCGGATGCGCTACGGACGCGCCACATTGCCTTGCGCCGGCAACGTGAACTGAAACGTGGCGCCCCCCGCGGAGTTCGACGTTACCCATAGCCGTCCGCCGTGACTTTCCACAATCGAGCGGCAGATCGGCAGCCCCATCCCCAGCCCGTTGGGCTTGGTCGTAAAAAATGCTTCGAAGACGCCTTCCAGATGTTCCGCGTCGAGACCCGGTCCGGAATCCTCCACGCTAATGCAGAGTTCGTCGATGCCGGACCTGCCGGATCGGATCAAAAGCGTTCGCTCGCCGACCTCCGTGGCGCTCATCGCTTCAAGGGCGTTGATCATCAGATTCAGCATGACTTGCTGCAGTTGCACCCGATCGCCATGGATCTGCGGCAATCCATCAGCCAGTTGCGCGATCAATTCGACACCGTGTTTGCCGGCTTCGCTTCGCATGAACGCGATCAATTCGAGAATCGTTTCGTTGATGTCGAGGCCGTCTTTTCGCTGCGGCTCCTTTTTAAAGAAGGCGCGGGTGCGGTCGACGATATTATTGGCGCGGCCACCATCCGCGACGATCCGGTTGAGCGCCTGACGCACTTCGTCCAGATTGGGCGGGCGCGCCGCCAGCCAGCGCAAGGCCGCACTGGCGTAGGCGACCGTTGCGGTAATGGGTTGCTTCACTTCGTGAGCAATCGACGCCGATAGCTGGCCCATCGTCGCCACGCGATTGGAATGCGCCAGCTCCATCTGGAGTCCGACATATCGTCGTTCGCTGTCGCGCACGTCCTGTTGCGCCCGCTTCTGGTCGGTCAGGTCGAGTATGAAAGCGACGCCCTCCCCCTCGCGGTCGCCGAACGCCGCCGCGCCGACCAGCACGGGCACGCGGCTGCCATCCTTACGGATGTATTCCTTCTCGAACGGTTTCGCGCTTCCCATGGTCGTCAATTCCGCCCTCACCCGTTCGTCGAGTTCACGCCACTCGGGCGGAGTCAGATCGGGCCAGCGAATACGCGCTGAAACGAGATCATCTCTGCTGTAACCCACGATGCGCAGAAAAGCGTCGTTCGCTTCGACAACGTTGCCTTCGAAGTCCCAGATGTGGATCCCGATGATGTTGGAGTCCACCAGCCGCCGAACCTTTGCCTCTCGCTCCTGAAGATCGGCATAAAGACGCGTGTTCTCGAGCGAAATGGCCGCCTGTGACGCCAGCAAATCAAGCAGCGAGTAGCGCCGCGCCGTAAAAACATGCGACGTAGCGGTGTTCTCGAGATACAGCAGGCCACTGAGCGTGCCCTGCCTGACCAGCGGCAGGCAGAACAGGGAGCGCGTCGCGCCACTTGCCACGTAGCTGTCCTGCGAGAACATATTGGGTGCCGAGGCATCGTCGACGATGACGCTCTTTTGCGTATGGATCACATAACGCAGAACGGCGGCAGGAACAGCGGAATGAGCAAGCGGCTCCCGGTTCAACGCGATCCCGTGCTCGTTGATGCGCGCTTCTGCTTCGATCCGGTAGCCGTCCGCCTGCTGCGGCACAACTAGCAGGCCGCGATCGGCGCCTGAGGTCTGCAGCGCCATCGTCATCAGGCGCTCGATCAGGCCATCCAGTTCGATCTCGCTGGAAAGGGCTTGCGACGCCTTGAGCAGCGTCGCGGCGTCGAACTGCCGCCAATCGAAGCTGAGCGTCGACGTCGCATGGCCTCCGTCCTGATTGGCAAGGCGCGGGAACTCCGCGTCGAGTTGCGCGACTTTGCCGTCCGCGCCCCAAAAGGCGAAGCAATGACGCGCGTTGCGCAAATACGCATCGGCGCTCGTTCTGAGACCGTTGCCTAAATAGAAGCGACCGGCGAGTTCGTTGGCGATGCCCTCGTGGTGTGGAAAGCCGTTCTCATGAGCGGAGTGGACAGCCTGTTCATAAAGGCGCATGGCGTCGAGATCGCGGCCCTCCAGACGCGCGAGCTCCGCACAGACAAGCGCATAGCGATTCTGATAGTTCTCCGGACAGTGCTCGGCCCACATTTCGAGCTTGCTGAGTTTCGCCGCAAAAATGTGCTTGTAGGCTTGCTGCTGTTGCCCGGATGCCTGCGGATAAAGCGCCGTCAAGATGAGCGCATGAAAGAAGTGATAGGTCGGTTCGATCGCCAGTGCCATGACGGAACTGAGGACCGCCTCCGCCCGGCCCGCCGCCTCCAACGCCTCCAAATAGCGGCCATCGAGGAAAGCAAGCACGACCTTGATGATGCGATAAACGCCGATCGCGCAGCCGAAATTCGATTTGATGATGGCCTCGAAGCAGGCTGCTTCGTCGAATGTCTCGTCGTTCAGGTTCAACGGTTCGGTCGTCTTGCCGCGAAGACTGATGACGAATTGCCGCTCGACCCGGATCAACTCATACACCGCGTCGTTGTGACTCTCGCGCGCGAGCGCCGCGTATTTCTCGGCGAGCGTCTGCACGTCTTCAAGCGCAGCGCCTTTCTCAATCGTCTGCCAAACCGCGTTGAAGGCGACGTTGCCTGCAAAAACCAGGTCGCCCGCTTCCAGGCACGCAGCGGTGGCCTGTTCGAGCACCGGTAGATTGTTTGCAATGTGGCAGCGCCAGAAATTGACGTGCGCGCCGTACAGATGCAGCAGCTTGCCATTCAGGCGCCGATTGCCGAACTTCTCGTTCAGCTTGAGCGACATCTCTGAAAATTGCACCGCGGCGGGGATATTGCCGATCAGGGACACCAGCATCAACGCGTAATTGCCGTAAGCAAAACTGGAGTTCTCGGTATTGCCATGCTGCAAGGAGAGGTTCACCGCCTTGAGGGTAATGAGCGGATAGAACGCGGGCCGCGCGGCGAAAGCGCAGTTCATCGCCTGAAGGAGAAGGTTGACGATTGCACGAATCGCGGGATCCGTCGCCGCTGGCACCTCAACGAGTTCATCGACGGAACGCCCGGCCTGATTGACGTGAACGTCCTGCAATGCGCGGTCGAGGGCCGCCTGGATATCCTGATCGGTCTCAGGAAAGAGGATGCCGAAATCGCGCAGCGCAACCAGCGCGACCGCGAAGCTCTCGTCATATCTTCCGGCGAGCTGATACAACTCGATGCGCAGACTGAAGACCTTCGCACGATCGAGATTGGAGCGCGCTCTCGCGAGCATCATGTCGACCAGCGCGTCGGCTTTCGCAAAATCGCCGACCAGATATTCGCACTCCGAAAACGCGAGAAAGAGATCGAAGGTGCTGTCGTAGCGCTCTGTCCATGCATCGGGCGACAGCAGCGCCACACCCTGCGCCAGATAGCTGCGCGCGGCCGCATAGGCCGTCGAATTCATCGCGCGCCTCCCCGCGATGAGATTCAACGCAACGGCCTGCTCGCGCTCCGGCTCCGTCACGATCAGCGCCGCGCCGCGATTGAGATGGTTGACGATGTCGAAGATGGCATCTTCCAGCGCGTCCGACGGGGTCCGCGACACCAGCGCCCGGCCGATCCGCAGATGCGCGGCGGCGCGCTCGTCGGCGGGAATCAGCGCATAAGCGGCCTCCTGCACGCGGTCGTGGGCGAATTCATAGGCGTCGGCCACGCGAAAAACGAGCCCCGTTCGCACGGCTTCCCATAGGTTCGAGTGCATCGTCTCTTCGGATCCGCCCTGAACCCACGTCAGTGCGAGCACTTCGGCGATGTTGCCGAGGCACGCCAGTTGCCCCAATGCATCGCGCGTCGGCGCAGGCAAGCGGCTCAGCTTCGCCGCCATCAGATCGGCGACGTTCTCGGTAAAACCCTTTGAACGGATGCGCCGCAGATCCCAGCACCACCCCGCGGCGCGCTGGTCGAAGGTGAGCAGGTCTTCATCGGCGAGTGCGGTCAGAAACTGGATCGCGAAGAATGGATTGCCGCCCGTCTTCTCGTGCACCAGTTGCGCGAGCGGGCCGGCGCTCGCGCTGTCGCAGTGAAGCGAATCAGCAACGAGTTGCGTGACGTTCGCCGCCGTGAGCGGCGCAAGTTCTATCCGCTGCACCTTGCCTTCGGCGTGGCTTATCGACTCCAACGTGCGCGCAAACGGATGCGACGCATCCACCTCGTTGTCCCGGTACGCGCCGACCAGCAGAACGTGCTTCACCTCCGGATGC
Organism: Paraburkholderia sp. BL18I3N2; assembly: GCF_003001875.1. Taxonomy (NCBI): domain Bacteria; kingdom Pseudomonadati; phylum Pseudomonadota; class Betaproteobacteria; order Burkholderiales; family Burkholderiaceae; genus Paraburkholderia; species Paraburkholderia sp. BL18I3N2. The sequence goes on from NZ_PVNC01000018.1 coordinate 14,518, forward strand.
GTGACCAGATGCGCGAGCAGGTCGAGCGTCGCCGTATCGACCCATTGCAGGTCGTCGATAAACAGTGCGAGCGGATGCTCCGGTCGCGCGAACACGCCGAGAAAACGTCGAAATACGATCTGGAAGCGGTTTTGCGCATCTTGCGGCGGCAGCACAGGCGCGGGCGGCTGCTCGCCGATGATCAGCGCGAGCTCCGGGATCAGATTCACTATCAGTTGACCGTTGGGCCCAAGCGCCTCCATCAGCGCGTGCCGCCATGGCTCGACCTCCGCGTCGCTCTGGCTCAGCAGGTTGCGTACGAGCGTCTGGAAGGCTTGAGCAAATGGCACATAAGGGATGTCGCGCTTGTACTGGTCGAACTTGCCCGACGCGAACAGGCCGCGCGGCGGCACCAGCACCCTGTGCAACTCGTTGACGACCGACGACTTGCCGATGCCAGGATAGCCCGAGATCAGCACCAGTTCGACCGCCCCGCTGCCAACGACACGATCGAACGCGGTCACGAGCGCTTCAATCTGCACCTCGCGTCCGTAGAGTTTTTCGGGCACCAGCAAGCGGTCCGACGCGTCGTGCGCACCCAGCGGGAACGCTTCGACGCGATGGCGCGCCTCCCATGCCGCAAGGCACGACCGCAAGTCGGCTTCGACACCTGCGGCGGTCTGGTAACGGTCCTCGGCGGCTTTGGCGAGGAGCTTCAGCACGATCCCCTCGACCGGTTTCGGCAGACCGTCGACGCGCTCGCCTGGCGGAGTCGGCCTGCGCGCAATGTGGCAATGAATCCATTCCATCGCGTCCGATGCGGTGAACGGCAGCGCGCCGGTGAGCATCTCGTACAGGGTGACGCCAAGCGAGTACAGATCGCTGCGCGTGTCGATCGAGCGGTTCATGCGGCCCGTCTGCTCGGGCGCCATGTACGCGAAGGTGCCGGCCACGATCTCCGGCGGCGCGGGCGGCTGATGTTCGTGCGGCAGTTGCGAGGCGATGCCGAAGCCGGTGAGCCGCACGTTGCCGCTTCCGTCGACGAGCACATTCGCCGGCTTGATGTCTTTGTGAACGAGACCGCAGCGATGAACGTGGCCGATTACCCGCGCCAGATTGACGGCGATGCGCAACCAGCGCGTGAGCTCCAGCGGACGGCCCAGTGAGCGATACAGTGGCTCGCCGCCGTCGTCGTCGAGAACGAGCATGGGCGGCTCCCTGCGGCGGTACAGCGCGAGCGGCTGAGCTGCCCAGCTGGAATCGAGCAGCGGGGCTAATCCGTATTCGTGCTCGAGCCGGGTGATGCTCTGCGAGGCCGGGCGCGTGGCGACCAGCGCAAGCACCGAGACGGCATGGCGGGGTCTGCGGGCGCGATAGAGGGAGAAGTCGCCGTCGTCGTGCAGCGGCTCCAACTCATATCCGGTGAGATCCACGGCGGACTCCACTGTCGATCGGAGTAAGTGCTTTGGCACTGGCTCCGGTCCCATGCAGAATGCGGTCGACCGGAGCTAGTGCAAAGCGCTTGCTCCGATCCCACGCTGGAAGCTTGCTGTAATGCTGCGAATTCCTTTAGAAATTATTCTCCACGCTTCCCGCCTCCGCGGCTATTGCCTGAACCGACGTCCCATTTATTGAACAGCCGCCGGCGCGACTCAAGAAATCTGACCGCAAAAAAAAACGGCATGCGCGGCGCGCTTCCCGCGCGCGCGGCATGCCGCTGCATGAGCCTGGAACCTTCGGCCCGCCGTACTGAAACAACCGCGGCGGCGCGTGCCGCCTACTGCTGTGGCAACGCGTAGGCAATCACATAGTCGCCGAGCTTCGTGCCGAACGAGCCATGCCCGCCGGCCGCGATCACGACGTACTGACGGCCGTTGATCGAATAACTCATCGGCGTGGCCTGGCCGCCCGCTGGCAGGCGGGCCTCCCAGACCTGTTTGCCGTTGTTCACGTCGAATCCGCGGATGTAGTTGTCCGCCGTCGCGCCGATAAATGCGACGCCGCCCGCGGTGACGATCGGACCGCCCAGCATCGGCATGCCCATTCTGAACGGCAGTGGAATCGGCGAACTGTCGCGCACCGTGCCGATGCGCTTCTTCCACACGATCTCATTGGTCTTGAGATCGATCGCGGAGATGTAGCCCCATGCCGGCTGCTTGCACGGCAAGCCGAACGGCGAAAGGAACGCGTTGATCACCACGCCGTAGGGCACGCCGTATTGCGGCTGAATGCCTGACTCCGTGCCGCTGCCCTTGGCGCCGGGCACGGGCTGCAACGGATTGCCGGGGCCGCGCGGAATCAGACGCGAGACGAACGGCAGTGCGATCGGGTTCGCGACGGCGATCTGGCGGTCGGTGTCGACGGCAATGCCGCCCCACTCGAACATGCCGAGGTTGCCCGGGAACACGAGCGTGCCCTGCAGCGACGGCGGCGTGAACGTGCCTTCATACCGCAGCTTGTGGAACATCACGCGGCAGACGAGCTGGTCGTACATCGTCGCGCCCCACATGTCGGCGTCGGTCAGCTTCTTCGACGGGCGATACGTGAGCTGCGAGAACGGCTGCGTCGGCGCAACATGGTCGCCGGGGGCGGCGCCTTGCGGCACGGGCGTTTCGGGCGCCGGCACGACGGGCATACCCGTGCGGCGGTCGAGCACGAACAGATTGCCGGTCTTGGCGGGCGCGTAGACGACCGGCACGCTCTGACCATCCTTGCCGGTGATGTCGGCGAGCGTGGGCTGCGACGGCTGGTCCATGTCCCACAGGTCGTGGTGCGCGGTCTGGTAGAACCAGGCGAGCTTGCCGGTCGAGGCGTTGAGGGCGAGCAGGCCGCTCGCGTAACGCTCCTGCTCCGGCGTGCGGTCGCCGCCCCAGATATCCGGCGTCGTGACACCCATCGGCAGATAGACGATGTCCAGTTTCGCGTCGTACGCTGCAGGCGCCCACGAATTGGGCGAGTTCCACGTGTAGTGCTCGCCCGCGCCCGGAATGTGATTCGGGTCCTTCGCGCCCGGGTCGAACGCCCAGAGCAATTCGCCCGTGCGCACGTCGAAGCCGCGGATGACACCCGACGGCTCGCGGTTCGAGAAGTTGTCCTCGACCGCGCCCGCCACGACGATCACCTTGCTGGTGATGATCGACGGCGAGGTGGGTTCGTACATGCCCGCCGTCGTGACCGGCTGGGCGTGCTGGAGGTCGAGGTCGCCGTGGTTGGCGAAGCCCTCGCAACGTTGGCCTGTCAGCGCGTCGAGGGCGTAGAGGTGGCCGTCGTTGACGGGGAGGTAGATGCGGCGTGTACAGGCTGCGGTGGTGTCGCTCGTTGACGCGGCGGCGGTTGCGGTGGCATCGCTCGTCGACGCCGCAGCGGCTGCGGTCGCATCACTCGTCGGCACCGAAGCGGCTGCAGTCGCATCGCTCGCTGGCGCCGCCGCGGGTGCGGCCGCCGTCGCACCGGCCGACAGATCGACATACGACACGCCGCGGCAAGTCACATGCTGGAACGACGGATCGGACTTCAGCCTCGGATCGAACTTCCATTTGAGCGTGCCCGTCTTCGCGTCGAGCGCGAACAGAATCTGGTGCGGCGAGCACAGGTAAAGCAGATCGCCGATCTTGATCGGCGTGACTTCGTTGGTGATTTCGACAGGATCGTTGGGCCCCTTCATGTCGCCCGTGCGGAAGGTCCAGGCCACCTGGAGATCCTTCACATTCTCAGGCGTGATCTGCCGTAGTGGCGAGTAGCGAGTGCCTTCTTGGGTACGCCCATAGGCGGGCCAGTCGGCGGCGTCGATCCCGCTGCCGGCGCCCGCGCCGCTCGTGGGCGCGGAAGCGCTCAGTGTGCCGTTGACCTGCTGCGGATCGTTGAAGCTCGCGTACACCAGCACGCCCGCCCATGCCACGAGCGCGACGACGAGTGACACCACACCCAGCTTGCGCTCGCCGACGAGCCGCCAACTCACGAACAGCAGCAACCACACACCGAAGATGACGAGCACACCGGAGCGCGGCGCGAGTGCCCAGAAGTCGGGACCCGACTCCATCAGAGCCCAGACTGCCGTGCCGATCAGCACAAGCGCATAGAGCACGAGCGCGGCGGGACTGCGCCGCCACAGGAGCCAGGCCACGCCCAACAGCACGAGGCCCGCGATGAGATAGTAGGCGGAGCCGCCGACCGAAAGAAGCCATGTGCCACCGATCAACAAGTAAAGCGCGGTGAGCACCGTGAAGAGCAACGTGATGACGCCGATCACGCCCCGGGAATTCGACTGACTGGTCATGATGATCGCAACCCTCTTGAGTGGATACCGCATGCCGTCGGTACCGACGCGGATTTCACGCGCCGGAGCACGGAAAAAAGCATATCAGAAGGTGCGCATTATTCTGCTGAAACTGTACATTCGCGATTCGCCGGCCATCGGACTCGTCGGTGAGAAGCGCGCGGTGCTGCGAGCATCGAGAACGTAACGCTCCTGTCGTCGTTCACATAAAAGCGTATTTCACTTCAAGGTGCACGCCGGCTTTCCTTTCGCTCTCCTTTCGTTTTCGCCGTCCGCGTCACCATCAGGCGACCATGCTCATCGCGCTTTGCTCGCCCCACTCCAGCCAAACCCGAAGCTCGACTGCAGCGCAGGCGCCCACTTTACGCACGCACGAAAACCCAGCAGCGCGCCACCCACGGCAAACAACACCGGAATCAGAAAGTCCTGGCTCACGCGGGTGAACTCGAACATAAGCACCACGGCCGTGATCGGCATCTGCATGGAGGCAGCGAGAAACGCCGTTGCGCCGACCACCGCAAATGCGCCCAACGACGCCCCCGGCCACACGAGACTCCACAATCCGCCGAGCACGATCGCCAGCAACGCGCCATTCGCGAGTCCCGGCGTGAGCAGCCCGCCTTCGGCGCCCGCGCGCAAACTGCTCGCGGTGATCACCACTTTCAGCACCAATAGCATCGCGGCGAGACTGATGGTCAGGCCACCATCGAACGCCAGCCCCGCAGGTCCCTTGCCATTGCCGAGCAACTGCGGGAAATGCATCGCGAGGACGCCGATCATCGCGAAGTTCAGCAGCGACAACACGGGCAGACGCCAGTTCTTCGGCGCGGCCGCGCGCGAGCGTTTCATCAGTTCCGCGAAGCTCCACGCCGCCACGCCGAAAATCGGACCGCACACCACCGACCAGACCACGAGCGCGGGGCTCAGCGTCATCGACCCAACGAGATATTGATGCTCGTTGCCTAATGCCAGTTGCGCGACCAGCGCGGCCACCGACGAGGTCACGATGGCCGGCACCAAAGCGGGCCAGCCGAACGTGCCCAGCAACACTTCGAGCACGAACACCGCGCCGCCGAGCGGCACGTTGTAGACGGCGGCCAAACCAGCGCCCGCGCCGCACGCCACCATGATCCGGCTCTGCGCGACCGACAGGCCCGCCCGGCGCGACAGCCAGCCGGCCAACGCCGAGCCGATTTCGCGCGGCGCGACTTCGCGGCCGAGCGGTGAACCGAGCGCCACGGTGACGATTTGCAGCACGGCATGAATCGTCGTGCTCATGACGGGCATTTGCGGATCGCCAGACTTGATGGCCTCGCGAATGCTCACGAGCGGCCGGCCGAACCGATACAGCGCCCACCAGCCGAAACCCGCGATGAGACCGCAAATCGTCAGCACCAGCAGGCGGCGTTCGGGCGCGGCAGCGCCGACGCCTTGCAGAAAACTCTCGGCGCTGATCACATGCGTCACGCTGTAGCCATAGGCGAGATGCTGGATGCCGTGCAGCAGCAACGCGAGCAGCATGCCGCCGAGGCCGGCGCCAAGGCCCGTAAGCAGCGTGACCGCGGCGACTACGGCGAACGGACTGCGCTCGCGGCGTACAGGCGGCTCGGAAGTGATTGATTTGACTGACATAGCGCGTCGGAAAGGGCGAAATAAGTGGGATGGCGACCATCTTATTCCGCGACGCAACATGAATCCAATTGATTTTTCAGCTCGACTGATGCGTGTATTGCATATATTTAAGTGACGACCTTGCGGGCATCGGCGAAGTCCGCGTTTCAACCCGCGCAGGCTCGTTCGATCCGATAGCGCACATACCCGTCCGCGTCGACCGGCGCGCCTTCCGGGCAGCGCATGCCCAGCTTCGCGGCAAGCTGTCGCGACGCAGTGTTTTCCGCCGCGATGCCCGCAACCACCGCGGTCAGTCCGACCGTCGCAAACGCGTGCTCGATGATCGCCCGCGCGGCCTCTCCCGCGATGCCTCTGCCCCACGCGGAACGCATCAGGCGCCAGCCGATTTCGACCTCCGAGCCGGCGCCGTCTTCTGGAATCAGCAGCACCCAACCGAGAAAACGCTCCGGCGCAGCGCGTTCGAAGATCGACCAGTAGCCGAGCCCGTCGGGATACGCGGAGCGCATGCGCCCCTCGACGAACTGCCGATGCGCGACCGGATCCTGCCACGGACCCGGAATATGCCGCGTGACCTCGACGTCGCGATCCATGGCGAGGCATGCTTCTAGATCATCGAAGCTGCGCGGACGCAACAGCAAACGCGCGGTCGTGAAGTGCGACAAGCTCATGGGCGACTCCTCCTTCGACTCAATTCAGCTTTTGATGCGCCGCATGAGCCCGCGCGCGCCAGCCTTCGAGACCGGCGCAAGATAGGCGCGTGGCACGCGATTGTCGTAGCGCCTGCTGACTTTCGCCAGCATGGTCCACGGAAACGGCAACAACGCGACGATGAGCAGGCATAAATGCGGAATTGTCATTGGTGAATCCCCTTGTATGCGCGACGCGAAATGCCGCGGGCCGTCGTTATACCCGCCGGCCAGCACCGCCGCCGACCGGAAAGCCGCGAGCGTCACCTCTACCGATAAGCAAATCACCTAAAGTCAAAATGACCGGATTAGCACGAAATCACATCCGAAATAGATTACAAATGACAAACTTAATTGCACACCCGTTAATACGATAATTACATTTTCCCGACATCAAGCGCACGCCGCGATTACGCGTGAAATTCGCTCCAGGGATTAATACGGATAAACGCGCCTTCATCCATGCAAGCGTTTAACAGTCGGCGTACACTCGCTCGAAGCCCATGCCACGGGGCGTACGGGGCTGCGGAGCCACCCGTCGTTGAACACGGGTGAATGGAGAACCAGGAGAACAATCAATGAGTTGGACACGGGAACAGAGAAACGTCACGATCGCTGCCTATCTGGGCTGGACACTCGACGCATTCGATTTCTTTCTAATGGTGTTCGTATTGAAAGATATTGCGGCGGAGTTCAATACAAAAATCCCCGAAGTCGCCTTCGGCATTATGTTGACGCTGGTGATGCGTCCGCTCGGCGCATTGATTTTCGGCTGGCTCGCCGACAAGTACGGCCGCCGTCCCACGCTGATGGTCAACATCGCGTGTTTCTCGTTGCTTGAATTGCTGTCCGGCTTTTCGCCGAATCTCGCCACCCTGCTCGTGCTGCGTGCGCTGTTCGGCATCGCGATGGGCGGCGAATGGGGCGTCGGCGGCGCACTGACCATGGAAACCGTGCCGCCGAAGTCGCGCGGCATCGTCTCGGGTCTGCTGCAAGCCGGCTATCCGAGCGGCTATCTGCTCGCTTCGGTCGTGTTCGGCGTGTTCTATCAGTACATCGGCTGGCGCGGCATGTTCTTCGTCGGCGTGTTGCCGGCTTTGCTCGTGTTGTACGTGCGCGCGCATGTGCCTGAGTCGCCCGCCTTCAAGACGCTCGAAAAGAAAGCGCGTCCGGGGCTCGTCGCCACGCTCAGGCAGAACGTCAAGCTGTCGCTATACGCGATCATTCTGATGACCGCGTTCAACTTCTTCTCGCACGGTTCGCAGGATCTGTATCCGACCTTCCTGCGCGTGCAGCATCAGTTCGATGCGCATACGGTGTCGTGGATAACAATCACGCTGAACATCGGCGCAATTTGCGGCGGGCTGTTCTTCGGCGCGTTGTCGGAGAAGATCGGCCGCAAGCGCGCGATCTTCATCGCCGCGTTGATCGCGTTGCCGGTGCTGCCGCTGTGGGCTTTCTCGACCACGCCGGTGCTGCTCGCGGTGGGTGCCTTCCTGATGCAGATCTCCGTGCAGGGCGCGTGGGGTGTGATTCCAGTACACCTGAACGAAATCTCGCCCGATGAAATTCGCGCGACCTTCCCCGGCCTCGTGTATCAACTCGGCAATCTGATCGCGTCGGTGAACGGTCCGTTGCAGGCGAGCGCCGCCGAAGCGCACGGCAACAACTACGCGCTCATCATGGCGATCGTGATCGGCATCGTGGCAGTGGTGATCGCCGCGCTGATCCCGTTCAGCCGCGAGCGCCGCGGCATCGACATGACGCAGTCGGCGAAACAGGTCGCGGCGCAGCTTTAAGCGTTCGAACCAAACAGCTATTTTGCCGGCGCGTTATCGGGCACAATAGACGGCAAAGGCGGCTCGAACCGCCGCGACGCAGAGCACGCGTCAGCCAACAAACGCAGGGCCAAACAGAGTAGCAAGCAATACGAGGCCGTTCCGATTTTCATCGGAACGGCCTTTTTTATTTCCGCGTGGATTGACGAGCCGCGCGCAATGGAAAGACGGACCTTCGTCAGGTCTTCTAGAGGAGTTAGTCGACTGTGACCCCTTGATCGCACGCATCGTTTCTTCTTATCCTGAAAAAAACGGCCGTTTCAAATAAACATTTGAATCGCTTGTTTGCGGGCCGGATGCCCGGCAACTGGGAGACGCAACATGGCAGTTCGCACAACAGGCCGGCATGCCGGCGATACGAAGTCCCGCATCCTCGACGCCGCCGAAACACTCTTCATCGACTGCGGCTATGAGGCCATGTCGTTGCGACAGATTACTTCGCGCGCCGAAGTCAATCTCGCGGCAGTGAACTATCACTTCGGCAGCAAGGAATCGCTGATTCACTCGATGCTGTCACGCCGCCTCGACCATCTCAACCAGGAGCGGCTCAAGCTGCTCGACCGCTTCGATAGCCTGCTCGGGGAGCGTCTGACCTGCGAGCATGTGCTCGGCGCGATGTTCATTCCGGCGCTGCGCCTGTCGCGCGATCCGCGGGTAGGCGGCAAGGCGTTTCTGCGTTTGCTCGGCCGCGCTTATACCGATCCGTCGTCGTTCATTCGTGACTTTCTCAACGGGCATTACGCCTCAGTGGCGGTGCGTTTTTTCGATGCGTTCCAGCGCGCGCTGCCGCATCTGCCGCGCGAGGAACTCGGCTGGCGTCTGCACTTCGCTATCGGCGCGCTGTCGGGCGTGCTGGCCGGCACCGACACGGATAGCCTGCTTTCCGAGTTCTCGCAGGGCAAGTCGATGAACGACCTGCAACTCATCGCCCGCCTCGCTTCGCTGATGGTGGCCGCGCTCAAGGCGCCGTTGCCTGACGGCACGCAACTGGCCGCGTTCGCCGCGGTACTCGGCGACGCCAGCGAAGGCGGCTCGGAGTGCGCCGGCGTCGGCGGTGCTGAAGCTACGAATGCGGCACGCACTGAGGGCGGATCGGAGTCGCCGTCGCCGGCCATATCGGAAGGCGAACATCGTGGCGGCAACATGGAAGCAGGTTCGCGGCAGCACGCATTTCACGGCGCGGTTTAGAGAGCAGGCGCTGCGGGCAATGCGCCGTCATGAGCCGTTGCCCGCATGTGGTGCCTGCGCGAGCGGCCAAGCGAATCACTACCGCGTCATGCGGGCGAACCAGAATAGTAAGCACGCCGCAATGTCAATCCAGCAGTCCACCGGCAATCCCTACGCCGACGGTCAGCACAAAATAGGCAACAGGTACTCAGTCAACACTCAGCGAGAAGCTAGCCGAACGCGATGAACGCCGCATACCTGAGCAGCACGTCTAAGTTCCGCACGTAAGCGACGGCGCGCTGTCGAACTGCACATACGACGCGCAAAACGCAAACGCAGTATGCGCGACGGGCAGGCAGAGGCAAGCAGCGCACGTACGCGCGACGAGGCAGCGCGAGCGTGAGGCAGAAAATCAATAGAACGCGAACCATCCGCGCTGCGTGGATGCGTCCGCACGCATCATCGAAAGAGGAGGAAACGTCATGCTGTGGTTTATCCTGGTGTTAGTGATTGCCGCCTTCGCGCTCGTCTACGTTCAGGCGCGGGCGGCATGGTGGCTTGCCTTCATGATCGTCTGGGTGGCGGCCGCGCATGTCAGCGGAGCGGCGGGTCCGGTGGCCACCACGCTGCTCGCCATCGTCTTCGTCCTCCCCGCCCTCGCGCTCGCGCTCAAACCGCTGCGGCGCATATGGCTCGCCAAGCCCGTGCTCGACATATTCCGCAAGATCCTGCCGGAGATGTCGCCGACCGAGCGCGATGCGATCGAAGCCGGCACGGTCTGGTGGGACGCCGAACTGTTCTCCGGGCGTCCGCACTGGGACAAGCTGCTCGGCTACGGCCCCGCCACGCTGACTGCGGAAGAACAGTCGTTCCTCGACGTCGAATGCGAGAAGCTCTGCGACCTTGCGAACGACTGGGAAACCACCATGGTCTGGCAAGACCTGTCGCCGCAAACCTGGCAGTACATCAAGGAGCGCGGCTTTCTCGGCATGATCATTCCGAAGCAGTATGGCGGCAAACAGTTCTCCGCCTACGCGCATTCGCAGGTCATCATGAAGCTCGCCACGCGCTGCTCGGCTGCCGCCGTTTCGGTGATGGTGCCGAACTCGCTCGGCCCCGCCGAACTGCTGATGCACTACGGCACCGACGAGCAGAAAAACCACTACCTGCCGCGCCTCGCACGCGGCGACGAAATCCCCTGCTTCGCATTGACGAGCCCCTATGCGGGTTCCGACGCGGCGGCGATTCCTGATGTCGGCATCGTGTGTAAGGGCATGTTCGAAGGCCGCGAGACGCTGGGCTTTCGCGTCACGTGGGACAAGCGCTACATCACGCTCGGCCCGATCGCGACCGTGCTCGGCCTCGCGTTTCGCACGCTCGATCCCGAGCATCTGCTCGGCAACGACGATGAACCCGGCATCACCTGCGCACTGATTCCGACCGACCATCCGGGCGTGAACATCGGACGCCGTCACTGGCCGTTGAACGCTGTGTTCCAGAACGGTCCGAACTCCGGCAAGGACGTGTTCATTCCGCTCGACTGGGTGATCGGCGGACGCGCCCAGGTCGGCAACGGCTGGCGCATGCTGATGGAATGTCTCGCGGCGGGCAGGGCGATTTCGCTGCCTTCGTCGAATGTGGGGATGGCGAAGATCGCCGTGCGCGGCACCGGCGCCTACGCCGCGGTTCGCCGCCAGTTCCGCACTGCCGTCGGCAAGTTCGAGGGCGTGCAGGAAGCGCTCGGCCGCATGGGCGGCAATCTGTACGTGATGGACGCCGCGCGCCGTTTGTCGGCGCATGCGGTGGACCTCGGCGAAAAGCCTTCGGTGATCTCGGCGATCGCCAAATATCACATCACCGAGCGCGCCCGCATGGTCATCAACGACGGCATGGATATCGCCGCCGGCAAGGGCATCTGCATGGGGCCGTCGAACTTTCTCGCGCGCGCCTATCAGCAGGTGCCGATCGCGATCACCGTGGAAGGCGCCAACATTCTCACGCGCTGCCTGATCATCTTTGGGCAGGGGGCGATTCGTTGTCATCCGTTTGTGCTGAAGGAAATGGCCGCCACGCGCGAGACCGATCGCGTCAAGGCACTGCGCAATTTCGATGAGGCGTTCTTCGGCCACGTCAGCTTCACGCTCTCCAACGTGGTGCGCAGTTTCGTCTATGGCGTGACGGGCGGCGCGTTCATCGCCAAACCGCGCACGGCGCATGCGCCACTGCATGCTTACTACCGCGCGGCCACCCGCCTCTCCACCGCGTTCGCGTTGCTCGCCGATGTTTCGATGTTCGTGCTCGGCGGCGATCTGAAACGCCGCGAGCGCATCTCCGCGCGTCTAGGCGACGTGCTGTCGCAGCTCTACCTGATCTCCGCCACGCTCAAGCGTTTCGAAGACGAAGGCCGTCAGGAAGAAGACCTGCCGCTGGTCCGCTGGGGCGTCGAGGACTCGCTGTACAAGGCGCAACACGCGCTCGACGGTGTGCTTGCCAACTATCCGAACCGCCTCGCCGCCGGCCTCGTGCGCGTGCTCGCGTTTCCGTTCGGACTGCCGCACCGCGAGCCGTCCGACCGCCTCGGCAGCGAGATTGCCGAACTGATGCTAACGCCGGGCGCCGCCCGCAATCGTCTGGTGTCCGATTCATACGTGCCGCATCCGGATGTCGACGCGCTCGGCTACGGCGAGCTGGTGTTCGAGCTGAACCCGCGCTTCACGCGGATCGAGCAGAAGCTGCGCGACGCGGTCAAACAAGGGCTGCTTGAACCGATGCCGCAGAGCCTGCCTCAACTGGCCGCATGGACCGACACCGCACAGAAAAAAGGCCTGCTCGACGCCGACGACCGCCGCGTGCTCGACGACTACGCGCGTTACGGCGCGCAAGTCGTGAAGGTGGACGATTTCCCCGCCGACTTCGACATGCTCGCCAACCTGCAAAAACGCAAGGAGGCGCTGGAAAAGGCGCTGGAGCTCGCGGCCTGAGTTCGGCGCCGGCTTAAAAAAACATCCGGGGAAGGCGCGCCGCGGGCGCCGAACTCGGTGCACACTGACACACGTTCGACGTCCCTCAGAGAGACTCTTTGCAGGGCGTCCCCCACGGGGGTTTCCCTCGGGCGTGGCCAGCGGAGCGACTAATAATATGAACGACTCTTATCTGAACTTCGTCAACTCGCCGTTCGGCGCGCGGCTCGCGCGCTCGGTCGGCCTGCCCAAGCCCGAGGTGCTGCGCCGCTATCGCGCGGATCAGCCCGAGTTCGGCGGACTGGTCGCCCTCGGCGCGGGCCGTGAACCGCATCTGCTCGACGCGCTCGCAAACCTCGTGGCGAGCATCGGCGTAACGAGCGTCGCGCATGAAAGCGCCGGCTTGTGGGTGCCGCTCGCCAACCGCCACGGCCTGATGACGGGCCGCTTCGAACCGGCCGACTCCGGCTCGCAAGGCAAACTCGCGGCGCTGCTGTTCGACGCGAGCGGCATCGAAGACAGCAGCCAGCTCGGACCCTTGCACGGTTTCTTCCACGACACGCTGCGCTCGCTCGGCAAGTGCGGACGCATCATCGTGCTGGGACGGCCGCCGGAGACCTGCACGAAGCCGCGTCAGTGGACCGCGCAACGCGCGCTCGAAGGCTTCACGCGTTCGCTCGGCAAGGAAGCGCGGCGCGGCATCACCGCGAATCTCGTGTACGTGGAGCAAGGCGCGGAGAACCGCGTGGAAGCGACATTGCGGTTCTTTCTGTCGCCACGCTCGGCATATGTGTCGGGCCAGGTCGTCCGCATCGCCGCGGGTGCGGGCGGCGAGACGGCACCCACTTTCGACTGGCGGCAACCGCTCGCGGGCCGCCGCGCGGTCGTGACCGGCGCGGCGCGCGGCATCGGCGCCTCGATTGCGAGCGTGCTCGCCGCCGAAGGCGCGCACGTGATCGGCATCGACATACCGACAGCGCGCGACGCGCTCGACGCGACCATGCGCCAGTTGAACGGCACCGCCCTCGCCTTCGATATCGCCGCACCCGAAGCACCCGCGCAAATCGCGGCCGCGCTCGACGAACAGGGCGTGGATATCGTCGTGCACAACGCCGGCATCACGAAGGACAAAACCATCGCGAAGATGACCGAGTCCGCGTGGCAAAGCGTGATCGACATCAATCTGTCCGCGCAGGAGCGGATCGACGACGCCCTGCTCGCCGCCGGCATTTTGCGCGACGGCGGGAGGATCATCGGCGTGTCGTCGATCAGCGGCATTGCCGGCAATCTCGGCCAGACCAACTACGCCACCTCGAAGGCGGGCGTGATCGGCCGCGTGCAAAGCATGGCGCCGCATCTGCGCGCGCGCGGCATCACGATCAACGCCGTCGCGCCGGGCTTCATCGAAACGCAGATGACCGCGAAGATTCCGCTGACCATCCGCGAAGCCGGCCGCCGCATGAATTCGATGAGCCAGGGCGGCCAGCCGGTCGACGTCGCGCAGACCATCGCGTGGCTCGCGCATCCCGGATCGGCCGGCGTGAGCGGCCAGGTCGTGCGCGTGTGCGGTCAAAGCCTGATTGGAGCGTGACCATGGCTGAGCCCGGTGATCCGTTCGGCGGCAGTCCTCTATCGAACCCGGCGCGGCAGGACGCGGTGCGGCCCAAGACCGTCGTGATCGAGACCCTGCCCGCGCCCGCCAAGCTCTATGCGCGCGCGTTGTCCGGCCTCGTCAAACGCGGGCGCAAAACGCAACTACTGCAACTGCCGCCGTTGCGGCTGGTGCGTCCCGCCGTCGCCCTCGACCCCGGGCCGATCTGGCGTTACGCGCGTGTGTGCGGCTTCATCCCGGAGCACGGCGTGCCGCTCACGTATCCGCATCTGCTCGCCTTTCCCTTGCATCTGCTGATGCTGACCGACCCGGCGTTTCCGTGGCCGGCGCTCGGGCTCGTCCATCTGGCCAACCATGTGCGCCTGCGCCGCCCGCTCGCCTACAAGGAGATGCTGCGCGTCGAGGTGGAATTCGGCGCGCTGCTGCGCCACGACAAAGGCCAGGCGTTCGTGCTGCATACGCGCATGTACCGGCGCGGCGAAGCGGTCTGGGACGGCGACAGCGTCTATCTGAAGCGCGGCGTGCCGGCGAGCGGCAGCGTGCTCGATCCGCTCGAACTCGGGCCCGAGGCGCTGCAACGCATCGCGCGTTGGCAACTCGCGTCGCAACTGGGCCGCGACTACGCGAGCGTGTCCGGCGACTACAACCCAATCCATCTGAGCGCGCTGTCCGCGAAAGCCTTCGGTTTTCCGCGCGCCATCGCGCACGGCATGTGGACGCTGGCGCGCGCCGCCTCCGCGTTGCAGCCGCCGAAGCCGCTTGCGGAAGCCACCCTCAGCGCCGAATTCAAACTGCCGATGCTGTTGCCCGGCGAAGCGTCGCTATGGAGCGCGTCGCCGTCGCTGATCGAACGCGACATCGAAGTGCGCGATATCGCCGGGCAGAAGCCGCATTTGCGCGGCCGCATGCAATGGCGGCTGCAATGAGGTGTGCGCGTCGTGCGTCGAGTCGTGGAATTGCCCACGGCTGAAATCGTTGTTGAATCAGGACCGTGAAGATCAACCGTCACACCATTCGCACCATTCAATACTCAGGGACGCCCCGAAGGAGCCGAGCATGTCCAACCCGCTGCCAGCCGTACGCCGAGTCGCCATCGTCGGGGGCAACCGGATTCCGTTTGCCCGCTCGAACACCGCCTACGCGACCGCGTCGAATCAGGACATGCTGACCTTTACGCTGCAAGGGCTGATCGACCGCTATAACCTGCACGGCGAACGCCTGGGCGAAGTCGCGGCGGGTGCCGTCATCAAACATTCGCGCGACTTCAATCTGACGCGCGAATCCGTGCTGTCCACCACGCTCGCGAAGGAAACACCCGCTTACGACGTGCAGCAGGCCTGCGGCACCGGACTCGAGGCCGCCATTCTGGTCGCCAACAAGATCGCCTTGGGGCAGATCGACGTGGGCATCGCGGGCGGCGTCGATACGACCTCCGATGCGCCGATCGGCGTCAACGAGCGGATGCGCAAGATCCTGCTCGAAGCCAATCGCGGCAAGAGCACCGGGCAACGCGTCGGCGCGCTGAGCAAGCTGCGGCCCGGCATGTTTTTCAAGCCGCTTCTGCCGCGCAACGGCGAACCGCGCACGGGCCTTTCGATGGGCGAGCATTGCGAGCTGATGGCCAAGCGCTGGAACATCTCGCGCGAAGCGCAGGACGTGCTCGCCTACGACAGCCACCGCAAGCTCACGGAGGCGTACGCACGCGGCTTCGTCAACGATCTGATGACGCCGTACCGGGGTCTCGCGCGCGACAACAATCTGCGCTCCGACCTCACGCTCGAAAAACTCGCGAGCCTGAAACCCGTATTCGATCGCGACGCCGGCACGCTGACCGCCGGCAATTCGACGCCGCTCACCGACGGCGCTTCCGCCGTGCTGCTCGCGAGCGAGGAATGGGCCGCGCGTCATGGACTGCCGGTGCTTGCCTACCTGAGCTGGTCCGAGACCGCCGCCGTCGACTACTTCGACAAGAAGGAAGGCCTGCTGATGGCGCCCGCCTACGCCGTGCCGCGCATGCTGGCGCGCGCCGGACTCACGTTGCAGGACTTCGATCTGTACGAAATCCACGAAGCGTTCGCCGCCCAGGTGTTGTGCACGCTCGCGGCATGGCAGGATGACGAGTATTGCCGCACGCAACTCGGTCTGGCCGGACCGCTCGGCGCGATCGACCGGACGAAATTGAACGTGAACGGCAGTTCGCTCGCCACGGGCCATCCGTTCGCGGCAACGGGTGGGCGCATCGTCGCGGGCCTCGCGAAAATGCTCGCGCAACTTGGCAAACCGGCCGGCACCGCGCGCGGGCTGATTTCGATCTGCGCAGCGGGCGGCCAAGGGGTGGTCGCGATTCTGGAACGCTAAGCCCGACATGCGTTTCAGTGTTTGCTTCGCCGCATGTTTTTGCTTCACACGCTGCCACACTCGCGTGGATTGCTTCGATGACCGGCCATAGGGCCGGCACACAAAGAGATGAAGCCACAGCTTCAGGAGACGACCATGACCCAGCCCACTCAACCCACACTTGCGCCTGGCGACGAAACCGCCGCGCAGAACCCGCCGAACCCGGCGCCTGCTCTCGTGCAGGCTCCCACACAGGCTCACGCGCCGCACCACGCGCCCAACACCGACGGCATCTGGTACGCGTCCTATCCGGCGGACGTGCCGCGTGAAATCGACGTGTCGAAATACGAGTCGGTCGTGCAGTTCTTCGACGAATGCATCGCGCAATTCCGCGAGCGTGTCGCGTATGTGAGCGTGGGCGCGAACCTGACCTACGGTGAACTCGGCCGCAAGGCCACCGCGTTCGCGGCGTATCTGCAAAGCATCGGCGTGAAACCGGGCGAACGCGTGGCGATCATGTTGCCCAATACGTTCCAGTATCCGGTCTCGCTGTTCGGCGTATTGAAGGCCGGCGGCGTGGTGGTCAACGTGAATCCGCTCTATACGGTGCGCGAACTCGCGCACCAGTTGAAGGACAGCGGCGCGCAAACCATCATCGTGTTCGAGAATTTCGCGAAGACGGTGGAAGACGCGCTGCCCGGCACCAAAGTGCAGAACGTCATCGTGACGGGACTCGGCGATCTGCTCGCCGACGGCCTGAATCTGAAGGGACGTCTGCTCAATTTCATGCTGCGGCACGTGAAGAAGATGGTGCCCGCATACAACCTGCCCAAGGCGGTGCCGCTGCTCGAAGCGCTTTCCACCGGCTACTCGCGGCCGTTGACGCCCGTGCGCCCCACGCACGACGACATCGCGTTCCTGCAATACACGGGCGGCACGACCGGCGTCGCGAAGGGCGCGATGCTCACGCACAAGAACATCATTGCGAATTTGCTGCAGGCCAAGGCGTGGTCCGAAGGTCAGTTGACCGGCGAGGTCGAAACGGTGCTCACGCCGCTGCCGCTCTATCACATCTATTCGTTGACGGTGAACGCGCTGATCTTCATGGGACTCGGCGGGCGCAACATTCTGATCGCCAATCCGCGCGACATGAAGCGCGTGATGATGATCATCCGTCACGAGAAATTCACCGGCATGACCGCCGTGAACACGCTCTATAACGCGTTCCTCGACAACGAGGAATTCTGCAAGCGCGACTTCTCCGATCTCAAGCTCGCGATGGCGGGCGGCATGGCCACGCAGAAGTCGGTGGCCGAACGTTTCAAGGCGGTGACCGGCAAACCGATCATCGAAGGCTATGGGCTCACGGAATGCTCGCCGATCGTGTCGATGAATCCGGTCGACCTCTCCAACATGCGCGACTTCGAAGGCTCGATCGGTTTGCCCGCGCCGTCCACGCAAGTCCGCTTCAGGAAGGACGACGGCAATTGGGCGAACATCGGCGAGGCGGGCGAATTGTGCGTGAAGGGACCGCAGGTGATGAAAGGCTACTGGAATCGTCCTGACGAAACCGCCAAGGTGATCGACGAGGACGGCTGGCTCGCCACCGGCGACATCGGCGTGATGGATTCGCGCGGATTTATCCGGCTGATCGACCGGAAGAAGGACATGATTCTGGTGTCGGGCTTCAA
The DNA here is from genome assembly GCF_003001875.1 of Paraburkholderia sp. BL18I3N2. Lineage (NCBI taxonomy): Bacteria > Pseudomonadati > Pseudomonadota > Betaproteobacteria > Burkholderiales > Burkholderiaceae > Paraburkholderia > Paraburkholderia sp. BL18I3N2. The sequence goes on from NZ_PVNC01000018.1 coordinate 32,696, forward strand.
CGTCTATCCGAACGAAGTCGAAGACGTGATCGCGGCGCTTCCGGACGTGCGCGAAGTGGCAGCAATCGGCGTACCCGATGCGGCGCAGGGCGAACGGGTGAAGGTGTTTGTCGTCAAGCGCAATCCTTCGCTGACAGCCGAACAGGTGATCGCGCATTGCCGCAAGAACCTGACCGGCTATAAGGTGCCGAAGCTCGTCGAGTTCCGCGACGAGTTGCCGCAAACCAATGTCGGCAAGATTCTGCGCCGCGCCCTGCGCGACGAGGAACTCGCAAAGCAAAAGCCTGCCTGACAGGGAAGGCGCTTCGCGTCACCTTTCGGAGAGATTCATGAAGCACCGCCTGTCCGCACGTTTATGCCGCACGCCCGTCTTCATGCGCCTTTCCGGTTTGCCGCCGCGACATGCTGGTTTGCGGACGGGCTTGTTGGGTGTATTGGGTTTTGTCAGCAAGGCCTTTGCGTCCCTTAGTGGACCGTGTTATGGGCCGGGTCATGAGCCAATTGCCGCGCCGCTGCGAAGCGGTCCGATGCGTAAGCTCCTGAGCACGCTGTTGATCGCGGGAGCGGCTGCCTTGACCACGTCCGTAGCGTTCGCGCAAAACGACGACACTCCGCCCGCGCTCGATAGCGCCAGCACCGTCAAGGCGCCGTCCACGCCCTCCTCGCAGGTCGGCAAGCTCACGCTGGATCAACAGGTGAAGTGGCTGCGCGCCGCGCAACAAAGCGGCGCGATGGAAAAACTCAATGACGCGCAACTGGTCGCGCTGTTCCAGTCGCTCGATCCACTCGCGTTGCCCCGCTATATCAAGGAAGGGCCGAACGGCTATCCGTCGTACGAGTTCACCATGGCGCGTTCGGAACGCATTCACGGCCAATGGCCCGACAAGCCCGATCACATGCTGGTACGCGTCGCTCACGACCCGCTGCGCATCTACGCGAAGTGGCTGCCCGACGGCGCGCGCGCCGGCCAGGAAATCATCTACGACGAATCCAAACGAACCGATGAGATGTACGGACATCTGGGCGGCATCATGAACGTGATGCCGGTGTGGACCTCGCTGACCGGCGCCCTCGCCCGCGCGCAATCCAACCATCAAGTGCGCGATCTCGGCACGGAATACATCGCGAACCAGTACCTCAGCGAGGGCAAGAAATACATCGAGGCCGGCTTGCCGCGTTCGACCCAGGTGGAAGTCAAAACGATCGACGGCGTGCGCGTGGTGGCCTTCACCTTCGAAACGCCGACCGGCCAGCCGCAGTTCTACGCGAAGAAGGAAACGCTCGGGCTCGATCTGCGGCATCCGTATTTCCGCACCGTCGAGTCTTATGACAACGACGGCAAGATTTTCGAGAAGATCGTGTTCGAAACCATCACGCCGAAAACGTTCGACGACTCGACCTTCGATCCGAAGAACAAGGCGTACAAGTTCTAAACCTTGCGCAACGCGCGCGGCGCGAACGTGAATGCAAAGGCGACGTGGGCACGTTGCGTGTCCGAGCCCGCGCTCGGCTCGCGACTGTATTCGATCACCTGTCCCGCGCTTTTAGCGAGTTGGCTCAGCACGAAGTAGTCGGACGCGCGTGTGAGGCCGATCAGCGAGGCCGACTGGGGCGTGGGCGTGGGCGCCGGCGCGCGGGCGGGCGTGCGTGTCGGCGTTGCGCAAAGCAGCGGTGCGAGTTTCGTGAACCAGAGCGCGCCGATATCGTCGCCGGTTTCGAAGACGGGCAACTGCCGGTGTGATGCGTAGCCGGCGAACGCGGCGCCGTACGCCAACGTGGAGTCGACCACCGCCACCGCATTGCTGCGCGCAGCAGCATGCACGAGCCACGGCCACGCGCTGCCTGCCGCCGTCGAAAGGTAAGCGCTGGTCATCATGAAGGTGCGGCGGTCCATTCATCGCTCCTGGTGTCATGTCGCTGTTTCGCTGTTTCGCTGTTTCGCTGTTTCGCTGTTTCGCTGTTTCGCTGTTTCGCTGTTTCGCTGTTTCGCTGTCCCGCTGTCCCGCTGTCCCGCTGTCTCGCCGTGTCGCCGTGTCGCAGCCGCGCCCTCAGGTGTAGCCGCGCCGGTCGCGCCATGCCGCCGGCCAGATGCCCTGCTTGCCCGGCGCGAGAATGCCGTTCGGATCGAGTGCGTCCTTGATCGTTTCCGAGAACCGCAGCAATGCGCCGTCGTTGAAGCTGTATTGGGCCGCGGCAAAATCCATATACGCGAGATGCGCGCGGTATTCGCCGTAGCCCGCGGCGCGTGCGTCGCTCATCAGCGAACGCAATAACGCGCCGGCCTGCTCGACCTGGTTCGCGTCGCCGCGGTCGAAGATCGCCGCGAAAATGTGATGCAGATGGCGTACGCCCGCCGTAAAGCCGCCGTAGTAATCGAAACCGTATTCGGCGGCGCGCGCCTTGACCATCGTGTATTGACGCAACGCGTCGCGTCCGGTCGCGGGACACACCGGCGCGAAATCCACGTGCGCGCCCGCGCCGCCGCGCCAGTCGAGCATGCGAAACGCGCTCATCGCCGGAATGCCGGCGAGGTTGCGATCGCCACCCGCCGTGGGCTGCGCATCGCCCGCGTAGCGCGCCGCCAGAAAGCGCGCCTGCGGTATGCGCGCGAATGCGCGCTGCACGATCGCATGGCGCGCGTCGATCGATTCAGGCGTACCGTAAAGCGCGTAATGCAGATTCCAGCGGCCCACTTGCAGCTTGTCGAGCATCGCGTCCACCGCGCTGCCGGGCATCGCGCCCGGTCCGTCGTACCACTGCGCGCGCGCCGACAAGCCGGCCGCGCGGCGCAAACCGCCCTCGATCACCGCGTGATTGCGGATCGTTTCATCGAGCCGCAGCGGCCGCAAAATCTCCACGACCGCTTCGAGATCCGCCTCGTGTTGAAACTGGATTTCGCCGAGCAGATACGCGGGCGGCGCGGGCATCAGCCAGACGCCCAGCTTCGTGACGATGCCGTAGTTCGACTGCATGAACATCGCATCGAACGAGGGTCCATAGCCCGGCTGGTACAACTGCCACGCGGTGCCGATTTCAATGCCGCCCATTCCGGTGCGCAACACGTCGCCGTTGGCGAGCACCACTTCCATGCCGCACTGCGACGCCGCGTGATCGCCGTACGCGGTATAGCCGAAGCCGCGTTCGAGCGTATTGCCGACCACGCTGCCCCAACCGGCCGCGGGCGGATCGACCCACAGCTTGTAGCCCTTGTCGCGCAGGTGCGCGTACAGATCGAAGTAGCTGACGCCCGGCTCGACCAGCGCGTACGCCATGGCTTCGTTCACTTCGAGGATGCGGTTCATCCTGTGCAGATCGAGCACAACCGAACCGGCGAGACGCGGCGCGGCGCCGCCATATGCGAAGTTGCGGCCGGTCGAAACGGTCCACAGCGGAATGCGAAACTGATTGGCGATGCGCAGCACCGCGCGGATTTCATCGACGGAGCCGGGCAAGACCGCAGCACTCGCCGAAAACGCTTCGCGCTCGCCGGGCGCGAACGGATCGAGATACGCGGCGAGCCCGTCCGCCGAGGTCACCACCTGCGGCTCGCCGACAATCGAACGCCAACCGGCGAGCGCGCGGTCGAACTGCGCGGCGGATAGTTTTGGCGGCAAGCTGCGAGTCAAAGCGTCTCCTTGGCCGCCGCGCGGAGCCGCGGCAGCGAGTCAGCGGTACGGGTCGGCAGCGGCGAGTCAGCGGCACAAGCCCCCGCACAGGTCATTCGCAACGAGCCAGCGGCCCGAGTCTTTGACAACGAGTCACCGGCACAAGCCACCCGCACAAGTCGTCGGCAGCGAGTCAACGGCTTGCGTCTTTGGCAGCGAGTCATCGGCACAAGCCACCCACACGAGTCATTGTCCGCGAGTCAGCGGCACATGCCCCGGCTCAAGTCTTTGCCAGCGAGTCACCGCCGCATTCCACCGCCGTGCGACATGCCGCCCCATGTGTGCATGGGCGCCGCGCCATGCCAGCCGCCGCGCCCGCCCATGCCGAACGATCTGTGCACGCCATGCACATAGCGCACATGATCCATGTGATGAAAATGATGAAAGCGGTCGACGAACACGAACGACACGCCGGCACCGAACACCACCGGCGGCCCCCAATACCATGGATCGTAGTAGTAGACGGGGCCATCCGCCAGGGTCTGAGCGGCGGCATCGTCTTCGACGATCTGCCACGTGCCGTCCGGTTGCAGGCACGCGCGGCCGGTGATCTGCTGCATGACGCCGTCGATTTCCACCTGCCCCGCCACGAACCGGCACACGGACGCATCCGATTGCGCCTCGACCGGCGCCGCGCACGCGGCGCACAGGCACACACAGGCTACGGCGCCATACAGCCCGCTGCCGGATTGATGAAATGTGAGCATGATTTTGCTGCCTCTATGCTGTCCGACGGGCGCCGGCGTCGCGACCCGCGAGAAACGGACCGGCACCGTGAAGACACCGCCGGTTTGCCTTGTTGAAGACCTTGCCGTGTACCCGCGTACGCACGCGGTAACGGCGCGATCCAGCAACAAGTAAACGCAGCGCCGCGCGGCGCTATTCCGCCCACGCGGCGCAAGCGCACGCCGTTTCTGTTACCGGGTGTTGCACAGCGTCTGACGACCGACAGTCGCGCGAAGCGGACTCCCACACGCCGCTACTGCCACGACTCCGGCTTGCCGCCGAGCGCGCTGCACACGTCGATGGCGATCGTGCGCAGCTTGCCTTCGGCGATCGGCCCGGACAGCGCGTAGCCCATGCCGTCGCTGACCCAGTAGAAGGTGCGCCGGTTGCCGTCGCGGAACAGGCGGAACGCGGTTTCGTCGCGTGAGATGCCGGTGACGTAGAGCGTGAGCCGCGCGCCGCTGGTGTTCTCGTACATGAACTGCGCCGCCGGTCCCGCTTCGCCGGGCAAGAGCCGCCCGCCCACCAGCGAGTAGCCGTATTCCTGCAAGGACGGCACCGAGAGCGGCCGGTTCAGCCGTTTGGAAAGCCAGTTGATCAGATGCTCTTCTTCGTTCGCGGCAACTTCCACCGGATGACGCCGCTCCGGCGTGTACACCGCATAAGCGATGTCCGCGCGCTCGGCGAAGCTCGGCGGGCCGCCGCCCAGACCGCCCCACGCGCCGCCGGTCAGCCGCGGCGCGAGCGGCCCGAGGGCAAGCGCGAGCCCGGCGCCGGCCGCCAGCCAGCAGGCCGCGACGCCCGCGCGCTGCCACCACGGCGTGCGCCGCCGCAGAACGATGAAGGCCGGCTCATCGGCCGCCTCGCGTTCATGACGCTCGTCGCGCTCATCGCGCTCGCTGCGCTGCGGCGCGCCGCACAGCACGCGCAACGCGGCTTTCTGCGCGCGCCACGCGGCCACGCGCGCGGCGGCCTGCGGATGCTGCGCCAGCTGAGCCTCGATCGCGGCGCGCTCCGCGCCCGGCAGTTCACCGTCGACAAACGCCGACAGCGCTCGCAGATCGAGCCCTTCGGGCAAGCTGGAATCGTAGTCGTCGCTGTTCATCACGGGTTTCTCACTACTTTCAACGGTGGATTTTTACGCGCCGGCCCCTGCGCCGGTCCCTCCGTCAGCAACGCGCGCATGTGTTCGCGCGCGCGGGAGAGCCGCGACATCACCGTGCCGATCGGTACGCCGAGCGCGCGCGACGCTTCCTGGTAAGACAGCTCCTCCACGCAGACCAGCAACAGCACTTCGCGCTGTTCGACGGGCAGACAGTACAACGCGCGCTGCAGATCGCGCAGCACGAGACCGTCGACCTCCCCTTGCGGCGCTTCGAGATTGCGCCACGGCGCGCTCTCGTCGTCGACGGCAATCTCGCGGCGGCCGCGCAGCTGGTCGATGTAGAGATGCCGCAGGATCGTCAGGAGCCATGCGCGCAGATTGCTGTCCGGCCGGAACGCCGCCCAACGGGCGAGCGCGCGCTCCGCCGTATCCTGCACGAGGTCGTCGGCCCACGCATGGTCGCCCGTCAGTGCGCGCGCGTAGCGGCGCAGCTGCGGGAGCCACGAAATCACTTCGGCTTCGAAATTCACCCGGCGAGCGGCGCTCAGTAGCCGCCGCTGCTGCCGCCGCTCGAGCTCGAGGCGCCGCTATCGGTCGCGGACGTGCACGCGCTCGTCGCGAGCGTACCGCCCGCGAGTGCCAGCAGAACGAAAACGGCGGAAAGGATGCGCGATACTTTCATGGTGAGTCTCCTGTCGGCCAGAGTCGGCGCTTCAGCGCCCTACTCTGGTCCTATGCAAGAAGCTTGCGGATGAGCGCCCGGACATCCGGTGCGGCCGGCACAAGCCGATCAGCCACGCGCACGATGCAGCGTCGCCATGCCTGATATAACGCGGTCAGGCGGCGATTTATTCCAACCGATGCACGCACGTGCGCCATCTTTTTCCGCCACCCGCGCCGCGCGGGGCCGTGTGTGGCGGAAGAACGCGGCATTCGTCCGTAGATTCGTAACTCAACGTTACAGTGAATAGTTATCAGATGCTTATGTGCCCACAAGCCGTTATAGTGGACGCAGTTCGCCCGCCGACGCGTTCCGCCCCCACACAGGGTAGAATCGCGGCGAACAACCGTCTTTCTAACCTGAATTGTCCATGGCTTCCGCAGAATCGCATCCGCAAAACGACTTCATGAACGCTGCGCGCAAAGAACGAAAGCGCGTCGAGATTTACCTTGTCAACGGCATCCGCCTGACGGGGTGCATCGAGTCGTTCGATCAGTATCTGGTGATGCTGCGCACGCCTGTCGGCCTGCAAGGCATCTACAAGCGCGCGATCTCGACGATCCAGCTCGACACCGGCACGCGTCCGGCTCCGCGCGCGGGGCGTCCCTCGCACGGTGAGCACACCACGCGTGGCCCGCACGGTTCGCGTGAACCACGCGACCACCGTGAGCCGCGCGAACCGCGTGAACCGCGTGAGTCGTATGGCGCGCCGTCTTCGGACCGGCCTGCGTCGGATCGTAGCGGCGGCACGTCGGACGGCCCGGTGGTCGTTACGCGCCGCCGGCGTCTGTTCGGCACGGGCGGCGACGGCGGCAATCACGGTGGTGGTAACCATGGCGGCGGTAATCACGGCGGCAATGGCGGCAGCGAATAAGCGGCCGCGGCAGCGCTCGGCTACTCCGGTGAATGGTCGAGCCGCTGCAAGATCTTTTCCAGACGCATCACCTGCAGTTCCGTCAGTTCGAATCCGCATTTAACCGCCAGCACGCGACGCCGCCAATATACGGCGTCCAGCAAGCGCTGCGCCGGTTGCTTCGTTGCCCAATCCAGGTGTTCCAGTTCGGCTTCCACGACGTGCGACGCGTTGAGGCGCTGCGATGCGCACGCGGTTTTTTTCCGGTTCATGTTATTCGCTGCCTTGTTGTTCACGGGTTCTGGTTGCGCCCCTCCCGAGCGCGACACGGCCGGTTCGCGGCATGCGTTGCGGTCTGCCGGCCCACGCGGCCGGCGCCTGCTTTTGTTTTCCGCGCCGCACTGTGTCGACACACGGAAAACGAGTTGATGCGCAATGGTTTTAAGTTTCGGCTGATGAACCCGCATCTGTTCGTGCATCGTTTGGCTGGCGGTTTTGCAGCGGGCGCTTACGGCGCGCGGTCTTAGGCCGTTCGGCCGATGTTCGTCGAAGCCTGCTTTGCGCTATGCTGGTTTGCAGACTCTCTTCTCACGGAGCACGTCATGACCAGCAAGAAGCAACACGAATCCCCTCCCGCGGCAACGCAGACGCCCGTCGAATCCGACGACGACCGTCTCGACGAGGCGCTCGAGGAAAGCTTCCCCGCCAGCGATCCGATCGCCGTCGACATGGCGGACCCGCATCACGCGCCGGAAAGAAAGGAGTCTTCGGAGGGAAAGAAGCGGCATTAGAGCTGGCCGCGTGCCCGGCTTGAGGAGCACAGGGAAAACGAAGCAGCAGCCAAAGCCCTGGCCGCCTCTAACGGCATCGCTATCGCTATCGCATGGGCGGTGCGTTAAGCGCGGTCGCTCGTGCGCGTGCGCGTGCCAGACAATCAGGAAGATTTGCAGCGAGCCGCTAGTGCACCGCGCTTGAGACGTCACGCGAATGCGCTTGAAATAAACGTGTGGATGGCTGTTACTGCTGCAGGAATGGAAAATTGAGCGAGGGCGTGAAACGGCAACGCCGTTCGCGTGGACCTAACGAACTACGCGCATTGCACGAAGACAGCTGAACAGCGAGCCATCGTTCCGGTGAGCCGGGCAACACGTTCAATACCGCGCCGCCCTTCCCACCGGATGCTCTTCAGACCATCACGCTCAATGCAAGGGCAAACCGCTTTCCAATTGACGCTGCAGATCGCGCACCTGGCGCTGCGCGGCGCGCAATTGATCTTGCGCGGAAGCCTTCTGTTGAGCCAGCGATGTCGCTTCGGCGCGAGTTTGCTGCTGCTGGGTCGCCACGATGCTCTGCTGCTGACGCGCCACATCGAGGTCCGCCTGCAAGCGGTTCGCATTGTCCTGCTGCAACGCGATCATCCGTTCGGTGAACGCTTTTTGCGCTTCGAGTTGCGTGCGGCGAATCTCCACGTCGGACAGTTGCACCGTCTGACGCACGAAATCCTTGTAGATCATGTCGGCACGCGTCGCGTCCTGCGTCTTGATGACACGCCAGAAATTTTTCTGCTGGAACAGCGCCACGTAGTACGTCATTTCCTTGCCGTAAAACAGCAAGCTCGCACCGTAACTACCGTTGTACGTGGTGCGCAATTCGCTCAGATCCGACCCGCGGATCATCTGCTGCAATTCCGCCACGTTGCCTGCCGCGGACTGCTTCGCTTCATCCGACGTGAGGGCTGAGGTCTGCGCCTGTCCTGCCTGTGAGGTAGCCGGCAATGCGGCCGTCGTGCCTGGCTGGGAAACAACGCCGCCGATGGCGCCAGCGCTCGCGCTGCTGTTCTGCAGAGCCTGCGCATTGACGCCTTGCACCGCCCCCATCGCGATCAATGCGGCGAGCGCAATCTGTCGCAGTTTCGACTTTCGGTCCATGTAATTTATGCTCGAACAGTTTTTGTTTTAGTACAACCGGCCCATTATTACTCACTTTCCCGCGTTTCGGGCTCCTCGTCGAAAATTTGATACTTGCGCATTTTCTCCCATAAGACCTTGCGGCTAATGCCGAGATAGAGCGCCGTATCCTGGCGGCGCCAACCATTTGCGTCGAGCGCGGCCAGCACGCGATTACGCTCGGCCATGTCCCATTTGCTGCGGTCCACCAGCACCTCGGCGACGCTCTCCGCCGGCACCGGCTGAGTGGTGCGCGCGAGTGCGAGGAGCCGTTGCAGGCGCGCCGCATCCCACGCGCCGATCTGCCGCACGGTCACGCCGATGCGCTCCGCCAGATTGCGCAGCTCGCGCACATTGCCGGGGAAATACGTGTCGGCGACCGCGTCGGCGAGCCAGTACGGCAGATCGGACAACGCGGCGAGACGCTCCGCGCCGACGATCTGCGCGATGAACGCCTTGAAGATCGCAATCTTGTCGACGGCGCCCCGTTCTTCCAGCGACGGAATCTTCAACTCGATCACGGCGAGCCGGTAGTAAAGGTCGGCGCGAAACGTGCCGTCTTTCACCAGTTGCGGCAGCAGTTTGTTGGTCGCCGCCACCAGCCGGAAGTCGAGCTTGACCGGCGTCGCCGAACCGATGCGCGTGACCGCGCTGTCTTCGAGCACGCGCAGCAGCTTGACCTGCTGGTAGAGCGGCAGATCGCCGATTTCGTCGAGAAACAGCGTACCGCCGTCGGCCTGCTCGAAGTAGCCTTTGTGCGCGACCACCGCGCCGGTGAACGAGCCTTTCGAGTGACCGAAGAACAGCGACTCGAACAGGCCGTCCGGAATCGCGCCGCAGTTCACCGCGACGAACGGGCCTTGCCCATAGCGGCTATGTTTTTCGTGCAGCAGTTGCGCGATGCGCTCCTTGCCGACGCCGGTTTCGCCGTGCACCAGGACACTCGTGTCGCAATCGGCGAAGGTGTCGACTTCGTGCAGCAGCGCCTGCATGCACTCCGAGTTGGCGATCATCGCGTCGGACTCGTGCGTCTTCGCGCTGTGCGCGCGCATTTGCAGCACGAGCTTCATGACCATGCCGCGCAGTTCGGCGCAGGTGAAGTCGAGCGGCAGAATATGCGAGTACTCGGACGGATAGGCGGCCGGATCGTGCTCGCGCGGCGCGGCGCCGACCCAGACCACCGGAATGCCGTGCGCGGCCTGCCAGTCGCGCAGGATCAGCGCGCCGCTGTCGATCACCGACACGCTGATGATCGCGAGCGACGGCCGCAGCGCAGTCCGTTCGGGCGAGATCGCGATATCGTCCGCACGGATCACTTCGACATCGAAGCTCGCCATGCAGCGCGCGACCCGGTCGACGATGTCGGCCTTGCCTTCCCAGACGTAGATATCGAGTTCCTCGATTTTGGTGGTGGTTCTCATCTTGGATTGGCTAGTTGACCAGTTGCGAAACGCCGCACGTCAGCGACATGTTGTGGACCGTGGCGGTGCCGACCTGCACGCCGAGCAACGCTAGCGTGGGCACGAGCACTGCGTCGAGCAGCGCGAAGACAGGTTGTAGTGCAGCCGACAGCACCGGTGCAAGGGCCGAGAGCAAAGGCTGGATCACATCAGTCAGATTGAGTCCCAAGGCGGTCACCTGTAGCGTGTTTGGCAACATCTTGAGTAGCTGCGCGGTCAGCGTCGACGCATCGCTGCCAACGGCATTGGAATTGACGGTCACCGACGAATCGAAACTGCCGGACGCGCCGTTGAACGTAACGGGCTGGGACGAAGGCGGTGCCAAGGGCAATTGCCCCGTTCCGTTGATCGCAATTTTCGTGAGTTCGTTCGTGCCGGTTAGCAGGGTCCATACCGTAACTTCGGCGACATTGATCGTTCCGCCGCAAGTCGAATTCGCCCCCACGCAGACCGTCGCGATGCTCGGTTGCACCAGAATCGTGGCATTGGTCGCGGCCCTGGTCGACTCGCAGTCGACCGAACTGAGCGCCGCAGTGCCCTGCGCGCTCGTCAGCGAAAGCATGATCGGTGTACTCAGGGCGGAAATGCTGATCGAGCCGATGCCAAGATTCAGGCTGATAGGCGCGAACGTCAGCGGCAGCAGATTCACGCTCACGTTCACCACCGCCGTGCGCCCCATCGTGCGATACGTCCCATTGGGTAACGTGCCGCCCTCGCCGACCGCCAGCACCGGTGGCTTGATAACCTTTAGCGAAATGCCCGCCACGCCCGCGAGACCCGTCGCCACATTGATCACCGGCGCGTTGCCCTGGGTTCCGTCCGGACTGCGCTGCGCGATCTGCGCGGCGACCAGCAACGCATCGAACGCGTTGACCGTCGCGGTTGCCGCGGCGTTCGGAGTGGCAAGGCCGAGCGCGAGCAGCCCGGGCGAAGTCGCACCGCCGTCGCCGATCGTGATGTTCTGCTCACCGGGAATAGCCACCGCCACCTTCTGCAGAATCGATGCATTGATGGTGTCGCCGCCTGCCTGCAACGCGGTGACCATGGCGACCATCAACTGCTGAAAGCTCACCGTGGTGCCGAGCAAACCTTGCATGGTCGAGGCGCCGAGCGCCACCATCAGATCCTGCAGTTTGATGTGCGCCGACGCGAGGCTCTGTGTGTCGCCCACGCTCAGCGACACGCTGGTTTTCAGCAAGCCGCCGAGGATCGCGTTGAGCAACGCCGACTGCTGCGTATTGATCGACGCGATGCCGGTGCCGAGCGAGAACGCGTCGATGTTGGAAGCGAACGCGGTAGCCGTCGCCGAAACGTTGCGGCTCGGTCCAACGAAGAAGTACGGCACAACCTGCGTCGTCGTCACCTGCACCGCATTCAGCGGATTGCCGCTCGTGCCGAAATAGGTGCTCTTGCTGGTGTCCCAGCGGCCGCACGTCGTATTGATGGTCGTCGTCGCGCCGGCCGTGAAACCATTGGCCGCCGCGTTCTGCTGCGCGGCCGTCGCGGCGGTCGCGCAGCCGCCCGCAGAGCCGATCATCTGGACCGCCGCCAGCGCCGCCAGATCGGCCGTGCGCTGCAACTGCCGGCGCGCGAAAAACACGTTGCCGACATCGAGCGCGCCGAGCGCGGCGATCGCCACGCTCAGCCAGATCACCGCGACCACCGCAACCGCGCCATGCTGACGGCGCGCCCCCGCGCGCCGCATCCACAGGGGATGCGCGCGGCGCGCGGCACGGCTCATGGCGAAAGACAATCGACGCATATCAGTTCGATCCGCCGCCGCTTCCGCCGAGCCCGCCGTTGACGGCCATCGCACCGTTGCCGCCACTGCCCGTGTTCAGCGCCGAGCCGTACAGATCGGGAATCTTGCTTTTGAACGATTCCATGTAGCGACGGTAGGCCAGGCCGGCTTCGGCACCGAGCATCGGCAGCGCAGGCGCGGCTTGCTTGTTGCTGCTCTGCAGATCGAGCCATGCGCGCGTCGCGCGACCCACTTCGCTGGCTCGCACTGCCGGCGGCGCGCTCTGATCCGCCGGGGTCATGTCGCTCGTCTGCGCCATCGTCGAGACGGACGCGCCCAGCAGCGCCCCGGCCGTCACAGCCGTCGCCAGCCACCGGCACGGCATCGACGCCCACAAGGCCCGCCTGGTTGTCGTGTTTCTCATTGTTGCTCCCTGATTCCCTGATGCATCGCCACGAAGTCGTCGCGCGCTCACCGCGCGAAACGCTGCAACAGACGCGGCGCGGGCTCGATGCCCTGCGCGCTCGCGACCGTGCGCGCGCCCGTGCCGAGCGCGCCCGAGTCCTGTTGCGCGGGCGCACCGCGTGTTTGCGCGCGCCCTGCCGCCGCCACTTTCGCCGCATCGCTGCGGATCGCGGCGCGCACGTCGGGGGCGAGCTTCTGCTGGTTCATGACCGCCAGCGCCTGCGCCTGGTTGCCATTGGCAAGCAGATAAAGCGCGACGTTGCTGACGATCTTCGGATTGGTCTGGTCGAGTTCCGCCGCCTTCATGAGCGGCACGCGCGCGCCGTCCACGTCGCCGTCGCGCAAGCGTGCATAGCCGAGGTCCGACAGCGTCGTTGCATCGGTCGGCGCGAGCTGGGCGGCCTGCTGCAATTCCTGCGCGGCGCGCGCAAAATCGCCGGCCGCGCCCGCGATCAGACCGAGGCCGCGATAGCCGCGCGTGGCGAGCGGCGTCTTCAGCAGTTGTCCGTATGCGTTCGCTGCGGCGGCCGGCTGATCGGTCATGCGCAGCGCGTCGGCGCGCAGCAGAATCGAGTCGGGGCTCGCGCCGTACTGCTTGTCGTACGCGTCGATATGCGCGAGCGAAGCGAAGTACAGCCCTTGCGATTGCATCTGATCGATCAGGCCGAGGTACATGCCGGGCGTGTCCGGCGCGGGATCCTTATTGGCCTGCTGCGCCATCACGGCGCGTTCCGCCTGCGGCCCGACGCCATAGCCCGTGACGTCTTTGGACGCACACGCGCCGAGCAGCGACAATGCGGCCAGCGCCGCCGCGCAGCGGGCGCCCGGTTTGACGGAATCGAATGAGAGACTGTGAGTCATGGCAAATCCTTAGTGCTTCACCTTGCCCAACGAATGCTGAACGGCCAGCACGCCTGGGCCGGCTGTGACGATCATCAACGCGGGCAACAGCGTGACGATCATCACGCCCGTCATCTTCACGGCGAGCCGGCCGATGCGTTCGCGCAGCATCGCGCGGCGCGCCTCGCGCAGCCGGTCGCCGAACTGCTTGAGCGGTTCCTGCACCGCGCCGCCGTGCCGGTCGACCTGCACCAGCAAACGCACCACCGCGCGCAGATCCTCGTTGTCGTAACTCGACGCGAGCCGGTTCAGCGACTGCTCACGTGTGCGGCCGGCGGCAAACTGGCGCTGCGCGATTTCCAGTTCGCCGGCGAGCACCGGCAGCATGCCGCGAAAATCGTTGACCACCACCTGCAAGCTCTGATCGAGCGACAAACCCACGCCTTGCAGAAGACGCAGCAAATCGACCAGCAGCGGCAATTCATCGACCACCGCGCGACGGCGCTTGCCGGCACGCCGCCGCAACACGAGCTTCGGCAGCATGAAGCCCGCCATCACGGCGATGATCACCAGCGCCACATAACGGGACCCGTCCAGATGGGCGCTCGCCAGCGTGCCGGCGAGCACCGGCAGCACCAGCGCGCCCACCAGCCGCGCCAGCAGAAACAGGCCGCGCGTGCGCGTATCCACGAAGCCGCATTGCTCCAGCAGCCGGCGATCTTCCTCAGCGACGACCTGGCGGCCGAACGGCGTGTCGAGCCAGCGAATCCCCGTATGCGCGAAGCGTTCGAGCAGGCCCTTGAAACCCGTGGGCGTCACGCTGCGCACGACCGCCTTCGCGCCAGCCTTCGCGCCAGCCTGTGCGCCCTCCGCGCCCCGCGCCGCCGCGGCCGCGAGCGCCGCGCTTTGCAACGCGCGCTCGTCGAGTGCGTGCCGCAGCGTGCGTTCGCTGCGTCGCGCGGCCGCCACGCGCGCCAGCACCAGGCCGGCAATCAACAGCAAACCGAGCGCGGCGAGAGCCAGTGCGAGTGCGAGGAGTTGTTGGGTCTGCATCGTCAATTCCTCAGATTCGCGAGGCGATACAGCAGGTACGCCCCGAGTACCTGCAGCACGAACGCCAGATAGACGAGCTGCCGGCCGGTCGGATCGAACCACATCGAAGCGAAATACTTAGGATTGGAGAGAATCAGAAAACCGCCGATGCCGATCGGCAACATGGCCAGCACCCACGACGACAGCCGCGTTTCCGACGACATCGCCACCAGTTCGCGCTCGGCGTGTTCGAGATCGCGCATGAACGAGGCCATCCGTTCGAGCATCACGTCGGCGCGGCCGCCGTATTTGACCGACAGCCGCAGCACGGCGCCGACCAGTTCGAGTTCGCGCACGCCATAAATCGTGGCCACCTGCGAGAGCGCGCGATCGATTTCGACGCCGGTGCGCAACATCCGCGACACGTAGTCGAGGCATTCGCGCAACGGCGCCTCGGTGGTTTGCAGCGCGGCCTGGAAGGCGGCGGGCACACTGTTGCCGAGCGTGATCAGACGCACGATGCCGTCGAGAAAGAGCGGCAACTGCCGCACGATCTGCTGACGGCGCTTGTTCACGCGCATCGTCAGCAGAAAATATAAGAACATCACGCAGGCGATCAACGCGACGCAGGCCGCAAGCGCGCCGCCCACCATTGCGGCCCAGCCGCACAGCAGCAGCACGATCGTGCCGGCGATCGCGGCAGGCCCTTTGGCATTGGCAATACCCGCGCGCGCCATCGCGTGTTGCACCATGAAGCGCACGCGCGCCTGGCAGTAGCGCCAGCGCGCGAGCCAGTCCGCGTCGGCCGGCGGCGCCTGCGGCGCGCTCACGGCGTGCTGGCTCGCGACGCGCGCGGGGGCGGCGCGCGCCGTGCTTGCCGCACCGCCGCCCACGGCTGCGCCAGCCGGCATCGCCATGCGGCTGTCGATATAACGTTCCGCACTCGCCTGGCCTTTGCGTTGCGCGCCGCGCTGCCAGAGCAGCAAGGCAAGCGCCGCGCACAGCAGCGCGAGCGCCGCGAAGACCAGAACCGCGCTAGACATTGAAGCCTCCGCCGAACCCTCCGCCACCGCCAAAGCCGCCACTGCCACTGCCACCGCCACCGAAACCGCCGCCGCTCGATCCGCCGAAGCCCGCATTACCGAACGCATTGCCTGCTTCACCGCCTCCCAGCGCCTGACGGAAACGCGCCAGCTTCGGCGAGTGCGGATGAATGCCCAGCGAAACCCAGTTGTCGAGTTCGTCGCCTTCGGCCGTCAGGATCGGCTCATAGCGATACAGCTCCTGAGTCGCGATGATGTTGTCCGACAGGCCCGTGACTTCCGTGATCGACAGAATCCGCCGACGCCCGTTGGAAAGCCGCCCGATCTGCACGATGAAGTCGATCGCGTTGGCGATCTGGCGGCGCAGACTCGACTCGGTGCCCTGGAAGCCCGCGAAACCGGCCAGCATTTCGAGCCGGTACAGGCATTCGCGCGGCGAGCTGGCGTGCACGGTGCCCATCGAGCCGTCGTGGCCGGTGTTCATCGCCTGCAGCATTTCGAGCACTTCGCCGCCGCGCACTTCGCCGACGATGATGCGGTCCGGCCGCATCCGCAACGTATTGCGCAGCAGGTCGCGAATCGTCACGATGCCCGAACCGTCGAAACCGCCCGGCCGGCTTTCGAGCCGCACCACATGCGGATGGTTCAGCGACAGTTCCGCGGTGTCCTCGATCGTCACGACCCGTTCTGGCTCGGGAATATGGAAAGCCAGTGCATTGAGCAGCGAGGTCTTGCCCGAACTCGTGCCGCCCGACACCAGCACGTTGCAGCGCGCCGCCACCGCGGCTTCGAGCAGCGCGCCGATTTCCGGGCTGTAGGTCCCGTTGCCGAGCAGATCGTCGGGCCGCATCGGGTCCTTGCGGAACTTGCGGATCGAGACGATCGGGCCGTCGATCGACAGCGGTTCGATCACCACGTTCACGCGGCCGCCGTTCGGCAAACGCGCATCGACCATCGGATTCGATTCGTCCAGGCGCCGGCCGATCGGCGCGAGAATGCGCCGCACGATCCGCAGCAGATGCGCGTTATCCGCAAAGCGCACCTGGATGCGCGTGAGAATGCCGTGGCGCGACACGTACACGTCGTTGTAGCCGTTGATCAGAATGTCTTCGACGGCCGGATCGGCGAGCAGGTCCTCGATCGGACCGAAGCCTGCCAGTTCCTTGGTCAGCGCCTCGGCGATCAGGCGCACCTCGCTTTCGTTGATCGGTATCCGGCGCAGCCTGACGAAGCTGTCCATCTCCAGGTCGACGAACTGGTTGATCGCGTTACGCGACCAGCGGCCGAACTCGGAGCCGAGTTCTTCGATGCGCGTGAGCAGATGTTCGTGCGCCGCGTTCTTGATGTCCTGGAACTGCTGGCTATGCGCGAACGAAGGCGCGTCGTCGGCAAATTCGATCTCTTTTGCCATCGTCTATGACCGCTTGTGAGTGGTTGGAATGAAGCGCTTGAGCGCGCCGAGTGCCGATGTGCCGCGTGCCTGCGCTGCCGCGCGCTCGCCGCCGCCGAGCCGCTCGATCAACGGCTCGAGCGCGCGCACATACGGATCGCGCGCGGCGGTGTCGACCAGCAGATGTCCCTGATTGACCGCCTGGCCGAGCGCGATGCGCCGCTCCGGCAAGGTGGTGAGCAGCGCAATGTCCAGACGCTGCGCGATCTGCGCGGCGGCGAGGCCGAGATCGGCGTCGAACTTGTTGACGATCAACCGCACGTTCGCGGTATCCACGCCCTCTTCGCGCAACGCGTCGAGCACGCCGACGGCCGACACGATCGAGGCCACGCCCTGGTCGCACAGCAGCCAGGTTTCGTCGGCTGCCTGCACGACATGGGCGATGAACTCGCTGTTGGTGAAGCCGCCGAGGTCGACGATCTGCTGGTCGAAGAACGCGCGCAGACGGTTCAGCAAGCCGATCGACGACGAGTACGAGACCTCGCGCATATCGGCGAGATTCGGCGGCAGCGTGGTGAGCGCGAGGCCGCTCGTGTGATGCGACAGCGCGGTATGGACGAAGGTCTGATCGAAGCGGCGCAGATTGCGCACGGCTTCGACGAAATTGAATTCGCTGCGCGTGTTCAGCAGCAGCGAGCCGTCGGCGGCCGGCAGGCCGAGATCGAGCAAAGCGGCCTGCCGGCCCTGCGCGACATCGCGCCGTTGCAGCAGCACCGCGAGATTCGCGGCCAGGGTGCTCACGCCCATGCCGATGCGCGCGCCCAGCAGCGCGGTGACGCGGCCGTGGCGGCTGACCGGCTCGACGAGATTGTCGAGCACCTGGCGCGTGATGCGCAACGCGTCTTCGGCCGGCGCCGACAGATCGATGAAATCGCGCACGCCGGCGCGCAACGCCGCCAACGCGCTTTCGGGTTCGGCGAGCGAGCCCAGCGCGACGATCTGCATGCCCGGATAAGCGGTGCGTACCGCGCTCGCGGCAGCGCTCGCCGCCGCGGCGCGGCCGCCGGAAAAATCGACGAACACCAGCGACGGATTGAGCGCCGCGATGCGCTGCATCAGCATCGACGGATCGAGCGTGGCCGCTTCGACCACGCCGGCGCCCACCAGCGTATCGGCGAGCCAATGCACGTGCTCGTCGGCCAGCGACGCAAACACGAAATAATCGGTGACCGCCCGCTCAGTCAATGAATGCGTTCTCGCGTTCATGTCGCACATCCTTGTGCCGCATAGGCGGCAAAGCCCCAACGTCGTACCGCTTGCCGGCGGACGCACGCAGTTCGCGCGCGCACCGGCCCACACCTGTATTCGGCCGGCGCGCCGCGACGGCGCCTGCCGGCCTCACTTCGAAAATCCCGGCGACGCATCGCGCGCCGCCACGCCGCCGATCAGCGAACGCCACACCGGCCCATTGCGCTGCTCGGACTGCTCGCCCGGCGTCGACGGCAAGGTCGCGCCCTTGGCGAGCGGCGAGACCAGATGCGGCGTCACGATGATCACCAGCTCCTTCTCGTTCTGCTGATAGTTCAACTGCTTGAAGAACGTGCCGATCACCGGCAGATCGCCGAGCAACGGCACCTTCGAAACATTCGACGCCGTCTCGCGATCGATCAGCCCGCCGATCACGAAGCTTTCGCCATCGCCGAGTTCGACCGTGGTGTCGGCACGCCGCGTGGTGAACGCGGGCACCGACACGCCGCTGATCGTCACGGCGTTGGCGAAGTCCAGCTGGCTCGCCTCCGGCGCGACTTTCAGCGCGATGCGCTGCGGGCTCAGCACGGTCGGCGTGAGCGTGAGCCCTACGCCATACGGCTTGAATTCGATCGACGTCGACCCGAGCGCCTGCGGCACGGGAATCGGCACCTCGCCGCCGGCCAGGAAACTGGCGCTCTGGCCGGACAAGGCCACGAGCGTCGGCTCGGCCAGCACGCGCGCGAGGTTGTTGCTTTCCAGCAGGCTCAGGTTGGCGAACAGGCCGTGCGTCGCGGAGTTGAAGATCAGGTTGAACGCCGACGAGATCGGCGTCACGGCCGTCATGCTCGGCGCCTGTCCCGCGGTTGCCGATACCGAGGTCAACGCCGACGGCGCGAACGAGCCGAACGTGAAGCCGTTGTTCTGCTTGAAGAAGTTGAAGCCCACTTCCTTGAGCACCGAACGGCTGAACTCGACGACACGCACATCCACCTGCACGACCGCGCGGCTGGCGACCGTCGACGTGTCGAATACCGCACCGTCCTTGCCAAGCGAGCCCTCAGCCGCGACCACGGCGCGCTGGTGCGCCTCCATCGTCGCCGACGTGCCGGACACGATCGCCGTGCCGCCGAGCACCTTGACGGCCGGCGTGTCGGCGCCGAGCAGCGAGGCGGCCGCCGGCGTGGTGACGTTGACGGTGTATTGAAGCGGCGCGTCACGGTCGCGCGCCCACAACATCAGGTTGGTGGTGCCGGCGGCCTTGCCGACCACCAGCACGCCGCCGCGCTTGTCGCCCTTGATGATCAGCACGTCGGCCACCGACGGATCGCCGATCGCGACACGCTGCAGCGTGTGGCCGACAGCGAGCTGCCGCTGCGCGCCGACCGTCAGGTCGATGTATTGCGCGGGCGCGGCAAACGCGGCCTGAGCCGGCTGCGCCGCCGGCGCGGCCTGCGCCCGCTGCGCCGGACCGGCCGCATCCGTCGCCGCCGATACGGCCAGCAAAGCCAGGCCGAGGCACGCCGCCTTCCCGAAAACAAAAATCCGTTCTGTCATGTAGTTATTGGACGCGACTGGCCGTCCCGCTCCCTGAAACCACTTACCAGGCGACCGTTTCGGCGCGCCCACCCCGTATCACTTCGATACCGCTCTTTGTACTGTTGGTATTGCCCGCCACGCGCGTCGGCGGCAGCGGTATGTGTGGCAACGCCGGCCTCGCGGCGGCGCCTGCGCCACTCGCATTGGCAGTGCCCGACAAGGTGTCGAGCGCCACGCCGGCTGCGGCGCGCGTCGAATCACGCAGCGGCTCGGCCGCGCCCGCATGCGCTGCCGTCTTCAGCACGCCCGGATAGGCCGGCAACACGCTTTGGTCGATTACTTCGGGATCCTTTGGATTGCGCAACGCGAAGATCAGACGGCCGGCGCTCTCGGCGAGCGTCAAACGGTCGATATCGGCGACCGGCACCGCCAGCACCGCGGTGCGTACCATGCCGTTCGGATCGCCCGCGCTGTCGCCGCTCGCGGTCGCATTGCCGAACGCGAGCACGCGCACTTTCGACATCAGCAAACGCGCCTGGGTGCGGTCGATTTCACCGCCGTTGCCGATACTGGCGTCGCGCTTGAGCGTGAAAAACACGTCGACGAAATTGCCCGGCCGCAACCGGTTGCCGACCGCGTTGCCTTCGTCTACTCGTACAGCAAGCGCGCGCTCTCCCGGTTCGACGCGCTCGGCGAGTCCCGAGGACAACTGGCTTTCCAGCACCGGCGATTCCGCGCCGATCTCCGCGTTCGGCACGCGGCCGGCCAGTTGGGCGGGGTCCGTGAAGGCGCCGTTCGGATTGATCGGCAGCGACTGCACGCGCACATCGTCGACGGTGATGGCTTTGCCCGCGGGCAACGTGTGAGTCGCCACCACCACCCGGAAGCTTGTTTGCGTGGCGGGCGTGACCGCGACCGGTGCCGGGCGGCGCGACAGCGACCACGCGAACAGGCCGAGCACGAGCGCGGCCGCGATCAGGACGCCCGCAAGAATTTTGGTCAGATTCGGCATGAAGATTGACTGCTTCGATTAAACGATGCCGTGCCGTGCGCGCGTTCGATCACACGTTGACGGACCAGGAGGTCGAAGGGGCCGGGTGCCGGCGCGTGACTCACTGAATGTTCTCCGGATTGAGTTGGACCGTGGCGCTGCTCGTGAGCGTGTTCGGCAGCGCGAATCCCAGCAACGGCAAGCTCGGCACCAGCGGATTGGCCTGATAGTTGTAGCTCACCAGGACATTCACGCATTGCATCGCGCCGCTCGGCCCGCATGTCGTGGAAGACGGCGTGCATTGCATCGACTGCACGAGCGTCGCGGCGACCAGCTTCGCCGCCGCGCAGGCTGCGTTGCCACGATTGGTCAACGCCGTTTGCATCGATGTGTTGCTCTGCCAGTTCAGCGCGGCGCGCGCGCCCTCTTCCGCGGCCAGCGTCAGATTCTGCTGTGCGACGAGAATCAGACTGAAGGTGACGATCGCGTACACGATCGTGAAGAAAAGCGGGAACACCAGCGCGAATTCGACGGCCGTGGAGCCGCGTTGCGCACGCGCGCGGCGCACGATGATGCGCGGATGCGGCGAGCGCGCGCGTTGCGTCATGGCGGTTTTCATCGCACGCTTCCCGCCATGCCGTGCAGAACGAGCCAGCCGCTCGCGGCCACGGTAAGACACGCCGCATAAGGCGTGGATGCTTTGCCGGCGAGTTCGAACGTGGCGCTGGGTTGACGGATCAAGCCCGCGAGGCGCGTGCGGGTGGTAATCAGAAGCCACAATGCGTGCACGCCGGCCGCGAGACTCGCGGCCATCCATAGACCGAGCAACGCGTGCATGCCGCACCATGCGCCGAGCACGGCGAAGACTTTGACATCCGCGGCGCCCATCATGCCGAGCGCGAAAAACGGCAGCAATGCAGCAAACCCGATTAATGCGCCAATTCCTGACTGAGTCAGCGAAATGCCGAAAGGCGCGCGTTGAAAAAACGCGCAGCAAAATGCTGCCACCAGACCGCCGAGAACGACTGAATTGGATATACGCCGCCAACGGCAATCGCTAATTGCGACTACCGCTGCCCACGCGATAAATAACAAAATGCCCACGGATACATTCATTTCGCACTCGACAGGCGAAGCTGCGCCATGTGGATTGCAATGCAACCACATTAACGATTCAGCGATGCGTTATTACGCCGACGAAGCAGGCGGACGTCGAAACGCCGCTGCCTCGCGCAACGCTTACGATTTGCCTTTTACGGTCCGGTCTTTGTGGTGGACGGCGAGATCTTATCCGCGACTTGCTGCAAAACAGTTGAGACGTTCGTGCCGACATTCGTCACCGCGGTAGCGATCACGAGCACCACGAGGCCTGCGATGAGGCCATATTCGATAGCCGTCACGCCCTTGTTATCGGCCAGGAAGCGTTGTGCGAATTTTTTCATTTGAACCCTCGGACTTCATTTATTTCGTTCGTATCGTTCTGCATTTTTCGGCGATGTGCTTGGGTGTGCGGACCGTTGAGCTCTCATTCCCGGTCTCATTTATTGCACCGCAGCGCCATGCCTTGCAGCCGCCCTTCAATAAAACACTTGCGTATGAGTTGTCTGTTCGATAACCCACCTCCGTCATCCATCTTCAGTGCTTTCGGGTTTTATAGCCGAACAATCATTTTTAAGCAATTGTCCGCTGCGCCGCCCCTCATCCCGTATGCATTTTTACCACTCACTCTAGTTAACGGCAATTCGTGCGTTGCAGCACATAGGAATAACCATAAGTTAGATTCGCTCCACTAATTATTTGTTTCAACAGAACGTTTCAAGCGCGCGGACCGGTTTCGTGCGACTGCGTTACGCCGTATGTCGTAACGGCGCGCGCGGCTCGTTACGTTACGCCGGCCGTGCGAATGCGCCGCACATCGCGTTACGCGGGCGCAATCTGGTTTAGCGCACGCTCCGTCAGTTCCCCGCAAACCCTTATCACGCATGGCCCTGCCGCTCGCACCGAAAAAATCTTCCGCATTGTTCAGTCGAAATGGCACGGCTCGTGCAGAGACAGGCACGCAGCAACATCCAACAACACATGCGATGCGAGGGCGACATGAACATTCAAACGACCAACACGACGTTACGGGCAACCCTGATTGCAGCCGGCGTGGCTGCGATGCTTTCTCTTGGTGCTTGCGGAGGCTCCGGCAGCCTGAGTTCCGGCACCGGCAGCAGCGGCAGCGGCTCCGCCGGCGGCACACTTTCCACGACCGGCAGCGGCTCGACGGGTGCGGGCGGCTCGGGCTCGGGTGCGGGCGCAGGTACGAACACGACCACGGGTAGCAACGGTTCGGGAACAGGCACCGGCACGGGTACTGGTACTGGTACAGGCACAGGAACGGGCACGGGTACGACGCCCGTCGCCAACGCGCTCGGCACGGTGGTCGGCAACACGGGCGGTGTGGTGAGCGACGCCGGCTCGGCGGTCACCGGCATCGGTACCGTGATCGGTTCGCAGACGCTGCCCGGCGTCAGCTCGCAAACCA
The DNA here is from genome assembly GCF_003001875.1 of Paraburkholderia sp. BL18I3N2. NCBI lineage: Bacteria > Pseudomonadati > Pseudomonadota > Betaproteobacteria > Burkholderiales > Burkholderiaceae > Paraburkholderia > Paraburkholderia sp. BL18I3N2. Next base: position 55,991 of record NZ_PVNC01000018.1, read on the forward strand.
CGCAGTCCGCCGGCGGCATCGTGCAGCAAGTCGGCTCGGCCGTTTCGACGCTCGGCAACGGCGTGTCGCAAGGGCTCGGCCAGCTCGGCACCGGCGGCAACGCGGTCGGCACGACGGTATCGAGCGTGGGCGGTGTCGTGAGCCATGTCGGCGGCGCAGTAACGGACACAGGCAACCTCGTGACGAGTCTCGGCAACGGCCCCCTCGCTCCGCTGTCGGCGATCACCACGCCGCTCGGCGGCGTCGTCAACACGCTCGGCGGCGCGGTCACCAACGGCGGCGGCACGCTCACCACCGCCCTCTCGACGGGCCCGGTCCAGCAAGTCACGCAAACCCTCAGCACGGCGATCACGCCGATCACGTCGATGGTCGCCGCGACCACGCAAACGGTCGGCAACACCACGGGTCTCGGCGCGCCGCTCAACGGCCTGCTCTCGACGGTCGGCGGCGGACTCGGCAAGGCCGGCGCCCTGTTGAGCGCGACCGGCGGCAACCCGGTCACGGCCGCACTCGGCCATACGGTCACCGACACCGGCGCGACGGTCGCTTCAGTGGGCGGTTTGCTCACGGGCGGCAGCGGCGGCAATCCGCTTGCACCGCTCACCAGCGCACTCGGCGGTTTGACTGGCGGCACCGGCAGCGGCCCGCTCGCGCCGCTCACGAGCGCACTCGGTGGTTTGACTGGCGGCACCGGCAGCGGTCCGCTCGCGCCGCTCACCAGCGCACTCGGTGGCTTGACCGGCGCCGTCGGCGGCGCGTCGAGCGGCGGCAGCCCGCTCGCGCCCGTCACCGGCTTGCTCTCTACCGTGACAGGCAGCCTCTCCGGCGCGGCCGGCGGCAGCAGCGGCCCGCTCGCACCGGTCACCGGCTTGCTGTCGGGCGTCACCGGCGCGCTCGGCGGCGTCACCAGCACGGCGAGCGCCGCGCCGACCACCACGACCGCCGCCGCTTCCAGCAACTCGGGCGCCGGCCTGTCGCTGTCGACCAGCACGGGCAAAGGCACCTCGAACAATCCGCTCGCACCGGTGACCTCACTCGTCGGCGGCCTGCTCGGCGGCTTAGGCAAGAAGTAAGCAGCCCACTCGGGAACAGCGAAAAACGTTGAGCGACACCCAGCCGGAGCGCGGCCCGCCAGCCGCGCCCCGGCGCTTCCCGAAACCTGGCTGAACTGGGCCGCGCCGCTCAGACATCGTTGCAACGGCGCACTGAAACCAACGCACACGACATCCAGAAGACACAGAGGAGCACACATGTCCACCCAACGTTTTTTATATCTCCATGCGACGTGCGCGACCGTCTCGTCGTTGCGCGCGCCATTGATTGCCGTGGCAGTCGCCGGCTTGCTCGCGGCGTGTGGCGGCAGCACCGTCAGCGCGCCGCCCACCACCTCAAATACCGGCAGCGGTAGCGGCTCGGGTTCGACGAATACCGGCAGCGGCACCACCGCGAAGACGGGCACGACCGGCGTCGCCAGCGCGGTCGCGCAGACCACCAGCGATCTGGGCACGGCGATAGCCTCGCAGACCATTCCTGGCCTCAGCCCGCAAGTCACGCAAGGGCTCGGCAACGCGGTGTCGAGCACGAGCAGCACGCTGAACTCGCTGGCCGATGCCGTGAGCAACGGCGTCGGCCAGACCGGCACGACGGCCAATCCAGTCGGCACCACGGTCGCCGGACTCGGCTCGGTGGTCGGTTCGACGAGCGGCGTCGTGCAAGGGCTGAGCACCGCCGTCGGCGGGCTCGGCAGCGGCAAACTCGCGCCGCTGGCGCCGCTCACGACACCATTGGCCAGCACGCTCTCCACCGCTGCGGGCGCACTCAACGCGGGTGGCGCGACGCTCGGCAACGCGCTCGGCTCCGCGCCCGTGCAGCAGATCACTCAACCGGTCAGCACCGTCATCACGCCGATCGTGACGACGGCTGGACTCGTCACGCAAACGGTCGGTACGCAGACCGGCCTCGGCGCGCCGCTCGGCGGCGTGCTCGCGAAAGTGGGCGACGCATTGAGTTCCGCAGGCTCGCAAGTGGGCGGCACCACGCAGAATCCGGTCGGCGCCGATCTCGGCACGCTGGTCGGCTCGCTTGGCAACACCGTGACCAACGCGGGCGGCCTGGTCAATCCGAACGGTCCGAATGGCGCGATGCCGATTCCCGGACTGATCACGAGCCTCGTCGGCGCCACGAGCGTGGGCGTCGCCGATGGGCCACCCGCCAGCAGCAACCCGTTCGGCCCGCTGCAAAGTTCACTGGCGAGTCTCGGGCTCGGCAGCAATCCGGTCGGCTCGCTGTCGACGCTGCTCGGCGGCACACCGTTGGCCGGCCTGAGCTCGGCGCTCGGCGGCACGCCGCTGGGATCGCTGACTTCCTCGGGTTTGAGCGGCTCGCCGTTGAGCTCGCTGACGTCGGCGTTAGGCGGCTCGGGTAGCGCATCGAATCCGTTGTCGACGCTGACGGGCGCGCTGTCCGGCGTCACGAGCGGCGGCTCGGGCGGCCAGGCGCTCGCGCCGGTGACCGCGCTGGTCGGCCAGTTGACCGGCACGCTCGGCTCGGCCGCAGGTTCGACGAGCGGCTCGGGCACGGCGACGAACGGCTTGACGACCCTGCTCGGCGGCCTGGTGCCGGCGAGCCACAAATAGTTAGCCTAACTATTGAATCGCTGCGGCGTGCATCAGCCATCCGCTGAGGCTTGCCGCGCGGCTGTTCATCGAATCATGCAAGCCGCAGCGAATCAGGTAATGCGCACAACCGGTCCGACTCGTCACGTGCTTCGCGCTTTTGCAGAGTGCGCTCAAGCCCCACGGAGCACGTGACGTAATACATGCAAGCATCGCAATACGCGTCGAGCCGCACATAAGCGCTCGCGCCCCGCCCGGCCAGGCGGTACGTCCGCGACACAAGAACGATATACGAGGGAAATCCGATGAAACTCGGGTATAGCAGCATAGGTACCGTCGTACTTGCAGCGCTTGCGGCGAGCACCCTGCCCATGCAAGCGCATGCGCAGTCCCGCCCGGGCGGTTCGGCGGTCGGCGGCAATCCGCTGGATTCGCTGCCGCAGATCAAGGCGCCCGACAAAGGCCCGAACGTGACCGTGCAGGTCGCGCCGCAAGCCCCCCAACTCGAAGAACTGCTTGCCCGCCACATCACGCCTTCGCGCGTGCAGGTGGAAGGCGTGAAGTCCATTCCTTTCGACGATGTCGCGCAACGCTTCACGCCGCTCGTCGGCAAGGACACGACGATCGGCGATCTGATCCAGGTCGCCAACGGCGTCACGAAGCTCTATCAGGACCGCGGCTTCGCGCTCTCGTTCGCCTTCATTCCGGCGCAGACATTCGAAGACGGCGTGGTGCGCGTCACGGTGGTGGAAGGCTACGTGTCCGCCGTCAAGGTGACGGGCAAGGCCGGCGCCGTGGAAGACAAGATCCGCGCGATCGCCGATCACATCACCGCCGACCGGCCGCTGCGGCGCGCTACGTTCGAGCGCTACATCAACGTGCTCGGGTTGTTGCCAGGCGTGAAGGTCGCGGCCAACGTGCCGCCGCCGCAGAACACCGACGGCGCCACCACCCTGGAACTGAACGTGGAGCGCAAGCCGTTCGACGTCAGCACCGGGATCGATTTCAATCACCCCGGCGTGCAGGGGCTTCTGACCGCCACCGAAAACGGGCTGACTTCGTTCGGCGAACAATTGAGCGTGTCGGCCTTGCTGCCGAAGGGGCGTGACAATGTCACCTATCTCGCCGCGCACGGCGCGGTGCCGATCGGCAGCAACGGACTGCTCGCGAAGATCGACGCCTCGCACTATCGCGGCAATCCAACCGACAATCCCGGCTTGCCCTCCAGCATCGAACGCACGGTCATCAACGACAAGGTTGGCGGTTCGCTGGCGTATCCGATCCTGTTGAGCAACACGCAAAGCGTGATCGGCACGGCGTCGGTCTATGCGTCGCACGACGAGGATCGCTACAACAATCACGACACCGGCGCACAGATCGGCTTCCGCTCGCAAGTGCGAGTCATGCAGTTGCAGGCCGATTACACCAGCGTGCAGACGGGCCAGGTGCGCCGCGCGAGTGTCAACGTAGCGAAGGCGTTCGACATCCTCGGCGCGTCGAAGTCCGGCGACTCGAACGTGCCGGGCGCGCCCGTCACCAATCCGGCGTCGATCAACTTCGTGCGCACCGGCGCCACTTTCTCGCAAACCAACGAGTGGCCGTTGAAGATCGGCACGGCGGTCTCGCTGACAGGCCAATACAGCGGCGTGTCGCTGCCGACCTCCGAGCAGATCTCGTTCGGCGCGCAGCGTTTCGCGCAGGGCTATCAGCCGGGCGAAGCTTCGGGCGATTCGGGCTGGGGCGCGATACTGGAAGTCAACCGCGCGTTCACACCGGGCTTCACCTATCTGCGCACGCTCACACCTTACGTTTCGTTCGATATGGCGCGCGTCTATCTGCATGCGGGTACGCCCTCGCCTTCGAAGCTTTCGTCGATCGCGTTCGGCTTCCGCATCTCGGATGCGAAGTACTACAGCCTGGATCTCTCGGTGGCCAAAGCGATCGGCGACGCGCCGGTGGAAAGCCCGTCGCGTAGTCCGCGCATCAACGCGACGTTCTCGTATCAGCTGAATTGACCGGTAGAAGTGCCGCGTCCTGATTAGAGGGTCCACTATCAAACGACGCGCGCACTTTCACGTATTCTGCGCTGACGATGTGTCGCCGGCGGCGGGCAAGCAGCAATCCACCCGCCGCAGGTGACACACGAGGGCAGCAGAAGTCGAACCTGAGGGGCCATGCAAGGCATCACGGCGGCCGTCGCCTGAAGACCGCCCGAGATGCCAATAACGCCGCGCGACCATGATCGCGCCGTCTTTAATCAAGGAGGAAGACAATGATGCAATTCACCCACCGCGCGCGCGCAGTCGCGCTTCGCACAGCCAAACATGCCGCGCTCGCCGGCGTCTTGCTCGCCAGCGCCGTGACGGCCATGGCGCAGGCCGACAGTCCGGTCGGCACGTGGCAAACCATCGACGATCATACCGGCCAGCCCAAGGCGCTCGTGCAGATCTCGCAGGATGGCAGCGGCGCGCTCAGCGGCAAGGTCATCAAGGGCCTCGGCGCGAACGACCAGCCGGATCGCCGCTGCACGGCCTGTACCGACACGCGCAAGGATCAGCCGATTCTCGGCATGACGATCATCAGCGATCTGAAGAAGGACGGCGACGCCTGGGATCACGGGGAGATTCTCGACCCGGAAAACGGCAAGCTGTACAAGTGCAAGATGCACCTGGAAGACGGTGGCAACAAACTGGTCGTGCGAGGCTACATCGGCGTGTCACTGCTGGGCCGCTCGCAGACGTGGATTCGCCAGCAATGATGCACGGGTGGTTCGGGGCTCGTTACAGAGCCCGCATGGAATGATGAGAAACGGCCGACGATCGCAATCGCTCGGCCGTTTCTTTTATTGGACGACGCTGGGTTGTATGGCTCATGCAGCGTGTTTGAAGGGCGAATGGAACGCGAACGGCGAGGACGGCAGTGGTTGGCTCGCAGGCGGGCTGTACACCGCAGGCGCGACAACCGGAGCCTTTTCGGCTTCGCCGCTCTTCGGTTTCTCGTTCACGTGCGTACGCATGCGCGCTTCCATCAGGCCGCAGAGCTCTTCGCTCGCCGCGCCGAACAGCTGCTCCATGACCCGGTGGAGCACGCCGGATTCGTACCACGCCTTGAAGCGGCGATGGCAGGTCTGGTAGGACGGGTACTTGCGCGGCATGGCGGACCAGGTGGCGCCGCTATACATGACCCACAGCACACCGTTGAGCACTGAGCGTGTATTGGCGAGCGGCCTGCCACGCAGTTCTGAGCGCGGCCGCAGTTCGGGAAGCAACGGTGCAACACGTTGCCATTCTTCGTCGTTGATATCACGGTACGGATTCATGGTTTCTCCTTTGTCAAAACCTCGACAAAAGATATCCAGTCGTCCGCGGACGGAATATAAGACCAATCCGAATCTTGAAAATACGCCGGACGCCTGCGCGTCATCGGCAAACCGAACGTGATCTATCGCAAAAGCGTCACCGGCCGTGCCGCGCGACGCCTCAGGTCAGCGACGTATCGACGATCCGCCGCGGCGTATCGAGATACTCCTTCGACTGCATTTCGACGATGCGCGACACCGTGCGCGTGAACTCGTTGGCCATGGGACCGTCCGTGTACAGTTCTTCGGGCGGCACCGCCGCGGACATCAGCAGCTTCACCTTGTGGTCGTAGAAGACGTCGATCAGCCAGGTGAAGCGGCGCGCTTCCGAGGCCATGCGGGCGGACATCTGCGGGACGCCGGAGAGGATCACCGCGTGGAAGCGGCTCGCCAGTTCCAGATAGTCGTTCTGCGAGCGCGGACCGCCGCACAAGGTGGCGAAGTCGAACCACACCACGCCGTCGGCGCGGCGCAGCGCCTTCAACTCGCGCTTTTCGATACGCAGGATCGGGCTTTCGTCGGGCACAGCGGCAAGACGCGCGAACGCGTCGCGCAACGCCTTGTCCGCGGCGGCGCCGAGCGGCGTGTGGTACATCTCGACCTGCGCCAGCGTACGTTGCCGGTAGTCGATGCCCGCATCGACATTGATCACGTCGAGCTTCTGCTTGATGAGTTCGATTGCCGGCAGCATCCGGTCGCGATGCAGGCCATCCGGATACAGCGTGTCTGGATCGTAGTTCGAGGTCATCACGAACTGCACGCCGTTTTCGAACAGCTTGTCGAGCAGGCGGTACAGGATCATCGCGTCGGCGATATCCGACACGTGGAATTCGTCGAAACAGATCAGCCGGTAGCGTTTGGCAATGCGGCGCGCGAGTTCGTCGAGCGGATCGGCCTGGCCCTTCAGATCTTCCAGCTCGCGGTGCACTTCGCGCATGAACTCGTGGAAATGCAGGCGCGTTTTGCGGTGCAACGGCACGATCATGTAGAAGCTGTCCATCAGGAAGCTCTTGCCGCGCCCTACGCCGCCCCACATGTACACGCCGCGCGGCAGATCCGGGTGAATGAGAAGCTTCTTGAACGCGTTCGAGCGGCGCGATTTGTACGCGGTCCACTCTTCAAAGCACCGCTGCAGACGGTCGACCGCCGCGCGTTGCGCCGGGTCCGATTGGTAACCCCGTGTCTGCAGTTCTTTTTCGTAGTATTCGGTGACGTTCATCGTGTTGCTGCAAATAGAAAGGCGGGAGGGAGTGAACCCGCCCGCCTTCGTGGTAATGCCGGAGTACTGTCAGTCAGGCGTGCGCGGAATTACATGTTCAGCGCGCGCTTGTCGACGGCCAGTGCCGCTTCGCGCATGACTTCCGACAGCGACGGATGCGGATGGCAAATGCGGCCGATGTCTTCCGACGCCGCCTTGAATTCCATCGCCACCACGGCTTCCGCGATCAGGTCCGAAGCGTCCGCAGCGATGATGTGCACGCCGAGAATTTCGTCCGTCTTCGCATCGGCGATCATCTTGACGAAGCCTTCCGCCTTGTTGATGCCGAGCGCGCGACCGTTCGCCATCATCGGGAACTGGCCCGTCTTGATCTCGCGGCCTTCTGCTTTCAGTTGCTGTTCCGTCTTGCCGACCCACGCGATTTCCGGTTCGGTGTAGATCACCCACGGCACGCAGTTGTAGTCGATATGCGGCTTCTGACCGTCGATGATTTCCGCGACCAGCACGCCTTCGTCTTCCGCCTTGTGCGCGAGCATCGGGCCACGCACCACGTCGCCGATTGCGTACACGTTCGGCACCGCCGTCGCGCAGTGATCGTCGACGTCGATGAAGCCGCGTTCATTGGCCTTCAGGCCGATCGCTTCGAGACCGAGGTTGTCGGTGTTCGGCACGCGGCCGATCGACACGATCAGGCGGTCGGCTTCGAGCTTCTGCGCGTTGCCGTCCTTGTCCGTGTAGTTGATCGTCACGCTGTTATCGGTCGTGGTCACTTCGCCGACCTTCACGCCGACGTGGATGTCCAGACCTTGCTTCTTGAACTGCTTGGCCGCTTCTTTGGCGAGCGCCTGGTCAGCCGCGCCGAGGAATTCCGGCAGCGCTTCGAGCACGGTCACTTCCGCGCCCAGACGGCGCCACACCGAACCCAGCTCCAGACCGATCACGCCCGCGCCGATCACGGCGAGTTTCTTCGGCGTGGATTCGAAGCTCAGCGCGCCTTCGTTGTCGGCGACGATCTTGTTGTCGACCGGAACATTCGGCAGATGGCGTGCCTTCGAACCCGTGGCGATGATCACGTTCTTCGCCGTGACCGTCTCCGTTTCGCCTTCGCCGCTCACTTCGATCTGCACGCCGGCGTCCGTCTTGCCGGTGAACTTGCCGTGACCCTTGAGCCACGTGATCTTGTTCTTGCGGAACAGGAATTCGATGCCCTTGGTCATCTTTTCGACGATGCCTTCTTTACGGGCCATCATCTTCGCGATATCGACCGACACGTTTTCCACGGAAATGCCGTGGTCTGCGAGGTGATGCGACGCGTTTTCAAATTCTTCCGACGACGCGAGCAGCGCCTTCGACGGAATGCAACCCACGTTCAGGCACGTGCCGCCGAGCTTCAGCGCGCCGGCCGGGTTCTTCCATTTTTCGATACATGCGACGGTCTTGCCGAGCTGCGCTGCGCGGATAGCGGCGATGTAACCGCCAGGGCCTGCGCCGATCACGACGACGTCAAATTCTTTGGACATGACAATCCTTTTGATGGCGGAACGGCGCGCGGCCACGCTTATTGGTCACAATTCGTGGCGCACGGCGTTCCTGTACTGCGGAATGCGAAAGACGTGCTGACTGCTTGCTGCATATATGGCGCCGGCTTGCGCAATGACAAGCCGGCAGCCGAACCCGTGCTTACAGGTCGAGCAGCAGGCGCGCCGGGTCTTCCAGCGCATCCTTCATGGCGACCAGCGACAGCACCGCTTCGCGACCGTCGATGATGCGGTGGTCGTACGACAGCGCCAGGTAGTTCATCGGGCGGATCACGATCTGGCCGTTCTCGACCACAGCGCGTTCCTTGGTGGCGTGCACGCCCAGAATCGCGGATTGCGGCGGGTTGATGATCGGGGTCGACAGCATCGAACCGAACACACCGCCGTTCGAAATCGAGAACGTACCGCCGGTCATTTCTTCGATCGACAGCTTGCCGTCTTTCGCCTTCTGGCCGAATTCGGCGATCTTCTTCTCGATGTCGGCGAGGCTCAGCTGATCTGCATTGCGCAGGATCGGCACCACCAGACCACGCGGCGAACCGACCGCGATACCGATGTCGAAGTAGCCGTGATAGACGATGTCGTTACCGTCGATCGAGGCGTTCACGAGCGGGAACTTCTTCAGCGCATGAACCGCGGCCTTCACGAAGAACGACATGAAGCCGAGCTTCACGCCGTGTTCTTTCTCGAAGCGGTCTTTGTACTTGTTGCGCAGGTCCATCACCGGGGCCATGTTCACTTCGTTGAACGTGGTCAGGATGGCGTTGGTTTGCTGCGACTCGAGCAGACGCTCGGCGATACGCGCACGCAGACGCGACATCGGCACGCGTTGTTCCGGGCGGTCCTTCAGCCATTGATCAGCCGAAGCCGGCGCCTTGACGTCCGGCAGCGACGGCTTGGCAGCCTTCGGTGCGGCGGCCGGTGCCGGAGCCGGAGCCGGTGCGGCCTTGGCAGCCGGAGCACCGGCGGTCAGCACGTCGCCCTTGGTGATGCGGCCGTCGCGGCCCGTGCCGGACACGTCGCCCGCGCCCAGACCCTTTTCAGCCATCAGCTTGCCGGCAGCCGGCGAAGCTGCGGTGTTCGCACCCGTTGCGGATGCGGCTTGAGCCGCCGGAGCCGCTGCGGCGGCGGGTGCCGGCGCGGCTTCCGGAGCGGGCTTCACTTCGGCTTCGACAGCAGCGGCGCCCGCCTTGCCTTCGGTGTCGATCTTGGCGATCACCTGATCAGCCGTGACGGTGTCGCCGTCGTTCGCGATGACTTGCGCGAGCACGCCGGCCGAGGGTGCCGGCACTTCGAGCACGACCTTGTCGGTCTCGATTTCGATGAGAATTTCGTCTTGAGCAACAGCCTCGCCCGGCTTCTTTTTCCACTGCAGCATCGTGGCTTCCGAGACCGACTCGGAGAGCTGGGGGACCTTGACTTCAACAATAGCCATTTTGTGAATATCCTGAATACGTATCGGGTGACGGCGCGCGATCCATGGATCCGACGACCGCCTGCGAACCTCGAATGCCGCAACTGATCTGTTCGGATGCGGCACGGGAAAGCGCGTTGCGCTTTCCCGGTTCGGTTTTAATGATTATTTAGCGATCGACGAGCTCTTGAGGCGGCCGAAAGCGCCTTCGACCAGCGCCTTCTGCTGCTCGTAGTGCTTCGCGTAGTAGCCGACTGCCGGCGAGGCCGAAGCCGGACGTCCGCTGTATGCCAGCTTCTGCCCTTCCTTCATGCCGTCCTTCAGGTGGTGCTCGATGTAGAACCACGGGCCTTGATTCTGCGGCTCGTCCTGCACCCAGACCACTTCAGTCGCGTTGTCGTACTTCTTCATTTCCGCTTCGAACTGCTTATGCGCGTACGGATAGAGCTGTTCGATACGGATGATCGCGACGTCGTTCGACTTCGATTCGCGGCGATGTGCCAGCAGGTCGTAGTACACGCGACCCGAGCAGACGATCACGCGCTTGACCTTCTTCGCGTCGATGGCTTCGTCGACTTCGCCGAGGATCGGCTGGAACGCGCCCTTGGCCAGTTCCGACAGATCGGAGACGGCTTCCTTGTGGCGCAGCAGCGACTTCGGCGTAGCGACGATCAGCGGCTTGCGGAACAGACGGATCATCTGACGGCGCAACAGGTGGAAAATCTGCGCCGGCGTGGTCGGTTGAACGACCTGCATGTTGTGATCCGCGCACAGTTGCAGGAAACGCTCGATACGTGCCGACGAGTGCTCGGGACCCTGACCTTCGTAGCCGTGCGGCAGCAGCATCGTGAGACCCGAAACACGGCCCCACTTCACTTCGCCCGACGAGATGAACTGGTCGATCACGACTTGCGCGCCGTTCACGAAGTCGCCGAACTGCGCTTCCCACGCGACGAACGTATTCGGTTCAGCGGTCGAGTAACCGTATTCGAAGCCCAGCACCGCTTCTTCCGACAGCACCGAGTCGATCACCGTGAACTTCGCCTGACCATCGGCGATGTTCTGCAGCGGCACATACGTGCCGTCGTTCCAGCGTTCGCGGTTCTGATCGTGCAGCACCGCGTGACGGTGCGTGAACGTGCCGCGGCCCGAGTCCTGACCGGTCAGGCGCACTGCGTAACCCGACGCGACCAGCGACGCGAAGGCCAGGTGTTCGCCCATGCCCCAGTCGAGCTTCGCTTCACCGCGGCCCATCGCGCGACGGTCGTTGAGAACGCGCTCGACCAGCGGGTGAACCTTGAAGTTTTCCGGCACCGTGGTGACGCGCTCGGCCAGACGCTTCAGTTCCGCGAGCGGCACTGCGGTGTCCGCAGCGTCGGTCCACTTGCGGTTCAGGAACGGAACCCAGTCCACCGCGTACTTGCTCTTGTAGTTCGAGAGCACCGGGTCGACCGTGTGATGGCCTTCGTCCATCGCCTTGCGGTAAGCCTTGACGAATTCGTCGCCTTCTTCCGCGGTGATCACGCCTTGCTGCACCAGCTTTTCAGCGTACAGCGCGCGCGTGCCCGGGTGCTTGGCGATCGTCTTGTACATCAGCGGCTGCGTGACGGCCGGCGTGTCCTGCTCGTTGTGGCCCAGCTTGCGGAAGCAGACGATGTCGACGACGACGTCCTTGTGGAACTGCATCCGGAAGTCGATTGCCAGTTGCGTAGCGAGCACGACTGCTTCGGGATCGTCGCCGTTCACGTGCAGCACCGGCGCTTCGATCATCTTGACGACGTCCGAGCAATACAACGTGGAGCGCGAGTCGCGCGGGTCCGACGTCGTGAAGCCGATCTGGTTGTTGATGACGATGTGCAGCGTGCCGTGCGTGCCGTAACCGCGCGTTTGCGCGAGGTTCAGCGTTTCCATCACCACGCCCTGGCCCGCGAAAGCCGCGTCGCCGTGGATCTGCACCGGCAGCACTTGCAGGCCGCTGTCGTCGCCGCGACGGTCCATACGGGCCTTCGCCGAACCTTCGACCACCGGGTTGACGATTTCGAGGTGCGACGGGTTGAATGCGAGCGACAGGTGAACCGGGCCGCCTTCCGTCGAGACGTCCGACGAGAAACCCTTGTGGTACTTCACGTCGCCGGCCGGGAGGTCGTCGTGGTGCTTGCCTTCGAATTCGGCGAACAGGTCAGCCGGCATCTTGCCGAGCGTATTGACCAGCACGTTCAGACGGCCACGGTGGGCCATGCCGATGACGATTTCCTGAACGCCGTTGGCGCCGCCGTGGCGGACCACTTCGTCCATCGACGCGATGAAGCTTTCGCCGCCTTCGAGCGAGAAGCGCTTCTGGCCGACGTACTTGGTGTGCAGGAAGCGCTCGAGGCCTTCAGCGGCCGTCAGGCGATTCAGGATGTGCTTTTTCTTTTCGTTCGAGAAGTTCGGCGTGGAACGGATCGACTCGAGCTTCTCTTTCCACCAGCGCTTCTGTTCCGGATCGCTGATGTACATGTACTCGGCACCGATCGTGCCGCAGTACGTGTCGCGCAATGCCTTGACGATCTCGCGCAGCGACGCTTTCTCGAATCCGAAATACAGATTCGTGGCGCTGAACTCCTGGTCCATGTCGGCTTCGGTGAAGTCGTAGAACGCGGGTTCGAGTTCGGGAATAGCGGGACGTTCGCGGCGCTTCAGGGGATCGAGATTGGCCCATTGCGAGCCGAGGAAGCGATATGCGCCGATGAGGGACTGCACATAGACTTGCTTGCGAGCGGTAGCGAGATCTTCGCCGCCGGCTGCCGTGCGCGGGATGAAGGCATTAGCCTTGGCCCGTTGTGCAAACGATTCGACGATCGGGCCATGGGCCACGTCGTTCGCATTGCTGCCATCCGATGCAGGGACGTTCTGCAACGCGTCGAAATAGCTGCGCCAGTTCTCGGGCACTGACGCCGGATTATCGAGATACGCTTCGTACATTTCTTCTACGTACGGAGCATTGCCGCCGAACAGATAAGAGTTCGACTGGAATTGCTTCATCATTTTTACGCTCACCTTTCTTCGAGTTTCTCGAGAAATAGCGGGTTACAGAACCTTCCGCGACACGGCCTGACCGTTTAGCGGATTGCGCGAATCAAGTCTTGCTTGGAAGGACCTAAAACTTTGCACCCGGGGAGCATATCACAGAACGGATAGTGCAGATAGCAGATGGATTGCCGCTCAAGCCCGTCGCGACGGGCTTTCGGGCGATTTTCACGGCTCGCAACGGTCTTCTGCATGAAATGGAAACAAAGAGATCGTCGGCCGCCCGCAGCGGTTATCCAGTTACCGAAGCCCAGAAACGGCAAAAGCCACCCGGAGGTGGCTTTTGCCTGACTGTGCTGCTAAAGCGTCGCACCGGCCGCAGCCGATGACGCCCGCTCGCTTAGTCCACCGCGCCCTTGCGGCTCGCGCTGCGACGCTCGTGTTCCTTCAGGTAGCGCTTACGCAGACGGATCGATTGCGGCGTGACTTCGACCAGTTCGTCGTCGTCGATGAATTCGACCGCGTATTCCAGCGACATCTGGATCGGCGGCACGAGGCGCACCGCTTCGTCCGTACCCGACGAACGCACGTTGGTCAGCTGCTTGCCCTTGATCGGGTTCACGACCAGGTCGTTGTCACGGCTGTGAATGCCGATGATCATGCCTTCGTACAGCGGCTCGCCCGGCGACACGAACATACGGCCGCGATCCTGCAGCTTCCACAGCGCGTACGCGACAGCGGCGCCGTCGTCCTGCGAAATCAGCACGCCGTTGCGACGCTCGCCGACCGCGCCTTCCTTGACCGGCTGATACGAGTCGAACGTGTGGCTCATCAGGCCCGTGCCGCGGGTGAGCGTGAGGAATTCCGACTGGAAGCCGATCAGGCCACGCGCCGAAATACGGTACTCGAGACGCGTACGGCCACGGCCGTCCGACGCCATGTCGAGCATTTCGCCCTTGCGGCGGCCCAGCTCTTCCATCACGCCGCCCTGGTGGCCGTCTTCCATGTCGACGGTCAGGTTTTCGTACGGCTCGTGCTTCACGCCGTCGACTTCCGTCATAACCACGCGCGGACGCGACACGGCCAGCTCGTAGCCTTCGCGGCGCATGTTCTCCACCAGAATGGTCAGGTGCAGTTCACCGCGGCCCGCCACTTCGAACGTGGTTTCGTCGCCGGTTTCCTTCACGCGCAGTGCGACGTTGTGGTTCAGTTCCTTCATCAGGCGGTCACGGATCTGACGGCTCGTGACGAACTTGCCTTCGCGGCCGGCCAGCGGCGACGAATTGACGAGGAAGTTCATGGTCAGCGTCGGTTCGTCGACGGTGATCATAGGCAGCGCTTCCGGTTGTTCCGGTGCGCAGATGGTCACGCCAATGCCGATTTCTTCGATACCGTTGATCAGCACGATGTCGCCGGCTTCAGCCGAATCGACCTGCACGCGCTCGAGGCCCTTGAACGACAGCACCTGGTTGATCTTGCGGTTCAGAATCGCGCCGTCAGGACCCGAACGCACGGCGACGGACATGCCCGGCTTGATCGTGCCGCGCGTGATGCGGCCCACGCCGATACGGCCGACATACGACGAGTAGTCCAGCGACGTGATTTGCAATTGCAGCGGAGCCGACGGATCGGCCGGGCGAACCGGCACGTGTTGCAGCACGGCTTCAAACAGCGGGCGCATATCGCCTTCGCGCACGTCCGGGGTCAAGCCTGCGTAGCCGTTCAGACCCGATGCGTAGACGATCGGGAAGTCGAGTTGTTCGTCGGTTGCGCCCAGCTTGTCGAACAGGTCGAACGTCTGGTTGATCACCCAGTCGATACGCGCGCCCGGACGGTCCACCTTGTTGATCACGACGATCGGCTTCAGACCGAGCGCCAGCGCCTTCTTGGTCACGAAGCGCGTTTGCGGCATCGGACCTTCGACGGCGTCGACCAGCAGCAGCACCGAGTCGACCATCGACAGCACGCGCTCCACTTCGCCGCCGAAGTCCGCGTGGCCCGGCGTGTCGACGATGTTGATGTGCGTGCCTTCGTATTCGACCGCGCAGTTCTTCGAAAGAATCGTGATGCCACGTTCTTTTTCGATGTCGTTCGAGTCCATCACGCGCTCAGCGATCTGCTGGTTGTCACGGAACGTGGCGGTCTGGCGGAGGAGCTGGTCGACGAGCGTGGTCTTGCCGTGGTCGACGTGAGCAATGATGGCGATGTTGCGTAGGGCGCGAGTCATAGGAACCTGGAGACAGTTGAGTGCGCCAGCAGCAGCATTGTGTGAACGAAACCAACAAAGCCCAAAGCGCACTTTTGGGAACCCAATATTGTAGCACGTGCAAATGAAGCTTTCTGGTATTCCCTGATAGGCCGCAGTCGGCGGCGCAGCGGCGCGTCAGAAACGAAACGTAAGCAGGCGGGCGAAATCCTACGCAAAATCACGCGGATTATGACTTGAGCGGGGAAAGTTCCTTGCCTAAGCTGTAATAACACTTGCCGCGTCAACCAACCGCCCTCTATAATCCTGCCTAGTCAACCATTGCATTCGCACGAGAATCATGACGGAGCCGTCCGCTACACCCACGCCGGACCTCAGCGAATATCAGCTAGGCGAGAGCGTCGGCTATCTGATCTCGCGAGTGAAATCGACGCTGTCCAACCTGGTCACCCAGCGCAGCATGGCCGAACTCGGCATCACCAGCCAGCAGGGCAGCATCCTGTTCATGGTGGCGAGCGGCAAATGCCTGCTGGCGGCCGAACTGGCCCGCGAATACGGCATCGACGCAAGCGCGGTCACGCGTCTCATCGACCGGTTGGAGAAACGCGGCCTGCTGACCCGGGTGCGCAGCAACGAAGACCGGCGCGTCGTGCGCCTCGCGCTCACGCCGGAGGGTCACGCCATCGCCGCCAAAATGCCAGCTATTTTCAACGGCGTGCTGGATAGCCTCCTGGGCGGCTTCACCCCGGAAGAAGTGGGTTTTCTGAAGAGCATGCTGCGTCGCGTGCTCATCAATTCCGGCGAACAAACGGGACTAACCCGTGATGCAGCAAGCAATTTTGACAGCAAATCGTAAGAAATTGCTTGCAGTGTCCATCATTACATTCCACTCAAAGAGTCGAGCGATGAAATCCCTTTCCCTGTCCGCGCCCGCGCTTTCGAGCCGGGCCGCTGTCGCCGCCGCGGTGACGGCGCTTGCCCTTACGGGGTGCGCGAACTACTTCGGTATGAAAAGCGACAAGCAGATCTCGTCGCCCGCTCAATACGAGTCCACCCAGAGCCTCGCCGGTCAGGGCGGCCAGTGGCCCTCGCTCGACTGGGCCAACCAGTTCGGCGACCCGCAACTGCCCAAGCTGATCGCCGAAGCGCTGGAAGGCAGCCCGTCGATCGCGCAGGCGCAGGCGCGTCTCGCCAAGGCTTCTTCGTATATCGAGAGTTCGCGCTCGGCGCTGTACCCGAAAGTCAACGGCAGCTATTCGTGGACCCGCGAACTGTTCTCGGAGAACGCTCTCTACCCGCCTCCGTACGGCGGCACCTGGTATAGCGAGAACAACGTGCTCGCGAGCGCGTCGTGGGATCTGGATCTGTGGGGCAAGAATCGCGAGCGTCTGGGTCAGGCCGTGTCGCAGGAAAAAGCCGCTGAGGCCGACATGCAGCAGGCGCGCGTGACGCTCGCGGCGTCGGTGGCCAGCACGTATAACCAGCTCGCGCAGCTGTACGCATTCCGCGACATCGCCGCGCGCGAAATCGCCAACCGCCAGGATATCGGCCGCATCACGAACGGCCGCGTGATCGCCGGCCTCGACACCAATGTCGAGCGGCAGACCGCGAACGGCAACATCGCGACCAGCCAGTCCAATTTGACCGACCTCGACGGCCAGATCACCGTCGTGCGCTATCAATTGGGCGCGCTGCTCGGCAAGGGTCCGGATCGCGGCCTGCAAATCGCGCAGCCCACGCTGACCAAGGGCGACAGCGTGGCGCTGCCGAACAATCTGCCCGCCGACCTCGTCGCGCGTCGCGCGGACATCGTCGCCGCGCGCTGGCAAGTGGAAGCCGCGCTGCACGACGTGAAGGAAGCCAAAGCCGAATTCTTCCCTGACGTGAACCTCGCGGCGGGCTTCGGTTTCGACGCGTTCGGCTGGGGCCGTTTCCTCAAATCCAGCAGCCGTCAGATGCAATTCGGGCCGGCCATTCACCTGCCGATCTTCGACGCCGGCGCGCTGCGCTCGCAACTGAAGGGACGCTACGCCGACTTCGACCTGGACGTGGCCAACTACAACCAGACGCTGATCAGCGCCCTCTCGGACGTCGCGACACAAGTGTCGTCGATCCGTTCGATCGACCAGCAGCAAGGCGACGCACAACGCGCGCTCGACGCATCGACCAAGGCGTACGAGCTGGCTGTGATCCGCTACAAGGCCGGTTTGTCGCCGCAGTTGCAGGTGCTGACCGCCGACCAGAACCGCCTTGCCGCCGACCAGACGGTGACCGGCCTGAAGATGCGCCGCCGCGACATGCAAATCGGCCTCATCAAGGCGCTCGGCGGCGGTTTCGACGCGACACAGACCGGCCTCGTGGTGCCGACCGATGCTCCGGCATCGGCCACCGCCGCGACCGCATCGGCAAACTGAGCACGCGAACGCCGGCCAGATCGAACACACGCACGAACATCCGAATAAACGACGACGTCTGAAAGAACCCGGAGCACATCAATGAGCACCACCCAACAGCCCGCGGCAACTACACAGCCGACTCAATCGGCCCCGCAGCCGACGCAACCGCCAGCGCAACCACCGGCGAACAACGGCAAACGCAAGCGCATGATGACGCTGCTCGTCATCGTGATCCTGATCGCCGCGATCGCTTATGGCCTGTACTACTTCCTCGTCGCGCGCTTCCATGAAGACACCGACGACGCGTACGTGAACGGCAATGTCGTGCAGATCACGCCGCAAGTCACCGGCACGGTCGTCGCCGTGAACGCGGACGACACGCAAACGGTGAAGGTGGGCGACCCGCTCGTCGTGCTCGATCCGGCCGACGCCCGCGTCGCGCTGGAACAGGCCGAAGCGAATCTCGCGCAGACCGTGCGTCAGGTGCGCGGCCTGTTCGCCGACGACAATCAATACCAGGCGCAAGTGGCCCAGCGTCAGGCCGATCTGTCGCGCGCCCAGGACGACCTGAAGCGCCGCATGACGGTCGCGCAAACCGGCGCCGTGTCGCAAGAAGAAATCTCGCACGCCCGCGACGCCGTGAAGAGCGCGCAAGCCGCCGTCGACGCCGCCCAGCAGCAATTGAACTCGAACCGCGCGCTGACCGCCAACACCACGATCGCGAATCACCCGAACGTGCAGGCCGCCGCCGCGAAGGTCCGCGACGCGTACCTGAACAACGCGCGTAACAACCTGCCGGCGCCTGTCACCGGTTACGTGGCGAAGCGCTCGGTGCAGGTCGGCCAGCGCGTCTCGCCGGGCACCCCGCTGATGGCGATCGTGCCGCTCGGCGGCGTGTGGGTCGACGCAAACTTCAAGGAAGTGCAACTCAAGCACATGCGCATCGGCCAGCCGGTCGAACTGACGGCCGACGTGTACGGTTCGTCGGTGGTGTACCACGGCAAGGTGGTCGGCTTCTCGGCGGGCACGGGTTCGGCGTTCTCGCTGCTGCCCGCGCAGAACGCGACCGGCAACTGGATCAAGGTGGTGCAGCGTCTGCCGGTGCGGATCGCGCTCGATCCGAAGGAACTGGAACAGCATCCGCTGCGTATCGGCCTGTCCATGCAAGCCGACGTCAGCATCAAGGACGACAACGGCGGCCAGCTCGGCCAGGCGCCGAACACGGTCTACCAGACCGCCGTGTTCGAGAAGTACGGTGACGAAGCCGATGCGGAAATCGCCCGCATCATTTCGCAAAACGCCGGCCCGAACGGCGGCTCGCAAAAGTCGTCTCAGGCCGACGGCGCGAAGCCTGTCGCAGCGAAGGTGATGTAAGGCACGCGACGATCCAGACAAGGCTTTTTTAATGGCTCAGGCTCAGGCGCAAGTTCCTCATCCGCCGCTCGAGGGCGCGCAACTGGTGATCGGCACCATAGCGGTGTCGCTCGCCGTTTTCATGAACGTGCTCGACACGTCGATCGCCAACGTATCGATTCCCTCGATTTCGGGTGACCTCGGCGTGTCGTCCGACCAGGGCACGTGGGTAATCACCTCGTTCGCGGTTGCCAACGCGATCTCCGTGCCGCTCACCGGCTGGCTGACCGAACGCATTGGCCAGGTGCGGCTGTTCATGGCGTCGATCATCCTGTTCGTGATCTCGTCGTGGATGTGCGGCCTCGCGCCGACCCTGCCCTTTCTGCTCGCTTCACGCGTATTGCAAGGCGCCGTGGCCGGTCCGATGATTCCGCTGTCGCAAACGCTGCTGCTGGCGAGCTATCCACGCGCCAAAGCGCCCATGGCGTTATCCATGTGGGCGATGACCACGCTGATCGCGCCGGTGGCCGGCCCGATTCTCGGCGGCTGGATCTCGGACAACATCTCGTGGCCGTGGATTTTCTACGTCAACATTCCGGTCGGCGCGATTGCCGCCGGGGCGACGTGGATGATCTTCCGTAATCGCGATTCGATCATCAGAAAAGCGCCTATCGATGGCGTCGGTCTCGGCCTGCTGATCGTCTGGGTCGGCTCGCTGCAGGTCATGCTCGACAAAGGCAAGGATCTCGACTGGTTTTCGTCGACAACAGTCGTCGTACTGGCGCTGGTCGCGGTGATCGCGCTCGCGTTCTTTATCGTGTGGGAATTGACGGCCGAACACCCGGTGGTGGACCTGTCGCTATTCAGCCGGCGCAATTTCACGGGCGGCACCGTCGCGCTGTCGATCGGCTATGGCCTCTATTTCGGCAACCTGGTGTTGCTGCCGTTGTGGCTGCAAACCGATATCGGCTACACCGCGACCGAAGCCGGTCTGGTGATGGCGCCGGTCGGCCTGTTCGCCGTCCTGCTGTCGCCGATCACCGGCAAGATTTTGCCGCGCACCGATCCGCGCTATATCGCGACCCTGTCGTTTCTGGTGTTCGCGCTGTGTTTCTGGATGCGCTCGCGTTATACGACCGGCGTCGATACGTTTTCGCTGCTCGTGCCTACCTTGATTCAAGGGATCGGTATGGCGGGGTTCTTCATCCCGCTGGTGTCGATCACCCTGTCGGGACTGCCGGGCAACCGGATTCCGGCGGCGTCGGGCCTGTCGAATTTCGTGCGGATCATGTGCGGCGGCATTGGCACATCGATTTTCCAGACAGCGTGGGATCACCGCACGATCATGCATCACGCGCAACTGGCCGAACAGGCTAACGCGTACAACCCGGTGTTCGACCAGTCGATCCGCCAAATGGGCGCGGCAGGCTTCAGTCAACCGCAGGCATACGGCCTGTTCAACACGATGGCGACGCAGCAGGCCGCGCAACTTGGTGTGAACGATCTGTTCTTCGTGTCCGCCGGGATCTTTATCGCGTTGATCGCGTTGATCTGGATCACGAAGCCAGAACGTGCCGGTGGCGACGCGGGTGCGGCGGCGGCAGCGGCGCACTGAGTTTCCGGCTCAAGTCCGTATCCAGCAAAACGATATAAAAAAGGCGGGACCGCTTCTTGAGCGGTCCCGCCTTTTTCTTTGCAGCGCGTTTGTCGCGCGTTGCGCCACCTACAGGGCATACAGGGCGTTCAGCTCTCCGTCGTGACGACCAGCCGCTCGGGCGCCAGCACGCCCTCGCCTTGTTTGGCGACGCCAAGCAGACGCCCTTGCTCCGCGTACACCCGGACGCGCGGTGCATTCACTGCATCGCCCGTGATGGTCAACTCGGACAGCTTCAACCGCTGGCCGTGCAGGAAGCGGCGCGTCGCGTCTTCATTCAACCGCACGAGCGGGAACGTCGACAGCAACGCATCCACCGGTTGCAGCCATGCATCGCGTTCGCTTTCGGCCGCATCGGACAACGCGTCGAGCGTCACCGAATTGTCGAGCGTCAGTGCGCCGACACCGGTGCGCCGCAGCGCCACCAGATGCGCACCGCAACCCAACGCTTCGCCGATATCCTCGGCCAGCGTGCGCACATACGTGCCCTTGCTGCACGTCACGCGAAACGTTACGTCCGGCAATGCGCAGGCGAGCATCTCGAGCGCGAGGATCGTCACCTGACGCCCCTCCCGCTCCACCGTCTGGCCCGCGCGCGCGTATTCGTACAGCGGTTTGCCGTCGCGTTTGAGCGCCGAATACATTGGTGGAACCTGCGTGATTTCGCCGAGGAATGTCGGCAGAACCGCCAGAATCGCGGCCTCGTCGCAGGTTACTTCACGCGTATCGATCGCTTCGCCTTCGGCGTCGCCGGTGGTCGTGCGGACACCGAGACGCATGGTGGCCTCATACGTCTTGTCGGCTTCGAGCAGGTCCTGCGAAAACTTGGTGGCTTCGCCGAAACAGAGCGGCAGCAAGCCTGTGGCCAAGGGATCGAGCGTGCCGGTGTGGCCCGCCTTTTTCGCCAGATAGAGACGCTTCGCGCGAATCAGCGCGTCGTTGCTCGACAGGCCGAGCGGCTTGTCGAGCAACAGCACGCCGTCGAGCGCGCGACGCGGCACGCGGGGACGTTGAGGTGCGGTCATGTCAGAAAGACGAAAGTCTTCGAAGGATACGGGAAACAGCGCTGAGCGCATGGCGACTCAGGCATGGCAGCGAGCGCCACGACAAACAGCGCGCTCAGTCTTCTTTCGCGCGATTCGCGTTGGCTTCGTCGATCAAGCGCGACATCTCGACGGCGCGCTCGATCGTCTTGTCGTAATGGAAATGCAGCGTCGGCACGGTATGGATATGCAGGCGCTTGAACAGCTGATTATGCAGATGGCCGGCCGCATGCGTGAGCGCTTCGAGAGTCTGCTGCGGATCGCCGGTGAGCGTCGTGAAATAGACCTTCGCGTGCGCATAGTCA
The DNA here is from genome assembly GCF_003001875.1 of Paraburkholderia sp. BL18I3N2. Taxonomy (NCBI): domain Bacteria; kingdom Pseudomonadati; phylum Pseudomonadota; class Betaproteobacteria; order Burkholderiales; family Burkholderiaceae; genus Paraburkholderia; species Paraburkholderia sp. BL18I3N2. The sequence goes on from NZ_PVNC01000018.1 coordinate 78,101, forward strand.
GGCGTCAGCTCGACGCTTTGAATCGTGACGATGCCGATGCGCGGATCCTTGACCTCGCGCAGCAGCTCGGACAAATCGCGCTGGATCTGATCGGCGATCTGCACGTTGCGATTGGGAGAAGAACGTTTTTTAGGCATGGTGTGATGTGATCCGTTCTGACGGATGCAAAAAGTGATTCGCGCTGCCGCGTTTTGGGCTTTTATCCTTGCGGCATTCAAACTGCCCGGATGACCAGACGAAACTCGGCCGCAGGCGCTTTGCGCGACGGACACGAACAAACCGCGTGGCCCCAAAAACAACGGGCGGAGCGGGCGTTAAAGCCCGCTCCGCCCCTAGAGCCGTGCCGCGTGAATTACAGCGTACGCGCGACTTCGGTGATCTCGAAGACTTCGAACTGATCGCCTTCGACGATATCGTTGAAGTTCTTGATCGACATACCGCACTCGAAGCCCTGACGGACTTCCTTCACGTCGTCCTTGAAGCGCTTGAGCGAATCGAGCTCGCCCGTGAAGATGACGACGTTGTTGCGCAGCACGCGCACCGACGACGAGCGCTTGACGAAGCCGTCCGTGACCATACAGCCGGCCACCGCGCCGATCTTCGGTACCTTGAAGACCTGGCGCACTTCGACCGTACCCGTGACGATTTCGCGCTTCTCCGGTGCCAGCATGCCCGACATCGCGGCCTTCACCTCATCTACTGCGTCATAGATGATGTTGTAGTAGCGAATATCGACGCCGTTGCTTTCCGCCAGCTTGCGAGCCTGCGCGTCCGCACGGGTGTTGAAGCCGATGATGACCGCCTTCGAAGCCGTTGCCAGGTTGACGTCGGACTCGCTGATGCCACCCACGGCGCCGTGCACGATCTGCACGCGCACTTCGTCGGTAGAAAGCTTGAGCAGCGACTGCACCAACGCTTCTTGCGAACCTTGCACGTCGGCCTTGACGATGAGCGGCATGTACGCCACTTCGCCTTCGCCCATCTGTTCCAGCATGTTTTCGAGCTTCGCGGCCTGTTGCTTGGCCAGCTTGACGTCGCGGAACTTGCCTTGACGGAACAGCGCGACTTCACGCGCCTTGCGGTCGTCCGGCATGACGATGACTTCTTCGCCAGCTTGCGGCACTTCCGAGAGACCCTGAATTTCGACCGGGATCGACGGACCCGCCGACTTGGTCGGCTTGCCGGTTTCGTCGAGCATGGCTCGCACGCGACCGTAGGCGCTACCTGCCAGCACCACGTCGCCGCGGTTCAGCGTACCCGACTGGACCAGGATCGTTGCGACCGGACCCTTACCCTTGTCGAGCTTCGCTTCGATGACGAGACCCTTGGCCGGTGCTTCGACCGGTGCCTTCAGTTCCAGCACTTCGGCTTGCAGCAATACGTTTTCGAGCAGATCGTCGATGCCCGCGCCGGTCTTGGCCGACACCGACACGAACGGCGAATCGCCACCGTATTCTTCCGGCACGACGCCTTCAGCGACGAGTTCCTGCTTGACGCGGTCCGGATTCGCATCCGGCTTGTCGATCTTGTTGATCGCGACGACGAGCGGCACGCCGCCGGCCTTCGCGTGAGCGATCGCTTCCTTCGTTTGCGGCATCACGCCGTCGTCGGCTGCGACCACCAGAATCACGATGTCAGTTGCCTTCGCACCGCGGGCACGCATGGCCGTAAAGGCTTCGTGACCCGGCGTGTCGAGGAACGTGATGACGCCGCGCGGCGTTTCGACGTGGTAAGCGCCGATGTGCTGCGTAATCCCGCCCGCTTCGCCCGCTGCAACCTTGGCGCGGCGGATGTAATCGAGCAACGACGTCTTGCCGTGGTCGACGTGACCCATGACCGTGACGACCGGCGGACGCGGCAACGATTCCGCATCGGAGATTTCGCCTTCGACCAGCATGGCTTCCGGATCGTCCAGCTTGGCCGCCACCGCGTGGTGACCCAGTTCCTCGACGATGATCATCGCCGTTTCCTGGTCCAGCATCTGGTTGATCGTGACCATCTGGCCGAGCTTCATCATCGACTTGATGACTTCCGACGCCTTCACCGCCATCTTGTGCGCCAGATCGGCGACCGTGATGGTTTCCGGCACGTGCACTTCACGCACGATCGGTTCCGTCGGCGCCTGGAACGTGGTGTTCTGATCCTGATGCTTGCCGCGACCCTTCGGGCCACCGCGCCAGCCGCGATCGACACCGCCGCTCGTATCGCCGCGCGTCTTGATACCGCGGCGCTTTGCGGCGTCGTCCTGCCAGCCGCCCTTGCCGCCGCCCGGCTTCTTCTTGTCGCCGGCAGAAGGCGTGGTCGTGGCAGCCGGAGCCGCAGCAGCCGGCTTCTTCGCTGCCGGACGCGCCGGTGCTTCACCAGCCGGACGCGCCGGCTTGTGCAGCGTGCCCTTGGCTTCCGCGGCCTTGGCCGGCTCAGCGGGCTTCGGTGCCGGTTCCGGCGCCTTGACCTGCGCCTTGCGCGGCGTGTTCATCATTTCGCGAATCGCGCGCGCTTCGGCTTCAGCCGCGGCACGGCGCTTGGCGATCTGTTCCTGCTCGGCACGCGCTTTTTCAGCAGCCTGACGCGCTGCGTCTTCTGCTTTCTTCGCGGCTTCGCGTTGCGCGGCGCGCTCTGCTGCGGCGCGCTCGTCATCCTGCTCGCTTTGCTTGGCGACCGCCGGCTCCGCTGCCTTGGCAGCGACCGGTTCAGCCTTCGCGGCCGCGGGTTGCGCAGCTTGTGCCGGCTTGGCAGCCTGTGCCTGCTCGCGAGCTGCCGCCTCGGCCGCAGCACGCTTCTTCGCGGCTTCTTCTTCGGCGCGGCGCCGCTCGGCTTCAGCAGCCGCTTCGCGCGCCTGACGTTCCGCTTCTTCGCGTTCGAGTTGTTCCTGACGCGCCTTCAGCTCCTGAGCCTGCTTTTCGAGCAGCTCGGCTTCGTGACGAGCTTCCTCTTCACGACGCTGAAGTTCAAGATCGTCGACGTCGGCCTCGGCCACATGATTCGATGCATCTCCGTTTTCAGCGGAGGTTTCGTCGCGGCGGACGAAAGTGCGCTTCTTGCGCACCTCGACCTGAATGGTGCGAGCTTTGCCCGTCGCATCGGATTGCTTGATTTCCGACGTATGCCGTTTCGTCAGCGTAATCTTGCGCTTGTCAGCATCAGTCGAGCCGTGAGACTTGCGCAAGTGGTCGAGCAGACGCGCCTTGTCCGTTTCGGACAAGCTGTCGTCTTCGCTCGCTTTTGTGACGCCCGCCGCCTGCAGCTGCTCAAGCAGCACGCCTGCAGGCATTTTCAGTTCCGCGGCAAATTGGGCTACGTTGTTACTCGCCATTCATTCCTCTTAATGCAAGGACCGATTCCTTGCGGTTAGCATCGGGTCATGCGGCCTGACGGCCGCTTCAATTTAGTGCGCCATGGTCATTTCTCACTGGAACCAGTGTTCACGTGCTTTCATGATCAACGCCTTAGCGGCATCCTCTTCCATTCCGGTCATCTCGACCAGTTCATCCACAGCCAGTTCGGCGAGTTCGTCGCGCGTCTGGATCTGATGTTCGGCCAGCTTGGCGAGCAGGTCGGCGTCCATGCCGTCCAGGCTCTTCAGGTCGAGTGCTACATTTTCGACCTTTTCTTCATTCGCGATTGCCTGCGTCAACAGCGCGTCGCGCGAGCGGTTACGCAGTTCGTGAACGGTGTCTTCGTCGAATGCTTCGATTTCGAGCATTTCGTTGAGCGGCACATAAGCGATCTCTTCGAGGCTCGTAAAGCCTTCGTCGATCAGGATGTCGGCGACTTCTTCGTCGACATCGAGACGCGCCATGAACAGGTCACGCAATACGCCGCGCTCCTGATTCTGCTTTTGCGCAGATTCGTCCGGCGTCATGATGTTGATCTGCCAGCCGGTGAGTTCGCTGGCAAGACGCACGTTCTGGCCGCTGCGGCCGATCGCGACCGCCAGTTCGTTTTCGTCTACGACGACGTCCATCGAATGTTTTTCTTCATCGACGACGATCGACTGGACGGCTGCCGGCGCGAGCGCGCCGATCACAAACTGTGCGGGATCCTCCGACCATAGCACGATGTCGACGTTTTCGCCACCGAGCTCGTTACGCACCGCCTGCACGCGCGAACCGCGAATACCGACACACGTGCCAATCGGATCGATGCGCTTGTCGTACGCGACCACGCCGATCTTCGCGCGCACGCCTGGATCGCGCGCGGCCGCCTTGATTTCCAGCAGGCCTTGTTCGATTTCCGGCACTTCCATCTCGAACAGCTTCATCAGGAATTCGGGAGCCGTACGCGACAGTTCGATCTGCGGACCGCGCGCGGTGCGATCAACCTTTGCGATGTAGGCACGCACGCGGTCGCCCACGCGCAGGTTTTCCTTCGGAATCAGCTGATCGCGGCGCAGCAGCGCTTCGACACGGCCGGTTTCGACAATGAAATTGCCCTTGTCGAGACGCTTTACCGAGCCGGTCATGATGTGCTCGCCGCGCTCGAGGAAGTCGTTCAGAATCTGTTCGCGTTCAGCGTCGCGCACCTTCTGCAAGATTACCTGCTTGGCGGCCTGCGCACCGATACGGCCGAATTCGATCGACGGCACCGGTTCCTCGATGAATTCGTCGAGCTGAATCTCGGGCTTCTGTTCGCGTGCTTCGAACAGCAGGATTTCCTGATCCGGCTCCTGCAAACCGGCTTCGTCCGGCACCACTTTCCAGCGTCGAAACGTTTCGTGTTCGCCGCTTTCACGATCGATCTGGACGCGAATATCCGCGTCTTCTTCGAAGAGTTTCTTGGAGGCCGAAGCGAGGGCCGCCTCGAGCGCGGCAAATACCACGTCTTTGTCGACGTTCTTCTCGCGTGCCAGCGCATCCACCAGCATCAACACTTCGCGACTCATTGTTTGCGGCTCCTAAAGTCAAACTTCGGAACGAGGCGTGCCTTATCGATATCCGCGAGCGTGAAATCGAGCATCGCGGCGCCTTCCTTCCCTTCAAATTCCAGACCGATCGTCTCGCCTTGCGGAGCATGCAGGATGCCCCGGTACGATTTCCGTCCGTCCAATGGCTTTTTCAATGTGATTACCACTTCGCTGCCTGCGAAGCGTTCAAAATCCGCCAGTTTTTTCAGCGGGCGGTCGAGCCCCGGCGACGATACTTCAAGCCGCTCGTAATCGATATTTTCGACCGTCAAAACGTGCTGGAGCTGACGCGTGACTTTCTCGCAGTCTTCGATCGCGATGCCGGCCGGCTGGTCGATATAGATACACAACATGCCGCGCCCGGTGCGCTCGAGATCGACGAGCTCGTAGCCGAGTCCCACGACCGTGGTTTCAATCAGTTCCGTCAGTTGCACAGTGCCCTCTTAGATGTTCGCGCAGCGAGCCTGCCGCTTGTTTTGCAAACAACCAATGCGGGCCGCGCGCCAAGCCGGCGCACGTTCGTGCTACCCGAGATGCCGAACCACTGAGAACTGCGCGGCAAAAAAAAATGGGCTAAACGCCCATCATCTTATTACCGGTGGTCGCACCTGAGCCGCACATAAAAAGCCGCACGCCCAGCGACTCCGCGATTGTAGCCATTTTTCAGGACAAACGCAAACCGCAGAACGCCGCCCAACGCGCTTTTCCGCTTGATTTCATGGGAATCTTGCAACGATATGACGGCGCTTTGCTCTTTTGCAAGGCGGCTCACGCCGCCCCTAACCCGCAGCCGACACGCGGAGCGAATGAAATCCGCCCCCACTTCCATTTACGCCGCGGTTTTATGCATCACATGAAATGCGAGCGGCGCCAAGCCAATGGCGTTCGTCGATCGACTCTGACGGTCGCCGGCGAAAGATCGATAAAAAAATCCGCGGCTGACCGGCATGCTTGGCTGGCGTAATGCTCAGCGGCCGCGCGAACGGCCGCGAGGTGCGCCGCCGCCACGATTGGCGCCGCCGGCGTTGGCGTTGCCGCCGCCCGCGCGGTTGCCGGCGCCGCCGCGATTGCCACCCGACCCGCGGTTGCCACCGCCGCTACCCGGATTCGGGCCGCCGCTGCCGCCGGCGCGCTTGCCGCCGCCAGCCGCACGGTTGCCATTGTTCGACGGTGCGCGGTTGCCATCGACTTCACGGCCGCCACGCGGGCCGCCCGCGCCGCCGCCCATCGGGCCGCTGAAACCGCCGGCGCCGCGTCCGGCCCCGCGATTGCCGTAACCACCGCCGAAACCGGCACCCGCGCCGCCACCGACGCCGCCGCCCGCCGCACCGCGCCGGCCTTGACCCTGGCCACGCGGTTGCTGCTGGTCGAAGCGGCCGTGCGACATCAGCACGGGTTCGCGGCTGATGAAGCCCATCGACGTCTGCATCGGATCCGGCTGCTTGCGTTCTGGCGCTTCCCGGCGACCGCCCTTTTCTTCAGTCGGCGCCTTCAGGCCGACCGACGCCATCAGCGCCCGCACCTGGTTGTCTTCGAGTTCTTCCCAGCGGCCGCGCTTGAGACCCTTCGGCAGCGAGATCGGGCCGTGACGGGTCCGGATCAGGCGGCTGACCATCAGGCCGGCCGCTTCGAACATACGACGCACTTCGCGGTTACGCCCTTCGGCGAGCGCGACGTGATACCAGTGATTCGTGCCTTCGCCGCCGCCATCGCGGATACGCAGGAAGTTCGCCGGGCCGTCTTCCAGCTCGACGCCGTTCAGCAGCTTCTGACGCATGCCTTCAGCCAATTCGCCGACCACGCGCACCGCATATTCACGTTCGACGCTATAACGCGGGTGCATGAAACGGTTCGCCAGATCGCCCGACGTGGTCAGCATCAGCAGACCTTCGGTGTTGAAGTCGAGACGGCCGACCGCGAGCCACTTGGCGGTTTTCATCGGCGGCAGATTGTCGAACACCGACGGACGGCCTTCCGGATCCGCGTGGCTGACGATCTCGCCGGTCGGCTTGTGATACAGCAGCACGCGCGGCGGCTTGTTGGCCAGCTTGCGCTTGACCGGCTTGCCGTTGATGCGGACCTGGTCGGTCGGCATGATGCGCTGGCCGATGTGAGCCGGCTCGCCGTTCACCGACACGCGGCCGGCGACAATCAGTTCTTCCATGTCGCGACGCGAACCCATGCCGGCTTCGGCCAGCACCTTGTGCAGCTTCGGCGCATCGTCGTCCGCCGCGAGCACGCGCTTGGGCGCGGCCGGCTTGCCACGGCGCAGCATCGGCGCGCGCACGCCGCCGGTGGCGCTGTTGTCGGCGTCGAACGCGGGCGACGTGACGTACGAGAACAGATCGTCCTGACCCGCGACTGCCGCGGCTGCCGGCGCTTCACCGCCGCGGCGGTTGTTTTGACGCTGGCCGCCTTCGCGCGGCTGACGCTCGCGTTGACCTTCCCGCTGACCTTCGCGCGGCGCGCCGTCACGCGGTGCGCCCTCGCGCTTCGCGCCGGCTGCATTGCGGCGCGGCCCCTGACCCTTGGCGCCCGCATCCTTGCGCGGCATACGCACTTGCGCGACGACTTCGCCGTCCGGCGGCGCCTCGGTGACGACCGGCGCCCCTTGCGCGGGCGCGCCTTCGGCGCCCTTCGTCTTCGCGCCGGCGCGGCGCCGCGCGATCAGGCTGCGCGGGCCGCGACGCAGGCCGCGGCGCGGACGGTCTTCGCCGTCTGCTTCCGTGGTCTGCGCCGGGCGCTCGCCCTCGCCTGCCGACGCTTGCGTGGTGCGCGTTTCGTCAGCCCGCGCCGACGGCACGGCGCGCTCGGATTCGGACGAATCGGTGTCGTGGGTATGTGTCAAAACAACCTCAAAATGTCAGGTCGCGCACGCCCGTTGCGGGCGTGGCAAAAAAAGTTCGGTTACGTCAGGCGCTGCGCGACTCGGGTTCGTCGTCGGTCAGAATGCCTGCGTCCTGCGCCGCATCGCGGCGATCCACAGGATCGCCGTGCGCCGCCTTGGTCGGGTTCGGCTCGGCGGCGTGCTCCGTATTGCGGAGTACGCCCGAGTCGTGCGCGGGTATTGCCGGATCGGCCTGGGAGACCGGATCGTGATTCTCTGCGGACTCGGCGACGCCGGTCTGCGGTACAACGTTCGCCGGGGGTGCCGTTTCAGCGTGTTCGTGTGCGGCCGGCCCGGCAGCGTCTTCCGGATTAGTCCCGGATGAAGTCGATGCGTTTTGCGCCGCGACTTCCAGTGCGCTGTCGGCCGACTGCGCCGATTGCACTGGCTCAGGGTACTGCGCCTTATGCTGTTCAGCGAGTTGGTCAGCGATTTCTGTTCCTGCCGCCTCGTCTACTGCTTCAAGCGTACTGCCTGCGGCATGGCCGGCTGCTTCAGCGGAGTCGGATTGCGGCGCTTCGTTTGTAGCTTGCGGAATATTCTCCGACTCGCCATCCACAGTTGCGCTTACAAATTCGCCTGCTCCAACTACCACGCCGGAATCCACCCGCTCTTCTTCCGGAGCCAAAGCTTGTGCGACATCGGCCTCGGCGAACTCGATTGCGTGCTGACCGAGCAGATCCGCGTTCAACTGCGCCGACGGATCGGCAAGCGGCGGCAATTCGTCCAACGCCGTCAGCCCGAGGTCGTCGAGGAACTGCCGCGTGGTCGCGTACAGTGCCGGGCGACCCGGTACGTCACGATGGCCGATCACTTCGATCCAGCCGCGATCTTCGAGCTGCTTGACGACCTGCGTATTCACCGTCACGCCGCGAATCTCTTCAATATCGCCGCGCGTTACCGGTTGCCGGTATGCAATGATCGCGAGCGTTTCGAGTACCGCGCGCGAATATTTCGGCGGTTTCTCAGGATGCAAACGATCCAGATACGAACGCATCGCGGGCTTGCTTTGAAACCGCCAGCCCGACGCCAGCCCGACCAACTCCACACCGCGCCCAGACCAGTCCTGCTTGAGGTCTTCGAGCAACGTCCGAACGGTGTCTGCCGACACGCCGTCGGCAAAGAGCTTGCGCAACTCGCCGAGCTTTAACGGCTCCTGCGCGCAGATCAAGGCAGTCTCGAGGACGATCTTCGCCTCTTGGGTATTCATGCAGCTAGGTCAGACCCTGTGGTCAAAGAACCGGATCAAACAGACGATGTGGAACTGAAGACGCGCTCGCCCGATTCTGATCGGTCATATTGATGGGAGCACGCACCGGGGGGAGGCGAAACAGACAATCGAGCCAAACCCAGCCGGACGGAGCAGCGAAATTCCTGAAGGGAACCGCGTGACTGAGCGCCATATTACGCAAAAACAATCAGTGCGTAAAGACGAAATCCCCCGCGCATTTTCCAAACGTGATCTCGAGGACGTGCTTTAGTCAAAAAGCGGGCTTAATCTGATAAAAACCCGCTTTCTTCGGCTGTTTGTCGCCCGGTTGGTTCGATAGCTCTACGCAGCCGCCTTTCACTGGGCCGTTGCGTGCTGCGCCAGGAAGCGCTTCAGGCGCTCGACGCCCGCGTCCAGCCGCGCCGTGTCGCAGGCGTAGCACCAGCGCACGAAGCCCTCGCCTTGCGGACCGAACGCGCTGCCCGGCGCCACGCCGAGCCCGACGTCACGCACCATCGCCTTGCAAAGCTCCAGACTGCGCGAGGCGCCCGGCATCGAGAAAAACAGGTACATCGCGCCGGGCGGCACCTTGACGTCGACGCCGGGCACCGAGGCAAGCGCGCGCACCAGATGGTCGCGCGACGCCTTCAGGTCGCGCACCAGTTCCCGCGTAAGGCGCTCGCCCTGCTCGATGGCCGCGATACCCGCCTGCTGCACGAAGGCCGGCGCGCACGAAGTGTTGTATTCGACGAGCTTGCCCAGATCGTCCATCAACGAGGCGGGCGCGACGATCCAGCCGAGCCGCCAGCCTGTCATCAACCACGCCTTCGAAAACGAATTGACGCAGATCACGCGTTCGTCGCGGCTGGCCAGATCGAGGAACGACGGCGCCGTACGCGAGGCTGCGGCGGCCGCGCCGGGCTCGGCGTCCGCATAGTAAAGGCGCTCGTAGACTTCGTCCGCCACGATCCAGATGCCGTGGCGCCGGCAATGCGCCAGCACGGCCCGCTGCTCGTCGCGGCTCATCACCCAGCCGGTCGGATTGTTCGGCGAGTTGATCAGCAGCATTTTCGTGCCGGGCGTCAGCGCTGCCAGCAGTTGCCCGAGGTCGAGTTGCCAGCCGCGCTCGCCGTAGCCCAGTGCGACCGTTTCGACATGCGCGCCGAGAATTTTCGGAATCTCGACCAGATTCGGCCAGAGCGGCGTCACCGCGACGACGCGGTCGCCCGCGCCCACCACGAGTTGCGCCGCGAGCATCAGCGCATTGACGCCCGCGCTGGTTACCGCGATGTGCCCGGCCGACGTCGTGCCGTGCAGTTCGCTGACATAGCCCGCCAGCGCTGCGCGCAGCGGTGCGATGCCGAGATTGTGCGTGTAGAACGTCGCGCCGGCCGCGAGCGATGCGCTAGCGGCGTCGCGAATGAAGGCGGGCGTGACGCGGTCGGATTCGCCGAACCAGAACGGCAGCACGTCGGCGACGCCGAAACCGGCGTTGGCCACTTCGCGGATCTGCGAAGGACGCAGCGCGCGCACGGCATCGCGCGCGTTCGGGATGGATGGCACGGGCAGATCCGATTCGCTCATCGAGGGTTCCAGACGGGTCAAGGGTATGGGTTGAAATTCAGCAGAGGCGATAGTTTAGCTTGGTGTCCCTTTTTGGACGCGAAGTCGGGGGATGAGAATGCGTGGCAAGGCGATCGGGCGCGGACGGGTTGCGGCCGGGCGCCATACTGCTGGCAGTTGGCCGGGTTCGTCCAGGAAGCAACGTACGCTCGAGATCCGCGCCCGATCGTTCCGTCGCACGGTCCGAGCCCTGAGGGCGTCGCACGCATCACGCGGCGGGACTCTTGCTGCCCACGCGAATATCGTCCTGCCTGCGCGACCGCAGATTCGCCACCGGCGGGAATATCGCACTCCCCCGCGCCGCCCGCGCATTTGCCGCCCGCAGGAACATCGCAAACGTCCGACAACCACAAACTAGTTCAAATCCTCCGCCCTGCCCGGCAACTGGCGAATCAGTCCCCACACCGCCTCCGCTGCCGGGGACAGCGAGCGGTCGCGCCGCCGCACCAATTCGACCGTACGCTCCGCGCGCGGCACGAGCGGCCGGGCCACCAGCGCGGCGCCCGCCGGCAGGGGCAAGGCCAGCCAGGGCAGCACGCTCACGCCGACGCCCGCCTCGACCAGCCCGAAAACAGTCGCGGAATGCCCCAACTCCTGCACCACCGGGGCGCTCACGCCGTATTCCTGCATCGCGGCGTCGATGATCGGCCGGCTGCCCGACGCGTAATCGAGCATCACGAGTTGCTGGCCGTCCAGGTCCGTCCACGCCACCCGCTCCTGCGCCGCCAACGGATGATCGTCGCGCGAGACGACGCAGAACGAATCCGTCATCAGCGATTCGCTCAGCAAGTCATCGGCGGAAAACGGGCCGATGATCACGCCGAAGTCAACCTCGCCCGACTTGACCTTGCGCACCACGTCGCTCTGCACGTCGTCGCGCAAGCCGAGCGCGATATAAGGGAATTGCTGCCCGCACGCGGCCACCACGCGCGGCATGAGCCGGCATGCCACCGTCGGGCTGGCGGCTACCACCACGCGTCCGCGGCGCTGTTCGCCGATTTCGCGGATCTCGCGCAGCGCGTCGTCAAGGTCCGTCAGCAGACGCGACACGCTCGACACCAGGTTTCCGCCCACGTCCGTGAGTTGCACCTCCCGGGTGGTGCGATCGATCAGCTTGAGCCCGATCTCGCTCTCCAGTTCCCGCACGCAACGGCTGACCGCCGACTGCGTCAGGCCGATTTCATCGCCGGCGCGGCTGAAGCTCTGCAAACGGGCCACCTCGATGAAAACCCTTAGCTGGCGCAGCGTGACATTCATTTAACGACCTCATCAATTGCATCATTTAATGCGTATTGTAAGGCCAAAGACGGCACCGCATCTGCGCTTTGCGGTTTCGCTGCAATGCAGCAATAAGGCGCAAACGCACGCTGGTCGGGCCTGATTGCACAAGATTGGTGATTGTCCTGATTTGCGAGATGGGTTTTTTGGATTCTTATACGCCCCTAGCTAGCGCCCGCGCTGGCCCGCTGTCACAGGGCTTTCAGGCGGTTGGACTCAACTTGGCACACTTCCTGCATTTAGATGCGGACAAGGGTCGGCGCCATGATTCTGACTGCATAGCAGACCGTGGCAAGCCCGACCCTCCTTGGCACTCGCCTATCGAGTGCATGGAGAGTGCGCGGCGCGGGGCAGCGCACCGGAGTTAGCTTCGCTGAGGTGAAACATGATGCTGTTCGACGATTTGAGAGACAACGAGTGGGCGCTGGTCGAGGCGTTGTTCTGTGCGGAGCCCGCACGGAGCGAACGGCGCGGTCGGCCACGCGTGGAAGCGCGCGCGGTTGTCAACGCCGTGCTGTGGGTGCTATCGACAGGCGAAGGCTGGTCCAAACTGCCGGGCCGCTATCCGTCGCCGCCGACTTGCCGCCGTCGTTTCGACGAGTGGCAGGCAGATGGTACGCTCGCCGAAATAGTTAAGCGACTCGGCACGAGCGGCCGTGAAATTTCGCTGCGCGGCCGGATTGGCGCGACCGCGGCGAAACCGCCGGCACCACCGAGCCGTGACCGCCTGCGCGGCGCATTCTGGACCAATCCGGAATCGTGGCGCGCGCCGGTCAAGATGGCCTGACGCGAACTGCTTTTGCTCCGGGCGCCTGCGGCGCCCGGCATGTATCAAACCCAGGTCGACGCGTCTTCACGCACGCCGTACCTGTCATGGGCACCGCTCTTCGGCGCGCCCAACACAGTCGTCTCCTGCCATTGCACCCAGCCTGCCTGCGCGCTGCTTCATACGTCTGAAGCAGCGCGATAGTTGCTGGTGAAACATCCATTTACTATTACTTACAGCGTGCTTTCGTGACTGGGCATACCTTATGTGTATGCAAACAGGCCTTCTCGATCGGCTTGACGGGAGTTCAGCATGAAACCAATGTCACTGCTTCTGTGCGGCATTGTCGTTTCATCAATGGCCGCACCGGCGCTTGCCCAGCAGCGCCAACAGGCTTGGAACTGGAGGCCGGATCGTCCGGCTACCATTGAAGCCTGGCAGCAAAGCGATACGCGCGCCCGGGACTTCACCCCGCCGGCGCCGCGCGGAGATTTGCGCGGCGATATCGCCAGCAATGTGCGTACGCGACCCGAGGCGCCCCGACAGGATCCGACGCGCCGGCGTTAGGCGGAGTTGGGCGTGACTGGCGGCCGTGCGCCGTGCTCGCGAAACTCCGTGGCGCATATCGAATAATTGGGGGAACCACCACGCGTTGTACCAGTCTGATTTAACGCCATCAGCACAGCGTGGCAGTAGTAAATCCGGTACGCCCGTATCCTCGCGATACGGGCTTTTTTTTGCAGTGTCGTTGCGTACTAAAGCCCGTGGACGCGCAAGACTAGGCGCTGCACAAGTGTAATGAGGCGGAGACGCAGGAATGGGGCACCGCCAGCCGCTCAAAGCGGCCGGGAAACAACGCCTGCCAGCGCGCCGGACCTAGGGCCGGACTTCGAGCGCGGCGGTAGGCCGCGTGTCGGCGGTGGCGACGACGTAGTCGTTCATGCGCTGCGCTGTCCAGGTGAGTAGACGTTCGTCATGGGCGAGCCGCGCAAACTCGGCTCTGCCGCGCTCTGTGAGCACGGCGATGTCGACAGGTGCGTGGAAACCCGGAGCCGGCGCGACAGTGCGCTGCCGAACGGTCTCCATCAAGCCTAGTGCGCGAAGATATTGGAAAACACCCGGCCTTCTAGCCCATGGGACCTGGCGATATTGCGCCCGCCGCAGCGCTTCAAGTACCGCTTCGTTGGAATACGTGGTCATCTCACTTCTTTCTTAAAGTGCAGCTATGACACATTTATGCCCAACACGTCACCGCGCCACCAGTGACGCGCGTAGCACCCGCCCTTGGCTGGAAGCTGACTGCAACGTGTGCAGTCGAATTCCGCCAGGTGCTGCCTGGTCTCGTTTTCGGAACCCCCGTCTGAACGGCATGTTAGCGTTCTGTCCAAGAGCCGGCGATGCAACCGCTGCGGCGCGATAGCAAGCCCGTGGATTTGTCCCGAAAGACATACGTTACCCCATTTAAATTGATTCTATTCACTTTATTAGCGCTTTTTTTTGCAGCAATCGTGCTATGGAAAGGCGCCCGCCGCCCTCTCGCCATCTTCACGGTCGCCTTCTTCTGGCTGCTCGCCGCCGGCTGGCTCACCGCACCCTTGCTGCGGTTGGCGCAGCCGCACTGGCGTACGGAGACGCCCGCTACGTTCGCGCCGCGCACCGCGATCATCATGCTGGGCGGCGGCACGATCTACGGCGACGATCAGGTCCTCATGCCCCCGCGCGACGTGCTTGCGCGCATTGCGACGAGCGCCGAGTACTACGCCGCCTGCAAACGCGCGGCGGATACCTGCCACGTGATCGTGAGCGGCGGCAATCCGCAGCGGCATCGCGCGACCGAAGCCGACACGTATCTGCCTTACCTGCTGCGCCGACAGGTACCGCGCGCTGACATCGTGCTGGAAAACAGAAGCCGCACGACCTACGAAAATGCGCGCAACGTCTCCAGCATTCTGCAGGGCTCACGTTACGATTCGCTGATCCTCATCACCTCCGCCTATCAGATGCCGCGCGCCTTGCTCGACTTCCACCGCTTCGGCCTCGCGCCGCAGCCGATGATCTCGAACGCGATAGGCGCACGTCTCGGTGTACTACCGCGATATGACAATCTGGCGAGTGCGGAGATCGCGTTACACGAATTGATTGGCATCGCGCAATTTCATGTCTATCGCGCGATCGGCTGGTTCTGAAATTGAAGCCGCATTACAGAACGATTATTTAGAGATGCCAATAATGCGCTTGAGCGGAGATACGTCATCGTGACTCTCCCGTCCGGGTCACCGCGCATCGGAATTGGCGTCAAGGCGTAACCAGATGTAACGAATTGTCATTGCAGTTACAAAACCCCCCGTTGGAGCGGATATTGCTGACTAGAATGCATTGTCTTTCCGTTTGGACAGGCAAGTACTCGGGTCCACAACCACTCTGCGGAGGTAGCAATGAAGAAAGTGTCCCTGGCGATCCTGGTTTCCCTCAGTGCCGTAACGGGCGCGGCCTATGCGCAGGACAACGGCGTCATGATGAGCACCGATCCGGCCAAGGCCGCCGACGTCGAGCAGCGTGCGCAAGATTTGCAAAACCGGCAGCAAGCAATGGAAAGCGCACCGGCTGCGCCGATGAAACACCACAAGGGAAGCATGCGTCACAAGAAAGCTCCCAAGGCCGACGCCGGCTCCTGAGCGCAATTACCCGACTCACCTGCGGCCGCGCCGCGAAGGTGAAAAGCCGAAGCCGGCACCGCCGGCTTCGGCTTTTTTGTTGTTTAATGGGTTGGCGGAGGACTCGCCAGACGCGGAGCCGCGCGGCGCGCCGACTCGGCCCGCGCCGACGGCTCGAGGCCTCGCGGCGCCCGGCTGGCGGTGTGCTAAAGTCGCGCACCGACCGGCGCCTGGCCGGAATCCCCTAACCCGTGCGCACCTTGGTGCGGAGGACAGCATGAGCAACATCCAGCTTGATATCGAATGGACTGAAGCAGCATCTCGCAAAATCGAAAAACTGATGCCGCGCGGCGGTCAGGAAGCGTTTCTGGCGCTGCCGCCCGTCGAATGCCTGCCGATGGAAGGCGACGTGCTGTTTCTCGGCCCGGACGGCAAGCAGCAGCCGTTCATCGTCGCGGAACGCCAGTATCACCATGACGGCGACGCCGACTGGACCATCATCCTGATTCTCGACGTTCCGCAAGCCACGCATTAAAAACAAACCGCGAGCGCCGTCCCGGGCTGATCGTGCCCGGCGGTGCGCTCGCCGCTGTGCACGCTCTGCAATTCGCCTGCGGGTTCAGGCGATTTTCGACACGACGCGAATCTCCGCGTGTTCAACCCAGTCCGCCACCGCTTTCCTGTACGCCTCGATGTGTGCGGATTTCGCATGCACCGCCAGCGCTTCCTGACTTTCCCAACGCTCGACAAAAACGAACCGGCGCGGCTCCTGCAGGTCGCGGTGCAGATCGTACTGAAGCGCTCCCTGCTCCTTGCGCGTCGGCCCGACGAGCCCTTCGAGCGCCTGGCGCAGTTGCTCTTCATAGCCCGGCTTCGCCACCGAGATTGCGACCACGGCGATTTCCGACATGCCTGACCTCCCTTTTTACGAAAAGCAGCAGCATACCCGGCGCTCGCTAAAGCTGCAGGCGGCCCGCGCGCAAACCAGCGGCGTGCCAGTCAGCCGTCGTCTGCGCTGACCAATAACCGGTCCGAGCATCCATCCGTCTGAGTTCCGTCCTTGCCTGGAGTTTGGCGGGTGTCCGCTTGCCGCCCTGTTACGCTCGGTTTCATACAGGCGATTGATTGCACCAGCGCGCATTCGGTTTGGCGCGCCGCAAACGGGCGCCAAACTCACGCCGGACGGCCGATTGGCGTGGAGATCGGCATCACCGCGGATATGGCCCCGCCTCTGTGATAACCCGCACATTCACCTGAATTGCAAGCTGTTAGACTGGTTTTGACTAATCCGCCGGAGTCCAGCATGGCTGGCATCGCTCTCCGCGTTCCTGGGCTTTATCCAAGCTGCCCTGCGCACGCGCGGGCCGTGCATCCGTTGCGTGCCGAATTGCCTGGCGCGTCCCGTCACCCGCTTGCAGCGATGTCGCCATGTCCGCTCTCCTACCTGCCTTTATGCCATCAGTCAGCGAATTGACCCTGAGCGGCCTGCTCCCGCATCTGGTCCGGGAGGAGTCCGGCTGGACCGCGACGTGGCGCGCGCTGACTTTGCATAGCGTGTTCCAGCCGGTGCTGTCGGTGACGCACCAGCGCGTGGTCGGCTATGAGGGCTTGCTGCGTGCCTTCGATCCAGTCGGTTTGCCGGTCTCGCCCGACGTGCTGTTTTCCGGCACCCGCTCAGCCGCCGACGCCCGCGAACTCGATCGCATCGCGCGCTGCCTGCATGTGGCCAATTTTATGGAGCAAGGCATCAGCACCGGCTGGCTGTTTTTGAATACGCGCCCGCAGGTGTTCGAAACCGGCTGGCCGCAACGCGCGTTCATCGATGAACTGTCGGCGCACTTCGGTCTGCCGCAGGAGCGCATTGTGATCGAAGTGCTCGAACAGCCCGCCGACGACGAATCCGCGGTCGCCAGCATGCTCGCCGCCTCGCAGCCGCGCGACTTCCTGATCGCGATAGACGACTTCGGAACCGGCTTCTCAAATTTCGACCGCGTGTGGCGCTTCCGCCCGGACATCGTCAAACTCGACCGTTCGCTGGTCGCGCGCGCCGGTAAGCGCGAAGGCGACGACTCGATGATCGGCCATCTGGTCTCGATGCTGCATCAGTCCGGCACGCTGGTGCTGGCCGAAGGCGTCGAAACTGATGAAGAACTGATGATCCTGATGGAGGCCGATGTCGATTTCGTGCAGGGTTTCTGGCTCGGTCAGCCGAAGAGTTCCGTGCAGGCGGCCTGCGCCAAGGTGCCGGTGTTGATCGAATCGATGTGGAGCAAGTTCGCCGACTACGAACGCGAGCATGCCGGCCACCAGCGGCTCGGTTTCGAAGGTTTCGCAGAAGCGGTGCTGAGCGCCGCCGAGACCTATAAGGCCACCGGCGATCTGCGCCAGGCGGCGCAAAAGGTCTGGCATCTGCGCGAAGCGCGCCGCGTGTTCATCACCAACGGGCAGGGTGAGCAGACCCTGCCCTCGGTGACAGCCGCCTCGGTGCCGCCGCCTCCGCTACGGCTCGCGCCGCTCTATACCGATACGCGCAGCAACTGGTCGCGGCGCGCCTATTTCAAGCACGCGCTCGCCGCGCCGGGGCGCGTCGCGATGATGGGTCCGCATTATTCGCTCTCCGACGGTCAGGACTGCTACACCGCGGCCCTCGCGTTCGAGGATAACGGCCCGCATGTGTTGTGCGTCGATTTCGTGCCGACCGCCACGACCGCCGTTGCGCGGCCTTCGGGACGCGGCAGCAAGCGCTAATCGTCCACCCGGCCGCGGCCGGATTTGATCTCACTGCGTTTGGCTTTGCCGTCGAGGCGCCGCAGGTTCGACGCGCGCGTCGGCCGGGTTGCGACGCGCGGCTTGCGCGTCACGCTGACGCTTTCGATCAGTTCATCGAGCCGCGCCAGCGCCGCCGCGCGGTTCATCTCCTGAGTCCGATGCTCCTGCGCCTTGATGATCACCACGCCGTCGCGCGTAAGCCGGTGATCGGATAGCGCGAGCAGGCGCATCTTCAACACTTCCGGCAACGACGAAGCCTGCACATCGAAGCGCAGATGAATGGCGCTCGACACCTTGTTGACGTTCTGGCCGCCCGCTCCTTGTGCGCGCACTGCGGTCAGTTCGATTTCGTTCGGCGGGATGGGATAGCGGGATGTCATGGCGCGAGCTTGAATCGGGAAACATGAGTGTACACAGCGCGCGACCGATCACCGACTACGGACTATCGAGCGCGTCTGCCGATGCGAAAAACTGGTTGCGTCGAAGCGGCCAGTTCATCGATACTGCGTTTTTCGCTTACAGCGTAAATTTACATGAAACTCCGCCCAGGGTTTGTGCTGGAACTGGCCGTCAACTTCCTGTTGCCATGGCTTGCCTACCGGCTTGCGCTGCCGCATCTGGGCGAGACCGGCGCGTTGATCGCGTCAGCCGCGCCGCCGATCGTGTGGAGTTTGATCGAACTCGCGCGTTTCCGGCGCGTCGACGCGCTCAGCGTGCTGGTGGTGGCCGGCATCGTGCTCTCGGTCGCGGCGATGGCGCTCGGCGGAAGTCCGCGCATGCTGCTGCTGCGCGAATCGCTGATATCCGGCGCGATCGGCGTGGTGTTTCTGCTCTCGTTGCCGATGCGCCGCCCGCTGATCTTCTACCTCGCGCGCGCCACCGTCGCGCGCGAAATGGAAGGCGGCGCGGCGCGCTTCGAGGCTCTGTGGCAGGAGCGGCCGGCTCTCGTCAGCGCGATGCGGTTGATGACGCTGGTGTGGGGCGTCGGCCTGACCGGCGAGACGGCGCTGCGTGCGTGGATGGCGCTCACGTGGCCGATCGAGCGCTTCCTGGTGGTCTCGCCGTTCATCGGCTACGGCATTTACGGCGCCCTCACGTTGTGGACGTTCTGGTACCGGAAGACCATGCGCGGCCGGGTCGAGGTGGGCGTGCAGTCGGGTGGCGCGGCTGGTTGAGCGGGTTTGGCGCGAAATGGGCGCTATTCCGCGCCGCGCCACACCTCCGCTATCCGCGCGGCTAACCCCGAGTCGCGCTGTGTCGGCGTCGCAATGGCCTGCGCCAGCACGGCGCGCGCGCCGATCACTTCGACCCGTTCACGCGCGCGGGTGATCGCCGTGTACACCAGTTCGCGGGACAACACCCGGCTGAATACCGACGGCAGCATCAGCACCGCGTGCTCGAACTCCGAGCCCTGCGATTTGTGAACCGTGAGCGCGAACGCAGTGTCGTGCGGCGGCAGCGCCGCCGGCGATACCGCTCGCAAGCCGCCATCGCCGGTCCGGAAATACACGCGCAACGCGCCGCTCGCGCCCGGCAGCGCAATGCCGATGTCGCCGTTAAAGAGACCGAGCGCGTAGTCGTTGCGCGTCACCATCACAGGACGCCCGGCGAACCACTGCGCGCCGACTGCCAGCGTCACACCCGCCGCGCGCCGCACCTGCGCCGCCATCGCCGCATTCACCTGATCGACGCCGCGCGGTCCGGAACGGGTCGCGCACAAAATGCGAAAACGGTTCAACGCGTCGAACAGTGGCAACGGGTCGGGTGTTTCGGCTGCTAGCGCTGTGGCAAGCGCGCCGGCATACGGCGCGAAACCTCCGGCGAGCCGTGCGACGGTGCGCTCGGCAAGCGTCGCGTGCGTGTCTTCGTAAAGCGCCGCTGCGCACGTTTCCGTGGGGTCGGTGCGCAGGACATCGAGCGCGGCGCTCGCCGAGCCATTGCGGATCGCGAGCGACAGACGGCCGATGGGCGACTCCAGACCGAACCGATAGTTGCGCTCGAGCCAGACGACACGATCGGCGAGCGGGTTCTGCACGGGCGACGCTGTGGCTATGTGCAACGGTGGTGGCGCGGCGCTTTCGAAAAGGTCACCAACGGGTAGTTCGTCGGAAGCACGAGTTGAGTCCGCGTGTGCAAGCAGATCGTCGTTAGGCGCATCAGTCTGCGCGAAAAAATCCGTAGGTTCCTCGCCGAAGTCCCGCGACGCGCCTGGCAATGCCTGCGCGAGTTGCGTATCGTCGATGCCGAGCGCGTCGGCTATTCGCTGCAAACCAGCTTGCGTAAAAGCCGGGCGCGCGCTGAGTTCGGCAAAGACCGCACCGGCCTCGACAGCGGCGAGCTGGTCCTTGTCGCCGAGCATCACCAGACGAGTCTGCGGGGCAATGGCGTCGAGCAGATGCGCGGCCATGGCGACGTCGATCATCGACGCCTCGTCAATCACGACCACGTCGTAAGGCAGCGGATTGTCCCGATGATGCCGGAAGCGTCCTCCCGGCCCGGAGCCGAGCAAACGGTGCAAGGTGTACGACGTCTGCGGCAATCGCGCGGCGAGTTCAGGCGGCAAATCGCCGGCCCGCGCAAGCAAGGCCTCCTGCATGCGCTGCGCGGCTTTGCCGGTGGGAGCCGCGAGTGCGATGCGCAGATCCGCGCGTGCATCGAGCAGGCAGGCAAGCACGCCGACCACGGTGGTGGTCTTGCCGGTGCCGGGTCCACCGCTGACGATGGTGAGTTGCCCGGACAGCGCCATGACCGCAGCGACGCGTTGCCAGTCGACTTCGTTGTCCTTCGGCGGACCGAAGTAGCGCAGGAGACGCTCGTGGAGGGTCTGAGCATCGGCCAATCGCTCGACACCCTCACCCGCGCGCGCATGCGCCACCAACGCGCGCGCAAGCCGCCGCTCGTAGTCGTAATAGCGAGCCAGATACAGCCGCCCTTGCCCATCGACCACCAGCGGCCGCAACGCCGCCGAGCTTTGCGAACCGTCGCTCGCCATGCCGCTCGCGAACAGCGCGGCGCGCACTTCGGCGCTCGACGCCTCGAAGCGTCGCGCCAGTAAGGCAAGCGGCACGCACACGTGGCCTTCGGCCGTCGCGCGGCTCGCGGCGAACGCGCTGCGCGCCGCCCACTTGACCGCCTCGGCCGACGCGCCGCCGCGCCGCGCCAGCGCACCGATGCGGCGCGCGAAACCCTCGGCGAGCGCGATACTGAAATCAGCCGGCGCGGGCAGACTCACGCCGATGTCGTCGAGCTCAGGCGGCGCCGATGCGCTCTGTTCGAACGTGCTCATGCAACACCCCCGATCATGGCCGCATCGAGCAACGCAACCAGTTCGAATGCGGGCCGCCGCATATGCACGCCCGCCGGTCCGTCGGCGTCGCGCCAATGCGGACGCACGCCGCGCACGAACAGATACAGGTAGCCGCCGATATGCGTGTCGTACGAATAATCGCGCACCCGCGTTTTCAGATAACGATGCAGCGCGACCGTATAAAGCAGCGCCTGCAGGTGATACGCGTGACTCGCCATGGCCGCTTCGAGCGGCGCGGCGGCGTAGTCGGCAGCGGTGTCGCCCAGATGGTTCGACTTCCAGTCGACGATCCAGAAACGTCCGTCGTGCTCGACGATCATGTCGATAAATCCTTTGACGAACCCACGCAGCACGCCGGGTTCCAGTGCGACGTCGGGATAGCCATGCTCGATCAACAGTTCGCGCAACGCAGGGAAATCCAGCGACGGTGCGGCGAACAGAAACTCGAGTTCGTTCAGGCGCCGGCGCGGGTTCAGCTCGGCGAGCGTCATGCCGGGCTGCAGTTCGGAGGTGACCACGTCTCTGAGCAGGTTGTGCATCATCGCGGGCAGGCGTGCGGCGAGTTCAGGCACAGCCGGCGCCGGACGCTCGCGCAAGGCGCCGCGAATGGCGTCGGTCCATGTATTCGGTTCGGTGAAGTCAGCGAGTTCGAACATGCGGTGCAGACAGTCGCCCGCAGCGGCGCCGCGCGGAAACGCGAGGATGTCGTCCCCGGCGTAGGCCGGCGCCTGCGGCGCGGGCGTGGGCGTGGACGTAACAGCGAGCGCATCGGCAATCTCGTCGTGATCGGGACGCACTTCTTCCACCGGTGCGTGCGTCTCTTCACTCTTACTGCCGGCGGCGATCAGCCCGCTGAAACTCGCCATGCGCCACTGGTCGCGCAACGGCCTGCGATTGGCCCGCGCCTGCATCCGCGCACTGCGGTCCTGAAGGCTTTCGAGCGGCACGCGGCGCGCCGGCTTCGGCAACGCGGCGAGCGTGATCGGGCCGCCCGCCAGTGCCTGCCAACGCGCCGACAAGGCGGTTTCGTCGGGCGGCTCGGCAAGCCAGTCGCCGAAATCATGACCCTCGCCGGCCACGAGCCAGTTCAACACGCTGCGGCGCGACTCCTTCGTGGAGCGCGACGACTGATACGTGCCGGCCACCAGATAGCAGCGGTACACCGCGCGCGTCAACGCCACGTAGACAAGTCGCGCCCGTTCCGCCGCCTGTTCGCGCACTGCGTAGCGCGACGCGTGCTCGGCTTCTTCGTCGTCGCAACCATAGTGCAGCACCGCGTCGCCCGTGTCGTCGTGATACTCGCGCGCATCCGGCAAACCGGACGACGGCGGCTCGCGCAACCCGCCGTCGTTCAGGAACGGACAGAACACCACCGCATATTCGAGCCCTTTCGATTTGTGGACCGTGACGATCTGCACGAGGTTGCGGTCCGACTCGAGCCGCAACTGCGCGTCTTCGCCACCGCCCTGTGTGCGTTGCGCGGCGAGCCAGCGCAAGGTCGGCGCGATGCCGGGCTGCGTGGCAGCGCGCGCCTGGACGAGTTCGGCCAGGTGATTCACGTTCGTCAGACGACGTTCGCCGTCCGCTGCCGCAACCAGGCGTTGCGCGACGCGCAGCTCACGCATCAGCGTGCGCCACATCACCGCGAAGCCGCGCTCATGCCACAGCGTGCGATAGCGCGAGAAACGCTCGACCCAGCCCATGGCGTCAGCGGCGTGCGCGGGATCGTCGGCAACCGATGGCGCGTCGGCGACCTGCTCGAGACGCCACAACGCGGCGGCGTCGAGACCCAGCCAATCGGTGGCCAACGCGGCGCGCAGACGGCGCAGATCGCCGGGTGTATCGACGGCGGCCAGCACGCGCTCGATCTGCTCGGCGTCGAGCGTCGCGAACACGGACGCCTGCGCCAGCTCCACGCTGCCCACACCCCAGGCGGCCAGCACGCGTTTGATCAGACTGCCCTGCTTATGCGTTTGCACCAGCACCGCGATGTTGCCAGGCGCGAGCGGCTCATCGCCGATCGTCACCGCGCCTTCGCGCGCGCCGCGCAGCAGCCGCACGATCTCGGCGGCGCACGCTTCGCTCGCTTCGCGCTGGGCCTCGCGTTTGGTCAACGCGGCTTCGCCTTGCGGCAAGGTCCAGATACGGAAGTCGCCGGCGCTCGCGTCCGGATCGGAGAACGGCGGCCTGCGCCGTTCGCCCGCGCGCACCGGCTGATAGTCGAGACCTTCCAGCACGAACGCTTGCTGGTTGGCTTCGAAAAGCCGGTTGCACGCCTCCACGATAGGCGCGGTCGAGCGCTGATTGACGGCCAGCGTGTAGCACGCCGATGCCGCCTCACGCGCCGCCAGATAGGTATGCAGATCCGCCGCGCGAAAACTGTAGATCGCCTGCTTCGGATCGCCGACCAGAAACAGCGGGCCGGCCGGCGCGAAGATGCGGCTGAAGATCGCGAACTGCAGCGGATCGGTGTCCTGGAACTCGTCGATCAGCGCGGCGGGATAACGCGTGCGCAACGCATCGGCAAGCCAGGGATGCGCCGCGAGCGCACGATACAGGTTGGACAGCAGATCGTCGAACGACACCACGCGGCGCGTGCGTTTGCGCGCTACCAGTTCGGCGGGCGCGTAGTCGAGCCAGGTTTGGACAAGCGAGAGCCAGCGCGCGCGTTGCGCGGCTTCCGCTGCGACCACAGCCGCCGCCAGCGCTTCGGCATGCTCGAAGAACGCATGTTCGGGCGGCTCGAACTTGACCTTGGTGGCCTTCTTCAACGCCGAAGCCGTCAGCTTCAACGCGGCCTTCGGCGGCGGCGCATGACAATCGCCCTGCGCAAAGTACTCGGTCCATGCGGCGATCGCGGCGCTCACATGGTCGGGCTTGTGCGACGTCTTGCTCAGACGGTCTTGCGCCTCGGCCAACAAACGGACGATCGCATCGCGCTCCGCATGCCAGACCTCGCACGCGGCGTCGAACCCGGCTTGCGGATCGGCGCCCGTGCCGCTTGCGTCGACCTTGCCCCAGCGCAACTGCGCCAACGGCTTTTTCAGCCGGCGCGCGAGTTGCTCGTCGAGTGACGCTGGACCGGCACGTTTGGCCACCAGCCACGCGGCGAATGCAGGATGCGCATGCGCCACCGGTTCCACCTGCTCACGCCAGAAGTCGGCCGCCATTTCGAAGCGCAAGGCCGCGTCGTCGGCTTCCATTTCGAAGGCGAACGGCATGGCCGCCGCGAACGGCGCTTCCTGCAACGCGCGCTGACAGAACGCGTGGATGGTGTGGATCGCCGCCTGGTCGAAGGTGCGCAGCGCGCGCCGCACCACTTTCAACGCGTCTTCGCGCGCGATGCCCCGCTCCGGCGCCAGCGTCGTTTCAAAGAGACGGTGGATGAACGGGTCGCCGCCGTCGTCATCCATATCGATGGCGCGATCCAATTCCGCGAGACGCCCGCGAATGCGCTCGTGCAACTCCGCGGTCGCCGCCTTCGTGAACGTGACGACGAGAATCTGATCGGCGTTCAGGTTCTTTTCGAGCAGCAGCCGTACGTATAGCGCGCAGATATTCCAGGTCTTGCCAGTGCCCGCCGACGCCTCGATCTGATTCACGCCGTCGAGCGAACAGGCGAAGACGTCGAGTTCTTCGGCGACCAGCGCGTGATGCTTCATGGCGCCGCTCATGATGCGCTCCGCAGATGTTGCAGGAGCGGCTTGAACACGATTGCGGCGAGACTGCCGAACGGCTCGTCGAGCGTGAGTGGCGTGCCGCGCAATGCGATGCGCAGGGCGGGGTCGTCGGACTCGCCGCGCACGCGGTCGTTGATCCACACGCCCTGCGCCGCGGAATCGCTTTCACTGACTTTGGCCCACGCGCTCTTCGGGAAGAAGCGCAGCGGCAGCATGCGCCCTGCCTTGAACAACGCGGCGAGCGGCGCCAGTGCGTCGAGCGGCGCGGCGACCGGCGCGAGTTCGAAGCTCTCGCCGCTGCCATGCCATACGGTGCGGCGCGGACCGTCCGGCCGCGCGGCGCAATAGACCAGATGCGCGAGCCATGCCGACAGGTAGTCGCGTGCGGTAGGTTTGGCGTAGCGGAAAATCACTTGTCCTGTTTCGGTGAGCAGGTTCAGACTGCCGTGCAATTGCAGCGGCGTTTCGGCGGCTTGCCGAAGCAGCGCGTCATGCGGACCGAACAGCGCGCCGGCAAGCTCCTCGCTCTTGGGCCAGCGCGGCGCGATGTCGAGCACGAACGGCAAACGCTCGACACCCGAAGCCACCTCGCGGCGCACGGCGTCGGCGAGCTGACGCAACGCGCCTAGCTCACGCGCGCGCCACACCGCGCCGGTCGCGCCGCCCGGCAATTCCGGGCTCGCCGCCGCCACGCGGCGCACGCGTTCGAACACGACGTCGTCGTCCGTATCGATGTCGAGCAGCACCGGCAATAGACGGTCCGCCAATGCGTCGCGCCCCGCGTAATCCAGGTCGAACGGCTCGGTGTCGAGTAATTCGCCTTGTGCTTCCGACAACACGATGCCCAGACGGTCGCGCAACAACGCCCGCGCTGGATGACGCCAGAACCGCACGAATTCGTCGAAGGCAATCGGCGCCGGTTCTTCCGGGGGCAATGGTCGATCGAAGAAAGGCGCCACAACGGCGTGCGTGGGCGCGGCCAGCAACGTGGCCAGCTCGGCGCGGTCCGCGTCATAACTGAACAACCCGGATTGAGACGAGAAATAGTCCGACGCGAACGCCTGCAACGGATGATCGACGATGAACGCACGCCGCGCGCGCTCGACTTCAGCGGGACTCGCGCCCTCGCCCGCCGCCGCCTGCGCGAGATGGTCGAGCAATTCGTCGACCAGCGCGGCCGGCGGCAGCGGCGCGTTGTCGCGAATGCTGCGGCCCGTATAGGCGATAAAGAGACGATCGCGCGCGGCGAGCAGCAAGTCGAGGAACAGATTGCGCTCGTCGTCGCGCCGCTGACGGTCGCCGGCTTTGCCGAACGCGGCCATCAGGTCGAACTCGTCGGCGCGCGCGAGACTCGGCAACACGCCGTCGTCCATGCCGAGCAGACAGACGACGCGATACGGCAAGCCGCGCAAACTCGTCAACGAGGAAAACGTCACGCTGCCCCAAGGCACGCCGCCGCGCGCGGGGTCGTCGAGCGCTTCGGTGAGCGCGCCGCGCACCACTGCGGCGGGCATCGCGACTTCTTGCGCGCCGGCTTGCATCGCGTCGCCCATTTTGTCGATCGCATCGCGCATGGCGGCGAGCGAATCGGCGAACTCGACGCCGCCGTCGAAACATTGCGCCAGCGTTTCGAGCAGCAGTTGCGTCCATTCGGAGGGCGTGCGCTCGACCGCGCAATTCGCCGCGAAGCTGTCGATGTCGTCGACGAAACGCGACAGGCGGCCGAGCAGTTCCGCATCCGAGCCGTCGGCGCCTTCGACCGGCAACCACGCATCGACCGGTTCTCCGCCATCCGGCATTGCGTAGCCGAGATAAAGACGCGTGAGCGCATCCGCGAACGTGTGACAGGCGATCGGCACGTGTTCGCCGGTCGGCTCGACGGGCGCGAGCCCGCGACGCGCGCCTGCCGCGGCCAGCCATTCCTGCGCGGCTTCGAGCGAGCTGGCGTCGATGCCGTAACGCACGGCAATCGCATCGACGCGCAGCCATTCGATCAGATCCGGCGCACCCACGCTGCGCTCGGGCAAGGCCAGCCAATCGAGCAGCAGACGCGCAACCGGATTGGCCTGCGACGGCGGCAAGCCGGTAATCCGATACGGAATGCGGCGCGTGTCGCCGGGCGGCGTGGTGCCGAACACGGCGTCGATCAAGGGACCGGCCGCCGCGAGGTCGGACACGGCAACCAGCACGTCGGACGGCTGCAGGTCGTCGAACTCGTCGAACCAGCCGAGCAGACGATCGTGCAGCACTTCGAGTTGGCGCGACAGGCTGTGGCAGACGTGAACTTCGATGCCGCTCTCGATCGGCAATTCGTCGGCCTCAATCTCGTCCTGCAAATTGAGGATGCCGTTCTGCACAGCGGCAAGCCAACTCGGCTCCGGATTCTCCGTGAAATCTCCGACTTCGCCTGAAGCAGCGCTCTCGGTCAACTCGTGCAGCATGTGCAATTGCGCCTGGGTCTGGCGGCCCCACTCGGCGAGCAGTGGATGGCCGACTTCCTGATAGTCGAGCTGGCCGGCGGCGTCGAGCGCTTCGACGCGCCCCGCGCTGACGACGTCGAACCAGAACTCGCGGCACGGATTCATCACGTACAGCCGCACGTCGACCCAACGCGAAAGCGCGCGCAGCAACGCCACATGCAACGGCGGCATGGTCGGCAGCGCGAACACGCTGACCGCTTCGGGCCACTGCGCATTCGAAATCGCCTCGAGGTCGAGCGTGCCGATTTCGTCGAGAAAACGATAAGCGGGCGGCAAGGCGGCCGCGGGCGTTTGCGCGTCGCCGGAGAGTTCCGTGAGCACCGCGCGCCACAATGCCGCTTGCCAAAGCTCATCCTCACGCGCCGCTTCACTCGCGCCGACGAGGCGCGGACCGGTGTCGTCAGCCGCGCCGCTCGCGAAGATCGAGCCGCCCTTCTGCCATTGCAACAGCCACTCCGGGCGATAGGTCAGATAGTGGTCGAGCACGGTGGCCACGCGCCGCGCGAGTTCGTAGCGCATCGACGCGTCCGCCGCATCGAGATAGGTGCGCAGACGCGGCGACGCATTCCAGGGGAGCGCTTCGTCAGCGTCGCTCAGCAGCCGGTAGCAGCGCCACACGAGCCGGTCCGGCGCGAACGGCGAATGCTTCGGCACCTCGATCACGCCGCCGATCTGCGCCCATAGCCATTGCGCGAGATAACCAAAGCTGACATTCGCGCAGATGCCCTGGCGCGCGGCGATATCCAGTTCGAGCCGGCGCCGCACCGCCGCGCTCGGGACGATCACGGGCTGCGCGGTCCAGGGATCGGACGGCGCTTGTGCCAGGTCGTCGAGCAGCGCGCCGACAAGGGTTTCGTAGCGATTCGAGTAGAAGAGCTGGAGCATGGATCCTGAGGCTTGCGGGCGGCACGGGCGGAACGCCACAAGCCGCGACAGACATTGAAGCGACAGCATAACAAACGCATCCCCAGGGCAGAACCTGGCCAAACGGACGAGGTCAGATCAGCCATGAAATCAGTTAGACTCGACGGCAGTTCGGGGCAGACCCGGGGCTGCCCCGGGGTCTGTCCCATCAACCGCGGTTTTCTCAGTGAATGGAATCCAGGCAGTCGATGCGCTATTCGGTTGAAATAAAAAAATTCCTCTACAGCCAGTACTTTTATGGCGGCCTGCGCATCGCGGTTGGCGTGTCGTTACCGGCGGTACTGTGTCTGATCGTGTTTCACGACCGCGAGCTCGGCTTCACGATCGCGACCGGCGCGCTCGGCGCGTGCGTCGTGGATATGCCGGGCCCGCTCAAGTACAAACACAACGAGATGCTGGCGTGCACGGTGATCGGTTTCCTGTCCGCGCTCGCCACCGGGCTCGCCACGGTGAACGCGGTGGCGCTGTGGTGCACGGTCGTGCCGCTCACCTTCCTGCTGTCCCTGATCGTCGTGTACGGCAACCGCTGGCCGCAGATCAGCTTTGCCACGCTGTTCATGATGATCATGACGCTGGAAGAGCACTTCACGCCCATGCAGGCGCTCGTCAATGCGTCGTGGATTCTGGTGGGCGGCCTCTGGTACACCTACTGGTCGACCTTCGTGAGCCGCTGGATGATGCATCGCATCGAACAGCAGGCGCTGGCCGAAAGCGTGTTCGCGTGCGCCGACTATCTGCTGGCGCGCGCCGAGTTCTACGACCTGGATAACGATCTCGACGAGTGTTATCGCAACCTCGTCGACAAGCAGATCACGGCGGTGGAGCGCCAGGACGCCGCGCGCGACATCGTGCTGCGCAATCTGCCCAAGTTCAAGAGCGGCAAGCTCGAACCGCGCCGCGCCATGCTGTTCAATCTGTTCATCAACACGGTCGACCTGCACGAACTGTTCGTGGGTGCGCATACCGATTATCCGTTGGTACGCACCACGTTCGGCGGCTCCGATCTGCTGGTGTTCTACCGCGATCTGATTCGCAAGGCGGCTGCCGATCTGGAAGAGATCGGCCTCGCGGTGCTGCAGAACCATGCGCCGCGTGGGCGCGTGAACGTGAAGGCGGAATTGCGCGCCATCGAGTTCGAAATCGAGCTGATGCGCAAGCAGGATCTGCCGGCAAAAAACCACGAAGCTTATTCGGCGATCTCGTCGACTTTCCGGCGCGTCTGGAGCGCCACGCGACTGATCGACAAGATGCGCAAGAGTCTCTCGAGCGAGCCCAGCACGAGCGAGACCGAACTGCGGCTCGACCAGGCGCTCACGCGTTTCGTATCGAGCCGGCGCGTGCCGTTTGGGCAAATCTTCTCGAACCTGACCATGGCCTCGCCGAGCTTCCGTCACGCGTTGCGCGTGACGATCGCAGTCGCCGTGGGCTTCTGGCTCGGCCGCCTGCTGCCGCTCACCAACGCCTACTGGATCGTGATGACCACCGTCATCATTCTGAAGCCCGGCTATTCGCTGACCAAACAGCGCAACGGGCAGCGGATCGTCGGTACGCTGATCGGCTGCGCGGCGAGTATCGCGCTGATGATCTTCGTCAAGGAACCGCACATCCTGCTGGTGGTGATGTTCGCATCGATGGTCATGAGCTACAGCCTGCTGCTGTTCAATTACACGGCGAGCGTGGTGTTCACCTCGTCGTATGTGCTGCTCATGTTCCATCTGCTCGCGCCGGGCAGCATGCGCATCATCGGCGAGCGCGCGATCGATACCGTAGTGGGCTGCGCGATCGCGATCGCGGCGAGCCACCTGTTCCCGTACTGGGAATATCGTTTGATGGGCAAGCTCGTCAACAACATGATCAACGCGACGCGGCAGTATCTGGAAGCAAGCTGGTGGTGGAGCGGCAAGCCTGCGGCCGCGGTGGTGGCGACCGTGACCGAAGCCGGGGCGCGTGCGCCGGCGGCGGCGATGGCCGATCCGGCGATCGACTTTGGTACGCCGGTGTTGGCCGCGGCTAGCGGTGGGGCACGCGGTGGCAGCGGCAGCGTTGCAAGCGGTCGCGCCGGCGCTGGTGCAGGCGGCAGCGCAAACGCTGGCGCACACGGTGTCGCTAATGCGGCGGCTACCGCGTCCGTCGACGCAACAACAAAACCGCTTGCCGACGCCGGCGCCAGCGCGGGCACGACCACCGTCAGCAATCCGACCGCGAAGCCTGTCTCCGGCGCCTCCGCGGCCGCCGCAGCGGCCGCGACCGCACTCGATCGCGACTACCGCTACCGGCTCGCCCGCAAGAACGTTCACGTGGCGTTCGCCAATCTGGGTCAGGCATTTCAGCGCATGATGCTCGAACCGAAGTCCGCGCAGAAGTTCGTGCCGGAGCTCAATGGGCTGCTGGTGCGCAGCCACGTGCTCGCCTCGCAGATCACCGCGGCGGCGCCGCTCTTGCGCACTTCGGCGCAACAGCAGGTCGACGGCGTCTCGCTACAGCCGCTGCAACGCGCGCTGAGCGTCGTGCGCGACAATCTCACCGAAGCTGAGACCGGCACCGCGCCGGCCGCCGATCAAAGCGAGCAGATCAAACTGCTGGGCCGCGAGCTCGATGCGATGGTGGTCGAAACGGAGAAGTCGCCGGACTATTCGGCCGATGCCGTGCATGACATGAAATTGCTCGCGCATCAGTGCAAGCAGATGCTGTCGGCGGCGGCGCAGATTCGCAAGGATGCGAGCGTGATTCGTCTGCCGGACGAGTGAAATGGCGCGTGAACGTGCACGTCGCCCTACTGGGCCGCGCCGCTTGCCGGTTTGGCGGCAGTGGCCGCTGCGGCCGCATCCGATGAGATCGACGGCCCAGCTGCATTCTGCGCGTCGAAATCGTGCTTTTCCTTGATGGCGTTATAGAAGAGCGTGGCGATCACCAGCAATACCGCGACCACGATGAAGACAGCAATGCCAAAGGTCGGGTTCTTCTTGCGCGGCGGTTTGTTCATGAGGCGGGCTCGGTTCGCGAGGCAGTCGCGGATGGTGTCTGGGAAGGCGGCATTCTACGCCCACTGAGTTTGCACACGGCTTGCAGTGGGCGGCCGTAGCGGCATGGACTTGCCAGCTTGCCGGGAAGCCGCAACTGCTGCCAGGCGTGCCATACGGTTCGCTGTCTAAAGAGCAGCAAACGACGCACCCGCTGCCTTCCATCTACCTCACCACAGCGGGCCGCACCGGCAGCGCCGTTGAATACTTGATCTGCTCCATCGCAAAACTCGAACTCACGTCATACAGCGGCACCGCGGCGATCAATTGCTTGTAGACACGGTCGTAGTCGTCGATATCGGATACCACCACGCGCAGCAGGTAATCGGTTTCGCCGCTCATCCGGTAGACCTCCACCACTTCCGGAATCTCCTGCACCGCATGCGTAAAGGTTCGCGCCCACTCCTCCGTGTGCTGGTTGGTGCGTACCGCGACGAACACCGTCGTACCCACGCCGAGTTTGCGCGCGTCGCAAAGGGCGACCTGGGCCCGGATCACGCCCGCCTCTTTCAGACGCTGCAGCCGCTTCCAGCAAGGCGTTTGCGACAGATTCACACGTTGCGCCAGTTCAGCGATCGGCATGGTCGCGTCCTCCTGCAGCAGCTCCAGCAGCTTCCGATCGATGATATCCATTCCCATCATGACACCCCCATAGGAAATTATTCTACTTTTCAGATTCCAGGGGGAATTATATGGAAACTCTTTCTCCAGGCAAACCGGTATAAATATCGCTATCCGAAAATAACCAATGAGCAGCTCAACCGCTGCCTGATCAACATGAGCCAAGACCTCCGCTCCGCATCCCTCGAACGCCTTCCAGCCCAACGCTTGCAACCCGTCAAAACGGCTCAGGCGGGCTTGCGCGAACAAGTGGACGTGCTATTGCGCGCCGCGCGCAACGCGCCGCTCGCCCGCCTCTGCGATGCCCTGGATGCGATATTCGACGCCTGTGCCCATTTCCCCGAACCGTCGCATTCGACGTTCTTCGCGCGCAGCATGCGCATCGCGCTCGCCGACGCCGCGGCGAACCCCGATTTGCTCACGGCGGCGCAGCGTGAGGGCTCGGTCGAGAAGTACCGGCGTCATCTGCTGGCTGCCGATCCGCACGGCCGCTATGCAATCGCCGCGCTGGTGTGGCTGCCGCAACAGGCGAGCCCCGTCCATGCGCATCACACGTGGTGCGGCTACGCGGTGGTGGATGGCACGCTGAGCGAAACGGTTTTCGAATGGAACGGCGCGCAGCATTGCGCGAGCGCAACGCGTACGCAGGCGCGCAAGCCGGGCGCCGTGTCGTTCGTGCGTGGCGGCCGCGGCGGCATTCATCAGTTGGGTAATCGCAGCGAGGCACCGGCCGTTTCGCTGCATATTTATGGCGTCGCGGGCGCGCAGATCGCGACGCACGTCAACGACATCGTGCGTACGGCGAACGTGCCGGCGCTGGCCTGAAACGACACGCGTCGCGGGCGCCCGGTGCGCGGCCGCCTGCGAACCTTGTAATACGCAAAATCCGCGAAACAGGCACGCCTGGCGCGCCCGCTTAAGCTCACACATAGCGTGAGCCGCGAAGCCTCGTAGCAAGCCGGACATCCACATGTACCGTGTGCCCTCGACACGCTCGCATGCACACGACGCGGGCACAAAAGACCAATTTCCCGCTCCCGGCAGCCATCAACTTTTCCCAGCCGCCTCACCCGCCGTCGGAATCTGTGGCGGAATCGGCGCGGTTTCCCCGGTCGGCGGCGGCGCCGGCCGCGGTTCATGCGACACATCGCGCGCCACGGCGAGCGGCGCATGCACCGCCCGCGCCGCGGAAGCCGCTCCGGCGTGCGCATGCTCATGCGGATGCGGCGCGAATCCCGACACTTCGTCGTCCTGCAAAGGCTGCCCTTCACTATCTTTCGACGACGTATACACGCGCATCTGCGGCACCGGAATTTCGATGCCCGCTTCGTCCATCTTGAGCTTCAGACGCAGATTGAAGGCTCGCGCCACGCTCCATTGCTGCAACGGCCGCGTCTTGATCTGCCCTTTCACGACCATCCAGTTCGGATCGAAACGGTCCAGCCCCCACACCTCGATCGGTCCAAGCATCTCGCGCCGGTAACGGAAGTCGGCCATCAGATCGGCGCCGACTTCGCGAATCAGTTGCGTGATCTGATCGACGTCGGTGGTGAACGACATGCGCACTTCGAACACTGCATACGCGAAGTCGCGCGACAGATTCTTGACGATCTTGATCTGCGAAAACGGGATCGCATGAATGGCGCCCTGACCGTCGCGCAGCCGCACGGTACGGATCGACAGATGCTCGACCGTGCCGGCATGGCCGCCGTCCACGTCGATCCAGTCGCCCACCGAAATCGTATCTTCGATGATGATGAACAGCCCCGTGATCAGGTCGGTCACGAGCGACTGTGCGCCGAAGCCGATCGCGAGGCCGATCACGCCGGCGCCCGCCAGCAGCGGCGTGACATTGATGCCGAGATTCGCCGCCGTGACGATGCCGGCGATCGTCATGATCGAGACCAGCAGCACGTTGCGCACCAGCGGCAGCATCGTGCGGGCGCGCATGCTCGGCGCGCGCGCCTTGTTGCGCGGCCCGGCGGGATTGAGCGCCTCGGTGATCGCCGTGTCGACCAGAATCCACAGCAGCCAGGCAATGAACACAGTGGCGACGATCGCCGTCACCGCATGCGCGATACCGCGCGCGGCGACGTTTTCCTCGACCACCGCGGCGAGCGAAACACCCCACAAACGCGCAGCAAGTTCGAAGAAGAACAGCCAGATGAAGAGCGTCAGCAGCGTGCCGAAAAAGCGCAGCAAGCGCGTCAGATACGGCGAGCGGCGACGCGTGCGCGCACTGCGCGGACGCGTCAGACGCAACACGACGGCCGACAGGAAAAACGCCAGCACCAGCAAGGCCGCGGTTACCACTGAAATCTGCAGCACGTTTTCGCTGGAACCCGAACCGCCGAGCGTGGCGACCACCGAGGCGGTGGCCAGCACCAGCACGGGCACGTGCCACAGCGCGGCGAGCACCTCGAAGGCGTCGGTGGCGGCCTTGTGATTGGTGCGCTGCTCGTAAGGGCGATTGCGGATCAGATGCGCGACCGGCCGGCGAAACGCGAGCGCGAAATAGCCGGTAAGCACGGCGGCCGTCATGTTGGCCGCCGTCGAAATCAGCGCGGCGAGGTTCGAT
Organism: Paraburkholderia sp. BL18I3N2; assembly: GCF_003001875.1. Classification (NCBI taxonomy): domain Bacteria; kingdom Pseudomonadati; phylum Pseudomonadota; class Betaproteobacteria; order Burkholderiales; family Burkholderiaceae; genus Paraburkholderia; species Paraburkholderia sp. BL18I3N2. The sequence goes on from NZ_PVNC01000018.1 coordinate 112,801, forward strand.
CCGAGTTGATGCGCGACGTCGTAATTGACGGCGGCGTCGCCGAGCGCGCCGCACACGCCCACCACGAACAGCACGCGCCGCGCATGATCGATCAGCAGGCGCACCGCGATCCGCCGATGCCCCGAGCCGAACAGCGAAAACATGATCAGACAGATCGCCGAAAACACCGCGCCCGCGACGATCGCATATGCGACCACCATGCCGAGCGTACGGCCGAGCGCGTCGGGCATGGCGCGCACGAACAGCAACGCGGCCACGAAGGCGATGATCCAGGGTCCGACGCGGCGCAGCGCGAAGATCAGCAGTTCGCGCGTGGTGGGATTGGGCTGCAGTCCCATGACAATGCCGAAGCGCCGGTACAGGCGGTGCTGCACATAGATCAGCGCGCCGGCGCAGGCACCCCAGCCGGCCAGCATTGCCGCCATCGAAAACAGAACCCGGCCGAAGCTCTCGTGCCCCTGCCCCGAAATGATCGTGTAGAGCTCGTTGCCGGCCGCATTGAAGCGGCCGCCCCAATAGCGGACCGGCGTGCGGCCCTGATGCACGTCGGATTCGAACGAGGCGATGCCCGACGCGATCGCGCCAAGCAGGCCGGGGCTCGGTTGCGCGGGCGCCGGTGGCGCGACGTTTTTCGACACGTCGCGCAACTTTTTGAGCTGGGCGACGAGCGCGGTGCGCTGGCGGTCGTTGTCGAGCGTGGAGATCACGCTGTCGAGGGAGTGCGCCAATTCCGCCTGACTCGCCGGCGACGGCGCGGACGCCGCCTCCGCCGCCGAAGCGCCTGAAGCGGAGGACGCGGGCGTCGCCGAGACGGTCGCGCTGTTGATCAGGCTCTGCAAGGCCGGAATGACGGGCGTGCTGGTGGCGGCGCCGGCGGCAAACGCGTTCGCGGGCAACCAGCCGACACACAGGATCAGCGCGACAAAAACCGCGGCCGCCCATGCGGCGAACCGCGCGGCGAGTGGCGGGCGCGCGCCACGGCGGGCGTCGCATGCGCTACGGTCAGAAGAAAAATGAAAGGCGGCGTGGGTCGCCGGCTGCCCGCCGTAGGACGGCGCAGCCTCGGACTCACGCCGCGACGGGCATGACTGCATGGCAATCCGTAAGAAAACGGGAGACGCCAGTGTATCCGCAGTTTTATCGGGAGCGACCGGACTTGCGTAACCGAATGTTAGGACGCTTGCGTGCGCTCAAGCGTTGTGAGGACCGCACGCGAGTCCCGACGTCGCGCTGGCAGCTCCCGCGCACGGCCCGTTCAGCCTCGTTTCAGGCTCAATAGGCGACCGTTGCGATCTGACGGATGAAACGGCCCTGCTCCAGTTCATCGACGAAAGCAATGGCGTAATCTTCCGCGGAAATGCGGCTATTTCCCTCGGCGTCGGCCAGCAGCGCGTTCGCGCCCGTGCGGAACTTGCCGGTGCGCTCTCCCGGCGCGATGATCGCGGCCGGCGCGAAGAAGGTCCAGTCGAGGTCGGTAGCGCGGCGGTAGTCGTCGAGTACCTTCCGATGCTCGAGCGCGATCGCCTTGTAGGCGTCGGGAAAGCCCTCCGAATCGACCAGTTGCTTGCCAGGCGCCACTTCGAGCGAACCCGCGCCGCCCACCACGACGAGGCGCTTCAGGCCCGCCGCGCGCACGCCTTCAATAAGCGCGTGAGTCGCTTTGCCGAGCGCCGCGAGATCGTCTTGCGGCGGCGCATAGGCGCTCGCCACCACGTCGTGACCGCGCACCGCGGCGCCGACGCTCGCGGCATCGAGCAGATCGGCTTGCGCCGCTTTCAGGTTCGCCACATCGGTGGGCACACGCGCCGGATTGCGCGCCAGAGCCGTCACCTGATGCCCGCGGCGGGCGGCTTCGGCGGCGATACGCGAACCGATCATGCCGGTGGCGCCGAACAACGCGATCTTCAACTGTTTGCTCATTTTCACTGCTCCTGTCATGGGCTTATATGTAACCATATTGATTACATATAACGAGGAAAAAAGAGGGGCTTGAGCCCCCGTTCGTTGAGAGGCGCGTGTCGCGATCGACCGCCACGCGCCCTTCCGTACTGCTTTTTTGCTATGTCACCCGTGCGAGCGCTTCTTGCGTTCGCGCTGCTTCTCCGCACGCACCACGTCAGCCGTGGCATCGGCCAGCGTGCGCGCGCCGAGCGCGGCTTCCATGGCTTGCTGCGCTTCGTCGATTATGCCGCGCAGTACGCCCTGGATATTGCGTCCGACCATGCACGCGGGATTCGGCTCCTCGCGATGCAACGCAAATAACTGCGCGTCGTCTACCGCACGATACACCTCGAGCAGCGTGATCTGCTCCGGCGCCCGCGCCAGCAACGCGCCGCCGCCCGCGCCGAGCTGCGAGGTGGTGAGGCCCGCTTCCGCCAGCATGCTCAAAAGCCGCCGGATCAGCGCGGGATTCGTATTCACGCTGCCTGCGATCATCTCCGACGATAAAGGCGCGCCTTCCTGCAACGACAGCAGCGCGAGCACATGCACCGCGAATGCAAACCGGCTACTCGTGTTCACAACAAACCCGCCCGGCGACGACAATGTGTAACCATAGTAATTACATTTAGTCCGACTGTCAAACGATGTGGCGATCCAGCCGGCACGTCACTTGTCCATCTGCTTTTGCGCATCACCCGACTCGCCCGATGACGAGGAAGCCGCAGCATTCGTCGACGACGCCGAGCTTTGCACCGACCATTCCTGGAGCTTGCGCCCCGCCGATTCAAGCCCCTGCCCGGTCAGCGCCGCGGCCTTGCCGAGCTGCGCATTGGTGGCGCTCGCCGCGCTCTGCAGATTCGCTTGCGCAGTCGAAGCCAACGCGTTGGGATCGATATTGATCGTGGGCGCCGAGGCCGAGTCGAGGTTCTGCTGCGCGGCGGACTTGGTCGCGTCGACCTGCTGGCCGACGTAGCTGGCCGCCTGATCGAGCTTCTGACCGGCGACCTGGGCTGCGTCGTTGAGCTTGCCGGCGACCTGCCCGGCGGACGCGTCGTTCTTCTGACAGGCGGCGAGGCCGCCGAACACGACGGCAACGAACGCGGCACGGCGCAGCAAGGATGAACGGATGGATGAAATCATGAGTGTGTATGAGCCGCGTCGAGCGGCTTCCGCATGCGAAAACGCGCCAATGATACGCCGTTGCGCTGCACGCGCGTCTTAACCGGCATCTGGAAGCCCGTTCGCTCTCGACTGCGGCACGCGCTCAGCCTTGTGCCGGCGCTGAGTTCCGCGGAGACGAGGCGCACGCCTTCGATCGTGTCCATTGCATGATCCGTCGCGGTTCTGTCAAACGTAGTGGAGTAGACTGCGTGAGCTTATGAACGTCGATGACGTGAGCGTCAAAGAGCATTCGCTGTGTTCCGTTGATCAATTGGAGGCATACGATGGCGGCAAAGAAGATTCTGTTTCTGACCGGCGACTTCGCCGAGGATTACGAAACGATGGTGCCGTTTCAGGCGCTGCAGGCAGTCGGCCATGTGGTCGACGCGGTCTGCCCGAACAAGAAGGCGGGCGACCGGATCAAGACCGCGATTCACGATTTCGAAGGCGATCAGACTTACACTGAAAAACCCGGCCATCAATTCACGCTCAACGCCACTTTCGACGACGCCGACCCGCGCCAATACGACGCGCTGGCGATCGCCGGCGGCCGCGCGCCGGAGTATCTGCGGCTCAATCACAAGGTGATCGAGCTCGTGCGGCAATTCGCCGAAGCCGGCAAGCCGATCGCGGCCGTTTGCCACGCGGCGCAATTGCTGGCCGCCGCCGACGTGATCCGCGGCAAGCGCATTTCCGCCTACCCGGCCTGCGCCCCCGAAGTGAAGCTCGCGGGCGGTGAATACGCCGACATTCCCGTCGACGCCGCGATCACCGACGGCAATTTCGTCACCGCGCCTGCGTGGCCCGCACATCCCGAGTGGCTGCGTCAATTCCTCGTGCTGCTCGGCACGCGCATCGAACTCTGATTTGTCTGCCTGATCCATCGGCGAGCGCGTTGTCCTTCGGCAACGCGCGCTCGCTAAAACTCGCCTGAATTGAGAGTAGTCCGATAGTTCGTAGGGGAAGGCTTTCCTATAGTCGCCGGCTGACTTAGGAGAGTTTTTTCAATGGAACTGACCGACTGGATCGTCACGCTCGCCGTCGTGTTGATGGCAATTGCTTTTTTCTGCGGACGCACGCCGGCCAACTGGTCGTGCGAAAGCCGCGCGCGCCGTCTGGCGGGCACGCGCATGCTGGCTCAGGCCGCGTGTTCGGTATGGGCCGCGCTGCTGATCGCCGCGCGCGGCCTCTTTGTGCTGGACGGGCTGCCCGGTATGCGCCCGGCGCCGCTGGAAGCCCTGACGGGCGTTGCGATCCTGATAGCCTGCGGCTGCTACTGGTCGATTCGCGGCAGCAGACTGCTCAAGCCACGCCGTCTCTTTACCGCGTAACGGCTACGGCGCACTGACGCCGGGCCGCGCGTCCGCCGCCTGCGCGGCGTCGCCATCGCTTCCCCTCCTTCGATCGCGATCTTCCAGGCCGGGGCGGGCATCGCGAACGGCTTGAACACTCGTCACCGCCAGTGGCGCCGGCGTGCCGACGGCCTGCTGCGCAATCCGCGCCCCGGCTTCAGGCAGCGACAGATAGAACGTCGTGCCCACACCTTCTTTCGACTCCGCCCACACACGTCCGCCGTGCCGCTCCACCACGCGGCGCACGAGCGCGAGTCCGATGCCCTCACCCGCCGCCACGTTGCCGTGCAAGCGCTGAAACGCGTTGAATAGCCGCGGCAAGGCGACCGCCGGAATGCCCAGGCCGTTGTCCCGCACGTAAAAGATCCGCAGCGAGTGCACGCCCGGCGGTGCCGGCGTCGTGCCGATCTCGATCCGGCCTTCCCGCGACGGGTCCAGATAATTCACCGCGTTGCCGATCAGGTTCGCGAACACCTGTTCCAGCGCGGTGGGGTCGCCCCACACGGCGGGCAATTCGTCCACGCTGACCTGAGCGCGGCGCGCGCGGATCGAGCCTTGCATCGCGTCGATGACGCGCGGCACGATATCGCGCACCTCGACCTTCTGCTGCCGGTACTCCACCCGGCCGACGCGCGAGAGGCGCAACAGCGCGTCGATGATGTGCGAAGCGCGCAGCACCGCCGTCTGCAGGTAGTGCAATGCTTCGCCGATGTCCTCGTCGACCACTCGCTCGATGCGCTGCCGCGTCTGCGCCGCGAGCGACGACTCGCGCACGGCGGCGCGCAGTTCGTCGCACGAGCGAATCAGTTCCTTCGAGAAGCCTTGCAGGTTCACCAGCGGCGCACGCAGATCGTGCGACACGCTATAGACGAACATTTCGTTTTCCTGGGTCTGCTGACGCAAGTTCTCGTTGATCCGCGCCAGTTCGCCGGTGCGGCGCGCAAGATCGGCCCGGAAGCGCGCCTGGATACGCTCGGATTCAAGCAGGCGCCGGCTGGTCTCGTGCAAGGTCAGATCGAGGCGCGCAATCTCGTCGTGGCCGGGGCCGATCGGCGCCAGCGGTTCATTGCCCGCGAGGCGCCCGGCGTTGTCGGCGAGGACCGCGAGCCGGCCGCGCACGCCGCGCGTGAACAACCAGACGGCCAGCGCGACGAACAGCAAGGAGCCGAACACGGCCGCCACCACCAGGGTTTGCTGCCGCTCGCGGGCGGCGTCGGCGGCATTCGAACGCAGTGTATCGAGACGCCGCTCTTCCGCCTGGAACGCCGCGACTTGCTGACGAAAACGGTCGAGCACATCTGACGGCGCGAGCTCGCGGAAGCGCGCGAGCACGTCGCGCCGCCGGCCCGAATGCAGCATGTCCTGGATGCGATCCGACCATTGCCGGTAAGCCTGCACCGACTGACGGACCTGAACCACGCGCTCGACTTGCGCCGGATTGTCGGCGACCAGTTCGGCCAGTTGATCGATGCGCCGGTCGACGTCCACCCACACCGACACCGGCGTGGAAAAACGGGCGTCGTTGGCAAGCACCGCGCCGCGCAGCGCCACCGACTCGCCCAGCACCGGATCGAGAATCGCGCTGGTCTGGCGCAGCACGTCCTGGCCATGGATGGCCCAGCGTTCGGCCTGTGCCGCATCCGATTGCGCCTTGACCAGTCCGGACAATAGCGCCAACTCGAAGAGGGCCGGAATCGCGATCAGCAACAGGCCTTTGGTGGTCAGTCTCATGCGTGCGCATTGGGGGTCGGTGGCCCTGCAGATCATGCTCGGGGACGGCACATTATGTCGGCGATTGTGCAGGAAACAAAGAGTGCACGCCATTAACCAGGCATGCGCCGCCAGCGCGCGCGCCAAGCGTACGCAAGACGTCAGCCTTTTGAATTAAGCGTAACTAAAATCGAATAATTTGCCCCGATTTGGGTCGCGCTAGTCGCTGCGACAACTATATGCACATTAATTGTGCGATTTCGTGCGAATTCAGGTGCACACCCGACGGCCAGCGCGTTGGTCGGAATGCACGGTCGATCCCATCCGGTGCCGATTTGCACCTTGTCGGCGCGGTTTGCGCACAAGTTTGGCCCGCTTCTTGCATTCACTGCCCGCTTTTTTGGCATACGCAGGACATATCGATGGAAAGTCTGAAAACCGGCACCGACACCCTCTTTCTTCTGCTCGGTGCCGCGATGGTACTCGCCATGCACGCGGGCTTTGCGTTTCTTGAACTCGGGACGGTGCGCAAAAAGAATCAGGTCAATGCGCTGGTCAAGATTCTGGTGGACTTCTCGGTCTCGACGATCGCGTATTTCTTTATCGGCTACACCATCGCGTACGGCGTGCAGTTCTTCGGCAGCGCCGAGGAGCTGGCAGCGCACAACGGCTATGCGCTGGTGCGCTTCTTCTTCCTGCTGACGTTCGCCGCCGCGATTCCCGCGATCGTGTCCGGCGGCATCGCCGAGCGCTCGAAGTTCAACCCGCAACTCTTCGCGACGTTCGTGCTGGTCGGCTTCATCTATCCGTTCTTCGAAGGGATTGCGTGGAACAACCGGTTCGGCATCCAGGACTGGCTCGCCCACGTGTTCGGCGTGCCGTTCCACGACTTCGCCGGCTCGGTCGTGGTGCATGCGTTTGGCGGCTGGGTCGCGTTGCCGGCCGTGCTGCTGCTGGGCGCCCGTCACGGCCGCTATCACCGCGACGGCGGTATTGCCGCGCATCCGCCTTCGAATATTCCGTTCCTCGCGCTCGGCGCCTGGGTGCTGGCGGTCGGCTGGTTCGGCTTTAACGTGATGAGCGCGCAGACCATCGACAAGATCAGCGGCCTCGTCGCCGTCAATTCGCTGATGGCGATGGTCGGCGGCACGTTGACCGCGTGGCTCGCGGGCCGCAACGACCCGGGCTTCACGTACAACGGGCCGCTGGCCGGACTGGTCGCGGTCTGCGCGGGCTCCGACGTGATGCATCCGCTCGGCGCGCTGGTGACGGGCGGCATCGCCGGGGTGCTGTTCGTTTATATGTTCACCTGCGTGCAGAACCGCTGGCGCATCGACGACGTGCTGGGCGTATGGCCGCTGCACGGTTTGTGCGGCGCGTGGGGCGGCATCGCGGCAGGCATCTTCGGCTTGCGGGGGCTCGGCGGTCTGGGCGGCGTGTCGTTCGGAGCGCAACTGGTGGGCACGGTGGGCGGAATCGCGGTGGCCACGCTCGGCGGCACGCTCGTGTACGGCGCGATCCGGCTGACGGTGGGGCTGAGGCTCGATCAGGAAGACGAGTACAACGGCGCCGATCTGTCGATCCACAAGATTTCGGCGACCTCGGAGTGAGGTCCGACCGGGGCGCCGGCTGGCGTTTTCGGTGCGTGAACGGGTCGCGCCGGCGGCGGGCCGCCCAAGTTGGGTCCGGGCCGGGCGTCCTTGACACTCTCGTCGCGTGAACGTCGCGCCGGCGGCGCGCTAAGATCCATCGCCTGAATCTCGCGAGCGCCGAATGAATATACGGCCCTCCATCGGACAGCGCGCGCCGGCGCCCCGACGGCGAGCGCCCCAACCTGTCCCCACATGCACGCGCGGATGTTAGACTTCCGCGCTGGAGATGGCATTCTCCGTTAACCGCCCTCGTGGCTGATGATGCCTGCTTCGTCCGGCTGAACGCGGAGGCGGCATCGCGCTTCTTGCTCTGCCCGGTTTGTCGACACTCCGGTTTTGCCAGGCCTCCCCATGTATTGGTCCATTCTCGCCGTCGGCATCGGCGGCGCGCTCGGTTCGTTATTCCGCTGGTTTCTGGGCATTCGCCTGAACGGCGTCTTCAGCGGCTTGCCGCTCGGCACTTTCGCCGCCAATGTCATTGCCGGCTACGTCATCGGCGTCGCGGTCGCAGGCTTCGCGCGAGCGCCGCAGATCGCGCCCGAATGGCGGCTCTTCGTCATCACCGGCTTGATGGGCGGCCTGTCGACTTTCTCGACTTTTTCGGCGGAAGTGGTGCAGCGCCTGCAGGACGGGCGGCTCGGCTGGGCGGCGGGCGAAATCGTGATTCACGTGGCCGCTTCGCTTCTGATGACCGTTCTCGGCATTGCGACGGTGTCGCTGCTGTCGCGCTGAAATCGCGGCGAGCTGAAGTGCTCGAGGCGTGTGCGGCGCCGTTTCGCTTCGCCTTTGCTTCGTGAAGCTGAAGCATGTCCCTTTCGGCGTAGCACCAAGCGGTTCCTGCCGACGCGTTTCGCTTTGTGCAGCGCGCTCGCCGTGACGCAAGGCCGAGATTTCGCTACCTATCACAACGGGCCAGCCCAAACGCCAAATCGATATCCTTCATCGTTCGCGTGCGAAATCGCCAACAGGGAAAATCTCCGTTTGCGGCAATTCGATTCGGCCGACGCCCTCTCCATCATCCACTCAAGAAACAGCGGCGGTTGCAGCGCTTTTTGCCCCACGCCAGCGGGCGTCAATTCTAAGCCTACAATCAGCTTGCGATCCGACCAGGCTCGACGTAGAGTGTGCGCTCGACAAACCAGTACATGAGGTGACGGATGTTCAAGTTCCTGGCGTTATGTGTCGCATTGGGTGCCTCCGGCTCCGCCTTCGCTAAAGCCGATTGCCCGGCTCATCCGAAGAACGAGTGGATGAAGGAATCAGATGCGCGCGCCAAACTCGAAGCAGAGGGCTACAAGATCAAGAAGTTCAAGGTCGACGGCAACTGCTACGAAATCTACGGCCACAACAAAGAGGGCAAGAAGGTCGAGATCTACTACGACACCAAGACGCTTGCCGCCGTGAAGTCCGAGATCGACTAATCCCTCGTGCGCGCGATGCCCGTCAAGACCTGGGACATGGGCGTGCGGTTCACGCACTGGACCGTCGCGGGCATCGTCGTGTGGAATCTGTTTGGGCCCACGGATCAGGCGCACCGGGTACTGGGATATATCGCCGCGGGTCTGGTTGCCTGTCGTATCGCGTGGGGGTTTATCGGCACGCGGCACGCGCGATTTTCCGCCTGGTGGCCGACGCCGGCGCATCTGAAAACCTACATGCGCTCGCTGGCCGCGGGCAAGCCGCTGCATCATCTGTCGCACAATCCGCTCGGCGGGCTGATGGCCATCGCCCTCTGGCTGCTGATCCTGGCACTGGCAGCAAGCGGCTGGCTGATGCGCCTCGACGCCTTCTGGGGCGAAGACTGGCCGCATGAGCTTCACACGTATCTGTCAATCGCACTGCAAGTCTGCGTGTGCGTCCATATCCTCGCGTCCTTCGTCATGAGCATCTGGACGCGCGACAATCTGATCCGTGCGATGCTGACCGGCTATAAACGCGATTCCGCCGACAAGCGCTGACAGTTGCAGGTGCTGGCCGATGCTAGCGTCCGTCCACTTCCAGACCCACCACGAACCTCGGACCGACCCATGCACGGGTTCGCACAATCACGCTGGATCAAACTTGCGCCGACACAGCGACGGCTTTGATCGCGCAATGGTCTTTACCTTCGAGACGCCGGAGGAAACAGACACTCTCGTGAAGTTAGTCGATTCGACCACCTTCACATACGCCTTCATTGCGGAAAGGTCCAGTCGCTATTTGCGGAGTATTGCGAGTGCTCGGGCGGCCAATCGATGCTCATAGCAACGCCGGTCCCGATCATCAAAAATTCGAGCTGAAGCGCCCCTTGCATACCGTTGAGGCCGCTCGAAACTTGCGCATTGGCGAATGTTCTTTAGCGGTCTTTCGGTCTTCCGCCACCCTTCGCCCGACGCCTGAAGAGCACACCGAATCCCAGCGCGACAAGCAAGGCGATTATCAAGCCGGCGCTCATGCCCGTCGTGCCGCGCCTCTCATCCGGACCGGAAGCAGCGGAGGCGACAGCAGGTGCAGAGCTCTGCGTTTCAACCGGCTTCGGAAGCGCTACGCCAGCGGCACTCCCCTGGCGCACGAGAGAGGCCTCCGACGTCGGGGAGGCCTGAGATGCAACGGAGGGAGCGGCGTCCGAAATCGGACCGACAGGCGCTATATCAGTGGATGAAGCAACAGCTGGAGCGTGCGTGGCACTAGTATTCGCTTCGGCAGACCTGGCCAGCGCCTTCCACTTTGCGAATACCGTATCAATGCAGTGAACGTCGATGCACGCGTTCCGCGATTGCCTCCACTGAGCGACCTGTGCGGGCGAAAGTTTGCCGCTGCTCAACAGAGCCCGTTGTTGCGCGGAGATATCGTCGTATTCATTGTTCAGGATGGCGTGGTCGCATATGACGCGCTCAGCCGGTTGTCGCGTGGTTGCGCATTGAATATCGCTTGCCCATGCTCCGGTTGGACCCAAAGCCGCCATTGACAGCAGCACTGGCCAAAATCGCTTTAGATGCACCTGCCCTCCTTGAATGTCGTTGCCTTGCTAAAAGTGCGGTCGCTCGTGAATGAAATTTGCCCTTGCCGTGACAGGGTCGCGAGACGCCGACAGTGCCGCCGCAAGAGGCGGCACTCGGAGCAGCTTACCGAATCTGGCTCGCACCCGCTGTTTTCATCTCGCGGTTAAAAGAGACCTCGCCTGCTCAAGAAGAGCGTGTGACGCTGCAAATTCATTGCGTCCCGCCATTGTCAGCGCCGCTTGACCTGTGCGCGCGAACAGATCGTCGTCAGATGTCGCGACGGCATTCAGTTCGGGACCGAGACGGTCGTATCGGCGAAAGAATTCGAGCATTTGCAACGCATCCAATCGCGAATCCTTAGGACCAGCGCTGGCTAGAATCTCGGCGGCTGCAACTAGCTGTCGCGTGGCCTGGAGGAATTCAGTACGGTCCATGACACTTGCCCCATGAGTCACCGTGGTCGATGGTTCGAAGAGTTTAGCGCAAGACCTTCCGACGCTGCCGACAGCGGTGGCTTGGCGAGGCGCTCGCCGCCCCGTTGCGTCGCACACGCTCGTGGTCCCTCCAGAGGCGCAAGAGCCGCCTACACCATCACCTCCGGACTGACGATTGGCAACCTGACCAGCCCCGCGCTTCGCGCAAGTGTTGGCTTTGGCGGCAGCAGGTAAGCCGAAATGTTCGTCCGAACCCAACATTGGGTCCTGCTTTCGCGCGCTCGAACCGGCATCGACCAGGCGTGCAGCCCGGCTGGAATGGCAGCCCGGAAACTAGCACTCAGTCGGCACGATCGTTGCAACTATGGCTGCCTCAACGGAGGTTGCCATCATGTGCGTTTTGCAGGGTTTCGTTAATGCCATTCCGCTGCGTGCGTCTTCACTTGTCGCCGCCGCAGCTATCTCTATTGCGGTGCTCTGCGGCACTGGCATCGCAGCATTTGTTGGACTGCTGCCCGAGTCGGATGACGTTGCCGTCGCGGTGACCGTGACACCGTTAATCGACATGCAAGTCGACGCTTATGTGAAGCGTGTCGCAAGCGCGTATTGAACCGCCAGCCAGAAAACAGGCGAGAACGCCGCGGCCATGCACCCGTCTGCGTGCGAGCTGTCGCGACGTCGATCCCAGTCAGCTGTCAGGAGCGCAGTACGCCTTTCAAGCGCCCCAGCTCAGCGGGTCTCGTGTAAGACCGGTACAGTTCGCCGACTGTGCCGAATGCCAGGGCCGGTTTGAGAGTCGCACCGGGAAGTGCTTGAGTAATCCAGTCAAAGGCATTCATTTCACGTTGAGCAGCATGCACCGCTGCCGTAAGCACAGTGAGCGCTCGTTCCGCGGAGTGCCCACCAAGGTCGACGAAGCAGCTCTCAAACGGATGCTTCGTTATGCTCTCGACGTGTAACGCTGACTTTCGAACGTCCAAATCAACCTCCTTCGCGGATTGCCCATCCTGTATAGCAACTGAATGTGACAATACATCGCGTTGTCCCGCCAACGATTCGACGCGGCTCGCGCGAGTGTTGTGGGTGCGGCGCGGCGCGGCAACCGTTCGGGAGAATGACACGCCGTAGCGCGACGTGAACAGGCGCACACCCCTTTTCGAATCCAGTCACGAGTATTCCTCGTATATACAGTCAGCCCCACGCAATGACGCGTGGCAACTCTGGAGGAATACGCCATGAAATACAGGACTGTGTTCGTCGCTGTCACGCTGTCTGCCGATGCGAGTGCCGATGCCGAAGTAACAGGACACGCAATCGGCGTCAGGCGTTCGAATTCCGCGTAACGCTGTCATTTTCGGTGCCGGGCCACGACTCACCTGCATGCCTCGCATCGGGACGCAGCCAATATCTGCCCTGATTGCGTCGGAGTAGCTGCTTGCGATTCGCCGCTGCGCAACCAGTCAGCTTTTGGCGGCATACGAGACTTCGGCGTGGCTGACGTACGCGCCTGCATCAAAGGAGAAATACCATGGAAAAGTTGGCGACGAAACTTCTGTTCGCGCGCATCGCAGTCGTGTCACTCTGCGCGTGCGCCGCGACGCTTGCGCAGGCTGGCGGGAATGGCAACGGTGGATCTGGCGGCGGCGGTGCTCACGGTGCCGCGACCGCGGGCATGACGTATCACAGCGAGCCCGTCTCGAGCCCCTGGAACCGGGTTCCTGGCGACATGAGCAGAAGCGCGGACACGGCGCATAAAGATATGCCCGGCATGACTCCCAATTACGACACTGCGCCGGATAAAACCGTGCAATGAATGCCTGAAAGTTTGCCGGCGCGAGAAGGTTCATCGTCTGTGCGCCCGGCAACTTGTTTGCAATGACTCGCTACCTCGGGTGGTGATACAACTGCCCGTGGTCGGCTTCGCACATCGACATTTCGCGACGCTGCCGGGCCAGAAGAACGCTACTTACTGGCAACCGGAAGGCGTGATCGCCGGTTGCGCGCACCGCTTTGTTCATATCGCCAACTGCCCCGGTGTGCGCATGAAGTTTTCGATGAGCCGCAGCAAGTCCGTCTCATCCGGCCGCGTACCCCATCGGCTGTATCCCGCAACGGATGCAATGGCGAACCAGGAATGCGGCGGAAACCATTCCGCTCGCACCGTCACGCCGCCGATGATTCGTAGCCGTCCCGTATCGCTGAGAAACTCAGCGTGAATCTTTTCGCCGCCGACGGTTTTGCTGGCGATAACTGGCGTGGACCGAAGCATAAAGCCTCCTGCAATTTCTGGCTGCTAAAAGTGGATGCTCGTGAACTGGCTCTCCCGAAGAAAACGAACATAGCCGGGACGTTTGCATTCACACGCCGAGTCAGCGACGAAGACCAAGGTTTTTGATGACACTGCGCATCGATACGCAAGTTGCGTGCCGGATAGAGCAAACGCTCGATAACCGATCTTTTGCCCGATTTGCATCTGTGCTCCGTCTGGTTCGGGAGCAATTGCCTTTGTCGGATGCACGCAAGTGAGCAGCGAGGCACCCGTTCTGTGCTGAGCAGCGCGCTGCGGAAATGCAACCCAATGTGCCCGCACATCCCTCAACCACTCTATCAATGTCTGAAAAGCGACAGCGCGAGACGTGTACTCTTACGAGTGAGCCGCAACTTCGTTCGTAAAGCCGGCTCCCCGCCGATGACGAATGCCGATACACCAGCCAACGCACGGAAACCGTAGTCGAGCTGCGGCAGGTCCGAACAACTACATAGCGCCGGAGCCCGGCTCCACGGTGCGGTCTGGAGACATCAATGAGCGCAGGCTTTCAACACCCGTTTCTCGCCACCGCAAACAACATTGGGCGAGGCAAAGTCGTCAGCGCCCAGCAGGCCGTCAGACTGATTCGTCCGGGTAACACGGTGGCGACGGGCGGCTTCGTCGGCATTGGCTTCGCGGAAGAAATCGCCGTCGCGCTGGAACAACTGTTTCTCGACTCGGCCGCCGACGATAGCGACGCCCCTCGCAATCTGACGCTGGTCTACGCGGGCGGTCAGGGCGACGGCGCTCGCAAGGGCTTGAATCACTTTGCCCACCAGGGCTTGGTTCGACGGGTTATCGGAGGTCATTGGGGGCTCGTTCCGGGGCTTCAACGCCTGGCCGTCGAAGGCCACATCGAAGCGTATAACCTGCCCCAAGGCGTCATCTCCCAGCTGTTTCGCGATATCGCGGCGCATCGGCCCGGTCATTTGTCCACGGTCGGACTCGATACCTTCGTCGACCCGCGCAACGGCGGCGGCAAGCTCAACGCCCGCACAACGGAGGACCTGGTTAGCCTGGTATCGGTCAACGGCGCCGACTGCCTCCTGTACAAGACATTTCCGGTCGACGTCGCCATCGTGCGGGGCACCACTGCCGATGCAAACGGCAATGTGACGATGGAAAAGGAAGCGCTGACTCTTGAGGCCCTTGCCATCGCAATGGCCGCGCGCAACTCTGGCGGCATCGTGATCGTTCAGGTCGAGCGCATTGCCGAGTCAGGGACCCTGAATCCACGACAGGTCAAAATACCCGGGATTCTGGTCGATTGCGTTGTGGTCGCGAAACAGGAGAACCACTGGCAAACCTTCGCTGAGTCGTACAGTCCCGGTTTTGCGAGCGAGCTTCGCATTGCGACGAGTTCGATTCCAGGCATGGCACTGACAGAGCGGAAAGTCATCGCACGGCGCGCTTCGTTCGAGCTGATGGCCAATAGCGTCGTCAATCTTGGAATTGGCATGCCGGAAGGGATTGCCAGCGTCGCGAACGAAGAGAAGGTGTGCGACCTTTTCACGATGACAACCGAGCCGGGCGTCATCGGGGGTATTCCGGCCGGGGGCTTGAATTTCGGCGCGGCAACCAATACCGACGCCATCATCGACCAGCCCTACCAGTTCGACTTCTACGACGGCGGCGGTCTTGACATTGCATTTCTCGGGCTCGCGCAAGTCGACCGGGAAGGCAACCTCAATGTAAGCAAGTTCGGTCCAAAGCTCGCGGGCGCGGGCGGCTTCATCAACATCTCACAGGCGGCGAAGAAAGTGGTGTTTGTCGGAACCTTCAACGCCGGCAAACTGGACGTCAATATCAAGGACGGGCGTCTGCAAATTCTTCAGGATGGCCTTAGCCAAAAGTTCGTCGACGCGGTGGAACACCGAACCTTCGGCGGCCGTTACGCCAACGAAAGGAAGCAGCCCGTGCTCTACATTACCGAGCGATGCGTCTTTACCCTCACGCCCGACGGACTCGAACTCATCGAGATTGCACCGGGGGTCGATCTCCAGCGAGACATCCTTTCGCAGATGGGCTTCGCTCCGGTCATCAAATCGCCGCCGCGGCTAATGGACGCCCGCATTTTCGACAATAAGCCGATGGGTTTGCGAGCCATGCTGTTGAGGCTGACGCTCAGTGAGCGGTTCAGCTACGACGCCGACAAAAACATGTTGTTCATCAATTTCGAAGGGCACAAGGTCATGACCGTCGACGACGTTGAAGCAGTCAGAGCCGAGGTCGAGCGGGTCCTGTCCGGCCTCAAGGTGCGGCCCCACGCAATCGTCAACTACGACAATTTCTCCATCGCGCCCGAAGTCATCGATGCCTATTCTGAAATGGTGAATGGCCTCGTCGCCCGATATTATTCGGACGTCACGCGTTACACGACAAGCAGCTTCCTGCGCATGAAACTGGGGGACGCGCTGCAGCGGCGCAGTGTCGCTACGTACATTTACGAGAGCCCCGAGGAGGCCTCGTCTCATGAGGCACGTTAGCCCGACGGACGCGCATCGCACTTGATCCTGCGGGGAACCCGCGGCCGCATGCCGGTCCTCCTGGTTGTGTGAGCCAGTTGGCCGGAGAGCGTGACGAATCAACCCGTGTCACCGCCCGCTACCGGCAACACCGTCCCAGTGATATAACCCGCCTCGTCCGAAGCGAGGAACAGGATCGGCGCGGCCTGCTCGTCGATGCTGCCGTAGCGCTTCAGGAAGGTCGATTCGGTGACCTGCTTCACCGCTTCGCCCATCCAGATTTTTTCCTGCTCGCTATCGCCGACAGCATTACGCGGCACACGTCGCAGCGGTGCATCGGTCCCGCCCGGCGCGGTGGCGACCACGCGGATGTTGTGCTCCGCGTATTCCATCGCCAACGATTGCGTCATCGCGTTCACACCGCCCTTCGCCGCCGAATACGGAACGCGGCGGATCCCGCGCGTGGCATTCGAGGACACGTTGACGATCGTCCCGCGTCCGCGCTGTAGCAGATAAGGCAAGACCGCATGGCACGCGTACAGCGTCGGCATGAGGGAGCGCCGGATTTCTGCATCGATCTGCGCAGGCTCGAACTCGGCGAAGGGCCGCATGCGAATCGCGCCACCCACGCCATTGACCAGAATGTCGATGCCGCCAAAGGTGCGCGCGGCGAAGGCCATCGCCGACGCGGCGCCTTCGTACGTCTCGAGATCGGCGACAAACCCTGCTGTATCTGCGCCGCGCGCTTCGGCGGCGACTTCCGACACGAAGTCGGCGCGGTCCACGAACAGCACCTTGCCGCCTTCGGCGGCTGCGCGAAGCGCTACCGCGCGACCGATGCCCTGCGCGGCGCCAGTGACCACCATGACCTTGCCGGCGAATCGTTGCGTGCTCATGCGGTCCTCGGCGCTGCGTTGGGAGTGAACTTCTCGTAGTGGAAGCTGTTGGGCTTCACGCCGTTGTCGTCGAAATGCTTACGCACTGCATCGACCATCGGCGGCGGGCCGCACAGGTACACGTCCACGTCACCGTCGTTGACGGCCTCCGCCGGCATATGCTGCGTGACCCAACCCTTGCGAGGATGAGTCGATTCCGTATCGGCCACGACGGTGCTGTAAGTGAAATTCGGCAGCTTCGCCACGTAGGCTTCGATTGCATCGACCTGCACGAGGTCGAGGTCGCGCGTTACGCCGTAAATCAGATGGACTTTCTGCTGCGAATTCGTGCGAGCCAGCACCTCAAGCATCGACAGGAACGGTGCCAGGCCGGTGCCGCCGGCAAGGAACAACAACGGCCGTTCGACCGCGCGCAGATAGAAGCTGCCGAGCGGTCCGGTCAGTTCCACCTTGCTGCCTGCTTGCGCGGATTCGAGCCAGGTGCTCATCACGCCGCCAGAAATTTTCTTGATCAGAAAGCTGATTTTCGATTCGCCCGGTGCCGACGAAAAAGAATATGAACGGTGCTGACCGCTGCCAGGAACGTCGATGTTGACATACTGGCCCGGCAGGAATACGGGCGCGGCCGCCTCCACATCCAGTTCGAGCACGATGGCCGCATCGTTGTGCGCTTCGACCCTGGTTACGGTCGCGGCGAACTTGCTTTGTTCGGTCTTGCATGCAGTGGACGATGCCGGCACCGCAATGACACAATCGCTTTCCGGCACCATCTGGCAGGTAAGAACGAGACCGCCCTCCTTCTCATCCTCGCTCAGCGCATCTTCGATGTAATCGTCGCCCAGGTCGTAGCTTCCGCTCTCGGCGCGGCACTTGCAGGTGCCGCACACGCCATCCGAGCAATCCATCGGCAGATTGATTTTGGCGCGAAAGGCGGCATCGAGTACTTTCTCGCCCGCCTTGCATGTGACAAAGCGGGTCACGCCGTCTTCAAAATTCAGTGCAATGTTGTAGCTGGACATCTTGCCTCCTGTACTTCTTTATTCCGCGGTGTTTGCGCTCAAACGTGATAGACGTCGAGTACCTGGCGGATGTAGTCGTCCTTCAACACGATGCGCTTATAGCAAATCAACAGTTCATCGTTGACCTTGCGCAGAGTGACGAACATCGTGCCGAAAAACTGGTCGGTGGTTCTGTAACGGTGGCTGAGCGTGTTGAAGTTGTAGCGCACGTCCACTTCGTTCTCGCGCTCGGCCAGCACTTCCACATTGGTGACGTTGTGACTGGTTCGCGGTTCAGGCATCGAGGCACTGCTGCGCTCGGTCTTGATGCGGAACACACGGTCTTCCAGGCCGCCACGGTCCGGGTAATACATCAGCGAAATCTGACTCTCGTGGTCGTCGGTGAGCTGGTCATCGTCATCCCACGCCGGCATCCAGTACGTGACGTCCCCGGTATAACAGGCAAGCCAGTCGTCCCATTGACGGTCGTCCAGCAGGCGCGCTTCGCGGAACAGCACGGCGCAAATTTTCTGGTAATCGAAGCTCATGCCACGGCCTCCCCTTGTTCCTTCCTGAGTGCGTCGCGCATCACATGGACCCAGTACTCGTGCTGACAGACGAACAGGCCCTCGTCTTCGCTGCGCTCGCCTGAAATGAGCGGCTTAAGGCCCATATTTTTTGCATTCGCGTCGGCTCCTTCGACCCACAGCGGCGCGCCGCGTGACAGGTCGTTCCACATTGCCGTGGTGCCGGCATAGCCTGCCTGGCAGGCACGGAATTCTTCGAGGTCATCCGCGGTGCCCATGCCCGAGACGTTGAAGAAGTCTTCGTACTGGCGGATTCGCGTAGCCCGGTCGGATGCGCTCTCGCCCTTCGGCGCAAAACAGAAGATGCTGACTTCGGTCTTGTCCACGCTGATCGGACGCACGACGCGAATCTGCGTGCTGAACTGGTCCATCAGGAACACGTTCGGATACAGACAAAGATTGCGGGTCTGGTTGACGATGAAGTCCCCCTTCACCTCGCCCACACGTGCCTTGATTTCGTCGCGGTATTGATAGACGGGCCGCACTTCCGGGTTCATCGTCTTGGTCCACAGCAGGATGTGGCCGTGCTCGAATCCATACACGCCGGCTACCGACTTGCTCCAGCCGTTCGCATCGACGGCCTTGGTGCCCTCGACCTTGCGCCGGTCCATCGTCGCGGCGTAATTCCAGTGCACGGTGCTGACGTGATAGCCGTCGCAGCCGTTCTCCATCTGCATCTTCCAGTTGCCGTCGTAGATATACGAGGAATTGCCGCGCAACACTTCCAGCCCGTCCGGGGCCTGGTCGACGATCTGGTCGATGATGACCCTCGTCTCGCCGAGGTAGACCTCGAGTGGAATCGCGTCCGCGTTGAGCGTGCCGAACAGGAAGCCGCGATAGCTCTGGAAACGTGCGACTTTTTTCAGGTCATGCGAGCCATTGGTATTGAATTGAATCGGATATTCGGTGGTCTTCACGTCTTTGACTTTCAGCAGCTTGCCGGTGTTGGCAAAGCTCCAGCCGTGGAAAGGACACGTGAAAGTGCCTTTATTGCCGTGCTTTTTACGGCACAGCATCGCGCCTTTGTGTGCGCAGGCATTGATGACCGCGTGCAGTTCGCCGCTTTTGTCGCGAGTGACCACGACAGGCTGGCGGCCGATCCAGGTGGTGTAGTAGTCGTTGTTATTGGGAATCTGGCTTTCATGCGCGAGATATACCCAGTTGCTCTCGAAGATGTGCTTCATTTCGAGTTCGAACAATTCAGCGTTCGTGAAGATGTCGCGGCGGCAACGGAATACACCGTTTTGCTTGTCGTCCTGAACCGCGGTGTGCAGCAGTTCATCGAGTTGCGAGGCTTTGTCGAAAGTTGCGGACATGAGTGCTCTCCTACGCGTGCTCCGGTCATGGAGTACGCGCATCAGTGTCGAAAGATTCTTGCGAAGGATTGAGCGGCAGCAGTGGTACGACGCAGCGGCCGCGTTCAGCGATCAGGCGCTGACAGACACACGCGGACGATGCACGAGCTGGTTATCCTTGCCTTGAATCAGCGGAGTCAACTCGACGTCGAACTGGATTTCCTTGTATGCATCGGTCTTCATTCCCAGCGCAGTGCCGCCGGTCTTTTCAACCACGTGGGGAATCAGATCCTCGCGCGTGGCGTAAGCGAAGTCGTCCCAGATCAACGGATCACCCTCGATGTTGATTTGCGTCGTCAGCTTGCGGGACTTGTCGGCGGTGACGAAGAAGTGCACGTGCGCCGGGCGGTTGCCATGGCGGCCGAGCACGTCCAGCAGTTGCTGGGTCGCGCCATGCGGTGGGCAACCGTAGCCTACCGGCATGAGCGTGCGGAACTCGTACTTGCCGTCGGAGCCGGTGCTGACCGCGCCGCGCAGGTTGAACTCGCTCTGCGCGCTGGTCGGGTCGAAATGCGAATAGAAGCCTTTCGAATTGGCGTGCCAGCATTCGACCAGCGCCCCCGCTACGGGCTTGCCATCCGGGCCGGTTACCGTGCCACGGATCACCAGTGGGCCGGCATCCTCGTCCGGATCGATATCGATTCTCGACACGCCTTCGCGCACCGGCGCACCGGCGACATACAGCGGACCTTCGATGGTACGCGGCGTGCCACCCGTAATTTCAGCCGCCTTGTCTTCCGCGTCCATGCGGATGTCGAGGTATTTCTCCAGACCGAGACCGGCAGCCAGCAGCGCAGCTTCGCCGTCCTGGCCGAGCTTGTTGAAGTAGTGGACGCCGGCCCAGATTTCGTCCGGCGTCATGTCGAGGTCGTCGATGGCCTTGAACAGGTCGCCGAGCAGGCGATTGACGATCTGCTTTGCGCGAGCACCGCCGTCCTGGCTGCCCACGTTGGCAGCAGCCTTCAACAGGTCTTGCACTTCCTGCGTATCGAACACTTTGACGCTCATGTCTGCTCCTGAATCTCTATTTTCCGATGGGGTAAACCCTTGGTTTAGCGCCCGTTCGAATATGCCTGAGAGGTATAATGGGTGCTGAAACAGAGTGTGAATGCAGAATAATGGACGCCGGAAAGCCTCGTCCAACACTGATTTAGTATCGGTCTATATCCACGAGGTATTGAAATGGAACTACGGCATCTTCGCTATTTCGTCGCCGTAGCCGAGGAACGCAATTTCACGCGCGCGGCCCAGCGGCTGAACATGGCGCAACCGCCTTTGAGCCGTCAGATCCAGCAGCTCGAAGAGATTCTCGAGGTGCAGCTATTCCAGCGTGATTCGCGTCCGTTGAAGCTCACCGAAACGGGCAAGTTTTTCTATGCTCACGCCGTCCAATTACTGGCTCAGACGTCCGAACTCGAATCCATGACGCGCCGCGTGGGCAACATCGAGCGCAGCCTCTCCGTCGGCTTCGTGGGCTCGACGTTGTATGGAATGCTGCCCAAAATCATCCGGCGCTTCCGCGACGAGAACACCACCGTCGAACTCAGCCTTCACGAGATGTCGACGATGGACCAGATTCGAGCACTCAAGGACGGGCAGATCGATGTCGGGTTCGGTCGCATTCGGCACGAGGACCCCAACATCCGCCGGGTGATTCTTCGCGAAGAGAAGATGATCGTTGCCTTTCCGGAGGGCCATCCACTCTCACTGGCCAAGCCGGTCCTCGCTCTCAGCGACCTGGTCAACGAAACGCTGATCATTTTCCCCAAGGCGCCGCGCCCCAGTTATGCAGACCAGGTGCTGTCGGCGTTCGAAGACCGCGGTCTCAAGCCTCGCCGGATCTATGAAGTACGGGAGTTGCAAATTGCGCTAGGCCTCGTGGCAGCGGGCGAAGGAATTTCTGTCGTTCCGAGTAGCGTGTACGGTCTTAAGCGAGACGATGTGAGCTACAAGGAACTGGACGACCCTACTCTGGTTTCGCCCATCATCATGAGCATGCGTGCGCTCGACGAGTCGCGCGACATTCGGGAAATGCTTGAACTCATCTATCGGCTGTACGCGGAGGAAAAAATAAGCTTTGCACCCCGTAACGATTCGGGGCAGTGATATCCGCCATACCCCGGAGGTATGGCACTAGACGTCGACGGTGTTGGACAGGCGGTCATTACACACGCAATACTTCAGCAACCCCTCCACTCCAACATTCCCGGTATGAACGTCCAAATCACCTCTGTCGAAGCGATTCTGGTTGATCTCCCAACCATCCGCGCGCATCAGCTTGCCATGGCGACGATGCAGCAACAAACCCTGGTGATCGTCCGTCTGCGCTCGAGCGACGGCATCGAGGGTCTTGGCGAAGCGACTACGATTGGCGGCTTGTCGTACGGGGAAGAGAGTCCCGAGGGCATCAAGCTGACCATCGACACCTATCTCGCACCGGCGATCGTTGGGTTGGACGCAACCAACATCAACGACGCAATGCTCAAGCTGAACAAGGTTGCCCGGGGGAACCGGTTTGCCAAGTGCGCAATCGAGACGGCTTTGCTGGATGCTCAGGGCAAGCGCCTGAGCGTTCCCGTTTCGACGCTTCTTGGCGGCGCTGTCCGCAAGACGCTTCCGGTCCTGTGGACGCTCGCAAGCGGCGATACCCAACGCGACATCGATGAAGCGGAAACGCTGCTCGCCGAACGTCGCCACAATACGTTCAAGCTGAAGATCGGCAGGCGAAGCGTTCGTGATGATGTAGAGCACGTGTCGAAGATTAAAGCCGCACTCGGCGAGCGTGCCAAAGTCACCGTCGACGTCAATCAGGCGTGGAACGAGGCTGACGCGGCGCCAGGAATCGAAGCGCTCGAAGCCGCCGGCATCGACCTCATCGAGCAGCCTACTCCACGAGAGCAGCGCGGAGCACTCGCGAGACTGGCGTCTCGTTTCATCGTACCCATCATGGCCGACGAAGCAGTAACAGGCCCGGAGGACGCCCTCGAACTTGTGCGCGGCGCCTGTGCGGACGTGTTTGCGCTGAAGATCGCGAAGTCCGGCGGAATCTACGGAATGATGCGTACGGCCGCCATTGCGGATGCAGCCGGCGTGACCCTGTATGGCGGCACGATGCTCGAGGGCAGCATCGGGTCGATTGCATCGGCACACGGATTCAGCGCTCTGCCGCAACTTGCCTGGGGAACCGAACTGTTCGGACCGCTCCTGTTGAAGGACGACATCGTCACTGCGCGCCCGCAGTATCGGGACTTCGATCTTCATCTGCCAGAAGGGCCCGGTCTGGGCTTGCATATCGATGAAGAGAAGCTTGCTTTCTATCGACGCGACAAAAATAGCTGAGCGCAGAGTCAGTCCAGCACCGGGCACGACAACCCATTCCAATTAGTGCGCCGGCGAACCTGAGAGACCCCTACTTTTCGAATGAGAAACACATGCTATATCTCGTAAGAATGGATGTACACCTGCCACACGATATGCCCGTGGCCCACGCTGACGAAATCAAGGCGCGAGAAAAAGCGTACTCACAGGAGCTTCAGCGCCAGGGCAAGTGGCAGCAACTCCATCGCGTTGTCGGCGAGTATGCGAACTACAGCGTTTTCGATGTCGATTCGCACGACGAACTGCACACCATCCTTGCAGGCCTGCCGCTGTTTCCGTATATGACGATGAAGGTGACCGCGCTCGCGCGCCACCCGTCGTCTATTGAACGGCATTACGCCGGCGTCGAAAAGTAAAAGCGGGTAATGGCAAGCGTCACAAAGCGCACCATTTGAGGCAGGCGCGCCACGAGGGCCCACGCCATCAAAAACGGGAAACGAACCGATGTCTTTCGCGGTTAGTCCCCAAACGGGTTACCGGTGTCTTTCACTTCGGTATTAAGGTTGTATTCCGCACGCACGGCCTTGAGCACGCCTTCGATGTCGCGCTCGAAACCGACCGCGTTGCCGAAGTGGGTCATGTTCCAGTTGCAGCCTGTCTTGTCAGGTTCTTGCAACTGCGGCCGCGGCACACGAATCTTCACACCATCCTCGACGATTTCTTGCAGCCGATGAATTCGCCGGTTGACTTCCTGCTGAAGCTGCGAGGCATTGAGCGTCTTGCGTATCATCCGACTCTCCTTCCAGTTGTTCGAGCGAGTCTAGCGCAGGTGAGGCATTCCGTGACCTCTGGCGATGAAAGGCAAAGTGCCTGAGAGTGAGCACGATGCGCTGGTTCGTTCGGTTGCGTCGGGAGTCAGAGCGATTGGGACTTTGCTGTCCGGCTGCATTCAGCGGCGGGCGCTTCATCCAGCGTACGGCCGCTATCGACCGGCGACCGCTTCGGGCACGCCAGGTTGCCAGCCGCCACCTAGTGCCTTGAACGCGGCGACCGCCGCGCGCGCCGATTCGGTTTGCGCCTGCACGCGCGCGTCCGACGCGCGCAGCAGGTTATCGTCGGCCTGCAACACCTCGATCAGGCTGACGACACCTTTCTGGTAGGCCGCGAACGAGGCGGCTCGCGCCCGGCCGAGCGAGTTCACACCCTGCGCGAGCACGGCGGCCTGCTCGTCGCGCTTCACGAGTGCCGAGAAGGAATTCTCGACGTCCTCCGTTGCGTGCAATGCGGCAAGCCGGTACGCGGCGAGCATCTCGGCCTGCTGGCCTTTGGCCTCGTTGATCTGCGCATTGATGCGGCCGAAATCGAACAGACGCCAGCGCAGGCCCAGCACGCCGGCGCCCTGACTGGCGCCGCTACTGAACAGGTTGCCGCTGGCCACCGAGGTGGCGCTCCCAATCAGTCCACTGAGCGACAGCTTGGGGTAATACTCAGCGACTGCCACGCCGATACGCGCGTTCGATGCAGCAAGGCGACGCTCGGCCACGATCAGATCGGGCCTACGCCTGAGCAACTCGCCTGGCGATCCGGTGTCTGCGATTCGCGGGGCCGCCGGGATATCGCCGCCCTCGAGGAGTTCCGCCCGATGCGTGCCGGGCTGTGCGCCCAGCATTACGTCCAGCGCGTTCATGGCCGCATCGAGACCGGCCTCCAGCACCGGGATGGATGCCTTCACCTGGGCCAGCGCGCCTTCAGCCTGGCTCACCTGAAGATTGGCCGCCAACCCTTTGCCGTACAAAAGGTTGATGGTCGAGAGCAGATCCTGCTGCGTCTGCAACTGCTTGCGCGCGACCTGCAGACGAGCCTGCAATCCGCGAACGGTGATGTAGATGTCGGCGGTCTGCGCTGTCACAGCCAGGCGCGTGGCCACCTCGCCGGCCTCAGAAGCCTGATAGTCTGCAAGTGCCGCTTCCCGCCCGCGACGCAGGCCACCAAACACATCCAGTTCCCAGCTCGCGCTGAAATTGGCCTCATAGTCGTTGCCGTAGCGATCGAAACCGGGCGTTGAATTCAGGACACGTCCCAGCGGAGTTTCAACCGACTGGTAGACCCGGGCCGCCTGGCCGCTGACATTGCCGGAAGGCAGCAGCGCGGCATTCGCTGCGCCGAGTCCCGCGCGCGCCTGCGCGACACGCGCGGCGGCCTGCGCGAGGTCCAGGTTCTGCTCCAACGCGAGCGTAACGAATCGTGCCAGTTGCGGATCGCCGAAACCCGTCCACCACGTGATCAAGTCTGCACTCTCCGCCGCCTGGCGGTGATCTACCGCGGCCTGCCCCAGGAAATGGTCCGGCATGGCTACGTCGGGACGGCTATAGTCGGGGCCTACAGCGCAGCCCGCCGAGAGGCTGGCAGCAATGACCGCGGCAAGGAGGTGTTTGGGTAGCATGAGCGTCTTTGCGAGATTCTAACCGTGACTATAATACCAAATAGTCACTCGTTGTCCATTTCTGTATGCTTTGTCCATGAAGAAAAACCTTCCCATGCCCTCCGCCGCTCCCGCGCGCGGCCCGGCTGATCACGAAGTGCGGGACCAGATCGTTGCCGCCGCCACCGACCACTTCAGCCGGTATGGCTACGAGAAAACGACCGTCTCCGACCTTGCCAAGGCAATCGGATTTTCAAAGGCCTACATCTACAAGTTCTTCGAATCCAAGCAGGCCATTGGCGAGATGATCTGCGCCAACTGTCTGCAAGAGATCGAAAGCGAGGTCAGGACAGCCGTCGCAGAGACCGATCTGCCGCCGGAGAAGCTGCGACGGATGTTCAAGGTCTTTACCGAAGCCAGCCTCAAGCTGTTTTTCCGCGACCGCAAGCTGTACGACATCGCAGCATCGGCCGCGACGGAAAACTGGCAGGCCGTGCAAGCCTATGAAGCACGTGTTCAGAAGCTACTGCAGGAAGTACTGCAGGAAGGCCGGCAAAGCGGAGACTTCGAACGCAAGACGCCGCTGGACGAAACCGCGATGGCGATCTATCTGGTGTTGCGCCCTTACCTCAACCCACTGCTTCTGCAATACAACCGGGACACAACCGATGTCGCGCCCGCGCAGCTGTCCAGCCTCGTACTCCGAAGTCTGTCGCCCTGACGCGAACACATTTAGTGACGCTTGACTGAAATAGTCACTAGAACCATAATGCAAGCCGTCATCACTTCACCGATGGGACTTTCATGTTCTCGCGTCGCCTCGCCACCTCCGCACTCGCCTGTGCGCTGCCGCTTGCGCTAGCGGCCTGCGGCGAAAAAGCACCGTCTGATCCGCGCACCGAGGTGCCGCTGGTGCGCACGGCCATCGTTCAGCGCGCCGCCCCCGCAGCCCGTTCGTTTACGGGGACCGTCGCGGCACGCGTGCAAAGCGACCTTGGTTTCCGCGTTTCCGGCAAGGTGCTGGAACGGCTTGTCGATGCCGGCCAGACCGTCAAACGCGGCCAGCTGCTGATGCGCCTCGACCCCATCGATCTCAAGCTGGCCGCGCAGGCCCGGCAGGAGGCGGTCACGGCTGCGCGGGCGCGGGCGCAGCAGACCGCGCAGGATGAGGAGCGGTATCGCGACCTGCGCGGCACGGGTGCGATTTCGGCTTCGGCCTACGACCAGGCCAAGGCGGCCGCCGATGCAGCCAGGGCGCAGCTCAGCGCGGCCGAGGCTGACGCCGGCGTGGCGCGCAATGCGACGGGCTACGCCGAGCTGGTGGCGGACGGCGATGGCGTCGTGATGGAAACACTGGCCGAACCGGGCCAAGTCGTCAGCGCCGGACAGCCCGTGGTGCGCCTGGCCCATGCAGGACGCCGCGAGGCTGTGATCCAGCTTCCGGAAACCCTGCGCCCGGTCATCGGTTCGATCGCCCAGGCCGCCCTGTTCGGCGACAGCGGCGCCAGCATGCCAGCCGCGCTGCGCCAGCTCTCGGATACGGCAGATCCCCGTACCCGCACCTTCGAAGCGCGTTATGTGTTGCAGGGTGCGCTGGCCGACGCGCCGCTAGGCGCAACCGTCACGATCGAGATACCGGACGCACGCGTGGCACTCCAGGACGGCATGCAGGTGCCGATCGGCGCGGTGCTCGACGCGGGCAAAGGGGCCGGCGTGTGGGTTGTCAACGGCGAGCCGGCCAGGGTTGCATGGCAGCCGGTGAAAGTCCTTCACCTGGGCGACGACAGCGCGCGCGTGTCCGGTACGTTGAAACAGGGCGACCGCATCGTCGCGCTCGGTGCCCAGTTGCTGCGCGAAGGCGAGCAGGTCCGCGTGTCCGGCCAGGCCGTCGCGATGGCGAACGAAGGAGCACGTCCGTGAGCGAAGGCCGATTCAATCTGTCGGCGCTCGCCGTGCGCGAGCGTTCCATCACCCTGTTCCTGATCTGCCTGATCTCGCTGGCCGGGCTCCTGTCGTTCTTCAAGCTGGGCCGCGCCGAAGACCCGGCGTTCACAATCAAGGTGATGACCATCATCACTGTATGGCCAGGGGCCACCGCGCAGGAGATGCACGATCAGGTCGCCGAGAAAATCGAAAAGCGCATGCAGGAGCTGCGCTGGTACGACCGGAGCGAGACATACACACGGCCCGGCCTGGCCTTCACAACGCTGACGTTGCTCGACAGCACACCACCGTCGGAAGTGCAGGAGGAGTTCTACCAGGCCCGAAAGAAAATCGGCGACGAGGCAGCCAACCTTCCGGCCGGCGTGATCGGGCCGATGGTCAACGACGAATATGCTGACGTCACGTTTGCGCTCTTCGCACTGAAGGCAAGGGGCGAACCGCAACGTCTGCTCGTGCGCGATGCGGAGTCGCTGCGCCAGCGGTTGCTTCACGTGCCAGGGGTGAAGAAGGTCAATATCATCGGCGAACAGGCCGAGCGCATCTACGTCCAGTTCTCGCATGACCGGCTGGCAACGCTCGGTGTGAGCCCGCAGGACGTGTTCGCCGCGCTCAATGGCCAGAACGTCCTGACGCCAGCCGGCTCCGTGGAGACCAAAGGTCCGGAAGTGTTGATTCGCCTGGACGGCGCCTTTGACAAGCTGCAGAAGATCCGCGATACGCCGGTCGTCGTGCAGGGCCGCACACTGAAGCTGTCGGACATCGCCACTGTCGAGCGCGGTTATGAAGATCCGGCGACATTCATGATCCGCAACAATGGCGAACCGGCCTTGCTGCTCGGCATCGTGATGCGCGACGGCTGGAACGGGCTCGATCTCGGCAAGGCGCTGGACAGCGAGGTCGGCGCGATCAACTCCGGGCTGCCGCTGGGCATGAGTCTGACCAAGGTCACGGATCAGGCCGTCAACATTCATTCGGCGGTCGACGAGTTCATGCTCAAATTTTTCGTCGCCCTGCTTGTGGTCATGCTCGTTAGCTTTGTGAGCATGGGCTGGCGCGCGGGCCTGGTGGTTGCCGCCGCCGTGCCGTTGACGCTGGCCGTCGTGTTCGTGGTGATGGCCGCGACCGGCAAGAACTTCGACCGCATCACGCTGGGATCCCTGATCCTGGCGCTGGGCCTGCTGGTGGACGATGCGATCATCGCCATTGAAATGATGGTGGTGAAAATGGAGGAAGGCTACAGCCGTGTGGCCGCCTCTGCCTATGCCTGGAGCCACACTGCCGCCCCCATGCTCTCCGGTACGCTGGTGACGGCCGTCGGCTTCATGCCCAACGGCTTCGCGAGGTCCACCGCAGGCGAATACACCAGCAACATGTTCTGGATCGTCGGCATCGCACTGATCGCATCCTGGGTCGTCGCCGTGGTCTTCACGCCCTACCTCGGCGTGAAGATGCTGCCCGACTTCAAGAAGGTCGAAGGGGGACACGACGCAATCTACGACACGCCGCGCTACAACCGTTTCCGTCAATTGCTCACGCGCGTCATCGCGCGCAAATGGCTGGTTGCCGGTTCGGTCGTTGGCCTCTTCGCCCTGGCCATCCTGGGTATGGGCGTGGTCAAGAAGCAGTTCTTCCCGATCTCCGACCGTCCCGAAGTGCTGGTCGAAGTGCAGATGCCCTATGGCACGTCGATTTCACAAACCAGTGCCGCTACCGAAAAGGTGGAGGCATGGCTGGCTAAACAGAAGGAAGCCAGGATCGTCACCGCGTACGTCGGGCAAGGTGCACCGCGCTTTTTCCTGGCCATGGGACCGGAACTGCCCGATCCGTCGTTCGCGAAGGTCGTGATCCGCACGGATAGTCAGGAGGAACGCGATGCATTGAAGGCGCGACTGCGGCGAGCCATCGCCGACGGTCTTGCTCCCGAAGCGCGCGTGCGCGTCACGCAACTCGTGTTCGGGCCATATTCGCCGTTCCCGGTCGCCTATCGCGTCACCGGTCCGGACCCGGACAAGCTGCGTGGATTCGCGGCTGAAGTTCAGCAGGTGATGGAAGCGAGTCCGATGATGCGCACGGTCAACACCGACTGGGGCACGCGCTCGCCGACACTGCACTTCGCCTTGCAGCAGGATCGTTTGCAGGCGGTGGGACTGACGTCGAGCGCCGTCGCGCAACAGTTGCAGTTCCTGCTCACCGGCGTGCCTGTGACCGCCGTGCGCGACGATATCCGAAGCGTGCAGGTGGTCGCGCGTTCGGCCGGCGATGTGCGTCTCGACCCTGCCCGGCTCGGCGACTTCACGCTGGCCGGCGCCAACGGGCAGCGCATTCCACTGTCGCAGGTGGGCAAGGTCGACGTGCGCATGGAGGAGCCGATCATGCGCTGGCGCGACCGCGTGCCGACCATCACTGTACGCGGCGACATTGCCGACAACCTGCAGCCACCGGACGTCTCGACGGCGATCACCCGGCAGCTTCAGCCGGTCATCGCGAAACTGCCCAGCGGTTATAGCATCGAGCAGGCGGGCTCCATCGAGGAATCGGCCAAGGCGACGACCGCCATGTTGCCGCTGTTCCCGATCATGCTGGCGATCACGCTGGTCATCCTCATTCTCCAGGTTCGCTCAATTTCCGCGATGGTGATGGTGTTCCTGACGAGTCCGCTCGGTCTCATCGGTGTCGTTCCGACATTGATCCTGTTCCGGCAGCCTTTTGGTATCAATGCGTTGGTCGGTCTCATCGCGCTCTCGGGCATCCTGATGCGCAACACGCTGATCCTGATCGGGCAGATTCACCAGAATGAACATGCCGGACTGGATCCGTTCAATGCGGTCGTCGAAGCCACTGTGCAGCGCGCGCGCCCGGTGATCCTCACGGCCATGGCGGCGATCCTGGCCTTCATCCCGCTGACGCATTCGGTGTTCTGGGGAACGCTCGCTTACACGCTGATCGGCGGCACGTTCGCCGGGACGATCCTCACGCTGATGTTCCTCCCGGCCATGTACACAATCTGGTTCAGGATCCGCCCCGGCAGCCCCGCAAGTTCGCACGAGAGCCGGCACCCGCAGTCATCGCATGCAGAACCGATGACGCAGGAAGCGCTCGACGCGCGTTGAAATTTCATTCATTCACCAAACGGAGCTGTTCATGTCGAATTCCACGGTTGTCGTTGTGACCGGCGTGTCATCGGGTATCGGACGCGCCGCCGCCGAGAAGTTCGCGAGCCGAGGTTGCCGCGTGTTTGGCACGGTGCGCAGCATCGCAAAAGCGGCGCCTATCTCCGGAGTCGGGCTCGTCGAGGTGGATGTTCGCGACGATGCTTCGGTCCAGGCCGGAATCCAGTCCGTCATCGAACGCACCGGGCGAATCGACGTACTCGTCAATAATGCGGGAACGAGCCTGATCGGTGCCGTGGAGGAAACGTCGACTGCCGAGGCATTGTCGCTGTTCGATACCAACGTCTTCAGCATTCTGCGCACGACGCAGACAGTACTTCCCCATATGCGGGCACAACGCGGCGGAAGGATCATCAATGTCAGTTCCGTGCTCGGGTTCCTGCCCGCCCCCTACATGGGACTCTATTCCGCGTCCAAGCATGCCGTCGAAGGGCTGACCGAGACCCTGGACCATGAGGTGCGCCAGTTCGGTATCCGGGTAACGTTGGTCGAACCATCCTTTACCAGGACCAATCTGGACATCAACGCCCCTGTGGCAAGCTTGAAAATCGCCGACTATGAGCGCGAGCGGGTGCTTGCATCGAGCGCAGTCGTCAACAGTGTCAAAGGCGCCCCCGCGCCCGACGGCGTAGCGAAGACAATAGTTGAAGCGGCGCTCGGCACCTGGCGTATGCGTCGCACACCGGCCGGCGAAGCGTCCCTGTTGCGCAAATTGCGGCGCTTCATGCCCTCCGGCCCCGTCGATGCGAGCTTGAGGAGAACATTCGGGCTTGCGTGAAGTGCTCTGCCTGCCGCAAGGCGGCCTGTGCATCACGTTCGCGAGCCCGCCCCGCACCGACGAGTGATTAGTTTCAGGCGTTCACGGTCATGACAACTCCGGCGCCTTGCAACGATCCGCGCGCGGCAGCACGGAACTCTTTGCACCCCAGTCCATACGCATCCGGAACCGCAGATATGGAAAGTCAGAAGTGCGAGTCGTCGATGCCCGCAATCGGAGAGATCTCCGCTCTCGCGCTCAACCACTATTTCGCGCAGCGCGCAATGCGTGCTTTCTGGGCTCATTTCGACGAAGCACTCCAGGACGCCGAGATTAACGCATCCCAGTTTTGTATGCTCGCCTTGCTGAATCACCGAGGGCCGCTGGTTTTCGGCGATATGGCAGCGGAACTGGCAATGGACCGATCGAATCTGTCGGCCAATCTTGCACCGTTGTTCCGCCGCAAACTTATCTCGTCAGTCACTCAAAAAGGAGATCGACGTAAACGTCAGCTCGTCATGACGACCGAGGGACAAAAAGCTGCCGTTTCCGCAACGATCCCCTGGTTGCGGGCCTATCAGAACACGTTTGAGTTTGTGAGGCTAATTGATCTGAATTCGATGCGCGATCTATTCTTCACTCTTCGAAAATTCAATCAGGAATGCAATTGACCTGGATCTCGAGCGCCGATCATGTCGCTCAGACGATCTCAATTGCCAGCGCCGTGGCCTCGCCACCACCGATGCACAGACTCGCGACGCCTCGCGTCTCGCCTCGCTGGCGCAGTGCGCTCAGCAGCGTCACGATAAGGCGCGCGCCCGTTGCGCCGATCGGATGACCGAGCGCGCAAGCACCTCCATGCACGTTCACGCGCTCGTGCGGAAGCGACAACTCGCGCATGGCCGCCATCACAACCACGGCAAATGCCTCGTTGATTTCCCACAGGTCGACATCGGCCGCCCGCCACCCCACCTTTGTTAGCAACTTCTGAATCGCACCCACGGGCGCAGTGGTGAACCAGGCCGGCTCCTGAGACTGCGTCGCGTGCCCACGGATAACGGCCAACGGCGTTAAACCACGCTCGTTCGCGGTGGACTGGCGCATCAGCAGCACGGCCGCTGCACCATCGGCGATCGAGGCCGAACTCGCCGCCGTGACCGTGCCGTCCTTCCCAAAGGCGGGTTTGAGGCTGGGGATCCTGGCGAGATCTGCCTTCGCTGGCGCTTCGTCCTCGTCAATCAGTTTCTCGCCGCCGCGGCCCGGCACGGCAACTGGCGTAATCTCCCACCGCAACAGGCCGTCACGCTGCGCCTGTTGTGCGCGCAGCGTGGAGGTGGAAGCAAAGGCGTCTTGCGCCTCGCGCGTGAAACCGAAGTGGCGCGCGCAGTCCTCGGCGAAAGTGCCCATAAGACGGCCGCGGGAGGCGAGGCTGTAGTGATCCTCAAGACCGTCGAAGAACATGTGGTCCAGCACCTGGCCGTGTCCCAGGCGCTGGCCCGAGCGGGCCTTGGGCAACAGGTAGGGCGCGTTGCTCATGGATTCCATGCCGCCGGCCACGATCACTTGCTGACTCCCACTCAACAGCAGATCGTGCGCCAGCATCGTTGCCTTCATGCCCGAGCCGCAGACCTTATTGATCGTGGTGCACCCCGCCGAGAGCGGCAAACCGGCGCTTAGCGCAGCCTGGCGTGCGGGCGCCTGCCCCAGGCCCGCCGGCAGCACGCAGCCCATGAGTATCTCGTCCACCCACTCTGGCTGCAGCCCTGCGCGATCGAATGCGGCACGGATGGCGCTGGCGCCGAGTTGCGGCGCCGTCAGCGACGCGAAGTCGCCCTGGAAGCCGCCTAGCGCCGTGCGTGCGGCACCGACGATAACGACGGGATCATTCGAGGTCGAAGAGGCAAGCATACGAGTCTCCATTCGCCGCTCCGCGGCGGCGTTGCAAGGGGTTTGGAAAGTTTTGCAGTTCACGGGTCATCTGAGCCCTTCCGGGTTCGGCGACTCGACGAACTAAAGCGAGGCAGTAGCCGGAACAATGACGTGCGCTCAAGGCGCCGAGTTCACCTTGCCGCCATACGGATGGCGCCATCAAGGCGGATCACCTCGCCGTTCAGATAGGTGTTCTCGAGAATGTGCAGCACAAGGCCCGCGAATTCTTCTGGCCGACCAAGGCGCGCGGGAAAGGGGACCATCTTCCCAAGAGCGTCTTGCACCTCGGTGGGCATGCCTTTGAGCATCGGCGTCTCCATGATTCCGGGCGCGACCGCAAGCACGCGAATACCATTGCGGGCCAATTCCCGCGCGATAGGCAGCGTCATCGCCACGACACCGCCTTTGGAGGCCGCATAGCCTGCTTGCCCAATCTGGCCATCGAACGCGGCGACTGAAGCAGTATTGATGATCACCCCTCGCTCGCCATCGGTCTCGGGCGTGTTTCTGGCCATGCAGGCTGCGGCCAGCCGTACCATGTTGAAAGTGCCGATCAGGTTGACCTGAACAGTGCGCGCGAAACTCTCTAGCCGGTGCGGGCCTTCGCGTCCAAGCACTTTCTCGGCGGGGGCAACGCCCGCGCAATTGATCAGCCCATGAAACGCGCCGACGGTGTCGCAAAACGCGTTCAACGCACGCTCGGCGCTCGTTGCGTCGGATATGTCGGCCTTGGCGAAGTGGGCATTGCGGCCGAGTTCCGCCGCCAGCGCAGTGCCGGCGTCCTGGTCCAGGTCTACAAGCAGCACCGAGGCGCCCCGCTCCACCAGACGGCGCGCCGTGGCGGCGCCCAGCCCTGAGCCGCCACCCGTGATGACGAATCCTTTGTGTTGAATCTGCACCGCTGTCTCCCCAAAGTAAGTATCCGGACGCGCAACGGCCAGGCTCGTGCTTCGCCGGAAGCACTGGATTCCGAAGCCATGGATGCCACTTGCATGGCTCATGTGATATGGCCGCCATGCTGTATGACCTTGTCCAACAGTGCCACACTCGCGACGACGAACTGAGCGGCCATGGTAAGCGGCAGGCGAGCGTACGCACATGCCCATAGACCTCTTCATGCGTGTGCCCGTCGGACATATTGAGCGGGGCATGGATCGCCCGCCGGCGTTCTTCGGCCGATGACCGCCCGCGTTCAGTCGCATAGCAGGTTTGACTTGCGCCCGACAGCGATTAACATCACCACACTTTCTGTGGGTACGCCTGACTATGAATGACACTCAAGACAAGGGCACAACCTCTATCAGCCTGGTACGCGAGGCAATCCTCGCGGCGACACAACGGAATCTCGATGTGTCGGCCGTCCTCCAGCACGCTGGAATCGCGGCGGAATTGTTGAATGCGCCGAGAGCCCGTGTACCGGCGTTGGCCTTTTCGCGTCTATGGGCGGCTCTGGCTGACTTGATGGACGACGAGTTCTTTGGCCTCGACAGCCACGCGCTGCGCCGGGGTAGCTACGCTCTGATGTGTCACGCGGTGCTGCATGCGGACAATCTGGAACACGCGCTGCGTCGCATGCTGAAGTTCCTGCGAGCGGTTCTCGACGACATTCACGGGGAGTTGCGCTGCGAAGGCGATCATGCGGTGATCATCCTGCATGACGATGGGCGGACACGCCGGCTCTTTGCCTACGGGACGTGGTTCATCCTCGTGCATGGTCTTGCATGCTGGCTCGCACGCAGACGGATCCCACTGATCGAGATGCGGTTTCGCGCCTCCCCACCAATCGATGACAGCGACTACCGCATGCGCTTCTGCGAGGATGTGACGTTCTCAGCAGAGGAGACCCTGATCCGCTTCGATCGCAGTTTCCTCGGCCTCAAGCTGTCCGGCACAGAAGCGAGCCTGCGTGTGTTCCTGGAAAATGCGCCAGCCAATATCCTGGTCAAGTATCGCAATGAATCGAGCACTACGGCCCATGTCAGGCGCCGACTAAGAAACCAGGCCCCCGACGACTGGCCGGACCTCGACGCGCTATCGCGATTACTGAATCTATCCGCGGCCACGTTGCAACGCCGCCTGCTAGCCGAAGGCACGAACTACCGGCAACTGAAAGACGAATTGCGCCGTGACATCGCAATCGAGTTGTTTTCCAGCAGTTCTCTCACAGTCGCCGAAGTCGCTGCGCGGACTGGCTTTCAGGAAACCAGTGCTTTTCACAGGGCTTTCAGGAAGTGGACCGGGGCCAGCCCGGGAATGTACCGCCACGGCAAGGCCAACTCTTAACGTTAGAACTCGTACCGTTGTCATAGCGGAATTCGAGCGTTCCGACTTGCTTGTACGTCTGAGTTGTCCAAACGGTTCGATCCTCGTTTCCGAACGCGCGTTGGCACAACGAAAGCCCAACGTGTCCACAGACCTCATGCAAACTGAAGTCGGCGGACATGGATTGGCGTGCCAGCCAGGCTGACACTACAGTCGCGTCCGGCAAATCAGAACAAGCCTCGCACCGGTTGCGCAGAGTATTCATAGCTGGCTCCGCAAGAGCCCCGCACTTGATCGCCACCGCAAAATAAGTGAAGCGTCATCGCTTATTGGGGCAGCAGTTTTCTCGCCACCACGTCACCGAATCAGCGGTGGCAAATAACAATTGCCCTCGATGAGCAGCACATTGCGGTAGCAAAAAAATATATGGAGACGAGAATGAGAACCCGGTTCAGAATTCGCCGAAGCCCGGCTATTGTGAGTGTTCTATTCGCAGCATTAGCCGTTACCGTATCTGGCTGCGGCGGCAATGACGCCGCACCGGCAAACGTCGCGGCCGTGACGCCAGCCGCGAAGTGCAGTGCGTTGGCTGGTATGACCGTTCCTGCCACCTCTATTGGGTTGCCGACAACCGGTGCCACTATCGTGTCCGCGACGCTCGTTGCCGATACCGATTCTGGTAACAGCAATGGCGAGTATTGCAAAGTGCTCGGAACTATTCACCCGGTCGATTTCAATGCGCCCGATATTCGGGCGGAGGTGGACCTTCCGACTAACTTCAACGGAAAAGTTGTTCACTTTGGTGGCGGGGGATTTGACGGCACCATAGCCAATACCGAGGGCTCACCCGCTGACGGGTTCTTACTCGGGGCAGAGCCCGCGGGGGTCAGTACGCCGTTGCGCAGGGGTTACGTAACGGTGGGAAGCGACAGCGGGCATGAGGGTAACGCCCTGGACGGTTCGTTTGCGGCAAACGATGAGGCACTCGCCAACTACGCAGGCGACCACATCAAGAAGACTCATGATTTCGCAGCCTACATTGCAAAGGCGCGATATGGCTCGGACTTCGTGCACAGTTATTTTATTGGTGGTTCGAGCGGTGGACGACAGGGTTTGATTGCGGCACAACGGTTCCCGCAAGACTATGACGGTATCATTTCGACCTTTCCCGCGTCGGGAATAACAGGACTATGGCTCCAGATGGGCAGGATCTCGCGCGCTCTGCTGGCACCTGGAGGCTACATCACGCCTGCGAAAGGCAAGGCCGTTATCGCAGCCGTCATGAAGCAATGCGATGCTCTGGATGGCGTCGCCGACGGCATGATCAGTAACCCTGCAGCATGCGCGTTCGATCCAGCAGTGATTCGCTGCGCCGGCGGAGGCGACACCGGTGATAGTTGCTTGTCAGACGCGCAAATCAATACGCTAACCACCGCTGGCACACCGCTTAACCTTAGTTTCAATCTGGCAAACGGCATACAGACATTCCCAGCGTATAACGCGTTCACCGGCGCGGACTTTTGGTCCACTAGTTTGGCCTGGGGCACCTCAGCCGCAGATGCAACAGTGGAGCCCGGGGTGATCGGCAAGAGCGCGTTTTATTACACGTTTCCAAATGACATGCTCCGGTTTGCGGTCGCTCGCGACGCTGCATCAAGCATTCTGAATTTTAATCCCGCCAACCCGGGATCATTAACCTCGCGCGTCCAGGCGGTAAGCGCACTCATGGACAGCACCAGCACTGATTTGAGTCAATTCCAGAGCCGCGGCGGCAAGATCATTCTCCAGCACGGACAATCGGACCAGTTCATTCCGGCGCAATTGTCGATTGATTTCTATAACCGGCTGGTATCCCGATTCGGGCAGGGGCCACTTAGCCAATTTCTGAAGTTCTACCTAGTTCCGGGCGCGGCCCACGGCTCCGGCGGACAATTCAATGGTTCATATGACGGTCTGACGGAATTGGACAACTGGGTGACGAAAGGAATGGAGCCCAAAAATCTGACTATCACGGATTTGGCTCCGCCAACAGCGGGCCGTACCAGGCCCATGTGCGAATACCCACAGTGGCCCAAATACATCGGTGGCGACCAGAATCTGGCGGCGAGCTTCATGTGCTCGAATTAGTCAGGTTCGCCGTGCTCGCAATCGGCTGTGCCGGGCGGTTGCGTTCCGCGCGGAGTTTTCAGCGCTGACGCAACCGGGTGGGCACGTTCCAGCCCGATGCAAATCACCAGCCCTTCAACGACCTGCAACGGCATCCGGCTTACGGCCACACTGAGCGGGCTCACCGCATTTCGTTGCACAGGAACCTTGCGTCGATTCGTTGCTCGCGGAGCCTGCGTTATATAGCGCGGCTCGACTATCGCGCCGAGCTTATCCGCGCCGTCCGTCTTTGCGCCCGTACTCAGACGGGTAGACGAATGGCCACTGCCATGCGGACAGTCGCAACGGGGTCATGGTTTGTCCGGGGGACTGCCGCAATCCGTCCTCACGAGAACCGATTTCTCCAACTGGAAATCAATGCCCTCGCCTAACGGAGATTTGGCGCTACCGCCGGTGGCGTAACGCCGCAAACCTGGGTGTTCGGTGACCTCATGCATGTTGAAGTTCACGGACATGGACTGCCAATCACGTCCGCCTGACACTGGTGGCAGCACGACAGCGGCGGTCGATTGGGGCGCGATAGAGGCGCCCCATCGATGGTGCCCACAGCTCGCGCGGATTTCACGCACGAGATTAAAACCAAGGAGACGACATGAACCAGATAGACGTGTATTCACTCGCCGGCCGGGCCAGATTCAATAGCTTTCATACCCTTGTCCTGTTCTGGTGTGTCTTGATGTTGATACTCGATGGCTACGATCTTGCCGTCGTCGGCGCGGCGCTGCCATCGATCATGAAAGACATGCACATCGGCGCGACCAGCGCGGGCATCATGGCCGGCTCGACACTTGTCGGGGTCATGCTCGGGGCCATTTTCCTTGGCACGCTGGCGGACCGTTTCGGACGACCAACGATGATGTGCGTTTGCGTGGCCCTTTTCAGTCTTTTCACGGCGGCCGCCGGGTTGACGAGCGATCCGATCAGTTTCAGCGTGACGCGCTTTGTCGCCGGCCTGGGCATCGGCGGAGTCTTGCCGATTGTCACCGCGCAAATGGCGGAGTTTTCGCCCAATGCGTTGCGTACCCGATTGGTCACGCTCGTGTTCGCAGGCTATTCGATTGGCGGGATTCTGGTGGCGCTGACTGCAAAGCAGCTTATCGACAGCTACGGCTGGCAATCGGTCTTTTTTGCCGCGGGCCTGCCCGTGCTGTTGATCCCATTCATCATCAAAACCATGCCCCATTCAATGATTTTCCTGCTCAGAAGCGGCCGGCACGACGAACTGCGCACAGTCATGAAGCGGCTGGTGCCCGACTATCCGTCGAGCGGTCGAGAGCAGTTTGCAGGAGCTTCGTCGGACAAAGCCAGCGACGCTTCGGTGCGACGACTCTTCCAGGATGGCCGCGGCTTCAGTACCACGATGATATGGGTCGCGTTCATGACGGGCCTCTTCATGGTCTACGCGCTCAGTTCGTGGTTGACCAAGCTGATGGCCATGGCTGGGTATAGCCTGGGTTCAGCTTTGAACTTCGTGATCGTCTTCAACGTCGGCGCGATCGCCGGTGCGATCTTCGGCGGTTGGCTCAGCGACAAAGTCAACATCAAGCGGGTGCTGATTGCGTTCTACATCGTCGGGGCGGTTGCGCTGTCGCTGATGGGCTACACGAAGTCGACCGTAGCGTTGTTTGCCGTCGTATTCGTTGTCGGCGCATCGACGCTCGGTACGCAATTGCTCGCCTACGCCTATGCGGGTGACTTCTATCCTCATGCGATCCGGTCTACGGGTGTTGGCTTTGCTTCCGGCGTGGGCCGGATCGGCGCGATCGTGGCTCCGGTGCTCATTGGTTGGCTCGTCTCCCTGAAGCTGCCGCTGGAACAAAATTTCATGGCAATCGGCCTGGCTGGCCTCATCGGCGCGGCGGCGGTGACGCTGATCAACCAGACACGTGCCGATTCGCATCGCTCAAGCAGCGTGCCTGTTGTCGCGGTTCAGGGCGGCGCGGGGCGCTGACATTTCCGCCATATGCAGCTTCGTGGCCGAGATTCTTGCCAACCACGCGGCGCGTATGGGCGTTACCCTCAACAAACGCTACATGATTCATGTGCAGCGCAACTTTCAATCCCGGCATCGAAATGGACCGTCTATCTCCTCTTCCCTTGAACTCGTTTGCCGACGTGAACCGAGCCGTCGATTGGGCGCTCGTCACGCGGCGCAGCGTCCGTGCTTTCCTGCCCACGCCGGTTCCTCGCGAGCAGATCGAGTCCATCCTCGACGTGGCTCGCTTCAGCGCAACCGGCGTCAACATCCAGCCCTGGCATGTGCATGTCGTGACAGGCGCAATGAAGTCCCGCCTGTCTGCCGCCATCAACGAGATCAATGACGATCCCGTCCGCAGCTCCGACCTGGACGAGCCCTATGACTACTACCCGCGCGAATGGATCGCACCATATGTGGACCGCCGGCGTGAGGTTGGTTGGAACCTGTATGGCCTGCTGGGCATCGAGAAGGGTGACAAGGAGCGGATGCACGTCCAGCACGGTCGCAACTACAACTTCTTCGATGCACCCGTGGGCCTGTTTTTCACGGTTGACCGGATCATGCGTGAAGGAAGTCTGCTGGACACGGGCATGTTCCTGCAAAGCGTCATGATCGCCGCCCGCGCGCGGGGCCTCGACACGTGTCCGCAGGCGGCTTTCAACAAGTTCCACCGTGTCATCGCCAACGAACTGTCCATTCCCGAGAACCACATGTTGGTGTGCGGAATGAGTCTGGGTTATGCGGATCCCAACTGCATCGAGAACACTCTGGTCACAGAGCGCAGTGCGGTCGGCGATTTCACTACTTTCTACCAAGAATGAATGGAGACAAAGTCATGAGTGCAACGGCCTATTCTCGAGGACTTGAGAAGAACGCGGCGAACCACGTTCCATTGACGCCCTTGACCTTCCTTGATCGAACCGCCGACGTCTATCCGAATCGAACCGCGATCATTCATGGCGACTTCCGGCAGACATGGGCGAAGACGCGCGAGCGTTGCTATCGCTTCGCGTCGGCGCTCGTTCAGTTGGGCATCGAACCGGGAGACACGGTGTCGATCATTGCGCCGAACACCCCGGCCATGCTTGAGGCCCACTTCGGCGTGCCGCTCTCGGGGGCGGTTCTCAATGCCATCAATTGCCGACTCGATGCTGACGGTGTCGCCTTCATTCTGCGCCACGGCGAATGCAAGCTCCTGCTCGTAGACCGCGAATTTGCACCGCTCGTCGAGAAAGCATTGCAGTCAGTTCCCAATCCGCCGCGCGTGATCGACATCAACGATCACGAAGCGCCCGATGGCCCCGCCATCGGGGAAACTGATTATGAGTCGCTGCTGGCGAGCGGTGATCCGGCATTTGCGGGCCGCCGCCCGCTCGACGAGTGGACGCCCATTGCATTGAACTACACGTCCGGGACGACCGGGGATCCGAAGGGCGTCGTTCCGAGCCACCGCGGCACGTATCTGATGAGCCTGCTGCAGATGACGAACTGGCCGCTCCCGCGTGCACCGGTTTACCTGTGGACGCTTCCCATGTTCCACGCGAACGGCTGGTGCTTCACATGGGCGATTACTGCCGCGGCGGGAACGCACGTCTGTTTGCGCAAGGTGAATGCCGCGAATATTCTCTCCGCCATCGCCGAGCACGGTGTCGATCATTTTTGTGCGGCGCCGATCGTGCTCTCAGGCATTGCGAGCATGCCTCAATCGGAACGGCAGCCGCTGCCGCGCCGCGTGCGAGTCCTTACCGCCGGCTCACCGGCGCCGGCAGCGGTTCTGGAGGCTGTCGACGCAATGGGTTTCGACGTCGACCACGTCTTTGGCATTACCGAGATCTGCGGCACGCCCATCAGCTGTGCCTGGCACGACGAGTGGGATACGTTGTCGCCGGAGCATCAAGGGCGACTCAAAGCGCGACAAGGTGTACGCGCGGCGGCGTTCGAGAAAATGTCGGTCGCCGATCTCGCGACGCTTGAGCCGGTGGCCGCCGATAGCAAGTCTTGCGGCGAGGTTCTGGTCCAGGGCAATACGGTAATGATGGGATACTTCAAGAACCCCGAAGCAACGGCAAAAGCTTTCGGCGGCGGTTGGTTTCATACCGGAGATCTTGCAGTCGTTCATCCAGACGGCTACATCCAGATCACCGACCGCTCCAAGGACGTCATCATCTCGGGTGGAGAGAACATTTCGTCCGTGGAGGTCGAGGAGGTGATTTATCGCATGTCGGGCGTGCTCAACGCGGCCGTGGTCGCTCAGCCGGATGACAAATGGGGCGAGACGCCTTGTGCATTCATCGAACTGAAGCCGGATGCCTCCGACATAACGGAGCAGGATGTCATCCTGTTCTGCCGCGAGCGACTGGCGCATTTCAAATGCCCGCGCCGTGTGATTTTCGGCGAATTGCCCAAGACTGCTACAGGCAAGATCCAGAAGTTTCGTCTGCGAGAGCAAGCGGGCAGCCAGGTGGCGATCACGAGGTTGGCGGGATAGCGCTGTTGGTCCGCTTAGCGCCCCATGCGCTGTCTCGCCGGATGATGTCGTTGTGTCGATCGTTTGAGAACGACAATACGGACTGGTCCTTTGGACACGGCCGCGCACAGTTCATCATCAGGGGACTGATATAGCTTCGGCAGTTCGGCGACGTTCTATCAGAGGCGACTAGCCATATTCAGCGCCACGGCCAGATACAGAAACCTTTCGCCAGTCGGTACATAGGCCGCGTCGGCGACCCGCAGCCGCGGGCAAAAAAAAGGCGTCACGTTGCCGTGACGCCTTAAAAAGTTCTAGCCATTCCGAGGGCCGTGCTAGAACCTGAGAGACGGTATTCGAAAGTTTGGCCTGCGATGCGCGCCTGTACAGAACGCGACATGGACTGTTACGGCGGACTATGAGAAGACACTCGACACAGACATTCGTGCGGGCCACGGCAGGTTCGAAACTTCAAAATGCGGAACCTGAAACCGTCTTTCGAAATGAGATTCCATTTTTTATGGTTATGCTGACTAAGTCAAGCAAAATCTAAAGAAGCTTCATTCGTCGCGGAAAAATATTCCGATACAATGAATCTTCTGATGAAAAATCACTCCGATGCCCCATTTTGGGACCGCGACCGGCGCTTGAGAGACGGTCGTCGGCAGGGCTGCGAAGAAAGAAATTGAAATAAAGTTCCAAAAAAACACATGAACCGACCCACGCCCTCCCGAACCGCGGCAGACCCGGCCAGAGACAAAGACGGCTCCGGCGACGAAGTGACCGCCCTCGCGCGCGGCCTGACCGTGCTGCGCTCGGTCGCCGCCGCCGACGCGCCGCTCAGCAACCGCGAACTGACCGAGCTGACCGGCATTCCCAAACCCACCGTGTCGCGAATCACCGCCACGCTGGTCAGCGCGGGCTTCCTGTTTCGCCTGCCCGATAGCGAGCGGTTCGTGCTGACCTCGTCGGTGCTGGAGTTGAGCAACGGCTTTCTGCGCAACTTCGACATCCGCGCTCGCGCCCGGCCGTTCCTGATCGAACTGGCCGAACGCACGGCGTTGTCCGTCCATCTGGCCGTGCGCGACCGCCTCGACATGGTGGTGATCGACGCGATCCGGCCGCGTTCGGCGGTGCTGGTGTCGCGCCTCGAAATCGGCTCGCGCATGAATCTGAGCCGCACCGCCATCGGCCGCGCCTATCTGGCCGCGCTCGAAGAGCCGGAGCGGGAAAAACTGCTGATCGGCTTGCAGGCGGCTGAAGGCGACGACTGGGGCCACGTTGGCAGCCGGCTCGACAGCGCATTACAGGAAACCATCGAGCGCGGCTTCGCGATCGCCACGGGCGAATGGTACGACGGACTGAACGCAATCGCACTCGGTTTCACAGGACCGTCGGGCGAACGCTACGCGGTCAATTGCGGCGGCTCAGCCGACCAGTGCCCGCGCGACTGGCTGATCTCGCGCGCCGCGCCAGCGCTGCTCGAGTGCGTCGCCAGAATCGTGCTGGAGATCGGCGGCACGCCGGGGCGCCGCCTCGATACCTGAACCGGACGCAAGTTCGCCGGCGAGCGGCGAAGGTTTTGCAAGCAATCCTGTAACCTTCGTAATCAAAAGAAAAATACGCGGGTGGACTGTTACAGAGCCCGCGACGTAGGATCATGCCTTCCTGTCGCGGGACGCGCGCGCCCGGCTTGCCGTTTCTCCTTCAATAACGCTCAGGCCGCCTGTTTCGATGCCGCATTGCGTTAACATCTCTGTCCCGCGCCTTGGGTAGGATCGCGCTGAACGAGCGCGGTGTACCCGTTGTCGAAACCGCCTGTCATGCCATTCGCGTACCGGCCCGCCGAACTGTCGAAACGGCACGAACGCGCGAGCGGCTCACATCCAAGCCAGTCACCTGACCGAACCGATGGACGAACAACAAAAGCATTCGGAAACCACACGCCCTGTTCCTCCGGCTTCCCAACCGTCCTCCCGCGGCGGCCCCGCCGGCACATCGACCCCGCCGCCAGGCGTGGTGAAGCGGCATCGCGGCCGCAATCTCGCGTTGATCGTCGCCGCCCTGGTCATCCTCGGCGTCGTGCTGTGGCGCTGGCAT
This sequence comes from Paraburkholderia sp. BL18I3N2, assembly GCF_003001875.1. Classification (NCBI taxonomy): domain Bacteria; kingdom Pseudomonadati; phylum Pseudomonadota; class Betaproteobacteria; order Burkholderiales; family Burkholderiaceae; genus Paraburkholderia; species Paraburkholderia sp. BL18I3N2. The sequence goes on from NZ_PVNC01000018.1 coordinate 157,154, forward strand.
CCGTGGGGCGGTCCCGGCGGCGGCGCGAGCGGCGCGGCCGGCGCCAGCGACGCGAGCGGCGCCCGCGCCGGGCGTGCTGGCCGCAGCGGCGCGATGGGCAACATGCCGCAGCCGGTTCACGTAGCGGCCGCGACGCAGGGCGAAATGCCGGTGGTGCTAACCGCCCTCGGCACGGTCACGCCGCTGGCCAACGTCACCGTGCTGCCGCAGTTGAGCGGCGTGTTGCAGGAGGTGTATTTCAAGGAAGGCCAGATGGTCAAGAAGGGCGACGTGCTGGCCCAGATCGACCCGCGTCCGTACCAGATTTCGCTCGACAACGCGCAAGGCACGCTCGCCCGCGACGAGGCCCTGTTGCAAACCGCCCGCCTCGACCTGAAGCGCTACCAGACGTTGCTCTCGCAAGACTCCATCGCCAGCCAGCAGGTGGATACGCAGGCCTCGCTAGTGCGGCAATACGAAGGCACGGTGAAGTCCGACAAGGCCAATATCGACACTTTCAAACTCGATCTCGTGTATGCGCGTATCACCGCGCCGGTGTCGGGACGCGTCGGTCTGCGCCAGGTCGATCCGGGCAACTACGTGACGCCGAGCCTGACCAACGGCCTCGTGGTGATTACCCAGTTGCAGCCGATCAGCGTGATCTTCACGACCTCCGAAGACAATCTCCAACAGATCATCCAGCGGACCCAGTCGGGCGCGAAGCTCTCGGTCACGGCATATGACCGCAGCAACACCACGTCGCTCGAAGGCGGCATGCTCGAAACGCTGGACAACCAGATCGACACCACCACCGGCACGGTCAAGCTGCGCGCGATCTTCCAGAACAGCAAGAACCTGCTGTTCCCGAATCAGTTCGTGAATGCGCGCCTGCTGGTCGATACGATCAAGGACGCCGTGATCGTGCCCACACCGGCCGTGCTCAACGGCTCGATGGGCCCGTTCGTGTACGTCGTGAAGGCGGATAACACGGTGACCGTGCGGCCGGTCAAGGTCGGCCCCGTGGATGGCGAACGCACGAGCATCAAATCCGGCCTGACGGTGGGCGAGCGCGTCGTGATCGACGGTTCGGACCGCCTGAAGGAAGGCGCGAAAATCACGATTCCGGCCGACAAGCCGCGTGGCGCATCGGGTGCCCGTGGGGCAAGCGGCGCGGCCGCCGCATCGGGCGCATCCGGCGCCCACGCTCATCATGGCAAACACGCGGCGCAAGCCTCGCAATAAAGGCACGGCACTTACCGCATGAATCCATCTCGCGCCTTTATTCTGCGTCCCGTCGGCACCGCGCTGCTGATGGCGGCGATCATGCTGGTCGGTCTCGTCGCGCTGCGCTTCCTGCCGCTCTCGGCGCTGCCCGAGGTCGACTACCCGACGATCCAGGTGCAGACCTTCTATCCGGGCGCGAGCCCGGACGTGATGACCTCATCGGTCACCGCGCCGCTCGAGCGTCAGTTCGGGCAGATGCCGTCGTTGAATCAGATGTCGTCGCAAAGCTCGGCCGGCTCGTCGATCATCACGCTGCAGTTCAGTCTCGATCTGCCGCTCGATATCGCGGAGCAGGAAGTCCAGGCCGCCATCAACGCGGCCGGCAATCTGCTGCCGTCGGACCTGCCCGCGCCGCCGATCTATGCGAAGGTCAATCCGGCCGACGCGCCGATCATCACGCTCGCGATCACCTCGAAAACACTGCCGCTCACGCAGGTGCAGGATCTGGCCGACACGCGTCTCGCGCAGAAGATTTCGCAGGTGGCGGGCGTAGGTCTGGTGAGCCTGTCGGGCGGCCAGCGCCCGGCTGTGCGGATTCAGGCGAACCCGCGCGCGCTCGCCGCGTATGGTCTGAATCTGGACGACTTGCGCACCACCATCTCGAACCTGAACGTCAACACGCCGAAGGGTAACTTCGACGGCCCCACGCGCAACTACACGATCAACGCGAACGACCAGTTGACCGACGCCGACGCCTACAAGAGCGCCGTGGTCGCCTATAAGAACGGCCGCGCGGTGATGCTGACCGACGTCGCCACTATCGTGCAGGGCGCGGAAAACACCAAGCTCGGCGCGTGGGTCGACGGCACGCCCGCGATCATCCTGAACGTGCAGCGTCAGCCGGGTGCGAACGTGATCCAGGTGGTGGACAGCATCAAGAAGCTGCTGCCGCAGTTGCAGCAGGCGCTGCCCGCCGCGCTCGACGTGGAAGTCGTCACCGACCGCACTACCACGATCCGCGCCTCGGTGCGCGACGTGCAGTTCGAACTGGCCATGTCGGTCGTGCTGGTCGTGCTGGTCATGTACCTGTTCCTCGCCAACGTCTACGCGACCATCATTCCAAGCCTCTCGGTGCCGCTCTCGCTGATCGGCACGCTCGCCGTGATGTACCTGTGCGGCTTCTCGCTCGACAACCTGTCGTTGATGGCGTTGACCATCGCGACCGGCTTCGTGGTCGACGACGCGATCGTGATGATCGAGAACATCGCGCGTTACGTGGAGGAAGGCGAAGCGCCGCTCGAAGCCGCGTTGAAGGGCTCGAAACAGATCGGCTTCACGATCATTTCGCTGACGGTCTCGCTGATCGCCGTGCTGATTCCGCTGCTCTTCATGGGCGACGTGGTCGGCCGGCTGTTCCACGAATTCGCCATTACGCTCGCCGTGACGATCGTGATCTCGGCGGTCGTGTCGCTCACGCTCGTGCCGATGATGTGCGCCAAACTGCTGCGCCACACGCCGCCGCACGAGAGCCACCGTTTCGAAGCCAAGGCGCATCGCGCGATCGACTGGGTGATCGCGCGTTACGCGGTCGCGCTCACATGGGTGCTGAACCGGCAACGCTCCACGCTGGTTGTCGCGGTGCTGACGCTGGTGCTGACCGGCGTGCTTTATGTATTCATTCCGAAGGGCTTCTTCCCGGTACAGGACACGGGCGTGATCCAGGCGATCACGCAGGCGCCGCAGTCGGTATCGTATGCGTCGATGGCCGAGCGCCAGCAGGAACTCGCCGCGCAGATCCTGAAGAATCCGGATGTGGAGAGCCTGACCTCGTTCATCGGCGTGGACGGCAGCAATATCACGCTGAACAGCGGCCGCATGCTGATCAACCTGAAGCCGCGCGACGACCGCAGCAATACCGCGAGCGAAGTGATCCGCCAGTTGCAACGTGACGTGGCGCATATTCCCGGCGCGTCGCTGTACATGCAGCCGGTGCAGGATCTGACAATCGACTCGACCGTCAGCCCGACGCAGTACCAGTTCATGCTGACCGATCCGAACATCGGCGAATTCACTACGTGGGTGCCCAAGCTGGTCGAACGTCTGAAGCAGTCGCCCGAGCTGGCCGACGTGGCCACCGACCTGCAGGACAACGGCCAGTCGGTCTACATCGAAATCGACCGCGCCACCGCGTCGCGTTACGGCATCACGCCGGCCACTGTCGATAGCGCACTGTACGACGCGTTCGGTCAACGCATCATCTCCACCATCTTCACGCAGTCGAACCAGTACCGCGTGATTCTGGAAGCGCAGCCGGAGATGCAGCACTACACCGAATCGCTGAAGTCGATCTATCTGCCCTCTTCCACCTCCACCGGCGGCCAGGTGCCGCTGTCGTCGATCGCGCGTTTCATCGAGAAGCCCGCGCCGCTGCTGGTCACGCACCTGAGCCAGTTCCCGGCCACCACGGTGTCGTTCAACCTCGCGCCGGGTTCGTCGCTCGGCGCGGCGGTCAAGGCAATCGATCAGGCGGAGAAGGACATCGGCTTGCCCGCATCGTTCCAGACGCGCTACCAGGGCGCGGCCCTGGCGTTCCAGGCGTCGCTCTCGAACGAACTGTTCCTGATTCTCGCGGCGATCGTCACGATGTATATCGTGCTTGGCGTGCTGTACGAGAGCTTCATCCATCCGATCACGATTCTCTCGACGCTGCCTTCGGCAGGTGTGGGCGCGTTGCTGGCGCTGCTGATCACCGGGCATGATCTCGACATCATCGGCATCATCGGGATCGTGCTGCTGATCGGTATCGTGAAGAAGAACGCGATCATGATGATCGACTTCGCGCTCTACGCCGAGCGCGAGGAAGGCAAGCCGCCGCGCGAAGCGATCTACCAGGCGTGTCTGTTGCGCTTCCGGCCGATTCTCATGACCACGCTCGCGGCCCTGCTCGGCGCGCTGCCGCTGATGCTCGGCACCGGCGCCGGCTCCGAATTGCGCCGTCCGCTGGGTATCGCGATTGCGGGCGGGTTAATCGTCAGCCAGTTGCTGACGCTCTTCACCACACCGGTGATCTACCTCGCGTTCGACTCGCTCGGCCGCCGCGCGCGTGAGCGCTTCAATCGCGGTGGACCATCCAAAGGCGCCACGCCGCCCGTCACCGATGCCGGGAACTGAGCGATGAATCTGTCGCGTCCGTTTATCTCCCGCCCGGTCGCCACCACGCTGCTGGCGATCGGCATCGCGCTGGCCGGTGTTTTCGCGTTCACCAAACTGCCGGTGGCGCCGCTGCCGCAAGTCGATTTTCCGACCATTTCAGTGCAGGCCACGTTGCCGGGCGCGAGTCCCGATACCGTGGCGACCAGCGTCGCCAGTCCGCTCGAACGGCATCTCGGCTCGATTGCCGACGTCACCGAAATGACCTCGCAGAGTTCGGTCGGCTCGACGCGCATCACCATGCAGTTCGGCCTGAACCGCGACATCGACGGCGCCGCGCGCGACGTGCAGGCCGCCATCAACGCAGCGCGCGCCGATCTGCCGGCGAGCTTGCGCAGTAATCCGACGTACCACAAGGTCAATCCCGCCGACGCCCCGATTCTGATTCTGGCGCTCACCTCGAAAACGCTCACGGCCGGCCAGTTGTACGACTCCGCGGCCACCGTGCTGCAACAGTCGCTGTCGCAAGTGGAAGGCGTCGGCGAAGTGGATGTGAGCGGCTCGGCCAACCCGGCCGTACGTGTCGAACTGGAGCCGAATGCGCTCTCGCACTACGGCATCGGTCTGGAAGACGTGCGCGCGGCGCTTGCCGCCGCCAACGCGAACAGCCCGAAAGGCTCGATCGAATTCGGTCCGAACCGCGTGCAGATCTATACCAACGACCAGGCCAGCAAGGCGTCGCAATACAAGGATCTGGTCATCGCCTATCGCAACGGCGCGGCGGTGAAGCTTTCCGACGTGGCCGAAGTGGTCGATTCGGTCGAAGATCTGCGCAACCTCGGCCTCTTCAACGGCAAGCGTTCGGTGCTGGTGATTCTGTACCGCCAGCCGGGCGCGAACATCATCGACACCATCGACCGCGTGACGGCGATGCTGCCGCAACTGCACGCGTCGCTGCCTGCCGACGTCGACATCGCGCCGGCCGCCGACCGCTCCACCACGATCCGCGCCTCGCTGAAAGATACCGAGCGCACGCTGGTGGTCGCGGTGGCGCTGGTTGTGATGGTGGTGTTCCTGTTCCTGCGCAACTGGCGCGCCACGCTGATTCCGAGCGTGGCCGTGCCGATCTCCATTATCGGCACGTTCGGCGCGATGTACCTGCTCGGCTTCTCGATCGACAACCTCTCGCTGATGGCCTTGACCATCGCGACCGGCTTCGTGGTCGACGACGCGATCGTGGTGCTGGAGAACATTTCGCGGCATATCGAGAACGGTGTGCCGCGCATGAAGGCGGCCTTCCTCGGCGCGCGCGAAGTCGGCTTCACCGTGCTGTCGATCAGTATTTCGCTGGTCGCCGTGTTCCTGCCGATTCTGCTGATGGGCGGCATTGTCGGGCGCCTGTTCCGTGAATTCGCGCTGACGCTCTCGCTCGCGATCGGCGTGTCGCTGATCGTCTCGCTCACGCTCACGCCGATGATGTGCTCGCGCCTCCTGCGCGAGCCGCACGAGCAGAAGGAAGAAGGACGTTTCGGCCGCTGGCTGGAACGCGGCTTCGCGTCGATGCAGCGCGGTTATGAGCGCACGCTCGGCTGGGCGCTGCTGCATCCGCGCCTGATCGTGACGATTCTGCTGCTGACCATCGGCCTGAACGTGTGGCTGTACATCATCGTGCCGAAGGGTTTCTTTCCGCAGCAGGACACGGGGCGGCTGGTGGGCGGCATTCAGGCCGACCAGGCCACCTCGTTCCAGTCCATGAAAGGCAAGTTCGCGCAGATGATGGAGATCGTCGGCAAGAATCCAGCGGTGGAAAGCGTGGCCGGCTTCACAGGCGGACGGCAGACCAATTCCGGCTTCATGTTCGTGACGCTGAAATCGAAGTCCGAGCGCAAGGACTCCGCCGATCAGGTGATCCAGCAACTGCGCGCGCCCCTCGGCGACGTAGCCGGCGCGCGGACCTTCCTGCAAGCGGTGCAGGACATTCGCGTCGGCGGACGGCAATCGAACGCGCAGTACCAGTTCACGCTGCTGGCCGATTCGACGTCTGATCTGTACCTGTGGGGACCGAAGCTCACCGAGGCGCTGCAGGCGCGCCCCGAACTCGCTGACGTGAATTCCGACCAGCAGCAAGGCGGCCTCGAAGCGATGGTGACGATCGACCGGGCCACCGCCGCGCGCCTCGGCATCAAGCCGGCGCAGATCGACAACACCTTGTACGACGCGTTCGGCCAGCGTCAGGTATCTACAATCTACAACCCGTTGAATCAGTATCACGTTGTGATGGAAGTCGCGCCGAAGTACTGGCAGAGCCCGGACATGCTGAAGCAGATTTACATCAGCACCTCGGGTGGCAGCGCGAGCGGCGCGCAGACCACCAATGCCCCGGCGGGCACGGTGACAACGGCGACCGCCGCCGCGACCACGACGTCGACGAGCGCGACGACGGGCGGCACGGCGGGCACGACTGCTTCGAGCGCGGCGAGCATTGCCGCAGACTCCGCGCGCAATCAGGCGATCAATTCGATTGCGGCGAGCGGCAAGTCGAGCGCTTCGTCGGGTGCGGCGGTGTCGACCGCGAAGGAAACCATGGTGCCGCTGTCGGCGATCGCGAGTTTCGGGCCGGGCAGCACGCCGCTCTCCGTGAACCACCAAAGCCAGTTCGTGGCCTCGACGATTTCGTTCAATTTGCCGCCCGGCGTTTCGCTATCGACTGCGACCCAGGCAATCTACGACACGATGGCGCAGATCGGTATGCCGGGGACGATCCACGGCAGTTTCCAGGGGACGGCGCAAGCGTTCCAGCAGTCGATGTCCGATCAGCCGATCCTGATTCTGGCCGCGCTGGCCGCCGTGTATATCGTGCTGGGGATGCTGTATGAGAGCTATATCCATCCGCTGACGATTCTGTCGACGCTGCCTTCCGCGGGTGTCGGCGCGTTGCTGGCGTTGCTGCTGTTCAAGACGGAGTTCAGCATCATCGCGTTGATTGGGGTGATTTTGCTGATCGGCATCGTGAAGAAGAACGCGATCATGATGGTGGATTTTGCTATTGAAGCGTCACGGCAGGGATTGTCGTCGCGCGATGCGATTCATCAGGCTTGTTTGCTGCGGTTCCGACCGATCATGATGACGACTTTTGCCGCGTTGCTGGGGGCTTTGCCACTCGCGTTCGGGCGGGGTGAAGGGGCCGAGCTTCGGGCGCCGCTGGGGATTGCTATTGTGGGTGGGCTGATTGTCAGCCAGATGCTGACGCTCTATACGACGCCGGTTGTGTATCTTTATATGGATCGGATTCGGGTCAGGTGGGAGGCCAGGAAGGGGCGGCGCGCTGGGCAGGCGGCTACTTGATGCGGGGGGTGGTTCGGTTTTTTGGTTCCTGACGGCTGAATGACGAAACGACACGAGTAATCGCGCACTTTCCTTCGCAGGTGCCGGTCCACCATATTTCATACCGGCATGAAGGCGTGGGAGGATCGCCATCAGCCTTGCTTGTGTATGCCTCTGTACGTGGACCGGCAGACTGATTCGATCACACGCCGGCGCCAGGCAAGTGCGTTGTATCGTAACTTGACAGGTTGCTAATCGGGCTGGAAACCAGCCGGGAATCGCACGTAGTGAGATGCCCATGACGCGCGACAGGCACACCGTGATCGGTAATCGCGCTGTCGCCCTCGATAATCGCATTGGGTTCGACTTCAGGGTGCAGCGGACATTTCACAAGATCGCCTTCGCGGGCTACACGTCGCCCGCCATAGTGCGTTGTGTCTGAAGTGGTGATGACTTCGCCGGTGGGGTCGGCGAGTCGGTCACGGCTTTTTTTCCTCATCAGTTGTCCCAGAGGAATTTATGAATTCGACGCTCCGGAGGACACGCAATATATAGGGCAGAAAATCACCTGCCGGCTCTTTTAGGAAACGTGACTGACCGTCGCCACATATCGCTATATCCACACGAAATAAACAGAAAGCGTAAAACCGCACACGTTCACTTTCCTCTCCATTGATCTGATCGGTGGTTCTCAGAAAGCCAGTTGCGTTCGTCGTCTGCAACTGATACATGCGCGAAACCGGGCCGGCAAGTCGTTGCTCGCTGCGGTCTTCGTAGTACGGAGCCCACCGTCTCCCGCGCACGTCCCACCTTGATCCATACGACTTAGCTACATCATCAAGCGGTTGGCCCCGATGGCACTCGAAGTTGATCCCGAAATTGCCAAGACTGCTTCGCACAGGTGGTTTATCAGTCCAATAGGAAGCCTTCGCAGGCATGCCGCTTTGCAGATGACCTCCATACAAATCAAGCAGGCGGATAGCACACCCCGCACCCATGTCTACCGAAAGGACAGAGAATTTACCGCTGGTAGACAGTGTGGAAGCAGCCATGCTCACGTTGAAGCTGCAGATAACGATACACATCAACAGTGTGTTTCTAACCTTACATTTCATCATTAGTCTCTTCTCGGTTGCCGACCTTCAGGGAACAAAAGCAGTGTTCCATGTGCGTCTTGGAACCATGGTTCACCCGTCACCGCGAGTGTTTGTGCAAAACCAATGCAGCGGGCGACGTATCCATTAAACGCGACGTTAGGATGACCAACCGCAGCCGGATAATTGACGATTGCAGAAGCGTCGCGGAAGTTTTCGCTGTGATAGTAAATTTTCCTGACTGGCGGGTTGCCGCTTGCTGGGTTGTGCGGATTGGGAGGGCGTGTTGCCAAGACTTCATGACGTTCAAGGCCGATAGTCCGATCAGCGAACTTAGCCATTCCCATCTTTGACCAATAGAAGCCAGCACTATCCGACGGACAAGAAAAGCTGTCCGGGTCTTGAGGCTGCCCTTCTCCTCCGACACTTGAGCGCCATTCGACCATTAACGTCGTAACGCCACTGACGTTATCGGAAATGTAATTTCCCGCATGAGGACGATCAGCGCTTGCATGCTGGTATGCACTGTGCAACTGCATGCGAGTCTGGTGAGAAATCTGGACACCATGGCCCATGAAGTCCCAGTACTCGACATAGTTGTCCGGGCCAGTCAATTGAAGAAAACCGCGGCCGTCCCAAGGGTAATACCACATGTTTTGGTTATTTTCGTAGAGCTTGGTAAGCCATTGCGTTTCCTGTAAAGAGTTTCCAAAAAACGTCGAAATTCTTTGGGGCGTATTGATCCGATATTTCCGCAGTGAAAAATTGATCGATCGTAGATTATGTTGCAAAAATGCGGCGGTTACCGCCAATACGTCTTCGTAATACATTGCGTGATGCGGGCCTTCACGCAAGACCTCTCTCGGAAGGATCTGCTTGAATTCGCTCACACTCAACCATGCGCACATCCTGAAGTGCCGGATAAACGCCGTCGGCGGGAAATGCCACACCTCATTGGCATGAGGCAGATCAGGATCGCTGATGTCTTCCCAGAACGCCAGATCGCGCGCATGGTCCATCAGTTTATTGAAGTCCGCATCTGACAACGGATTGGCCAATGCCTCATGCGGACTCTTCAGCCAGTTATATCGCGCGGCCAGTCCCTCACGACTCCACTCGGATGGAAACCTGCACACGGCGCGCGCCATGCGCTCGCGGATCGCCTCCATCCCGAGGGCACTCACCGCATCGGCGTGGCTCACATGCCCCGCATGATTGACGTCCAGCCAGCGCTTTATCGTCGGCGAATCGCACAGGCTGTCGGGCGTCGGATCATCGTTAATGAAACTCCAGCTGGCCCACTCCGGGAAATCGGCATCGCTATAGACCCGCACGCCTGCTTTGGAAAGATTAATCCACCCATCGCCGTCCGGCGTTTTCACCTTGCGCCAGTGATTCAGACGCGCGCCATAAGGAATCTCGTCACCAATGCAACGCCCGAAACGCAGGACCTCGAAGATCGCACTCGGAGAGGCGACGGGCATGCCTGCCGCAATCGCCGCCAGGGAACTGTCGGTAAATCGTCCATGCAGGGCCATGGCACGTCTGTACAGGTCGTATTCCACATCCCGTTCCGCAGGCATTGCACCGCACACGGACCAGCTCAGATCCACGTTCTGCCTGTAGGTCGTCAGCGTGCAATCCTTCTCATAATGCATGCGCACGACAAGATCACAACTGGCTCCGGCCGGTACGAGAGACGGCTGCGGGTGTAACGTCGCGATTGCCGGCGCGCTGTCATCATCACGGAAAGGGTGCGGCTCATCGGCGAAGAGCT
>NZ_PVNC01000019.1:0-167317 GCF_003001875.1 Paraburkholderia sp. BL18I3N2
ACCAGGACGTTGATAGGTCAGGTGTGGAAGCGCAGTAATGCGTTAAGCTAACTGATACTAATTGCCCGTAAGGCTTGATCCTATAACAGGTGTGTTTTGCGATGACCGTCAGTGCTTCAGCACTTACGCGCATCCCACCCCCGAAGGGGGCAGGGACACACAGGTTCAGTGATCGTGTTGTGCCAGACTCAACACAACCCCAACCGCTTCACCCCTGGTGAGCATCACCAGAAACTACTTCTTCCCCGATTGGCTGTGCCGCCCCACCGGCGACACGGCAACAAGTCATGCCTGATGACCATAGCGAGTCGGTCCCACCCCTTCCCATCCCGAACAGGACCGTGAAACGACTCCACGCCGATGATAGTGCGGATTACCCGTGTGAAAGTAGGTAATCGTCAGGCTCCCCAGCAGCATCAGAAACCCCACCCCAAAAAGGTGGGGTTTCTGCGTTTACGGAAGCGCTGAAATCACTATATAAGTGAGAGCCTTGGGTTCGGAGCAGTCAAGCAAGTCTTGACAATGAGTTGTTGTTCCCCCATAATCATCAGTTCTCTGCGGAGGGGTGCCCGAGTGGCTAAAGGGGGCAGACTGTAAATCTGTTGGCTTACGCCTACGTTGGTTCGAATCCAACCTCCTCCACCAGGATGCAAGTTGCAGCAGTTGTTGGGAATCCATGAATCCTTGCGGGTGTAGCTCAATGGTAGAGCAGAAGCCTTCCAAGCTTACGACGAGGGTTCGATTCCCTTCACCCGCTCCAGCAATACAGAAGTAGCGCCCATGTGGCTCAGTGGTAGAGCACTCCCTTGGTAAGGGAGAGGTCGGCAGTTCGATCCTGCCCATGGGCACCAGAAGTTCTCGCTGATTGTTTGCGCCCGGCGCAACGTACGGAAAAATCCTCTTAGGAGTCGAAAATGGCCAAGGGTAAGTTTGAGCGGACCAAGCCGCACGTGAACGTCGGCACGATCGGTCACGTTGACCACGGCAAGACCACGCTGACGGCAGCGATCACGACGGTTCTGACGCAGAAGTTTGGCGGCGAAGCGAAGGCATACGACCAGATCGACGCGGCGCCGGAAGAAAAGGCACGTGGTATCACGATCAACACGGCGCACGTCGAGTACGAAACGGCTAACCGCCACTACGCCCACGTCGACTGCCCGGGCCACGCTGACTATGTGAAGAACATGATCACGGGTGCGGCGCAGATGGACGGCGCGATCCTGGTGTGCTCGGCTGCTGACGGCCCGATGCCGCAAACGCGTGAGCACATTCTGCTGGCGCGTCAGGTTGGCGTGCCGTACATCATCGTGTTCCTGAACAAGTGCGACATGGTGGACGACGCTGAGCTGCTGGAACTCGTCGAAATGGAAGTTCGCGAACTTCTGTCGAAGTACGACTTCCCGGGCGACGACACGCCGATCATCAAGGGTTCGGCCAAGCTGGCGCTGGAAGGCGACAAGGGCGAGCTGGGCGAAGTGGCGATCATGAATCTGGCCGACGCGCTGGACACGTACATCCCGACGCCGGAGCGCGCAGTTGACGGTGCGTTCCTGATGCCGGTGGAAGACGTGTTCTCGATCTCGGGTCGCGGCACGGTGGTGACGGGTCGCGTTGAGCGCGGCGTGGTGAAGGTCGGCGAGGAAATCGAAATTGTCGGTATCAAGCCGACGGTGAAGACGACCTGCACGGGCGTGGAAATGTTCCGCAAGCTGCTCGATCAAGGTCAGGCAGGCGACAACGTGGGTATCCTGCTGCGCGGCACGAAGCGTGAAGACGTGGAGCGTGGCCAGGTTCTGGCGAAGCCGGGTTCGATCAACCCGCACACGCACTTCACGGCTGAAGTGTACGTGCTGAGCAAGGACGAAGGTGGCCGTCACACGCCGTTCTTCAACAACTATCGTCCGCAGTTCTACTTCCGTACGACGGACGTGACGGGCTCGATCGAGTTGCCGAAGGACAAGGAAATGGTCATGCCGGGCGACAACGTGTCGATCACGGTGAAGCTGATCAACCCGATCGCGATGGAAGAAGGCCTGCGTTTCGCAATCCGCGAAGGCGGCCGTACAGTCGGCGCCGGTGTGGTTGCCAAGATTCTCGAGTAACGCCAGATAGTTCTCGTTAATCGGTAGTTTCGGGGTTGGCGGTGTCGTCAACCCCAAATGGTTTAGGGGTATAGCTCAACTGGCAGAGCGTCGGTCTCCAAAACCGAAGGTTGGGGGTTCGATTCCCTCTGCCCCTGCCAACTCTCGCGCCGTATGCGGCGCTTCGTTAAGGTGTTATGGCGAATCCTTCCGTCGAAACTGTAAATACATCGGGCGACAAGCTGATGCTCGTCGCGGGCGTATTGCTGGTCTTGGCCGGGTTCGTGGGGTTTTTCTGGCTTAGCGGCCAGGAATGGTACGTCCGCGGAGCTGCCTTGGCTGTTGGTGCGATCGCGGGTGTTGCAGTCGGTCTTCTCTCCGCGCCTGGCAAGGGTTTCATCGCTTTCGCCAAAGATTCGTACAAGGAAGTCCGCAAGGTTGTTTGGCCGACTCGTAAAGAGGCTACCCAGACAACGCTCGTAGTATTTGGCTTCGTGTTCGTCATGGCGATCTTTCTTTGGATTGGTGATAAATCCATCGAATGGGCGATTTTCTCGGTGATTCTGGGTTGGAAATGATATGAGCGATACTCCGGCATCCCCGAGCGGCAAACGTTGGTACGTCGTGCACGCCTACTCCGGCATGGAGAAGAGCGTGCAACGTGCGCTTCAAGAGCGTATCGAACGTGCTGGCATGCAAGACCAGTTCGGTCAAATCCTCGTTCCGACTGAAGAGGTGGTCGAGGTAAAAGGCGGTCACAAATCGGTGACCGAGCGTCGTTTCTTCCCGGGCTATGTTCTCGTTGAAATGGAAATGACTGACGAGACGTGGCACCTCGTGAAGAACACGGCAAAGGTGACAGGTTTCGTAGGCGGTGCGCGTAACCGTCCGAGTCCGATTTCCCCGCGGGAAGTCGAGAAAATCATGTCGCAAATGCAGGAAGGTGTGGAAAAGCCGCGTCCAAAGACCCTGTTCGAAGTCGGCGAGATGGTGCGGGTGAAGGATGGTCCGTTCACGGATTTCAACGGCAGCGTCGAAGAAGTGAACTACGAAAAGTCGCGCGTCCGTGTTTCCGTTACAATCTTCGGCCGCGCAACGCCGGTCGAACTCGAATTCGGCCAGGTCGAAAAGCTGTAGTCCAGAATTCTACGGGGCGCACCATGCGGTGCGTTCCGTATTTCGCGCTTACGGTCCGCGTAATGGCCGTTGAGGAGCGTAAGTACCCAATATTTCGGCGAACGCGCGCTATTACTCACTGAACGTCCGCATGTACCCGTGCGGTGTTCCAAAGAGGTTTTCAACATGGCAAAGAAAATTATCGGCTTTATCAAGCTGCAGATTCCTGCAGGTAAAGCCAATCCGTCGCCGCCGGTTGGTCCGGCACTGGGCCAGCGCGGCCTGAATATCATGGAGTTCTGCAAGGCGTTCAACGCGCAGACCCAGGCACTGGAGCCGGGTCTGCCGACTCCGGTCGTGATCACCGCGTTTGCGGATAAGAGCTTCACGTTCGTTCTGAAGACGCCGCCGGCAACAGTTCTGATCAAGAAGGCAGCGAAGATCGATAAGGGTTCGAGCAAGCCGCATACCGACAAGGTCGGCAAGATCACCCGCGCTCAAGCTGAAGATATCGCCAAGACCAAGATGCCCGATCTGACGGCAGCTGATCTGGACGCAGCGGTTCGTACGATCGCTGGTAGCGCCCGCTCGATGGGCATCACCGTGGAGGGCGTGTAAATGGCTAAGCTTTCAAAGCGTCTGCAAGCATTTGCAGCCAAGGTTGATCGTCAAAAGCTGTACGCAATCGACGAAGCTCTGTCGCTCGTGAAGGAATGCGCAAGCGCGAAGTTCGACGAGTCGATCGACGTCGCGGTGCAGCTCGGTATTGATGCGAAGAAGTCGGACCAAGTGGTTCGTGGCTCGGTCGTCCTGCCGGCTGGTACTGGTAAGTCTGTTCGCGTTGCAGTGTTCGCGCAAGGCGAAAAAGCTGAGCAAGCTCGTGCAGCCGGCGCAGAAGTCGTCGGTATGGAAGACTTGGCTGAGCAAGTCAAGGCTGGCAAGTTGGACTTCGACATTGTGATCGCTTCGCCGGACACGATGCGCGTTGTCGGTACGCTCGGTCAGATCCTCGGCCCGCGTGGCCTGATGCCGAACCCGAAGGTCGGTACGGTTACGCCGGATGTCGCGACTGCAGTGAAGAACGCCAAGGCTGGTCAGGTGCAATTCCGTGTCGACAAGGCCGGTATCATCCACGCCACCATCGGCCGCGCTTCGTTCGAGCCGACAGCTCTGCGTAGCAACCTGAACGCTCTCGTCGACGCGCTGCAAAAAGCGAAGCCGGCAACGAGCAAAGGTGTGTACCTGCGCAAGGTTGCTCTGTCGAGCACGATGGGCGTTGGCGTTCGCGTCGACCAGGCATCGATCGCAGCACAGTAATAGATTTCATCGCCTCGGCGTAAGTCGGGGCGGTTTTATGGGCTTTGGGCGGTCGTAAGGTGGCAGTCTGCATCGAGCGACCGGTTGTCAAAGACCGTTGGCGGGCGCGCAGCAGGTAGGTGTGTCCTTAATGTAAAGCCAACGCAGATGGCGAACCCGAAAAGGTTTTGTAGTGATGAAGCCCGTTGATATCCGCAGCAATGCGGACTCAGGCGGTCGAAATACTCCTGACTGGTCGGACGCCGTTATTGAACGCGGTACACAAGGCGCACGCCGCGTGTATCGAATCTGGAGGTTAACCGTGCCACTTAACAAAGAAAGCAAGCAGGCCGTCGTCGCTGAGGTTGCCGCGCAAGTCGCGAAAGCCCAGACCGTGGTTCTGGCTGAGTATCGTGGAATCGCGGTTGGCGATCTGACCAAGCTGCGCGCGAAAGCGCGTGAGCAACAGGTTTATCTTCGCGTGTTGAAGAACACGTTGGCGCGTCGCGCTGTCGAAGGTACCCCGTTTGCTCCGCTGGCAGAGCAGATGACTGGTCCGTTGATCTACGGCATCTCGGAAGATGCAATTGCTGCTGCTAAGGTCGTCAACGACTTCGGCAAAACCAATGACAAGTTGATCATCAAGGCTGGTTCCTACGAAGGCAAGGTGATGGACAAGGCTGGCGTGCAAGCGCTGGCAAACATCCCGAGCCGCGAAGAACTGCTCTCCAAGCTGTTGTACGTTATGCAGGCACCTGTTTCCGGCTTTGCGCGCGCTCTGGCCGCGCTGGCAGAAAAGAAACAAGGCGAAGAAACCGCTGCGTAATGCACTTCAGTCGAGCGTGATTGATCGCTGGCTGTATCCGAATTCAATTTAGGAGTATTTCAAATGGCAATCGCAAAAGAAGACATCCTCGAGGCAGTAAGCTCGATGTCGGTTCTGGAACTGAACGAGCTGGTTAAGGCGTTCGAAGAAAAGTTTGGCGTGTCGGCAGCTGCTGTTGCAGTGGCAGGCCCGGCAGGCGGCGGCGCTGCCGCTGCTGCTGAAGAGCAAACCGAATTCACGGTCAACCTGACGGAAGTCGGCGCGAACAAGGTTTCGGTCATTAAGGCTGTTCGCGAACTGACGGGTCTCGGCCTGAAGGAAGCGAAGGACCTGGTCGACGGTGCACCGAAGCCTGTTAAGGAATCGGTACCGAAGGCTGCTGCTGAAGAAGCTAAGAAGAAGCTGGAAGAAGCCGGCGCGAAGGCTGAAATCAAGTAAGTTTCAGCTCGCTGTGCGAAGGCTGGCGGTTTTCCACCGCCGGCCTTTTTGTGCTTTGTGGGAGACACGTTTTTGCTTGGCCGTTTCGGCAAGAATGTGGCTCCCAGAGGCCAAAGAAAACCGCCTTTCGGCAGCATTGACCGGCGTTTCTCTTTGTCTTCTGAAGCGACTGCAGAAGGCAAGTTTGGTCGGGTAGCGGGCAACATAGGCATCCGCTGCCGTCAGCCAGCGGTTGGTAGCGGCCAACCACCAAGCTTCTAGGCTCGTTCAAGCCATCGGACGGCCATCGGGTCTCAGTCGGTGAACACTCGGGTTGTCTCATCAAGGTATCCTGCCTCGACAACAATGCCCGCCGTGATTCGGAGATCGTATGCAATATTCCTTCACCGAGAAGAAGCGTATTCGCAAGAGTTTTGCGAAGCGCCCCATCGTTCACCAAGTACCTTTCCTGCTGGCTACCCAGCTTGAATCATTCAGCACGTTTCTGCAAGCAGACACGTCGTCCACGCAACGCAAGCCGGAAGGCCTGCAAGCTGCGTTTACCTCCGTTTTTCCGATTGTTTCGCATAACGGGTTCGCTCGTCTAGAGTTCGTCAGCTACATGCTGTCGCCGCCGGCATTCAACATCAAGGAATGTCAGCAGCGCGGTTTGACGTACTGCTCGGCGCTGCGCGCGAAAGTGCGTCTGGTGCTGCTCGACAAGGAATCGCCGAGCAAGCCGGTCGTCAAGGAAGTGAAGGAACAGGAAGTGTACATGGGCGAAATTCCGCTCATGACGCCGACGGGTTCGTTCGTCATCAACGGCACGGAGCGTGTGATCGTTTCGCAGCTGCACCGTTCGCCGGGCGTGTTCTTCGAACACGACAAGGGCAAGACGCACAGCTCGGGCAAGCTCCTGTTCTCGGCACGTATTATTCCTTACCGCGGTTCGTGGCTCGATTTCGAGTTCGACCCGAAGGACGTGCTGTACTTCCGCGTCGACCGTCGCCGCAAGATGCCGGTCACGATCCTGCTGAAGGCAATCGGCCTCACGCCGGAACAGATCCTCGCAAACTTCTTCGTCTTCGATAATTTCACGCTGATGCCGGAAGGCGCGCAGATGGAATTCGTGCCGGAGCGTCTGCGTGGTGAAGTCGCGCGTTTCGACATCACGGACCGTGATGGCAACGTGATCGTCCAGAAGGACAAGCGGATCAACGCGAAGCACATTCGCGATCTCGACAACGCCAAGACCAAGTTCATCTCGGTCCCGGAAGACTATTTGCTCGGCCGCGTGCTGGCGAAGAACGTCGTCGACGGCGACACGGGTGAAGTCATCGCTAACGCGAACGACGAAATCACGGAGACCGTGCTCGAGAAGCTGCGCGAGTCGAAGATCAAAGACATCCAGACGCTCTATACGAACGATCTGGATCAAGGTCCGTACATCTCGTCGACGCTGCGTATCGACGAAACCGCGGACAAGATGGCCGCACGCATCGCGATCTACCGCATGATGCGTCCGGGCGAACCGCCGACCGAAGAAGCGGTCGAGGCGCTGTTCAACCGTCTGTTCTACAGCGAAGACGCTTACGACCTCTCGAAGGTGGGTCGTATGAAGTTCAATCGCCGTGTCGGTCGCGACGAAATCGTCGGCCCGATGACGCTGCAAGACGACGACATCCTCGCCACGATCAAGATCCTGGTCGAACTGCGTAACGGCAAGGGCGAAGTGGACGACATCGACCACTTGGGCAATCGTCGTGTGCGTTGCGTCGGCGAACTGGCGGAAAACCAGTTCCGCGCAGGTCTCGTGCGTGTCGAACGTGCTGTGAAGGAACGCCTCGGCCAGGCCGAAAGCGAAAACCTGATGCCGCACGACCTGATCAACTCGAAGCCGATTTCGTCGGCGATTCGCGAGTTCTTCGGTTCGTCGCAGCTGTCGCAGTTCATGGACCAAACGAACCCGTTGTCGGAAATCACCCACAAGCGTCGTGTTTCGGCTCTTGGCCCGGGCGGTTTGACGCGTGAGCGCGCTGGCTTTGAAGTCCGCGACGTGCACCCGACTCACTACGGTCGCGTGTGCCCGATTGAAACGCCGGAAGGTCCGAACATCGGCCTGATCAACTCGCTCGCTCTGTACGCGCACCTGAACGAATACGGCTTCCTCGAAACGCCGTATCGCAAGGTCGTGGACAGCAAGGTGACCGATCAGATCGACTATCTGTCGGCGATCGAAGAAGGCCGTTATGTGATCGCTCAGGCGAACGCGGCGGTGGCTGAAGACGGCTCGCTGACCGACGAACTGGTGTCGTCGCGTGAAGCAGGCGAAACGCTGATGGTCACGCCGGACCGCATCCAGTACATGGACGTGGCGCCGTCGCAGATCGTGTCGGTGGCAGCATCGCTGATTCCGTTCCTCGAGCACGATGACGCGAACCGCGCATTGATGGGTTCGAACATGCAGCGTCAGGCTGTGCCGTGTCTGCGTCCTGAAAAGGCTGTGGTCGGTACGGGTATCGAGCGCACGGTGGCAGTCGACTCGGGCACGACGGTTCAGGCATTCCGCGGCGGTGTGGTCGATTACGTCGACGCGGGCCGTATGGTGATCCGCGTGAACGACGATGAAGCCGCGGCCGGCGAAACCGGCGTGGACATCTACAACCTGATCAAGTACACGCGTTCGAACCAGAACACGAACATCAACCAGCGCCCGATCGTGAAGGTCGGCGACATCGTGTCGCGTGGCGACGTGCTGGCTGACGGTGCATCGACCGATCTCGGCGAGCTGGCTCTCGGCCAGAACATGCTGGTCGCGTTCATGCCGTGGAACGGCTACAACTTCGAAGACTCGATTTTGATCTCGGAGAAGGTGGTTGCGGACGACCGTTACACGTCGATCCACATCGAAGAACTGAACGTCGTTGCTCGCGATACGAAGCTCGGACCGGAAGAAATCACGCGCGACATCTCGAACCTGGCTGAAGTGCAACTCGGCCGTCTCGATGAGTCGGGCATCGTCTACATCGGCGCTGAAGTCGAAGCGGGCGACGTGCTGGTCGGCAAGGTCACGCCGAAGGGCGAAACCCAGCTGACGCCGGAAGAAAAGCTGCTGCGCGCGATCTTCGGTGAAAAGGCTTCGGACGTGAAGGACACGTCGCTGCGCGTGCCGTCGGGCATGAGCGGCACCGTGATCGACGTTCAAGTGTTCACGCGCGAAGGCATTCAGCGCGACAAGCGTGCGCAACAGATCATCGACGATGAACTGAAGCGTTATCGCCTCGACCTGAACGACCAGCTGCGCATCGTGGAAGGCGACGCCTTCCAGCGTCTCGCACGTATGCTCGACGGCAAGGTCGCGAACGGCGGTCCGAAGAAGCTGGCGAAGGGCACGAAGATCGAACAGGCTTACCTGCAAGATCTGGATCACTACCACTGGTTCGACATCCGCCTCGCGGACGAAGAAGCAGCGGCACAGCTCGAAGCCATCAAGGACTCGATCGAACAGAAGCGTCACCAGTTCGATCTGGCGTTCGAAGAAAAGCGCAAGAAGCTCACGCAAGGCGACGAACTGCCGCCGGGCGTGTTGAAGATGGTCAAGGTGTACCTGGCAGTCAAGCGCCGCCTGCAGCCTGGCGACAAGATGGCCGGCCGTCACGGTAACAAGGGTGTCGTGTCGAAGATCGTTCCGATCGAAGACATGCCGTACATGGCCGACGGCCGTCCGGCTGACGTCGTTCTGAACCCGCTCGGCGTGCCGTCGCGGATGAACGTCGGTCAGGTTCTCGAAGTGCATCTGGGTTGGGCCGCGAAGGGTCTCGGCTGGCGTATCGGCGAAATGCTGCAGCGTCAGGCGAAGATCGCTGAACTGCGCGAATTCCTGACCAAGATCTACAACGAGTCGGGCCGCGCTGAAGAGCTGGACAGCTTCACGGACGACGAGATCGTCGAACTGGCGAAGAACCTGCGCGAAGGCGTGCCGTTCGCTACGCCGGTGTTCGACGGCGCGACGGAAGAAGAAATGTCGCGCGCGCTGGATCTGGCATTCCCGGACGACATCGCGAAGAACCTCGGCATGACGCCGTCGAAGAATCAGGTGCGTCTGTACGACGGCCGCACGGGCGAAATGTTCGAACGTACGGTGACGGTCGGCTACATGCACTACCTGAAGCTGCACCACTTGGTCGACGACAAGATGCACGCGCGTTCCACGGGCCCGTACTCGCTCGTGACGCAGCAGCCGTTGGGCGGTAAGGCGCAATTCGGTGGCCAGCGTTTCGGTGAAATGGAAGTGTGGGCGCTCGAAGCGTACGGCGCATCGTACGTGCTGCAGGAAATGCTGACGGTGAAGTCGGACGACGTGACAGGCCGGACCAAGGTTTATGAAAACCTGGTCAAGGGCGATCACGTGATCGACGCCGGCATGCCGGAATCCTTCAACGTGTTGGTGAAGGAAATCCGCTCGCTCGGTATCGATATCGACCTCGACCGCAACTAATCGGACTACGGAGAGAAAGCAATGAAAGCTCTGCTCGATCTATTCAAGCAAGTCCAACAGCCTGAAGTTTTTGACGCGATCAAGATCGGTCTGGCTTCGCCGGACAAGATCCGTTCGTGGTCGTTCGGTGAAGTGAAGAAGCCGGAAACCATCAACTACCGGACGTTCAAGCCGGAACGCGATGGTTTGTTCTGCGCGAAGATCTTCGGGCCGATCAAAGACTACGAATGCCTTTGCGGCAAGTACAAGCGCCTGAAGCATCGTGGCGTGATCTGCGAGAAGTGCGGCGTTGAAGTGACGCTGGCGAAAGTGCGTCGCGAACGCATGGGCCACATCGAACTGGCGTCGCCGGTTGCGCACATCTGGTTTTTGAAGTCGCTGCCGTCGCGTCTGGGCATGGTGCTCGACATGACGCTGCGCGACATCGAACGCGTGCTGTACTTCGAAGCATATGTGGTGATCGATCCGGGCATGACGCCGCTGAAAGCGCGGCAGATCATGACCGAAGAGGATTACTACAACAAGGTCGAAGAATACGGTGACGAATTCCGTGCCGAGATGGGCGCGGAAGGCGTGCGCGAATTGCTGCGCGCGATCAACATCGACGAACAGGTCGAGATGCTGCGCACCGAACTCAAGAACACGGGTTCGGAAGCGAAGATCAAGAAGTATGCGAAGCGCCTGAAGGTGCTCGAGGCTTTCCAGCGTTCGGGCATCAAGCCTGACTGGATGGTGCTCGAAGTGCTGCCGGTGCTGCCGCCGGAACTGCGTCCGCTGGTGCCGCTGGATGGCGGCCGCTTCGCGACGTCGGACCTGAACGACCTGTATCGCCGCGTGATCAACCGTAATAACCGGTTGAAGCGTCTGCTCGAATTGAAGGCGCCTGAAATCATCGTTCGCAACGAAAAGCGGATGCTGCAGGAAGCCGTCGACTCGCTGCTCGACAACGGTCGTCGCGGTAAGGCCATGACTGGCGCGAACAAGCGTCCGCTGAAGTCGCTCGCAGACATGATCAAGGGTAAGGGCGGTCGTTTCCGTCAGAACTTGCTCGGTAAGCGCGTTGACTATTCGGGCCGTTCGGTGATCGTGGTCGGCCCGACGCTCAAGCTGCATCAGTGCGGTCTGCCGAAGCTGATGGCGCTCGAACTGTTCAAGCCGTTCATCTTCAACAAGCTCGAAGTGATGGGTGTCGCTACCACCATCAAGGCTGCGAAGAAGGAAGTCGAGAACCAGACGCCGGTGGTGTGGGACATTCTCGAAGAAGTCATTCGCGAACATCCGGTCATGCTGAACCGTGCGCCGACGCTGCACCGTCTTGGCATTCAGGCTTTCGAGCCGGTGCTGATCGAAGGTAAGGCAATCCAGCTGCACCCGCTCGTTTGCGCGGCGTTCAACGCCGACTTCGACGGTGACCAGATGGCTGTTCACGTGCCGCTGTCGCTGGAAGCGCAGATGGAAGCGCGCACGCTGATGCTGGCGTCGAACAACGTCCTGTTCCCGGCCAACGGCGATCCGTCGATCGTGCCGTCGCAGGATATCGTGCTCGGTCTGTACTACGCGACCCGTGAAGCTGTGAACGCAAAGGGCGAAGGCCTGACGTTCACCGGCGTTTCGGAAGCGCTGCGTGCCTACGAGAACAAGGAAGTCGAGCTCGCCTCGCGCGTCAACGTGCGGATCACCGAAATGGTCCACAACGAAGACAAGTCGGAAGGTGCGCCGGCGTTCGTGCCGAAGATCACGCTGTACCCGACCACCGTCGGCCGTGCAATCCTGTCGGAGATCCTTCCGCCGGGCCTGCCGTTCTCGGTGCTCAACAAACCGCTGAAGAAGAAGGAAATTTCGCGCCTCATCAACACCGCCTTCCGCAAGTGCGGTCTGCGTGAAACGGTGATTTTCGCCGACCAGTTGATGCAGTCGGGTTTCCGTCTGGCAACGCGCGCTGGTATCTCGATCTGCGTCGACGACATGCTCGTGCCGCCGCAGAAGGAAACCATCGTCGGCGACGCCGCGAAGAAGGTGAAGGAATACGACCGTCAGTACATGTCGGGTCTCGTCACGTCGCAAGAGCGTTACAACAACGTGGTCGACATCTGGTCGGCAACGTCGGAAGCGGTCGGTAAGGCGATGATGGAGCAGCTGTCGACGGAACCGGTCACGGATCGCGACGGCAACGAAACGCGTCAGGAATCGTTCAACTCGATTTACATGATGGCGGACTCGGGTGCTCGTGGTTCCGCGGTTCAGATTCGTCAGCTGGCCGGCATGCGTGGCCTGATGGCGAAGCCGGACGGCTCGATCATCGAGACGCCGATTACGGCGAACTTCCGTGAAGGCCTGAACGTGTTGCAGTACTTCATCTCGACACACGGCGCACGTAAGGGTCTGGCTGATACGGCACTGAAGACGGCAAACTCGGGTTACCTGACGCGTCGTCTCGTCGACGTGACGCAGGATCTGGTGGTGGTCGAGGACGATTGCGGTACGTCCAACGGCGTCGCCATGAAGGCGTTGGTCGAAGGTGGTGAAGTCGTCGAAGCGCTGCGTGACCGTATTCTGGGTCGCGTGACGGTGGCTGACGTCGTCAATCCGGAATCGCAGGAAACGCTGTACGAAACGGGCACGTTGCTCGACGAAGATGCGGTCGAAGAAATCGAACGCCTCGGCATCGACGAAGTGCGCGTGCGTACGCCGCTGACTTGCGAAACGCGTTACGGTCTGTGCGCAGCTTGCTACGGCCGCGACCTGGGCCGCGGCTCGTCGGTCAACGTCGGTGAAGCAGTCGGCGTGATCGCCGCACAGTCGATCGGTGAACCGGGCACGCAGCTCACGATGCGTACGTTCCACATCGGTGGTGCGGCGTCGCGTGCGGCAGTGGCTTCGTCGGTTGAAGCGAAGTCGAACGGTACGGTGCGTTTCACGGCAACGATGCGTTACGTCACCAATGCGAAGGGCGAGCAGATCGTCATCTCGCGTTCGGGCGAAGCGATGATCACCGACGACCACGGTCGCGAGCGCGAACGTCACAAGGTGCCGTACGGCGCGACGCTGTTGCAACTGGACGGCGCGCAGATCAAGGCCGGCACGCAACTGGCAACGTGGGATCCGATGACGCGTCCGATCATCACCGAGTGGGGCGGTACGGTGAAGTTCGAAAACGTCGAAGAAGGCGTGACCGTTGCGAAGCAGATCGACGATGTGACGGGTCTGTCCACGCTGGTCGTGATCGACGTGAAGCGTCGTGGTTCGCAAGCTTCGAAGACGGTGCGTCCGCAGGTCAAGCTGCTCGATGCGAACGGCGAAGAAGTCAAGATCCCGAACACCGAGCACTCGGTGCAGATCGGCTTCCAGGTCGGCGCTCTGATCACCGTGAAGGACGGTCAGCAAGTGCAGGTCGGTGAAGTGCTGGCACGTATCCCGGTCGAATCGCAGAAGACGCGTGACATTACCGGTGGTCTGCCGCGTGTGGCTGAATTGTTCGAAGCACGTTCGCCTAAGGACGCAGGTATCCTC
Source organism: Paraburkholderia sp. BL18I3N2 (assembly GCF_003001875.1). NCBI lineage: Bacteria > Pseudomonadati > Pseudomonadota > Betaproteobacteria > Burkholderiales > Burkholderiaceae > Paraburkholderia > Paraburkholderia sp. BL18I3N2. Next base: position 13,748 of record NZ_PVNC01000019.1, read on the forward strand.
GCGGAAGTCACGGGTACGACGTCGTTCGGTAAGGACACGAAGGGCAAGCAGCGTCTCGTTATCACGGACCTCGACGGCAATCAGCACGAGTTCCTGATCGCGAAGGAAAAGCAGGTTCTGGTGCACGATGGTCAGGTCGTCAACAAGGGCGAAATGATTGTCGACGGGCCGGCCGATCCGCACGACATCTTGCGTCTGCAAGGTATCGAAGCGCTGTCGCGTTACATCGTGGACGAAGTGCAGGACGTGTACCGTCTGCAAGGCGTGAAGATCAACGACAAGCACATTGAAGTGATTGTTCGTCAGATGCTGCGCCGCGTGCAGATTACGGACAACGGCGATACGCGTTTCATCCCGGGCGAACAGGTCGAGCGGTCGGATATGCTCGACGAGAACGACCGTATGATCGCGGAAGACAAGCGTCCGGCAACGTACGAAAACGTGCTGCTTGGTATCACGAAGGCCTCGTTGTCGACCGATTCGTTCATCTCGGCGGCGTCGTTCCAGGAAACGACCCGCGTGCTGACCGAAGCGGCGATCATGGGCAAGCGCGACGACCTGCGTGGTCTGAAGGAAAACGTGATCGTCGGCCGTCTGATTCCGGCCGGTACGGGTCTCGCGTTCCACAAGGCACGCAAGAGCAAGGAACTGTCCGACCGCGAGCGTTTCGATCAGATCGCAGCGGAAGAGTCGTTCGAATTCGGTACGCCGGAAACCCCGGCCGCCGAACAGCAGCACTCAGGCGAGTAAGCTCAGGTCAGTAAGTCCGGGCGGCGTAAGCCGCTTGGGCTCACCAGCCAGCGAAGCCGCTCAGTTTCGACTGAGCGGCTTTTTTTATGCGCTTTTCCTTTTAGCGCTCGTTTTGCGGATAAGTAGGCCAAACGGCTAACGCTGCATCAAAGCGCGGGCGCAACGCGAATGCGTTGGTAAAATTCGTGTCACCGGCATCACGCTGCTTCTCTCAAATTCATGTCCCGTCCGCTCGAAATTCTCAACGAAGTCTTCGGTTACCCCGCGTTCAGAGGGCAGCAGGGCGAAATTGTCGAGCACGTCGCCGGCGGCGGCGACTGCCTCGTGTTGATGCCGACGGGCGGCGGCAAGTCCCTCTGCTATCAGATTCCGTCGCTGGTACGCCGTGAAGGCGGCTTCGGCACAGGCATCGTCGTCTCTCCGCTGATCGCGCTGATGCAGGATCAGGTCGCCGCGCTCACCGAAGTGGGCGTGCGCGCGGCGTATCTGAATTCGACGCTCTCGAGCGCCGAGGCGATGGCGACCGAGCGCGCGTTGCGCGACGGTGATATCGACCTGCTCTATGTGGCGCCGGAACGTTTGATGACACCCCGTTTCCAGGAGTTGCTGGAGCGCACGCGTATCGGCTTGTTCGCCATCGACGAAGCGCATTGCGTGTCGCAATGGGGGCACGATTTTCGCCCGGAATACATTCAGTTGTCGGTGCTGCACGAGCGCTTCCCGAACGTGCCGCGAATTGCGCTGACGGCTACCGCTGACGACATCACGCGCGACGAGATCATCCACCGCCTGGCGCTGGACGACGCGCGCGTTTTCGTGTCGAGCTTCGACCGGCCGAACATTCGTTATCGCATCGTCGAGAAGGACAATGCGCGTACTCAGTTGCTGGACTTCATCCGCGCGGAGCATTCGAAGCCGGACGGTACGACCGACGCCGGCGTCGTCTATTGCCTGTCGCGCCGCAAGGTCGAAGAGACGGCGGAATGGCTGAAGGAAAAAGGCATGCGCGCGCTGCCGTATCACGCCGGCATGGAGTTCGAAATCCGCCAGAAGCATCAGGAGATGTTTCAGCGCGAGGAAGGGATTGTGATGTGCGCGACGATCGCATTCGGTATGGGCATCGACAAACCGGACGTGCGTTTCGTCGCTCACCTCGACCTGCCGAAGAGTGTCGAAGGCTACTACCAGGAAACGGGTCGCGCGGGCCGCGACGGCATGCCGGCAAATGCGTGGATGGCCTACGGTCTCGGCGACGTCGTGCAGCAGCGCAAGATGATCGACGAATCCGACGCCGACGACGCGCACAAGCGCGTACAGACCGGCAAGCTGGATGCGTTGCTCGGATTGTGCGAAGCGGCGACCTGCCGGCGAGTGCGACTGCTCGCGTATTTCGGTGAATCGAGCAAGCCTTGCGGCAATTGCGACAACTGCCTTGAACCGCCGGACACATGGGACGCGACGCGCGAGGCGCGCATGGCGCTATCGTGTGTGTTCCGCGCACAGCGTGCGAGCGGCTTTCATTTCGGCGCCGGCCATCTGATCGACATCCTGCGCGGTAACAGCAGCGAGAAAATCCTGCAGCGTGGTCACGAGAAGCTGACCACATTCGGCATCGGTTCGGCGCTAGGCGAGCAGGAGTGGCGAGCTGTGTTCCGCCAGCTGGTCGCATTCGGCTATCTGACGGTCGATCACGAAGGCTTCGGCTCGCTCGTCCTGACCGAGGCAAGCAAGCCGGTGCTCAAAGGTGAGCAGAACGTCACCATGCGCCGCTATGTGAAGCCTACGCGCACGCGTCAATCGTCCGGCCGCACCAGTGAGCGCGCCGACCCGACGATCGGCATGGGCCCGCGCGAACGCGCGCGCTGGGAGCGGCTGCGGGCATGGCGGACCGAAACCGCGAAGAGCGACGGCGTGCCGGCCTACGTGATTTTCCACGATGCGACCCTGGCGGAAATTGCCCGCAACGGCCCCGACTCGATTGACGATTTGCGCAGCATCCCGGGTATGGGCGCACGCAAACTCGACCGTTTCGGCGATGAATTGCTGGAAGTCGTCGCGGCCGACTGACCGCTCTGCAAGTGCCCGAGTGGGTCGGCAGGCGTGCGAAACATCGCAACCCGTTGACTCCCTTAGTAATTTCGGAATATCATGCTAGGTTCCGGTTCTTGGAATGCCTGCGCGCGAAGTCAATTCATGCGCCGACTAGCCGGTCCGGAAGTTCGATGCGCAATCGTTTCTGCTTTGCCCGGAAACATATGCGTCGATTTTGTTCAATTTCAGGAATAAACAATGCCAACCATCAATCAACTGGTTCGCAAAGGCCGCCAGTCGGAAACGACTAAGAGCAAGAGCCCGGCCTTGCAGGACTGCCCCCAGCGTCGCGGCGTGTGCACCCGTGTGTACACCACGACGCCTAAGAAGCCTAACTCGGCACTGCGTAAGGTTGCCAAGGTTCGTTTGACGAACGGCTTCGAAGTTATTTCGTACATCGGTGGTGAAGGCCACAACCTGCAGGAACACTCGGTCGTGCTGATTCGCGGCGGTCGTGTTAAGGACTTGCCGGGTGTGCGTTACCACATGGTTCGCGGCTCGCTGGATACCCAGGGCGTCAAGGATCGTAAGCAAGCTCGCTCGAAGTACGGTGCGAAGCGTGCCAAGGCTGGCAAGTAATTAGCCGGTCAGTATTTCAGGTCGCCTGCAAAGGCGGTAATAGCGGTGGTGCCGGAATCGCCGGTGCTGTCGAGTAAGTGGTCACCCGACCGGGCTGGTAAGTCGTAAGAGATGAATCGGGTTAGTTGGTGGCCGCGGGGCTAAAAATAGCTCCAACTGAAAAGTTAAAGGAAGAAACATGCCGCGTCGTCGCGAAGTCCCCAAGCGGGAAGTGTTGCCGGATCCGAAATTCGGTAACGTTGATGTAGCTAAGTTCATGAACGTGCTGATGCTCTCCGGCAAGAAGTCGGTTGCCGAGCGTATCGTGTACGGCGCTTTCGAACAGATCCAGACCAAGGGTGGCAAGGACCCGCTGGAAGTGTTCACGGTAGCGCTCAACAACGTCAAGCCGGTGGTCGAAGTGAAGAGCCGCCGCGTTGGTGGTGCGAACTATCAGGTTCCGGTCGAAGTGCGCCCGTCGCGTCGTATGGCATTGGCGATGCGTTGGCTGCGTGAAGCCGCGAAGAAGCGCAGCGAGAAGTCGATGGCCCTGCGTCTGGCAGGTGAACTCTCCGAAGCGGCCGAAGGCCGTGGTGGCGCAATGAAGAAGCGCGACGAAGTTCACCGGATGGCAGAAGCCAACAAGGCGTTCTCGCACTTCCGTTTCTAAGCTTCCCGAACCCGGGTTTAGCAGAAAAAGCGGAAAGAAATTCCGGGCGGGTGCGCTTACAAAGCGCCTCGCCCGTTTGTGTTACAGCGCGATGGGCATTTTCTCGCATCGCGTCATCCCAATAGAGGATCAAAGTGGCTCGCAAGACACCTATCGAGCGCTACCGTAACATCGGTATTAGCGCTCACATCGACGCCGGCAAAACGACGACGACCGAGCGCATCTTGTTCTACACCGGCGTGAACCACAAGATTGGTGAAGTTCACGACGGCGCTGCCACCATGGACTGGATGGAGCAGGAGCAGGAACGCGGCATCACGATCACGTCCGCTGCTACCACGGCGTTCTGGAAAGGCATGGCCGGCGACCGCGCTGAGCACCGCATCAACATCATCGACACCCCGGGTCACGTCGACTTCACGATTGAAGTCGAGCGCTCGATGCGCGTGCTCGACGGTGCGTGCATGGTGTACTGTGCTGTGGGCGGCGTTCAGCCCCAGTCGGAAACCGTGTGGCGTCAGGCTAACAAGTACAAGGTTCCCCGTCTCGCGTTCATCAACAAGATGGACCGTACCGGCGCGAACTTCTTCAAGGTTTACGACCAACTCAAGCTGCGTCTGAAGGCGAACCCGGTTCCGGTCGTGGTGCCTATCGGCGCGGAAGAAAACTTCACGGGCGTCGTCGATCTGCTCAAGATGAAAGCGATCATTTGGGACGAAGCGTCCCAAGGCACGAAGTTCTCGTACGAAGAAATCCCGGCAGAATTGGCCGACTCTTGCAACGAGTGGCGCGAGAAGATGATCGAAGCGGCTGCCGAGTCGAGCGAAGAGCTGATGAACAAGTACCTGGAAGAGGGCGAGCTCTCCGAAGCGGAAATCATCAAGGGTCTGCGCGACCGTACGATCGCTTGCGAAATCCAGCCGATGCTGTGTGGCACCGCGTTCAAGAACAAGGGCGTGCAACGCATGCTGGACGCAGTGCTCGACTTCCTGCCGTCGCCGATCGACATCCCGCCGGTTACCGGCGAGCTGGAAAACGGTGAAAAGGGCGAGCGCCGCGCTGCCGACGACGAGAAGTTCTCGGCACTGGCATTCAAGATCATGACCGACCCGTTCGTCGGCCAGTTGATCTTCTTCCGTGTGTACTCGGGCGTCGTGAATTCGGGCGACACCGTGCTGAACGCGACCAAAGACAAGAAGGAACGTCTGGGTCGTATTCTGCAGATGCACGCGAACCAGCGCGAAGAAATCAAGGAAGTCCGCGCAGGCGACATCGCTGCTGCAGTCGGCCTGAAAGACGCCACAACCGGCGACACGCTGTGCGATCCGCAAAGCCCGATCGTGCTCGAACGCATGATTTTCCCGGAGCCGGTGATTTCGCAGGCTGTTGAGCCGAAGACGAAGCCCGACCAGGAAAAAATGGGTCTGGCATTGAACCGTCTGGCACAGGAAGATCCGTCGTTCCGCGTTCAAACGGACGAAGAATCGGGCCAAACCATTATTTCGGGCATGGGCGAGCTCCACCTGGAAATTCTGGTTGACCGTATGAAGCGCGAATTCGGCGTGGAAGCAACCGTCGGCAAGCCGCAGGTTGCATACCGTGAAACGATTCGCGGCAAGGCGGAAGACGTTGACGGCAAGTTCGTCAAGCAGTCGGGTGGTCGCGGCCAGTACGGTCACGCGGTCATCACGCTTGAGCCGAATGAGCAAGGCAAGGGCTACGAGTTCCTCGACGAGATCAAGGGCGGCGTGATTCCGCGCGAATACATCCCGGCGGTGGACAAGGGTATCCAGGAAACGCTGAAGGCTGGCGTGCTGGCGGGCTTCCCGGTCGTCGACGTCAAGGTTCACCTGACGTTCGGTTCGTACCACGACGTTGACTCGAACGAAAATGCGTTCCGCATGGCCGGTTCGATGGCGTTCAAGGAAGCAATGCGCAAGGCTCAACCGGTCATCCTCGAACCGATGATGGCTGTTGAAGTCGAAACGCCTGAAGATTACATGGGCAACGTGATGGGCGATCTGTCGGGTCGTCGCGGTATCGTTCAGGGCATGGACGACATGGTTGGCGGCGGCAAGATCGTTCGCGCCGAAGTCCCGCTGTCGGAAATGTTCGGCTACTCGACGTCGCTGCGTTCGCTGACCCAAGGTCGTGCAACATACACGATGGAGTTCAAGCACTACTCCGAAGCACCGCGTAACGTGTCCGAAGCGATCATCAACGCGAAGTCGAAGTAATCGCGCGGCAAGTCATTCAACGATTAACTTTTTGAAAGAAGAGAAACATGGCTAAAGGTAAATTCGAACGGACCAAGCCGCACGTGAACGTCGGCACGATCGGTCACGTTGACCACGGCAAGACCACGCTGACGGCAGCGATCACGACGGTTCTGACGCAGAAGTTTGGCGGCGAAGCGAAGGCATACGACCAGATCGACGCGGCGCCGGAAGAAAAGGCACGTGGTATCACGATCAACACGGCGCACGTCGAGTACGAAACGGCTAACCGCCACTACGCCCACGTCGACTGCCCGGGCCACGCTGACTATGTGAAGAACATGATCACGGGTGCGGCGCAGATGGACGGCGCGATCCTGGTGTGCTCGGCTGCTGACGGCCCGATGCCGCAAACGCGTGAGCACATTCTGCTGGCGCGTCAGGTTGGCGTGCCGTACATCATCGTGTTCCTGAACAAGTGCGACATGGTGGACGACGCTGAGCTGCTGGAACTCGTCGAAATGGAAGTTCGCGAACTTCTGTCGAAGTACGACTTCCCGGGCGACGACACGCCGATCATCAAGGGTTCGGCCAAGCTGGCGCTGGAAGGCGACAAGGGCGAGCTGGGCGAAGTGGCGATCATGAATCTGGCCGACGCGCTGGACACGTACATCCCGACGCCGGAGCGCGCAGTTGACGGTGCGTTCCTGATGCCGGTGGAAGACGTGTTCTCGATCTCGGGTCGCGGCACGGTGGTGACGGGTCGCGTTGAGCGCGGCGTGGTGAAGGTCGGCGAGGAAATCGAAATTGTCGGTATCAAGCCGACGGTGAAGACGACCTGCACGGGCGTGGAAATGTTCCGCAAGCTGCTCGATCAAGGTCAGGCAGGCGACAACGTGGGTATCCTGCTGCGCGGCACGAAGCGTGAAGACGTGGAGCGTGGCCAGGTTCTGGCGAAGCCGGGTTCGATCAACCCGCACACGCACTTCACGGCTGAAGTGTACGTGCTGAGCAAGGACGAAGGTGGCCGTCACACGCCGTTCTTCAACAACTATCGTCCGCAGTTCTACTTCCGTACGACGGACGTGACGGGCTCGATCGAGTTGCCGAAGGACAAGGAAATGGTCATGCCGGGCGACAACGTGTCGATCACGGTGAAGCTGATCAACCCGATCGCGATGGAAGAAGGCCTGCGTTTCGCAATCCGCGAAGGCGGCCGTACAGTCGGCGCCGGTGTGGTTGCCAAGATTCTCGAGTAAAATCGCGGATTGACGTATTTGCTGTAAGTGGTGCCCGGAGCCGGGCGCCGGCCCTCAGCGGGCACCCCGGCTCTACGTTCTTTTACTGTCTGGCGGTGCAATACCGCCTCGCTCTTTTCCAAGGAATTGTCATGCAGAACCAGAAAATCCGCATTCGCCTGAAGGCTTTCGACTATCGCCTGATCGATCAATCGGCAGCTGAAATCGTCGACACGGCAAAGCGGACTGGCGCAATCGTTCGTGGTCCGGTGCCCCTGCCGACACGCATTCAACGCTTCGACATCCTGCGTTCGCCGCACGTCAACAAGACGTCGCGCGATCAGCTCGAAATTCGTACCCACCAACGCCTGATGGACATCGTCGATCCGACGGACAAGACCGTTGATGCACTGATGAAGCTGGACCTGCCGGCTGGCGTGGACGTGGAAATCAAGCTGCAATAAAGCTTCAAAGTGTTGCCTGGCGTGCCGGGCAGCGCTAAGTCATTGATTGCTTGCGGAAAACGAAAAGCCTCGCTATAATAGTGGGCTTTTCGCGCATTTGCGCAAAAAAGTCGGTGTGCTGCAGCATGAATTCATGCCCGAAACGGCACCGGCATTTTGTAAATTAGCCCCGACCAATCGCAGTCGGGAATGGAGAAAACGATGAGCCTTGGACTCGTAGGTCGCAAGGTTGGCATGACCCGTATCTTCACGGCAGAAGGGGATTCGATTCCCGTTACCGTGCTGGACGTGTCCGACAACCGCGTGACGCAGATCAAGACTGTTGAAACCGACGGCTACACGGCCGTGCAGGTTGCATTCGGTACGCGCCGTGCATCGCGCGTGACGAAGCCGTTGGCCGGTCATCTCGCCAAAGCCGGTGTTCAAGCCGGTGAAATCCTCAAAGAATTCCAGATCGATGCTGCCAAGGCTGCCGAGTTGTCGAACGGCACCGTGGTCGGTCCCGACCTGTTCGAAGTAGGCCAGAAGGTCGACGTGCAAGGCGTGTCGATCGGTAAGGGCTACGCCGGTACCATCAAGCGTTACAACTTCGCATCCGGCCGTGCATCGCACGGTAACTCGCGCTCGCACAACGTGCCGGGTTCGATCGGTATGGCGCAGGATCCGGGTCGTGTTTTCCCGGGTAAGCGCATGACCGGTCACATGGGTGACGATACGGTAACCGTGCAAAACCTCGAAATCGCTCGTATCGACGCTGACCGCAAGCTGTTGCTGGTCAAGGGCGCCGTTCCGGGTGCGAAGGGTGGCAAGGTATTCGTTACGCCGGCCGTGAAGACGCGTGCCGTGAAAGGAGCGAAATAATGGAACTTAAGCTCCTGAATGCCAATGGTCAGGAAGGTGCAGGCGTTAGCGCGTCGGACGTCGTGTTCGGCCGCGATTACAACGAAGCCCTGATTCACCAGGTGGTGGTGGCGTACCAAGCGAATGCCCGTAGCGGCAACCGCGCGCAGAAGGACCGTGAGCAAGTCAAGCACACGACCAAGAAGCCGTGGCGCCAGAAAGGTACGGGCCGCGCCCGTGCCGGTATGTCGTCGAGCCCGCTGTGGCGCGGCGGTGGCCGGATCTTCCCGAATTCGCCGGAAGAAAACTTTTCGCACAAGGTCAACAAGAAGATGCATCGCGCAGGTCTCTGCTCGATCTTCTCGCAGCTGGCCCGCGAAGGCCGCATCTCGGTGGTCGACGAGCTGACGCTCGAAGCGCCGAAGACGAAGCTGCTGGCCGAAAAATTCAAGGCGATGGGTCTCGACTCCGTGCTGGTGATTACCGACACGGTTGACGAAAACCTGTACCTCGCGTCGCGCAACCTGGCCCATGTGGCAGTTGTCGAGCCGCGTTACGCCGACCCGCTGTCGCTGATCTACTTCAAGAAGATCCTGATCACGAAGGCTGCGGTCGCCCAGATCGAGGAGTTGCTGTCATGAGCGAGATTCGCAAGAACGATCATCGTTTGATGCAGGTCCTGCTCGCGCCGGTGATCTCCGAAAAGGCGACGCTGGTGGCCGACAAGAACGAGCAAGTCGTGTTCGAAGTCGCGCCCGATGCCACGAAGCAGGAAGTGAAAGCTGCAGTCGAGCTGCTGTTCAAGGTGGAAGTCAATTCCGTCAACGTGCTGGTCTCGAAGGGCAAAGCCAAGCGCTTTGGCCGCTTCATGGGCAAGCGCAAGGACGTGAAGAAGGCGTACGTCTGCCTGAAGCCCGGCCAGGAAATCAACTTTGAAGCGGAGGCCAAGTAATCATGGCAATCGTTAAAGTTAAGCCGACTTCGCCGGGTCGCCGTGCGATGGTCAAGGTGGTCAACAAGGAACTGCACAAAGGCAAGCCGTACGCACCGCTGCTCGACTCGCAATCCTCGACCGCCGGCCGTAACAACAACGGTCACATCACCACCCGTCATAAGGGCGGTGGTCACAAGCATCACTATCGCGTCGTCGATTTCCGCCGTAACAAGGATGGTATCGCAGCGAAGGTCGAACGTCTTGAGTACGATCCGAACCGTAGCGCGAACATCGCGCTGGTTCTGTACGCAGACGGCGAGCGCAAGTACATCATCGCTCCGAAGGGTGTGACGGTTGGCCAGCAACTGATGTCGGGTTCGGAAGCTCCGATCCGCGCAGGCAACACGCTGCCGATCCGCAACATTCCGGTCGGTACGACGATTCACTGCATCGAAATGCTGCCGGGCAAGGGTGCGCAAATGGCGCGTTCGGCTGGTACGTCGGCGATGCTGCTGGCTCGTGAAGGCATCTACGCACAGGTCCGCCTGCGCTCGGGTGAAATCCGCCGCGTTCACGTTGAATGCCGCGCGACGATTGGTGAAGTTGGCAACGAAGAGCACAGCCTCCGTCAAATCGGTAAGGCTGGCGCGAACCGCTGGCGCGGTATCCGCCCGACGGTGCGTGGCGTTGCAATGAACCCGGTCGATCACCCGCACGGTGGTGGTGAAGGCAAGACGGCTGCAGGTCGCGATCCGGTGAGCCCGTGGGGCACGCCTGCTAAGGGTTATCGCACCCGCAGCAACAAGCGCACGACGAGCATGATCGTCCAGCGCCGTCACAAGCGTTAAGGAGTAGGCAATGGCACGTTCTGTAAAAAAAGGTCCGTTCTGCGACGCCCATTTGCTGAAGAAAGTTGAGGCGGCAGCAGCTTCGCGGGATAAGAAGCCGATCAAAACCTGGTCGCGCCGTTCGACGATCCTCCCGGATTTCATCGGTCTGACGATCGCCGTTCATAACGGCCGTCAACACGTTCCGGTGTACATCTCGGAAAACATGGTCGGCCACAAGCTTGGCGAGTTCGCACTGACCCGTACGTTCAAGGGTCACGCAGCCGACAAGAAGGCTAAGAAATAAGGGGCTCATGATGGAAGTGAAAGCAATTCATCGCGGTGCCCGCATCTCGGCGCAGAAAACGCGCCTTGTGGCTGACCAGATCCGCGGTTTGCCGGTCGACAAGGCGCTGAACGTTCTGACGTTTTCGCCGAAGAAGGCTGCGGGAATCGTGAAAAAGGTCGTGCTGTCGGCGATCGCGAATGCGGAGCATAACGAAGGCGCCGATATCGATGAGCTCAAGATCACGAGCATCTACATCGACAAGGCTGCGTCGCTCAAGCGTTTTACCGCGCGCGCTAAAGGCCGTGGTAACCGCATCGAGAAGCAATCCTGTCACATCACTGTGACGGTCGGGAATTAAGGGGTCATACGATGGGACAGAAAATTCATCCGACTGGCTTCCGTTTGGCCGTCAGCCGCAATTGGGCGTCGCGTTGGTACGCGAACAACAACAATTTCGCGGCGATGTTGCAGGAAGACATCGGTGTTCGTGAATACCTGAAGAAGAAGCTGAAGAACGCGTCCGTCGGCCGCGTGGTGATCGAGCGTCCTGCAAAGAACGCCCGTATCACGATTTTCAGCTCGCGTCCGGGTGTCGTGATCGGTAAGAAGGGTGAAGACATTGAACTGCTGAAGTCCGAGCTGCAAAAGCGCATGGGCGTTCCGGTTCACGTCAACATCGAAGAAATCCGTAAGCCGGAAACCGATGCGCAACTGATCGCGGATTCGATCACGCAACAGCTCGAGCGCCGGATTATGTTCCGCCGCGCGATGAAGCGTGCGATGCAAAACGCCATGCGTCTGGGTGCTCAAGGCATCAAGATCATGAGCGCTGGCCGCCTGAACGGTATCGAAATCGCTCGTACGGAATGGTATCGCGAAGGTCGCGTGCCGCTTCATACGCTGCGTGCCGATATCGACTACGCGACTTCGGAAGCGAAGACGACGTACGGCATCATCGGCGTGAAGGTGTGGGTGTACAAGGGCGACACGCTCGGCCGCAACGACGCACCGGTGGTCGAAGAAGTCGCCGAAGAAAAGCGTCCGCGCCGTAACGCACGTCCGGGTGGCGATCGCCGTCCGCGTCGCGATGGTGAAGGTGGTGGCCCGGCAGGTGCACGCCGTGGCGCTCCTCGTCGTGCTGGCGGTGCCGGCGGCGACGGGAAGACTGGAGAATAACGATGCTGCAACCGAAACGCAGAAAGTATCGCAAAGAGCAGAAGGGTCGTAACACCGGCATCGCCACCCGCGGCAACGCGGTGTCGTTCGGTGAGTTCGGCCTGAAGGCTATCGGTCGTGGTCGCTTGACCGCGCGCCAGATTGAAGCGGCACGTCGTGCAATGACGCGTCACATCAAGCGTGGTGGCCGCATCTGGATCCGCATCTTCCCGGACAAGCCGATCTCGCACAAGCCGGCCGAAGTACGGATGGGTAACGGTAAAGGTAACCCTGAGTACTACGTCGCAGAGATTCAACCGGGCAAGATGCTGTACGAAATGGACGGCGTAACCGAAGAGCTGGCACGCGAAGCGTTCCGTCTGGCTGCAGCTAAGCTGCCGCTCAAGACGACGTTTATCGTGCGTCAGCTCGGCGCCTAAGGAGCAAATGATGAAGGCTTCCGAACTTCACCAGAAAGATCAGGCCGCGCTCAACAAGGAGCTGTCGGACCTGTTGAAGGCGCAATTCGGCCTGCGCATGCAACTCGCGACCCAGCAGCTCACGAACACGAGCCAGCTGAAGAAGGTCCGTCGCGACATCGCACGTGTGCGGACCGTCCTGACTGAGAAGGCGAACCAGAAATGAACGATAGCGTAAAAACCTCGCTCAAGCGGACGCTGGTCGGCAAGGTCGTCAGCAACAAGATGGACAAGACGGTCACCGTGCTGGTCGAGCACCGCGTGAAGCATCCGATCTACGGCAAGTACGTTGTGCGTTCGAAGAAGTACCACGCGCACGACGATGCGAACACGTATAACGAGGGCGACCTCGTTGAAATCCAGGAAACGCGTCCGATTTCGAAGACGAAAGCTTGGGTTGTTGCTCGCCTAGTCGAGGCTGCTCGCGTCATCTGACGCCGCAAAGTTGTAGAAGTAATTGAAATCGCAGTAAGTTTCGCTTGCAAGACCGAGATTATTTGTTATAATCTCGGTCTTCCCTCTTTTATGGGAGCCCCGTCGCGGGCGAAGTTGGTGGGGGAAGCGGTTCGGGCGCCAGTCTGTTCCGTAGGATTCACCGGATTGCGATGGCGGGTTTCGTTTGCCGTCGCTGCTGTTCATACCCAAGCAGCCGATTGGCTGACGGGACCAAGACTGACCGGGTACGCCATGGTGGTGTGACCGGATTAAGTTGGGAAAGATAAACCATGATCCAGACCGAAACTCGGCTTGAAGTGGCCGACAACACGGGTGCGCGTGAAGTCATGTGCATCAAGGTGCTCGGCGGCTCGAAGCGTCGTTATGCCAGCATTGGCGACATCATCAAGGTGACCGTCAAAGAAGCAACGCCGCGCGGGCGCGTGAAGAAAGGCGAAATTTACAACGCCGTGGTGGTTCGCACCGCCAAGGGCGTGCGCCGTCAGGACGGCTCGCTGATCAAGTTCGATGGCAACGCCGCTGTGTTGTTGAATGCCAAGCTCGAACCTATTGGCACCCGTATTTTCGGGCCTGTCACGCGCGAGTTGCGCAGCGAACGATTCATGAAGATCGTTTCGTTGGCACCTGAAGTGCTGTAAGGAGTCGCGATGAACAAGATTCGCAAAGGTGACGAAGTTATCGTCATCACCGGCAAAGATAAAGGCAAGCGCGGCGTCGTGCTGTCCGTTGGCGAAGGCAAAGTGATTGTCGAGGGCATCAACCTCGTCAAGAAACACGTCAAGCCGAACCCGATGAAGGGTACGACGGGCGGTGTGGAAGCCAAGACGATGCCGCTGCAAATTTCGAACGTCGCATTGGTCGACGCGAATGGCAAGGCGTCGCGTGTAGGCATCAAGGTCGAAGGAGACAAGAAAGTCCGTTTCCTTAAAACGACCGGTGCCGAGCTGAGCGCCTGACGCTGCGGAGTAAAAAAATGGCTCGTTTGCAAGAGTTTTACAAAGAGAAGGTTGTACCCGGCCTCATCGAGAAGTTCGGTTACAAGTCCGTGATGGAAGTGCCGCGCATCACCAAGATCACCCTGAATATGGGTCTTGGCGAGGCGGTTGCTGACAAGAAGATCATCGAGAACGCCGTTGGCGACCTGACGAAGATTGCTGGCCAGAAGCCGGTGATCACGAAGGCACGCAAGGCAATCGCTGGCTTCAAGATCCGTCAAGGCTATCCGATCGGTGCAATGGTCACGTTGCGTGGTCAGGCAATGTACGAATTTCTGGACCGTTTCGTGACGGTTGCGCTCCCCCGGGTGCGTGACTTCCGTGGCGTGTCGGGTCGTGCGTTCGATGGTCGCGGCAACTACAACATCGGTGTGAAAGAGCAGATCATTTTCCCCGAAATCGACTACGACAAGATCGACGCACTGCGTGGGCTGAACATCAGCATCACGACGACTGCGAAGACTGACGACGAAGCAAAGGCTCTGCTCGCCAGCTTCAAGTTCCCGTTCAGAAACTGAGGTTACCGTGGCTAAACTGGCACTGATCGAACGTGAAAAGAAGCGTGCTCGCCTGGCCGCTAAGTACGCTCCCAAGCGTGCTGAGCTGAAAGCGATTATCGGCGATATGAGCAAGTCGGACGAAGAGCATTACGCAGCACGTCTGGAACTGCAACAACTGCCGCGCAACTCTAACCCGACCCGTAAGCGCAACCGTTGCGCAATTACCGGTCGCCCGCGTGGCACGTTCCGTAAATTCGGGCTGGCGCGTAACAAGATTCGCGAAATCGCGTTCCGCGGCGAGATCCCTGGCCTGACCAAGGCGAGCTGGTAATAGGAGAAACGTAAATGAGCATGAGTGATCCTATCGCCGATATGCTGACTCGCATCCGCAATGCGCAGATGGTTGAGAAAGTCTCGGTGACTATGCCCTCGTCGAAAGTCAAGGTTGCGATTGCGCAGGTCCTGAAGGACGAAGGCTATATCGATGATTTCGCAGTGAAGTCCGAAGGTGCGAAATCTGAATTGAACATCGTGTTGAAGTACTACGCTGGCCGTCCGGTTATCGAGCGCATTGAACGCGTTTCGAAGCCTGGTCTGCGTGTGTACCGCGGCCGTAACGACATCCCCGTGGTCATGAATGGCCTCGGCGTGGCAATCGTGTCGACGCCGAAGGGCGTGATGACGGACCGCAAGGCGCGCGCAACGGGCGTTGGCGGCGAAGTCATCTGCTACGTCGCTTAAGGCCGAAAGGAGAGAAACATGTCTCGAGTAGGTAAAAGCCCGGTCGCGCTGCAAGGCGCAGAAGTGGCCCTGAGCGACGATCGCATCACCGTCAAGGGCCCGCTGGGTACGATTACGCAGGCGGCAAACCGCCTCGTGAAAGTGGTGAACGACAACGGCACGCTGAATTTCGAGCCGGTGGACGAAAGCCGCGAAGCGAATGCGATGTCGGGCACGATGCGCGCACTGGTTGCGAACATGGTGAACGGCGTGACGAAGGGTTTCGAGCGCAAGCTGACGCTGGTTGGCGTTGGTTACCGCGCACAGGCGCAAGGCGACAAGCTGAACCTGTCGCTGGGTTTCTCGCACCCCGTGGTGCACCAGATGCCGGAAGGCGTCAAGGCTGAAACCCCGACGCAAACCGAAATCGTGATCAAGGGGATCAATAAGCAACAAGTTGGCCAGGTCGCTGCAGAAGTGCGCGGCTATCGCCCGCCGGAGCCCTACAAGGGCAAGGGTGTGCGTTACGCCAATGAGGTTGTGATCCTCAAAGAAACGAAGAAGAAGTAAGGGTGCGCAATCATGGATAAGACTCAATCTCGCCTGCGCCGCGCTCGTCAGACGCGTATCAAGATCGCTGAGCTGCAGGTCGCGCGTCTCGCCGTGCATCGCACGAACACGCACATCTACGCGCAAGTGTTCTCGCCGTGCGGCACCAAGGTGCTCGCCAGCGCGTCGACGCTCGAGGTCGAAGTGCGTGCGCAACTGGCTGATCAGACGGGCAAGGGCGGCAACGTCAATGCTGCGACCCTGATCGGTAAGCGCATCGCAGAAAAGGCTAAGGCTGCCGGCATCGAATCCGTCGCCTTCGACCGTTCGGGTTTCCGTTACCACGGCCGCGTGAAAGCGCTGGCTGATGCGGCGCGCGAAGCCGGACTCAAGTTCTAAGGGAAGAATTCGTCATGGCAAAGATGCAAGCGAAAGTTCAGGCTGACGAACGCGACGACGGCCTTCGTGAAAAAATGATTTCGGTCAATCGCGTGACCAAGGTCGTGAAGGGTGGCCGGATTCTCGGTTTCGCCGCACTGACCGTGGTTGGCGACGGTGATGGCCGCGTCGGTATGGGCAAGGGCAAGGCGAAGGAAGTGCCGGTCGCTGTTCAGAAGGCGATGGAACAGGCTCGCCGCAACATGTTCAAGGTGCCGCTCAAGAACGGTACCCTGCAACACGAAGTGCACGGTAAGCATGGCGCATCGATGGTCCTCCTGGCTCCGGCCAAGGACGGTACCGGCGTGATCGCTGGCGGCCCGATGCGCGCAGTGTTCGACGTGATGGGCGTGCAGAACGTTGTGGCCAAGAGCCACGGTTCGACGAACCCGTATAACCTCGTTCGTGCAACGCTCGACGGTCTGCGCAAGCAGTCCACGCCGGGCGACATCGCGGCGAAGCGCGGCAAGTCCGTCGAAGATATTCTGGGCTAAGGTGGACACCATGTCTGATAAAACTGTCAAGGTCCAGCTCGTCAAGAGCCTGATCGGCACCCGTGAAACGCACCGTGCAACGGTGCGTGGCTTGGGCCTGCGCCGACTCAACTCGGTTAGCGAGTTGCAGGACACGCCGGCTGTGCGCGGCATGATCAACAAGGTTTCGTACCTCGTTAAGGTCATCAGCTAAGCGGCTGACCAGGACTCAAGGAGTTGATAATGGAATTGAATAACCTGAAGCCGGCTGAAGGCTCGAAGCACGCTAAGCGTCGCGTCGGCCGTGGCATCGGCTCCGGTCTGGGCAAGACGGCTGGCCGTGGTCACAAGGGTCAGAAGTCGCGTTCGGGCGGCTTTCACAAGGTTGGCTTCGAAGGCGGTCAAATGCCGCTGCAACGTCGCCTGCCCAAGCGTGGCTTCACCTCGCTGACGAAGGAATTCGTCGGTGAAGTGCGTCTCTCGGACCTGGAAAAACTGCCGGTCGACGAGATCGATCTGTTGGCTCTGAAACAAGCTGGCCTGATTGGCGAGATGATCACGAGCGCCAAGATCATCAAGACCGGCGAGTTGAAGCGTAAGGTCGTTGTGAAGGGTCTGGGTGCGACGAAAGGTGCGCGCGCTGCTATCGAAGCAGCTGGCGGCTCGTTCGCCGAGTAACGCGCAAGTTAATTGCCGTCACTAGCATTTGCATCGGAGAAGGTACTTGGCTAACAGCCCGAGTCTCGCAAAACCCGGTCGCAGCGCGGCGAAGTTCGGCGATCTGCGTCGGCGGGCAGTGTTCCTGCTGCTGGCGCTGATCGTCTACCGTATCGGCGCGCATATTCCGGTGCCGGGTATTGACCCGGACCAACTGGCAAAGTTGTTCCAAAGTCAGTCGGGCGGCATCCTTGGCATGTTCAACATGTTCTCGGGTGGCGCGCTATCGCGGTTCACGATTTTTGCGCTGGGGATCATGCCGTACATTTCGGCGTCGATCATCATGCAGTTGCTAGCAATTGTCTCGCCGCAACTCGAAGCGCTGAAAAAGGAAGGGCAAGCGGGTCAGCGGAAGATTACGCAGTACACGCGTATCTTCACGGTCCTGCTGGCGACGTTCCAGGCGTTCGGCATTGCCGTTGCGTTGGAAAATCAGCCGGGCCTGGTGATCGATCCGGGGATGGTTTTTCGGTTGACGACGGTCGTGACGCTGGTGACCGGCACGATGTTCCTGATGTGGCTGGGTGAGCAGATCACGGAGCGCGGGCTTGGCAACGGTATCTCGATCATTATTTTCGGTGGGATTGCAGCGGGTTTCCCGAATGCGATCGGCGGCCTTGTTTCGCTGGTGCAAACCGGTTCGATGAGCCCGATATCCGCGATTATCGTCGTCGCGCTGATTGCTGCAGTTACGTATCTGGTGGTGTTCATTGAACGCGGCCAGCGCAAGATTCTTGTGAACTACGCGAAGCGGCAAGTCGGTAACAAGATTTACGGCGGTCAGTCTTCGCATCTGCCGCTGAAGTTGAACATGTCGGGCGTGATTCCGCCGATCTTTGCATCGTCGATCATTCTCTTCCCGGCAACCATCCTGAACTGGTTTAGTTCGGGGTCGCGTACCGGTTGGTTCGCAGACACGTTGCACAACGTGGCCGAAGCCCTTAAGCCCGGCCAACCCGTGTACGTGTTGCTGTACGCGTTGGCGATCGTCTTCTTCTGTTTCTTCTACACCGCACTGGTGTTCAACAGCAGAGAGACGGCCGACAACCTGAAAAAGAGTGGCGCTTTCGTCCCAGGCATCCGCCCGGGCGATCAAACGGCGCGATACATCGACCGCATCTTGACGCGTCTGACGCTAGCCGGTGCGATCTACATCGTGTTTGTTTGTCTGCTGCCCGAGTTTCTGGTGCTGCGCTGGAACGTGCCGTTTTATTTTGGTGGAACGTCGCTGCTGATCATTGTCGTCGTCACAATGGATTTCATGGCGCAGGTGCAGTCGTACGTTATGTCGCAACAGTATGAATCGCTGCTGAAGAAAGCTAATTTCAAAGGCGGCGGCGTCCCGATGCGTTGAAAGGACTTATGGCCAAAGACGATGTTATCCAGATGCAGGGTGAAGTCATCGAAAACCTGCCTAACGCTACCTTCAGGGTGAAGCTGGAAAACGGCCATGTCGTATTGGGACACATATCCGGCAAGATGCGGATGCACTACATCCGAATCTTGCCGGGCGACAAGGTGACGGTTGAATTGACGCCTTACGATCTGTCGCGTGCGCGGATCGTGTTCCGGGCGAAGTGATTTGAAAAAAGGGTAATATCATGAAAGTGATGGCATCGGTTAAGCGCATTTGCCGCAATTGCAAGATCATCAAGCGCAAAGGCGTTGTGCGCGTGATTTGCAGCTCTGATCCGCGCCACAAACAGCGTCAAGGCTGAACGCCGCGCTTTTTGCTGCGCTTTTTGTTTGAGGAAAAACAATGGCTCGTATCGCAGGGGTTAACATCCCGAATCACCAGCATACCGAAATCGGCCTGACGGCCATTTACGGTGTCGGCCGCACGCGCTCGCGCGACATCTGCGTCGCTGCTGGTGTGGCATTTTCGAAGAAGGTCAAAGACCTGAACGACGCAGACCTCGAAAAGCTGCGTGAAGAAGTCGGCAAGTTCATCGTTGAAGGCGATCTGCGCCGTGAAACGACGATGAACATCAAGCGCCTGATGGATCTCGGCTGCTACCGTGGCGTTCGGCATCGTAAGGGCTTGCCCCTGCGCGGCCAACGTACGCGTACGAATGCCCGTACGCGCAAGGGTCCGCGTCGTGCAGCGCAATCGCTGAAGAAGTAAGCGGAACTGACAGTTACAGGAAAACGTAATGGCTAAGGCTTCGAACAACTCCGCGGCGCAACGCGTTCGCAAGAAGGTCAAGAAGAACGTCGCCGAGGGCGTGGTTCACGTTCACGCGTCGTTCAACAACACCATCATCACGATCACCGATCGTCAAGGCAATGCACTTGCTTGGGCAACGTCGGGTGGTCAGGGCTTCAAGGGTTCGCGTAAATCGACCCCGTTTGCAGCCCAGGTGGCAGCCGAATCGGCTGGCCGCGTGGCGATGGAATACGGCGTGAAGAACCTCGAAGTGCGGATCAAGGGCCCCGGTCCTGGCCGTGAGTCGGCGGTGCGCGCGTTGCATGGTCTTGGCATCAAGATCACCGCGATCTCCGACGTGACCCCGGTCCCGCACAACGGCTGCCGTCCGCCGAAGCGTCGTCGTATCTAAGACGCCGATTTTGCTAGCGCCTGTTGCCGCCTTGGGCGGCGGCAGGCTGCTTGCGTTATTGAATTGACTAAGCCCACCGTTCGGCCCAAAGGGTTCGGACTAGCGCGGGTGCATGCATCCGCGTGATCAATCAACAAAGGAATCAACGTGGCACGTTATATCGGCCCTAAGGCCAAGCTGTCCCGCCGTGAAGGCACTGACCTCTTCCTGAAGAGCGCCCGTCGTTCGCTCGCTGACAAGTGCAAGCTTGACAGCAAGCCCGGCCAACACGGCCGCACCTCGGGCGCCCGTACGTCCGACTACGGCACGCAGCTGCGCGAAAAGCAAAAAGTGAAGCGCATCTACGGTGTCCTCGAGCGTCAATTCCGTCGTTACTTCGCTGAAGCCGACCGCCTGAAGGGCAACACGGGTGAAAACCTGCTGCAATTGCTCGAATCGCGTCTGGACAACGTCGTGTACCGCATGGGCTTCGGCTCCACGCGCGCTGAAGCACGTCAGCTCGTGAGCCACAAGGCGATCGTCGTGAACGGTGTCGTGTCGAACATTCCGTCGATGCAAGTGAAGGCTGGCGACGTCGTCGCGGTGCGCGAAACGAAGAAGAAGCAGGCGCGTATTCTCGAAGCGCTGTCGCTGGCTGAGCAAGGCGGTCTGCCGAGCTGGGTCGCTGTCGATTCGAAGAAGTTCGAAGGCACGTTCAAGCAGAAGCCGGAACGCAGCGACATCGCTGGCGATATCAACGAAAGCCTGATCGTCGAATTGTATTCGCGGTAATCGGATTAACGGCCGGGGCACCTCGATTGCGCTAAGCAAGGAGGCGTCTCGGCTGTTTATTTTCAGGTTGTTACCGGTCAGCCTTATCGGTGTAACGAGCCGAGGGTATTGAAAAGGAAAACCTATGCAAACCAGTTTGTTGAAGCCCAAGATCATCGCTGTTGAATCGCTTGGTGAGAGCCATGCGAAAGTGGTCATGGAACCGTTTGAACGCGGTTACGGCCACACCTTGGGTAACGCGCTCCGGCGCGTGCTGCTGTCGTCGATGATCGGCTACGCGCCGACCGAAGTGACGATCGCAGGCGTCGTACATGAATATTCGACGCTCGACGGTGTGCAAGAGGATGTGGTCAACCTGTTGTTGAACCTGAAGGGCGTGGTGTTCAAGCTGCACAACCGTGACGAAGTGACGGTTACGCTGCGCAAGGAAGGCGAAGGCGTTGTCACCGCTGGCGACATCGAACTCGCGCACGATTGCGAAGTGATCAACCCGGATCACGTGATCGCGCATCTGTCGAAGGGCGGTAAGCTCGACGTGCAGATCAAGGTCGAAAAGGGCCGCGGCTATGTGCCGGGCAACGTGCGTCGTTACGGCGAAGAGTCGGCCAAGATTATCGGCCGTATCGTGCTGGACGCGTCGTTCTCGCCGGTTCGCCGTGTGAGCTACGCCGTTGAAAGCGCTCGCGTCGAACAGCGTACCGACCTCGACAAGCTCGTGATGAACATCGAAACCAACGGTGTGATTTCGCCGGAAGAAGCGATCCGTCAGTCGGCGCGCATTCTGGTCGATCAACTGTCGGTCTTCGCTGCACTGGAAGGCACCGAAGCAACGGCTGAAGCGCCGTCGCGTGCGCCGCAGATCGATCCGATCCTGCTGCGTCCGGTCGATGATCTCGAACTGACGGTTCGTTCCGCGAACTGCCTGAAGGCCGAGAACATTTACTACATCGGCGATCTGATCCAGCGCACGGAAAACGAGTTGCTGAAGACGCCGAATCTGGGCCGCAAGTCGCTGAACGAAATCAAGGAAGTACTGGCGTCGCGTGGTTTGACGCTCGGCATGAAACTCGAAAACTGGCCGCCGGCAGGGTTGGACAAGTAAGTCGACAAGTAATCCCGGGACATAACCCGCCGCTGCACTGGCAAAGACGCGGATTTTCCTTTAAAATCCGCGTCTTGTCTTTTTTCACTACCGGCCCGTGCACTCACACCTTCGGGTGAACTGAGTGCGATAGAAGAGCTGGACCAAAACTTTGAATCGAAGGAATTAACATGCGTCACCGTCATGGTTTGCGGAAACTGAACCGCACGAGCAGCCACCGTCTGGCAATGCTCCGTAATATGTCCAACTCGCTGATCGAGCACGAAGTCATCAAGACCACGCTGCCGAAAGCAAAAGAACTCCGTAAAGTTGTCGAGCCGCTGATCACGCTCGGCAAGAAGCCGTCGCTGGCAAATCGTCGTCTGGCGTTCAATCGCCTGCGCGATCGTGACTCGGTCACGAAGCTGTTCGAAGTTCTGGGCCCGCGTTACGCTACTCGTCCGGGCGGCTACCTGCGTGTCCTGAAGTTCGGCTTCCGCGTTGGCGACAACGCTCCGATGGCACTGGTCGAATTGCTCGACCGTCCGGAAGTTGAAGAAGTCGAAGTGCAAGAAGCTGAGTAACCTTCCGAGCATCTAAAAAAGCCAGGCGCCAAGCCTGGCTTTTTTGTTTGTAGCGCCGGGCGTTGGCCGCGGCCATCCGCCGCATGGTTGCTGCGGAGCGGTCTGCGAGCAGACAAGGCTAGGTGATACGATATCGGCACCTGAATCGTGCCGTGCCGGAGCCATCTGTGAGCGTGAATGTGACTTTGATTCTGACGACGGTGCCGGATGCGGCCGTGGCTCAGAAGCTTGCTGCGGATGCTTTGGCCGCGCGGCTATGTGCCTGTGTCACGCAATTAGGCTCCGTGCAGTCCAGCTATCACTGGCAGGGAGCGGTTGAAACCGCTCAGGAAATCCAGCTGCTGTTCAAGACCAGCGTGGTACGCGCGCTTGAACTCGAGCAGTACATTCAGGCTCAACATCCCTACGACACGCCGGAAATTCTCTCATGGCAAGCGACGGCGTCCGCCGCGTACGGCCAGTGGATCACTGCTGAAACTCAACGTCCTCTCCATGTTTAAAGGCCTCGACCGGCGCGCGCGCAATGCGCTGCGCACCGTATTCTTCCTGTTCGGCTGCGTGATCTTCGCGCAGTTCGGCACGCTCGCCCGCGCGGCGGATGATTTCCTGGATCCCGCGGCCGCGTTCAAATTCAGCGCGTCGGAGAAGCCGGGCGAAGTCGACGTGACCTACAAAATCGCGGGCGGCTACTACATGTACCGCGAGCGCTTCGCGTTCGTGACGCGCAACGGCACGACCACGATCGGCGAGCCGCAATTGCCGGCTGGCCACATCAAGTTCGATCAGACTTTTAACAAGAACGTCGAGACTTATCGCAATGAACTGACGATCCGGATCCCCGTTAAACAGGCAGCCGGGCCGTTCGACCTGGCTGTGACGTCGCAAGGCTGTGCCGATGCGGGCATCTGCTATCCGCCGATGGAGCGCGTGTATCACGTGAGCGGCGCAGCGCTTCAGCCGGCCAGCAGCGTGGCAGCTCCGGCCGCCGCCGCCGCGGGCACCTCGTGGTACGACCGCGCCACCAGCGCCGACTACGCGCAGTCGCTGCTGCAAGGCGGTGGCTTCTTCGCAATCGTCGGGCTCTTTTTTGTCGCCGGCGCCGTGCTCAGTCTGCTTCCCTGTTCGTATCCGATGATTCCGATTCTCTCAGCGATCATCATCGGTGAAGGTGCGCGCGTGACGCGTGCCCGCGGATTCGCGCTGTCGCTGGCCTATGTCGTCGGCATGGCGTTCGTGTACACGGCGCTTGGTATCGCCGCTGCGCTGGTCGGGCAGAGTCTCGGCGCATGGCTACAGAGTCCGTGGGTGCTCGGAGTATTCGGCGTACTTTTGACCATTTTCGCGCTGACCCTGATCGCGGGCTTCGACATCGCGCTGCCGCAACGTTGGCAGGACGGCGTTTCACGCGCGTCGTCCGGGCGATCCGGCGGCAAGTTTGCGGCGGTTGCCGTCATGGGCGCGCTGTCCGCGCTGGTGGTCGGTGCATGCATGACCGCGCCGCTCTTTGCGGTACTGGCGTTCATTGCCCATACAGGCGACGCAGTGCTCGGCGGCGCGGCGCTGTTCTCGATGGGTCTCGGTCTGGGCGTGCCGCTGCTGATCCTCGGTTTTGGCGCGGGAACGCTGTTGCCGCGTGCCGGCGCATGGATGGACGGCGTCAAGGTGTTCTTCGGCGTCGTGCTGCTTGCCGCCGCGTTATGGATCGTTTGGCCGGTGCTTGGCGCGACGGCGACGATGCTATTGAGCGCGCTCTGGTTGTTGGTCGCCTCGGTCTCTCTCGGCTTATTTTCGGCGCCGACAGTGGGGGCTTCCGTGTGGCGCAGGCTTGGCCGAGGCGTTGGCGCTGCGCTCGCTATCTGGGCTGCCGTGCTGCTGGTCGGGCTGGCGGCAGGCTCCTCCGATCCGCTGCGCCCGCTTGCCGTGCTGGCGGCGCGTGGCGGGGAAGCGGGTGTCGCGAGCGCGTCGAATAAGCCGGACACCGCGCCGCAGGGCAATCTGCCGTTCGCCCCGGTTCGCTCATCGAATGAACTCGACCAGGCCGTCAAATCGGCTGCACAGCCCGCCATGCTCGATTTTTACGCGGACTGGTGCGTCAGCTGCAAGGAAATGGAGAAATTCACCTTCAGCGACCCGCGTGTTCAGGCGAAATTGACGCAGATGAACCTGTTGCGCGCCGATGTGACCGCGAACAACATCGACGACCAAGCGCTGCTCAAGCGCTTCAGCCTGTTCGGGCCGCCTGGGATTATCTTTTTCGATCAGCGTGGCAAGGAAGTGCTGCGCGTCGTGGGATACGAGTCGGCGGATAAATTCTTGCGCAGTCTGGATCGGGCGAGTGCGCCCGGTGCGTAACGGTTAGCGGCCGGTTTGTCGCGGCGTCGGCGGCGCCCGGCGTACCGCCCGCGACGATCGACGGCCAGCCAACCGCCGCGATGCCGCTCAGTAAGCTCAGCGAACTATGCGCGGTCAGGCGGCAACCTCCGCGCAGTTGGGAATCGCGCGCGAAGCGCAGCGCCCGCAGCTGAATGTCGAGCGCAAGGCGGTCCTGATCGAAGCGGACTAACCGCGAACGTTTGAACAAAAAACGGAGGCACGACACACAAGTCGCCCTCCGTTCATTACAACGCCCGAAACGCCCCGCAAGGCGTCTCGTCGAGTCACTTCTGCGAACGCAAGATCCGCGCGGCATCCAATGCGAAATAGGTCAGCACCCCGTCAGCGCCCGCCCGCTTGAACGCCAGCAGCGATTCCATCATCGCCTTGTCGTGATCGAGCCACCCGTTCTGCGCGGCCGCTTTCAGCATCGCGTACTCGCCGCTCACCTGATATACGTACGTCGGAAACTGAAACTCATCCTTCACGCGACGCACGATGTCCAGATACGGCATGCCGGGCTTGACCATTACCATGTCCGCGCCTTCGTTGATGTCCGCTTGCACTTCGCGCAGCGCTTCATTCGAATTGGCCGGATCCATCTGGTAGGTCATCTTGTTGCTTTTGCCGAGGTTCGTCGCCGAACCGACGGCGTCGCGGAACGGGCCGTAAAACGCCGACGCGAACTTGGCCGCATAAGCCATGATGCGTGTGTGGACATGACCCTCGCTCTCGAACATTTCGCGGATCGCGCCGATGCGGCCGTCCATCATGTCCGAAGGCGCGACGATATCGACGCCCGCTTCAGCCTGCGCACGCGCCTGTTCGACCAGAATCTCGACGGTCTCGTCGTTGATGACATAGCCGGCTTCGTCGAGCACGCCGTCCTGGCCGTGGCTCGTGTACGGATCGAGCGCCACATCGGTGAGCACGCCCAGCTCGGGGAAATTCTTCTTCAGTTCGCGAACCGCGCGCGGAATCAAACCGGCCGGGTTGGTCGCTTCGCGACCATCGGGCGTTTTCAGCGACGGTTCGATCGCCGGAAACAGTGACAGCACGGGCACGCCCAGTTCGACGCATTGTTCAGCCACGCCCATCAGCAGATCGACCGACACGCGTTCGACGCCCGGCATGGACGGAACGGCTTGCCGCACGTTGGTGCCTTCGACGATAAAGACCGGATAAATCAGATCGTTGGTGGTGAGGATGTTTTCCCGCATCAGACGGCGCGAGAAGTCGTCGCGGCGCATGCGGCGCGGACGGTAGTGCGGATAGAAGCTCATAGCGGATCGAGGAAACGTGGATGTGTGGAGGGGGACAAATAACGCCTGCCTGCGCTCCCGGAAACTTTTCGAGACAATGGTATATCATACCGATCGAGCAAGGCGCCTTGCGCTGACCTCCCCGCTTCTCCTCCCTGAGCGGGTGCCTGTCGTTTTTCGATTAGGCTGTTTGACCCGCCGTTAAAGCGGCGGGTTTTTTTATGGGCGGCCGGAATCGCGTTTTTGCCCTCGCCGGCGACGCTCGCCTCGCTTACTGAGCGGCGTCGGTTTCGCCCTTGTCGTCGGGAATCAGCCAGCTTTCAATCAGTTCGTGCGCTTCGTCGATACCGACGCGTTTGAGCGCGGAGAACAGCTGGGCGGTCAGTTCGCCCCGATAGCCGGCGGTGCGGTACTCAGCCAGACCTTTCTGCGTCGCACGCAATGCGTTGATGCTTTCCTGGCGAGTCAATTTGTCGCATTTGGTCAGGAGCGTGTGGATCGGCTTGCCAGTCGGCGCGAACCACTCGATCATGCGGCGATCCAGATCCGTCAATGGGCGCCGCGAGTCCATCATCAGGATCATGCCGCGCAGTTGCGAGCGCGATTGCAGATAGGTGGACAGCAGCGCTTCCCAGTGCGCCTTGGCGGCGCCCGGTACTTCCGCGTAGCCGTAGCCCGGTAGATCGACCAGATGCGCGGTCGGCTCATCCGCCTTGCCCACCGAAAAGTAATTGATATGCTGCGTGCGTCCCGGCGTCTTGCTGGCGAAGGCCAGCCGCTTCTGATTGCACAGAATATTGATGGCCGTCGACTTGCCCGCGTTCGAACGCCCCGCAAAGCAGATCTCGGGTTGCGAAGTGGCCGGCAGATCACGCAAGTGATTGACGGTCGTGAAAAAGCGGGATTGGTGGAGCAGGAAGGACATGATCAGGCCGAGATTCGAGACGCCGGGGAACCCGGAGTGGGGACGGGTCAAGCCCGACTGGCGTCTTAGCGATTAGCGAGTTATTGTACAATACGATGGTTTACTGAAAACCTGAGGGGGCCAGCCCACGTGCCTTGGCGGCTCCTGGCGGTCACTCGGTCGCCGTCGTGTTTTGCAAAACCTTCAAGAAAACGCCGGACCTGGCGCGCAGCGGCGGGTCTAGGGGCTCTCTAAAAATCCCACAAGACGAGACAGGGTGTGCGAATGAATCGACTGAGCAAGACTCTGATGGTGCTTCATGTAGCGGCAGGTCTTTCAGGTTTGGCAATTCAGGCACGAGCAGCAGAACCGGCAAAGCCGGACGTCAATCGGGGGCAAGCAATCGCGGTGCAGGTATGCGCGTCATGTCACGGGGCAGACGGCAATAGTGCCGGCGGCGCGTACCCGAAGCTGGCGGGCCAGCACCCTGAGTATCTCGTCAAGCAGCTCAAGGACTTCAAGACCCAGCCGGGCGCCAAGCAGCCAGCGCGCAACAATGCGATCATGGCGGGCATGGCGGCGGCGTTGTCCGATCAGGATATGGTCAACGTCGCGGCCTATTTCGCGGCGCAGACCCCGAAGCCAGGCTACGCGCACAACAAAGACACCGTTCCGCTCGGTCAGAAGATTTATCGCGGCGGGATCGCCGACAAGGGCGTGCCGGCGTGCGCGAGCTGTCACGGGCCGACCGGTCAAGGGATTCCGTCGCAGTATCCGCGGCTGTCGGGGCAGTGGTCGGAATACACGGTGGCGCAGTTGCTGGCGTTCACGCAAGGTCCGGGCGCACGTAACAACAACGAGCCGATGCATGCGATCGCAACGCGTCTGTCGGATAGTGAGATCAAGGCAGTAGCCGATTACATCGCGGGCTTGCACTAGGATAGAGTGCCCCCAAACTTGGCGCTTTGCGCCAGGTCCTCCCGAGGGGGCGTGAGACAACTTGGGGCAACCCGGTGTTTTCTCACAAGGCCGCACGCAAGTGCAACCGGCCCGGCGAGGTCGGTACAAAACAAGAAAAGGGTGAGGGCGTCGTGCCTACGACAGGCCTTCACCCTTTTTTGCTGTTCAGTCGGAGTATGAATGAGCGTCACCACGTCGGGTTTGCAGTCGAAGTCGGGCAATCGCGTCATGCGCAGCGTCGTCGAAGTCTTGAGTTCGATGCGTTTTGCCATTTCGTTGCTCGTGATTCTGTCGATCGCCAGCATCATCGGCACCGTCCTCACGCAGGACGATCCGTATCCCAATTACGTCAATCAGTTCGGCCCGTTCTGGGCGGACATCTTCCGCTCGCTGAGCCTGTACACGGTGTACAGCTCGTGGTGGTTCATGCTGATTCTCGGCTTCCTGATGGTGTCGGTGTCGCTGTGCGTGATCCGCAATGCGCCGAAAATGATCGCCGACGTAAAGAGCTGGAAGGACAAGGTTCGCGAAGGCAGCCTGCGCGCGTTCCATCACAAGGGCGAATTCGCGGTGCATGGCTCCCGCGCGCAGACCGCGGCGTTGCTCGCGAGGCTCTCCGCGAAGCTCGGCTACAAGTTCGTCACCCGTGAGTCCGACGGCGCGACCTTGATCGCCGCCAAGCGCGGCGCGCTGACCAAGTTCGGCTACATCTCTGCTCACCTCGCGATCGTGGTGATCTGCCTCGGCGGTCTGCTCGACAGCAATCTGCCGATCAAGCTGCAAATGTGGCTGTTCGACAAGTCGCCGATCCGCGCCAACACGGTGATCAACGACATCACGCCGGATCATCGTCTGTCGCAGTCCAACCCGACGTTCCGCGGCTATGCATGGGTGCCGGAAGGCCAGCATGTGTCCACGGCGATTCTCAACCAGCCCGACGGCTCGCTGATCCAGGATCTGCCGTTTTCGATCGAACTGAACAAGTTCATCGTCGATTACTACTCGACGGGCATGCCAAAGCTGTTCGCGAGCGACATCGTCGTGGTCGACCACAAGACGGGCGCGCGCGTACCGGCACGAGTCGAAGTGAACAAGCCGTTCACCTACGACGGCGTGTCGATCTATCAGTCGAGCTTCCAGGACGGCGGCTCGCAGATGCAGATGACCGCCTACCCGATGAGCGGCGCAAGCGCGAAAACCGCGTCGTTCGGCGGCACGATCGGCGGCAACGCGCTGTTGAGCACGGCCACGCCGCTCGCCGACGGCCAGACGGTCGAATTCACGGATTTCCGCGCGATCAATGTCGAAAACATCCAGAACGGCAGCGGCCAGACCGACGCCCGCGGCGTCGCGGCGCACCGTACGCTGAAAGAAGCGTTCGACGAGCGCCTCGGCTCCGGCGCGAAGACCTCGAAGCCGCTCGATCTGCACAACGTCGGCCCGTCCGTGCAATACAAGGTGCGCGACAAGGACGGCCAGGCGCGCGAGTACAACAACTACATGCTGCCGGTCGACGTGTCCGGCGAAAAGATGTTCCTCGCCGGCATGCGCGTGAACCCGGACGATCCGTTCCGCTACCTGCGCATTCCCGCCGACAACGGCGGCACCGTCAAGGACTGGATGAACCTGCGCGCGACGCTGGAAGATCCGGCCATGCGCGCTTCGGCGGCGCACAATTTCGCGCTGCGCTCGGTGCCCGGCTCGAATGCCGAACTGCAACAGCATCTGGAAGAAAGCGCGCTGCGCGTGCTGACCCTTTTTGCTGGCGCGGATAACAGCATCAAGATGCCGAACGGCCAGACGGTCGGCGGCTTCCAGGCGATCGCCGGTTTTATCGACCATTCGGTGCCGAAGGGCGAGCAGGAAAAGGCCGCTGGCCTCCTGCTGCGCATGCTGGAAGGCTCGACGTGGGACCTGTATCAACTGTCCCGCCAGCAACTCGGCGAGCCCCAGGCGACGGCCAATGCGGACGCCAGCCGTTTCATCCAAAGCTCGATCAACGCGATATCCGACAGCTTTTTGTATGGATCGCCGGTCTACTTACAACTCGACTCATTCAAGCAGGTGCAAGCTTCGGTATTTCAGTTGACGCGCGCGCCGGGCAAAAAAGTCGTGTATCTTGGCAGCCTGCTCCTCGTGTTGGGCATCTTTTCGATGTTCTATGTCCGCGAACGGCGTCTCTGGTTCTGGCTCAAAGACACCGAGCACGGCACGAATGTCGTGATGGCAATGTCGAGCGCGCGCAAGACGCTCGACTTCGAGAAAGAGTTCGTTCAGACGCGCGACGCGGTAGGCGCGGCGCTGGGCGCCAAACTCGTTGAAGCACCCGACGCCGCCGGCGCCTCCGCTCAGTCCGGCAACGCCGGCGCGCCGTCCACAAGCTCACAAGATTCGACCCGGTAAGATCATGGACTTGACTCAGGTTTCCCAATCTCCCTCTTCGCGGCCCCAAAAGGCGCTGCCAGGTGAGTCACTCAACATCGGCGAGTACGACGAACGGCCGTTCCTGAAACGGCTCGGCATCCTCGACTGGCTGTTTGCCCTCGCGATGGTCGCGGGCGCGGGGTTCGCGCTGTCGCGCTATTACCCGTTCATGAATTACTACGACAAGCTGGTGCTCTGCTGCGCCGTGCCGGTTTTCGTGGTGCTCGGCTGGCGCTGGAAACCGGTGCGTCCGCTGATGGTGGGCATTGCGGCGCTGTCGCTGCTGGCCATCCAGATTTATCACGGCGATCTCAGCCGCGCGGATAACGCTTTCTTCCTCAAATACTTCCTGTCGAGCCAGTCCGCGATTCTGTGGATGAGCGCGCTCTTCGTGTTCGCCACGGTGTTCTACTGGATCGGCTTGCTGTCGCGCTCGCCGACCGGCGCCGCGATCGGCTCGAAAATGACGTGGGCGGCCGTGGTGATGGGCTTTGTCGGCCTGATGGTGCGCTGGTACGAGTCGTACCTGATCGGCGCGGATGTCGGCCATATTCCTATTTCGAACCTGTACGAAGTGTTCGTGCTGTTCAGCCTGATCACCGCGCTGTTCTATCTGTACTACGAGCAGCACTACAACACCCGCGCGCTCGGCGCGTTCGTACTGCTGGTGATCAGCGCCGCGGTCGGTTTCCTGATGTGGTATTCGGTGGCGCGCGACGCGCAGCAGATCCAGCCGCTGGTTCCCGCGCTGCAAAGCTGGTGGATGAAGATTCACGTGCCGGCGAACTTCATCGGGTACGGCAGCTTCGCGCTGTCGGCCATGGTGGGTGTCGCGTATCTGGCGAAAGAGCGCGGCGTGCTGGCCGATCGCCTGCCGGCGCTCGAAGTGCTCGACGACGTGATGTACAAGTCGATCGCCGTCGGCTTCGCGTTCTTCACGATCGCCACGATTCTCGGCGCGCTGTGGGCTGCTGAAGCTTGGGGCGGCTACTGGAGTTGGGACCCGAAGGAAACGTGGGCGCTGATCGTCTGGCTGAACTATGCAGCCTGGCTGCACATGCGTCTGATGAAGGGCCTGCGCGGCGCGGTCGCGGCATGGTGGGCGCTGACCGGCCTGCTGGTGACGACCTTCGCCTTCCTCGGCGTCAACATGTTCCTGTCGGGCCTGCATAGCTACGGCAAGCTGTAAGATCTGCCGCGCTGAACCGACTCAAAGCCGCCGTGTGCCTCGCACCGGCGGTTTTTTTATGGCCGATGGAATATCCGCTGCATCCAAAGTGTTCGCCCTCACAGTACCTGTAGATGGCTGGACGAACGAGCGATCATCAATATGGCCCCTTAAGATGTATTGACCGATGGGCCGGCAAGGAGCAGCACGATGTGGATCAAGCGTAGCGACAGAATTCAAATCAGCGGCGACGACATTGCGCGCAGCGAAATCACGCCGCAACATGTTTTTCAGAACCGGCGGCGTGTGTTGCAGGCGGCCGGCGCGGTGGCGCTCGGCAGTCTGATCGGGGTGAATGGCGAGGCGCTGGCGGCTTACACGTCGCCGGACCCGAAGGCGCAGAAGCTGGCGGCGAAGACCGACGCCAAATTCGTCGCGCTCGACAAAATCACGCCGTACAAGGACATCACCACGTACAACAACTTCTACGAGTTCGGCACCGACAAGGCCGATCCCGCGCACAACGCCGGGACGCTGCGGCCGCATCCGTGGAAGGTGAGCGTCGAGGGTGAGATCAAGAATCCCAAGGTCTACGACATCGACGAATTGCTCAAGCTCGCGCCGCTCGAAGAGCGCGTGTACAGAATGCGCTGCGTCGAAGGCTGGTCGATGGTGATTCCGTGGATCGGCGTGCCGCTCGCGGAATTGATCAAGCGCGTGCAACCGACGGGCAACGCCAGGTACGTACAGTTCATCACGCTGGCCGATCCGTCGCAAATGCCAGGATTGTCGACGCCCGTACTCGATTGGCCATACTCCGAAGGGCTGCGCATGGACGAAGCGATGAATCCGCTGACGTTGCTGACGATGGGCCTCTACGGCCAGGTGTTGCCCAATCAGAACGGCGCGCCGGTGCGCGTCGTGGTGCCGTGGAAATACGGCTTCAAGAGCGCGAAATCGCTGGTGAAGATCCGCTTCCTCGACAAGCAGCCGCCGACCAGCTGGAACACATATGCATCGAACGAATACGGGTTTTACTCGAACGTGAATCCGAACGTCGATCATCCGCGCTGGAGTCAGGCGACGGAGCGTCGTATCGGCGAAGACGGTTTCTTCACGCCCAAGCGCAAGACGTTGATGTTCAACGGCTACGGCGATCAGGTCGCGTCGCTTTATCAGGGCATGGACCTGAAGAAGAATTTCTGAGCGGCGTGAACATGGCTTCCTCTGATACGCAATCCGCTACGCAGACCGAGCGCAAAGCGCCGCGCGCGCAGTCGTCCGCGACGACGACGACGGCAAAGCGGCCCGCAACCGGCGCGCGTTGGATCGTGCCGGCCAAGATCGCGATATTCATCGCCGCGTGGTATCCGCTCGCGCGTATCGTGCTGTTCGGCGTGACTGACCGGCTGGGCGCAAATCCGATCGAGTTCATCACGCGCTCGACCGGTCTATGGACGCTCGTCTTCCTCTGCATCACGCTTGCTGCGACGCCATTGCGCAGACTCACCGGCGTTGCCGCGCTCGTGCGTTTTCGCCGCATGCTCGGGCTCTATGCGTTCTTCTACGCGACGCTGCATTTCACCACTTACCTCTGGTTCGACAAGTGGTTCGACGTCGCCGCGATCATCAAGGACATCGGCAAGCGGCCGTTCATCACGGTGGGCTTCGCGGCGTTCGTGTTGCTGATCGCATTGGCCGTAACGTCTCCGCGCGCGATGGTGCGCAAGCTTGGGCGCCGCTGGCAAATGCTGCATCGGTCCATCTATGCGATCGGCGCGCTCGCGATCCTGCACTTCTGGTGGATGAAGGCCGGCAAACATGATCTGATCCTGCCGAAGATTTACGGCGCGATCATGGTGGCGTTGCTTGGTTGGCGGTTGATCGTGTGGCTGCGTGACAGGAAGTTAAAGACACGCTGACGGGCTCTGGAGCGGCTCGCGCCGTAAAAAGAAAAAGGCGATGCCACAGCGGCATCGCCTTTGTTGCTGTTGGCTCAACTATTGAAGGTTACGCCGGCAGAATGGTTTCGCCCGCAAACAGCTGCTTCAGCTCTTCGCGTGCGCGAACTACATGCACCTGTGTACCATCAACCATCACCTCGGCCGCGCGCGGACGTGTGTTGTAGTTCGAGCTCATCACGAAGCCATACGCGCCGGCCGAACGAATCGCGAGGAGGTCGCCCGGTTCGACGGACAGCAGACGCTCACGTCCAAGCCAGTCGCCGCTCTCGCAAACCGGACCGACGACGTCGTACACGTGAGCCGGTACGTCGCGCTTCACGACCGGGTCGATCGCGTGATACGCCTCGTACATGGCCGGGCGCGCGAGATCGGTCATGGCTGCGTCGACGATAGCGAAATTCTTTTCCGCGCCCGGCTTCAGAAATTCGACGCGCGTGAGCAGCACGCCCGCATTGCCGACCAGCGAACGGCCCGGCTCGAAATACACTTCACGATGGCCGTGACCGCGCGCTTCGATGCGATCGAGCACGGTGCGCACGAACTCGCCGATTTCCGGCGGCGTTTCATCGTCGTACGTGATGCCGAGGCCGCCGCCCACGTCGATATGACGGATCTTCACGCCGTCCTGCTCGATCTGCTCGACCAGTTCCAAAACCTTGTCGACGGCGTCGAGATACGGCGCGACTTCAGTGATCTGCGAGCCGATATGACAGTCGATGCCGACCACCTCGAGATTCGCCATAGCCGCGGCCGCCTGATACGTGGCGCGCGCGTCTTCGAACGCGACGCCGAACTTGTTCGACTTCAAGCCCGTGGAAATATACGGATGCGTCTTCGCGTCCACGTCCGGATTCACGCGCAGCGAGACGGGCGCCTTCTTGCCCATTGCCGCGGCAACCGCATTCAGGCGGTCGAGCTCCGGAATCGATTCGACGTTGAAGCATTTCACGCCGGCCGCGAGCGCGTCGCGCATTTCGTCCGCGTTCTTGCCGACGCCGGAAAACACGGTCTTTTCCGCTTTGCCGCCGGCGGCCAGCACGCGCGCCAGTTCACCGCCCGACACGATGTCGAAGCCGGCGCCGAGGCGCGCGAACACGTTCAACACCGCGAGATTGCTATTGGCCTTCACGGCGACGTGAACGCTCGCGCGACGGCCGGCGCAAGCACCTGCGTAAGCGTTCCACGCCTCGGTGAGCGCGGCGCGCGAGTACACGTACAGCGGCGTGCCGAACTGCTCGGCGAGAGAGACGGCGGACACGCCTTCGGCGTGCAACACGCCGTCGACGTAGTCAAATGCGGATCGAGTCATGCGAAAGTCTTATTGAACAGGTGTGGCGGCGGAAGCAGGCAGCGGAGCCGCCGTGGCGGATGCAGCGGAGGCGGGCGGCGCGGCGAGTTCGTTTTCCGGCGCCAACGAAAGCGGTGTGCCGGAGGTATCCGGAACGGTGCTCATGTCGGTGGATGTAGCCGGCGCGGGTTGCGCCACGTCCGGCGTTTGCGTGCGATCGGTCGGCTTGGCCGGTAGCGGCGGCACGGTGGGCAAGTAGAGCGAACCGCGCTGTCCGCAGCCGGCAAGTGCACAACCTGCGAGAATGGCTAAAACCGCTACAATCGCGCGGCCGGGCGCCGCCGCGCGCATCCGAGATACGACTCGCATGACTGTCCCTGAATAAATAATCGATGGAGTTTAGCATGTCCGATAGTGAATACCTGACCCGCGCGGAAGCCGCGCTAGCCGCCATCGAACGCGCGCTCGACGACACGGATGCCGACATCGAACTGGAGCGCAGCGGCAACGTCCTGACCCTCGAATTCGAGAACCGCACGAAGATTATCGTCAACCTTCAGCCGCCCATGAGCGAGATCTGGATCGCCGCCAAAGCGGGCGGTTTCCACTTCCGTTTCGTCGATGGCGAATGGCGCGATACACGCAGCGGCACCGAGTTTTTCGCCGCCTTGTCGGAGTACGCGACGCAGCAGGCCGGCGAGCCGGTTCACTTCAAAGCGTAAGATCCGCCGATCGGGCGAGCGCCGCCAAAGCGGCCGAATCGATTGGCCCTGATCGCCCGAAGCAAAATGGCCGCGCATTGAGCGCGGCCATTTGCTTTTCTGCTGGACTGTGTAAGCGCGTGCGTCAGTGTCCGCGGAACAGATTCATGATGTCCTGCTTCTCCTGCTCGCCGACCTGCTCAGGCGCAGCCGCCGACGCCGCGCTCGACTGCGCATCCAGTGTCGCCTGACTGACGCCGACCGTGGCAATGAAACCATTTCCCGGCGTGAAGTCGTCGAAATAAAGCTCTGAGCCGATTTCCGTGACGTCGTCGGGCTTCGGCATCTTGTACTCCGGCACACCCTTCAGCGCGCGACCCATGTATTCGACCCACACGGGCAATGCGAGGCCGCCGCCGGTTTCCTTGTCGCCGAGACTGCGCGGGTTGTCGTAGCCGATCCACGCAATGGCGGTGAGGGTGTGCTGATAACCGGCGAACCACGCGTCGCGCGAATCGTTGGTGGTGCCCGTCTTGCCGGCAAGATCAGTGCGCTTCAACACGTTGGTCTTGGCGCCCGTGCCGCGTTGCGCGACGCTTTGCAGCAGGCTGTTCATCACGTACGCATTGCGCGGCTCGATCGCGTGCGGCGCGCTCTGCGCGGCCACCAGCGGTTGCGCATGCGCGACCACCATACCGCGCTGATCCGTGACTTCGGCGATCAGATACGGATTGATTCGATAGCCGCCGTTGGCGAACACCGAGAACGCACCCGCCATCTGCAACGGCGTGACGAGACCGGCGCCCAGCGCCATCGGCAAATAAGCCGGATGACGATCCGCGTCGAAGCCGAAACGCGTGATGTACTGCTGCGCGTACTTCGTGCCGATCTGGTTCAGGATACGAATCGACACCAGGTTTTTCGAGCGCTGCAACGCGGTGCGCATGGTCATAGGGCCGTCGAAGCCGCCGCCGTAGTTCTTCGGCTCCCACGCCTGGCCGCCGGTCTCGGCCGCACTGAAAAAGAGCGGTGCGTCGTTGATCACGGTCGCCGGTCCGAGTCCTTTTTCGAGCGACGCCGAATAGATGAACGGCTTGAAGCTCGACCCCGGCTGACGCCAGGCCTGCGTGACGTGATTGAACTTGTTCTTGTTGAAGTCGAAACCGCCGACCAGCGCGCGGATCGCGCCATCTTGCGGGATCACCGAAACGAACGCGCCTTCCACTTGCGGCAATTGCGTGATCGACCAGTTGCCATCGTCGTTCTTGACGAGCCGGATGATCGCGCCGGGCCGCACACGTTGATTCGGCTGCGCGCGCGGACCGAGCGCGAACTGCGCGAAGCGCAGGCCGTCGCCCTGGATCGTCGCGACATTGCCGTCGATGAAAGCAGCCTGCACCTGTTTCGGACTCGCCGCGGTGACTACGGCGGCAATGATCTCGCCGTTGTCCGGGTGTTCGAGCAGCGCGTCGTCGATGGC
Organism: Paraburkholderia sp. BL18I3N2; assembly: GCF_003001875.1. Classification (NCBI taxonomy): domain Bacteria; kingdom Pseudomonadati; phylum Pseudomonadota; class Betaproteobacteria; order Burkholderiales; family Burkholderiaceae; genus Paraburkholderia; species Paraburkholderia sp. BL18I3N2. Next base: position 50,625 of record NZ_PVNC01000019.1, read on the forward strand.
CTGTTCGCGGTCGTCTGCGTCGGACGGCAGATCGATGAACGCCTCCGGACCGCGATAGCCGTGACGCCGTTCATAGTCCATCAGACCTTTGCGCAGCGCGCGGTACGCGACGTCCTGATCGGCAGAGTCGATGGTGGTCACCACGTTCAGGCCGCGCGTATAGGCTTCCTCACGATATTGCGCGTACATCATCTGACGCACCATTTCCGCGACGTATTCCGCGTGCACGCTGAACTCTTTGCCCGCGCCCTTGACCACGAGCGGCTGCTTGCTCGCTTCGTCGTATTGTTCCTGCGTGATGTAGTGCAACTCGTACATGCGCTGCAGGATGTACTCCTGACGCACCTTCGCACGCTTCGGATTGACGACCGGGTTATACGCGGACGGCGCCTTCGGCAAGCCGGCCAGCATGGCCGATTCCGCCAATGTCAGATCCTTCAGGTCCTTGCCGAAATACACGCGCGCCGCGCTCGCAAATCCGTAGGCGCGCTGGCCGAGATAGATCTGATTCATGTACACCTCGAGAATCTGATCTTTGGACAGCTTCGACTCGATCTTGTACGCGAGCAGCATCTCGTAGATCTTGCGCGTATAGGTCTTTTCGCTCGAGAGGAAGAAGTTGCGCGCCACCTGCATGGTGATCGTGCTTGCGCCTTGCGTGGCGTGGCCGTTAGTCAGCGCGACGAAGCCCGCGCGCGCAATGCCCGTGAGGTCGACGCCGCCGTGATCGTAGAAGCGCGCGTCTTCGATGGCGAGAATCGCCTTCTTCAGACTATCGGGCACATCCTGAATATGGACGATGTCGCGCCGTTCCTCGCCGAATTCGCCGATCAGCACATGGTCGGCCGTATAGATGCGCAGCGGCACCTTCGGCCGGTAGTCGGTCAACGCATCGAGCGACGGCAGGTTGGGCGTGGCGACGACGAGCGCATAGCCGAGCACCAGCAGCACGCACAGAATGCCTGCGACGATCAGACCCACGAAGCCCAGGATGAGCTTCAGCCACAACGGGCGTTTGCGCTTTTTAGGCGCGGGCGGCGGGGACGTAGGAGACGTGGATTGCATGTAGGCACCAAAAAAGCAGTCCCGCGATTATAGCCGCCTCGCTTTTCAGCTTTCGGCATGCTTACTGACACTTCTTGACAAGTCTGCGCGCCGCACGGGAATGACTTCACTGTAGTCGCTTTGATGGCGTACAGGTCGTGCGTTGCTCAACGTTAGCCGTTTGGCTGAGTGTCGCGCGGCGGCGCGGCTACGCACAATTCTTCCTCATCACTCGCGTTCGAATGGTTCGTCGCGTGAGTCAGAGGGAGGGCGTCATGGCGTTGAGAAGATCTTGGCTTCAGGCAGTGCAACCGGGTGCGCAGCGTTTTGCTGCGGGGATCGATGTTGGCTCGCAGACCGTGCGTCTGGTCGTGCTAAGTCAGCGCGCGCGCTCGCGAGGCGCGCTGCAAATCGAATATGCGAGCACGGTCCCGCTTGTCGCCGGTGCGATGGCCGGCAGCGAGATCGCCGACCGGCATGCGGTGGCGCGTGCGTTGCGCGACGCATTCGCCGATCTGCCGCATGCATGCGCGACGCAGGCACTGCGGTGCGCGATGGCGCTGCCCGCATCGGCCACCATGACCACCACAGTGCCGCTCACGCGGCTTGCCGCGCAGAGCGGTTGTTCGGAAGACGGCGGGCATCAACTGGCTGAACTGGAGCCGGCGGTGATGAGCGAAGTCGAGCGCATTGCGGGCCTCGAGCGGCATGCTCTCGCTGTCGACTGGTATCTCGACGAAGCGTATGCGCCGGTCCGCTCCGTGACGATTGCCGCCACCGCGCGGCAACATCTCGAAGCGCGAATCGAATGCGCGGCGATTGCCGGCATCTCGCTCACGGCCATCGACGGCGAGCCGCATGCGGCGTTGCGCGCCATGCGCTACGCGGCGAGTTACGAGCTCGATCCGCACGAGCCATATGTCGCGTTGTGGATCGGCACGGACGGCGTGTACGGCTGGCGCATCGTGGACGACATCGTCGCCCGCGAAATGCGCTACCCGGCGCCGGAACACACCGATCTCGCCGATGCGTTGCGGGATCTGGCGCACGGCCCGGAACTCGACTGCGCGTTGGTGAGCGGCGAGGTCGATCTGCTCGGCGGCGTGGGTTTCTCGACTGCGGATATCGCGGACGTATTGGGCTGCTCGGTGCTGCCGTTCCAATGCGCGACGCTCGGCGGCTTCGCTCGACCCCTGGACGATTCGCTGCTGCTCGAACCGTCAGGCGCGGTCGCATTCGGACTTGCGTTGCGCGGGGTGCTCGAATGACGGGCGGCCTGTTGCATGCGGCGGCCTCGAACATGCGAGCGCCGGAACGCGGCGCGCGCTTCGCGCGATCCGGGCTCGGCGGTTTCAATCTGCTGCCTTATCGCCAACGCGATGCGAGGCTCGCGCGCCGGCGGCGCGTGCTCGAATGGATAGCGGCGGTCTGCGCCGGTTTGGCCGCCGTCTTCGTGTTGGGCGCGTGGCAGGCAATCGAGAGCGCGCGTTTCGAGGCACAGCGCGTGTCGGTCGAACACACGTTTACGCAGCTATCGGCGCCGCTCGCCGAGCACGCCACGTTGCTGCGCGCGCGAGACGAACAGCGGCAGAACGGCGCCCGCGCGAAAAGCCTGTCGGAACCGCTCGTACACCTACGCGACCTGCTCGACGCGTTGAGCTTCGAACCGGGCGACGGTGTGGTGTTGCAGCGGTTGCGTCAGCGCGAGGACGACACCGAGTTGCTGGCGACGTCGCGTGGGCATCTCGCTTCGGCCGAGTGGCTCAAGCGCTTGAGTGCGATCCATGGCGTGAAGGGGGCTGAAGTGAGCGACCTGCATCGTTCGGTCCCACGCAGCGGTGCGGTTGCACAGGCGAGCTTGGCCGGTCCAATTGAATTCGGCGCGCACCTGCGTTGGAACGAGCCGGCGCAAAAAGCGGCTCGCCCGGCTGGCTCCACGGCGCAGCGTCCTATGAAGTCTGAACAATCAAGAGGTGCGAAATGAGTACGATCTTTGTCGAGTTCAGCGGCGCGGCAAACGCGCGGCTTTTTCTTTCCCATTGGATGAAGCGCGTGCGCGTGCCGCTCGGTGCATGGAGCCGTCGCCGCCGCTGGCTGGTCGCGTTGATGATTGCCGTTGTGGTGTTCGGTTTGGGCGCGCATGGCTGGGTGGTGGCCGATCTCGGTGGCGTCGAAGCGAGCCGGGCGGCGTTGGAGGCCAGTCGCTTGCGTCTTGCGAACGCGCGGCTTGCGCTTGCGCAATTGCCTGCGCTGCGCCGCGAAGCTGCCGCCATGTCGGTTGCTGCTTCGCCTGCGCGTTCATCAGGGCCGTGGAGTTCCGCCGACGACGTCCGCATCGTCTCCGAACTGGCTGCGCAAAATAGCGTCGCGTTGCTGGCGGTTGAACCCGGCGCGGTGAACGGCGCGGGCGCTGAGAGTATGCGTCCGCTGCAACTGACCGCGCGCACGGACTTCGTTCACCTGATGGCATTTCTGCGCGGACTGTCCGATCTGCCGGTGCTGATCGTACCCGTCGATGTGACCGTCAAGCGGGATGCCGCAGCGTTGTCGGTGAGCGCCACACTGCGCGTGTTCGACGCGCTGCGGCCGGCGTCGTCGGCAAACTCGCTGGAAGCACTCGACGACGACAGCCTCGATTCGGATGACGATGAAGAGGTTGTCTTCTTCGATCCGTTTTCGCAGCCGCAGATGCAGGCCGCCGGCGATCTGCCCGATGGCTCGTCACTGCGTCTGGTCGGGTTGCTGAGCGATCGCACGCGTGGATTGGCGGTGCTCGATACACCGGACGGCGTGACGAGCGTCGAGCCCGGAGAGCGGATCGGCGCCGAGCGGGTCACGAAGCTGGACGCGGCCGGCATTATGCTCGCAAGGGACGGCGCGACACGCATGCTGGCGCTGGCGGAGGCTTCCTGATGAGACTGGCGAAGCCATTTCCTTTTGCCGTGTCGAGTGCCGATACGCGTGTGTCGCCTCGCCTGATGGTGGGTCTCGGCCTGTGTCTTGGCGCGGCGCTGGGCGCCAGTGTTACGCAGGCGTCGACTCCGCCGCTGCCGCCGCTGCCCGCCTACATGCCGTTCGACGACGCAGTATACGCACGCGATGCTTCGTACAACGGCACACCGCCGCTGCCACGCGACGTCTCCGCCGAGGTGCCCAATCCGTTTCGCCAGGATTCCGCAGACGATCGAGACGCGTCGCTTATGAGCGGCGCGACAGCGGCTAATACTCGCACGGACGAGCCTGCCGCCGATGACGCCGAGGGCTTACTGCAGTCACAGTCGCAGTCGCGAAGGCAATCCATCACTTCAACTTCCGGCGACGCCGATGCCGATTCCGACGGCTCCGTGCCGCTGCGAAGACAAACCTCCGTCCCGGCTCGCGCCGATGCGACCGGCGCCGCTACGCTTGAAGGTCCGCCTGTGCCGCTGCCGCCGCTCGCGCGTCTGAGCAACGCCTCACGCAGCGCCGCCGACGCGGCCCTCGCCCCCGACGACAAACCGATCTCGCTGAATTTCCAGCGTGCCGAACTCGGCGCCGTCCTCAGTGCGTTCGCCCGATTCACCGGGCTGAACATCGTTGCGAGCGAGAGAGTGCGCGGCGCCGTCTCGTTGCGGCTCGACAAGGTGCCGTGGCGCACCGCGTTCGACACGCTGCTCGACGTCAACGGCCTTGCGATGGAGCGCCACGGCAACGTGATCTGGGTCGCACCGATCGCGGATCTGGCCGCGCGCGAGCGGCAGCGCTTCGAAGCGCACGCCCGGGCCGCCGATCTCGAGCCGCTTGCGAGCCGCACTTTTGAGCTGCACTACGCGCACGCCGAAGACGTCAGGCGTCTGCTGACCGGTTCGGGCGCCCAGCGCGTACTGTCCAAGCGGGGTGCCGCGACTGCCGATCCGCGCACCAATCTGCTGTTCGTGACCGATCTCGAAGGGCGCCTCGCGCAGATAGCCGCGCTGCTAGCTTCCGTCGACCGGCCGACACGCCAGGTGTTGATCGAAGCGCGTATCGTCGAGGGCGAACATGGGTTTTCGCGCAATCTCGGCGTGAAGCTCTCCATGGCGGCCACAAACGCCGACGGCACCGCGAAGGGCTTGACCGACGCCGGCTATGATCTGTCGGCCCGCCCGATTTCCGGCTTCGACGTCGCGACGGCCGGCCTGACCTTGTTCGCCGCCGGCGCGACGCGGCTGCTGAACATCGAGCTGAGCGCGCTGGAAGCGCAGGGGCGCGGCGAAATCGTCTCGAGTCCGCGCGTGGTCACGGCCGACCGGATGAAAGCGGTCGTCGAGCAGGGCACCGAGCTGCCGTATCAGGCGAAAGTGGGGCAGGGCGTGTCGGGCGTGCAGTTTCGCCGCGCCACGCTCAAACTGGAGGTGGAGCCCCAAATCATGCCGGACGGCCGGGTGGTGCTCGACCTCGACGTCGCCAAGGACAGCGTCGGCGAACAGACCGACGCCGGGCCCGCGATCAACACCAAGCACGTGCAAACGCGCGTCGAGGTCGAGGATGGTGGTACGGTGTCGATCGGCGGAATTTATGCGACCGACGACCGGGACGATGTGACGCGGGTTCCGGTCCTGGGCAAAATACCGGTTCTGGGTGCGCTTTTCCGCCATCGGGCTCATCGCGACCAGCGCAGCGAACTGGCTGTTTTCATTACGCCGCGCGTCGTTCAGACAAATTAGGGGCACGCTGCCGCTGCGTGCAAGAGAGCGCCGGGCCGCCCCACCTTTTCCGCTTCGCCGGAAGTCCGATTAGGAGGCCTGGCGCGGAGCGACAGGGCTGAGGGCGCTCTCAAGCGGGGCGCAGGCTCGACAAGGCAGCCGCTTTGCCAGTAAGCTGCGGCACGAACCAAACCGGATTAGCCAGAGGACACCGTTGCAAGCGCGGGACGCACACGCCAATGTATTTTTCGTAGGGCTCATGGGGGCAGGGAAAACCACCGTGGGCCGGGCCATTGCGCGCCGTCTCGATCGCCCGTTCTTCGATTCCGACCATGAAATCGAGGCGCGCACGGGCGCGCGCATCCCGGTGATCTTCGAGCTGGAGGGCGAAGCGGGCTTCCGCGAGCGCGAAGCCAGCGTGATTTCCGACCTGACCGGGCGTGACAGTATCGTCCTCGCCACCGGCGGCGGCGCGATACTGCGGCCGGAAAACCGCGAAGCGCTGCAAAATCGCGGAGTGGTGATCTATCTGCGTGCCAATCCGCACGACCTGTGGCTGCGCACCCGGCGCGACAAGAATCGCCCGCTGTTGCAGACCGAAGACCCCAAAGCGCGTCTTGAAGCGCTCTACGAAGTGCGCGACCCGTTATACCGGGAATGCGCGCATTTCGTGATCGAAACCGGCCGGCCTTCGGTCAACGGACTCGTCAACATGGTTCTGATGCAGCTCGAGATGGCCGGCGTCGCCAAACATCCTGCGTCATAATGGACCGTATGAATACCGTCAACGTCGAACTGGGCGCGCGCGCCTACCCTATCCATATCGGTACCGACCTGATCGGCCAGACCGCGCTGTTCGCGCCGCATATCGCCGGTAGCTCGGTCACCATCGTCACCGATTCCACCGTCGATCCGCTCTACGGCGACAAGCTGCGCGCCGCGCTGGCGCCGCTCGGCAAGCAGGTGTCCACGGTCGTCTTGCCCGACGGCGAGGCGTACAAGAATCTCGAAACCCTGAACCTGATTTTCGACGCGCTGCTCGGCGGCCGCGCCGATCGCAAGACCACGTTGATCGCGTTGGGTGGCGGCGTGATCGGCGACATGACGGGTTTTGCGGCCGCCTGCTACATGCGCGGCGTGCCGTTCATTCAGGTGCCGACCACGTTGCTGTCGCAGGTGGATTCGTCGGTGGGCGGCAAGACGGGCATCAATCACCCGCTCGGCAAGAACATGATCGGCGCGTTCTACCAGCCGCAGGCGGTGATCGCCGACATCGGCGCGCTGCGCACGCTGCCGCCGCGTGAACTGGCGGCGGGCATCGCCGAAGTGATCAAGACCGGCGCCATCGCCGACGCGGGTTTTTTCAGCTGGATCGAAGCCAATATCGAGGCATTGAACCGCTGCGAACCTGAAGCGCTGGCTGAGGCAGTCAAGCGGTCATGCGAAATCAAGGCGTCGGTGGTCGCGCAGGACGAGCGGGAGGGCGGACTGCGCGCCATCCTCAATTTTGGCCACACCTTCGGCCATGCGATCGAAGCCGGCCTCGGCTACGGCGAGTGGCTGCATGGTGAAGCAGTGGGCTGCGGGATGGTGATGGCGGCGGATCTGTCCGTACGCCTCGGCTATCTCGACGAGGCGGCGCGCAAGCGTCTGGTCGATGTGATCGTCGCCGCGCATTTGCCGACCCGCGCACCCGCGCTGGGCGACTCGCGATATGTCGAACTCATGCGGGTCGACAAGAAAGCGGAAGCAGGCGCGATCAAATTCATTCTGCTGAAGCGTTTCGGTGAGACGCTGATCACCCAGGCGCCCGACGCCGAGGTGCACGCCACGCTGGCCGCCGCCGTCTGAGTCTCGCGGGGCATCCAGCAACGCAGCACGCACTCGCGTCACGAGGCGCCGCCCATGTTTCGGAGAACCCGGTGACTGACAGGCGCAGCGACGATGTAAAGCATGAACCGGCGGCAGGCGCGGCGGCAATCAGCGTGCCTTCGCAGGAAGCACTCGAAGCGCACCTCGCGCCGTACGCGGCGCATTCCGCGCAATCGCGTGGTCGCCGCTATCCGGAGGCCGCCCCCAGCGCACGTACCGAATTCCAGCGCGACCGCGACCGCATCGTCCATTCGACGGCATTCCGCAGGCTCGAGTACAAAACTCAGGTGTTCGTGAATCACGAGGGCGACCTGTTTCGCACGCGTCTGACTCACAGCCTGGAAGTCGCGCAGATCGCGCGGTCGGTCGCGCGCAATCTGAGAGTGAACGAAGATCTCGTCGAAGCCATCTCCCTTGCCCACGACCTGGGGCATACGCCGTTCGGCCATGCTGGACAGGATGCGCTCAACGAATGCATGCGCGAGCACGGTGGCTTCGAGCACAATCTGCAGAGCCTGGCGGTTGTCGATGATCTGGAGGAGCACTACGGTGCGTTCAACGGCCTGAATCTGTGTTTCGAAACCCGTGAGGGGATTCTGAAGCACTGTTCGCGCGAGAACGCGCGGCGGCTCGGCGCGTTGGGCGAGCGCTTTCTGGAAGCGCGGCAACCGTCCATCGAGGCGCAGATCGCGAACGTGGCCGACGAGATCGCGTACAACAACCACGACGTCGACGATGGTCTGCGCTCGGGCCTGCTCACCGTCGAACAACTCGCCGAAGTGGAGTTGTGGCAGGTGCACTACGAAACGGCGCGCAGCGATTTTCCGCAGATCGAAGGGCGGCGGCTTATTCACGAGACGGTGCGCCGCATCATCAATACGCTGATCGTCGATCTGATCGATACGACCAGGGCGAATCTGGACCGGCACGCGCCGGCGTCCCTGGACGCGGTGCGCCTATCGCCCGCGCTCGTCGCGCATAGCGACGAAATCGCCGCGCAGGCTGCGGCGCTCAAGCGCTTTCTATTCAAGAACCTGTATCGCCATTACCGCGTGATGCGTATGGCCAACAAGGCGCGCCGCGTCGTCGCCGGGTTGTTCGACGCGTTCACGGACGATCCGCGGCTTCTGCCGCCGAGTTATCAGTCAAGCGACGCAACTCAGCAACCGCGTCTGATCGCCCACTACATCGCGGGGATGACGGATCGCTACGCGGTCAAGGAATACCAGCGGCTGTTCGTGATCGACGACAACTGAGCAGCGCGGCACGAACTGGCGCCGGCCGCGAGCCGGCGCCAGTGGCGTATAGAACACCTGCGGCGAGCCGCCGCCGATCGGCGGCAGCTCGCGCGGTAGACGCCTTAACGCAGCCGCGACGCGAACAGCGCGCCCGCGATCAGCGCGACGCCGCCGACGATCGCAATCGTCTGCCACGGATTCTCATGCACGTAATCGTCGGCGTCCGCCACCGCCACTTGGGCGCGTTCGCGCACGGCATCGCGCGTATCGTTCAGGCGGGCGCGCGCGACCTCGAGTTGTTTGCGAAGCTTGCCGCGCAACGCCACCGCGTCGGCTTGCGTGCCGTCCGCCAGCGTGGATTCGAGTTCCGACATTAGCGTGCGCAGTTCGCCTGCGATATCTTCGGCTGCGTGGCGGCTGTGGCGAGCGATACGCCGCGCACGGCGGCTGGTGCTGGTCCAGGATTCGCCGAGGGCGTCTCGCGTATTCGGAAGTGCAGTCATGGTCGCTCCGTCGATGAGGTGAAAAGGGTCCCGCGCGTTGTCACGAAGACGCAGTATCACGTCGCGACGCGGGAAACACCATGCGAACGCAACTTCGGTGCCAAACCCACCAGCCCCTAGCCACCGTGGTCCGAACGCAGGTTCGTCGGCAGGTATTGCACAGCATGGCGCAATTCCGGGTCAATTTTACAAACGCCGATAGATGATCCGCGCGCGGCTTCCATGACCGCCGACCCGGCCTCTATGAAGCGCGCACAAAATAAAAACGCCGCCATTGGATGCATGACGGCGTTGTCCAAGCCACGAAAATTCGACTACCCTACCTCTACAGCCCCTAATTTCCGGAAGCGTTAGAAACGGTAACCGATGTTGACGTAGGTGACGATCGGGTTCAGTTTGATCTTGGTCTCCGATTGCACGTTCAACGTGCCCACCGGCGTGTTGGCCGCGGTGTTGAGCTTGGCGGTGGTGCTGAGCGGCAGGTAAGAAATTGATACGCCCGCGAACCAGTGCTGGGTGAATGCATAAGTGAAGCCGGCATTAAACACCGGCTCCCACGAACTATCCGTAGTAACACTGGTCGGACCATGCAGAACATTGGCCTCGAACGCGCTGTTGGTGATCTTTTCGTCGGTGAACGAAACTCGGCTCACGCCGACGCCGAGGTACGGGCGGAATGCAGCGGTCGGAGCATTGAAGTAGTACTTGAACAGCAGAGTCGGGCTCCACTGTTTTGCCTGCCCCAGCTTGCCGAACTGGGCAAGGCTACCAGAGCCTTCCAGGTCGAACGTGGGCGGCACGCCGATCACGAATTCGGTCGCGATGTGATCGGTGACAAAGTAACCGGCGGTAAAGCCGATGGTGTCGGCGGAATCCAGTTTTGCACCGGTGTTGGCTTCTGTGATGTTGGTCGGGCTGCCCCCAATGCTCGTCACTTTCAGCGGGTTGCTGCTCGATTGAGGCGCTAGATGGAACCAGCCCGAGGTGACGTAAAAGCTACCGGCCGATTGCGCGTGTGCTGCCGTTGTCATGCAGGCTAGCGCCGCGATCCCCGTTACGGCCTGTTTTAATTTCATATGTGCTCCTCCAAAAAAGGCCCGCTCATTATGACTACAACGTTTGAAACAAACCATACGCGGCGGTTAGAGCTTTCTCCCTAAGCACCGCGTGGTTTCTGGCTCTGCCGCATGGCGCCGAAGCTTGAGCGCATGCGGTTCTTCGGACCTTCGGGTATGTACCAACGCGACTATCGGATACTCCAGCATGGCACGGCTTGCACGTCTCTATGTCCCTGACCAGCCGCAGCACGTCATCCTTCGCGGGCTCGATCAGCAGCCCGCTTTCGTCGACGACCAGGACTACGAGCTCTTCATCGATTGTTTGAAAGCGGCTTCGCGCGATCACCACTTGTCCATCCACGCGTATGCGTTGATGCCGGGCGCGGTGCAACTGCTCGTTACGCCGACCGAGGAGTCGAGTCTGCCGAAGGCGATGCAGGCGGTTGGGCGCCGTTACGTGGCGCACTTTAACAGGCGCTACGCGCGCCGTGGCACGTTGTGGGAAGGGCGCTACAGAGCTACGGTGATCGAAGGTGAGCGCTACTTTCTGCTAGCGAGCCGCGTGGTCGAGATGTGTCCGGTTCGCGCGGGACTCGTTAGCGCGCCGGAAGATTACCGCTGGTCGAGCTACCGCCATCACATCGGCCTGACGCTCGATAGCCTGATCACCGACCATCCGCTGTACTGGTCGCTCGGCAATACGCCGTTCGAACGCCAGCGCGCTTACCGCGAACTGTGCGAGCAGCCGCTAGACGAACGCGAGGCCAGTCAGCTTCAGCAGGCCACGCTTAAGGGCTGGGTTTTGGGCAGCGATACGTACCGCGAGTGGGCGGCGCGGGCCGCCAACCGGCGTGTGTCGCCATTGCCGCGCGGACGGCCGCGCAAGGTGCGCGAGACGCCGCAGCAGCAATAAAGCGTTTCGGATCAAAGGGCTGCAGCGGAACGGCATCTTCGCATGCCGTTTTCTTTTGCCCCAATATGATATGGCACCAATAAAAATGCACCGCAATGCACCAACTTGATAATTGGGGTTCAATAATCACGTTTTATTTGCTATTCCATTGATTCGTCGCGTATATTCCGAATTCCGGCGCTTTTTGACGCGGGTAGCATCGAGCGTTGAGCGCGCCGTCGCGGTTGTCGTGAATCGCACTGCGGCAATAGAAAAAACGGTTTAACGGCCTGTCCGGCCCCTCACAGACGGTGTCCCCATGAACGACCACCAGCAACCGACTCACCCGGTTCCCGCCGCGCAAGGTCTGTACGACCCGCAAAACGAGCACGACGCCTGCGGCGTCGGCTTCGTCGCTCACATCAAGGGCAAGAAAAGCCACGAGATCATCGAGCAGGGCCTGAAGATTCTCGAGAACCTCGACCACCGGGGCGCCGTCGGCGCCGATCCGCTGATGGGCGACGGCGCGGGCATCCTGATCCAGATTCCGGACGGCTTCTATCGCGAGGAAATGGCCAAGCAGGGCGTGGTGCTGCCGCCGCACGGCGAATATGGCGTCGGCATGGTCTTCCTGCCGAAGGAACACGCCTCGCGTCTGGCTTGTGAACAGGAACTGGAACGCACGGTGAAGGCCGAAGGCCAGGTCGTGCTGGGTTGGCGCGATGTGCCGGTCGACCACACCATGCCGATTTCGCCTACCGTGAAGGCGAGCGAGCCGCTGATCCGCCAGATCTTTATCGGCCGCGGCAAGGACATCATGGTGACGGACGCGCTCGAGCGGAAGCTGTACATCATCCGCAAGACCGCGAGCCACCGCATCCAGGCACTCAAGCTCAAGCACGGCAAGGAATACTTCGTGCCGTCGTGCTCGGCGCGCACGGTCGTCTACAAAGGCCTGCTGCTGGCCGGCCAGGTCGGCGTGTACTACCGCGACCTGCAGGACGACCGCACGGTCTCCGCGCTGGCGCTCGTGCACCAACGCTTCTCGACCAACACCTTCCCCGCGTGGGAACTGGCTCACCCGTACCGCATGATCGCCCACAACGGCGAGATCAACACGGTGAAGGGCAACGTCAACTGGCTGAACGCCCGCACCGGCGCGATCGCCTCGCACGTGCTCGGCGACGATCTGCCGAAGCTCTGGCCGCTGATCTATCCGGGCCAATCCGACACCGCCTCGTTCGACAACTGTCTCGAACTGCTGGTGATGGCCGGCTACCCGCTCGTCCACGCGATGATGATGATGATCCCGGAAGCCTGGGAACAACACACGCTGATGGACGACAACCGCCGCGCGTTCTACGAATACCACGCCGCGATGATGGAGCCGTGGGACGGCCCCGCCGCGATCGCCTTCACCGACGGCCGTCAGATCGGCGCGACGCTCGACCGTAACGGTCTGCGTCCGGCGCGCTACATCATCACGGACGACGATCTCGTCATCATGGCCTCGGAAGCCGGCACGCTGCCTATCCCCGAGTCGAAGATCGTCAAGAAATGGCGTCTGCAGCCGGGCAAGATGTTCCTGATCGACATGGAACACGGCCGCATCATCGACGACAAGGAACTGAAGGACAACCTCGCGAACGCCAAGCCGTACAAGAGCTGGATCGACGCCGTGCGCATCAAGCTCGACGAGATCGAGCCGAAGGCCGAAGACGTCGCGACGGAACGCCGCGAAGCCGCCGCTTTGCTGGATCGCCAGCAGGCGTTCGGCTACACGCAGGAAGACCTCAAGTTCCTGATGGCGCCGATGGCGCAAGCCGGCGAAGAAGCCGTCGGCTCGATGGGCAACGACTCGCCGCTGGCGGTCATGTCCAACAAGAACAAGACGCTCTATCACTACTTCAAGCAGCTGTTCGCGCAAGTCACGAACCCGCCGATCGACCCGATCCGCGAAAACATGGTGATGTCGCTGGTGTCGTTCGTCGGTCCGAAGCCGAACCTGCTGGACACGAACAACATCAACCCGCCGATGCGTCTCGAAGTGTCGCAGCCGGTGCTCGACTTCAAGGACATCGCGAAGATCCGCGCGATCGATCAGTACACGGGCGGCAAGTTCAGCTCGTACGAGCTGAACATCTGCTATCCGGTGGCATGGGGCAAGGAAGGCATCGAAGCGCGCCTCGCGTCTCTGTGCGCGGAAGCCGTCGATGCCGTCAAGTCCGGCTACAACATGCTGATCGTGTCGGACCGCAAGGCCGACCGCGACAACGTGGCGATTCCGGCGCTGCTGGCCACCGCCGCGATCCACACGCACCTCGTGCAGCATGGTCTGCGCACGAGCGCGGGCCTGGTCGTGGAAACCGGCTCGGCGCGTGAAACGCACCACTTCGCGTTGCTCGCGGGCTACGGCGCGGAAGCCGTGCACCCGTACCTCGCCATGGAAACGCTGAGCCAGCTCGCGGCCGGCCTGAAGGGCGATCTGTCGGCGGAGAAGGCGGTCTACAACTTCACGAAGGCAGTCGGCAAGGGCCTGATGAAGGTCATGTCGAAGATGGGCATTTCGACCTACATGTCGTACACCGGCGCGCAGATTTTCGAAGCGGTCGGCCTGGCTGAAGACCTGGTGGTGAAGTACTTCAAGGGCACGTCGTCGAAGGTCGGCGGCATCGGCCTGTTCGACGTCGCGGAAGAAGCGATCCGTCTGCATCGCGACGCGTTCGGCGACAACCCGGTCCTCGCGAACATGCTCGACGCGGGCGGCGAATACGCTTATCGCGTGCGCGGCGAAGAACACATGTGGACGCCGGATGCGATCGCCAAGCTGCAACACTCGGCGCGCAGCAACTCGTATCAGACGTACAAGGAATACGCGCATCTGATCAACGATCAGACCAAGCGTCACATGACGTTCCGGGGCCTGTTCGAATTCAAGTTCGATCCGACCAAGGCCATCCCGCTCGACGAAGTCGAATCGGCGAAGGAAATCGTCAAGCGTTTCGCCACCGGCGCGATGTCGCTGGGCTCGATCTCGACTGAAGCGCACGCCACGCTGGCGGTCGCGATGAACCGCATCGGCGGCAAGTCGAACACCGGCGAAGGCGGCGAGGACGTGAACCGTTACCGCAACGAACTGCGCGGCATTCCAATCAAGAACGGCGACACCATGAAGTCGGTGATCGGCGACGAAGTGATCGTCGACATTCCGTTGAAGGAAGGCGATTCGCTGCGCTCGAAGATCAAGCAGGTGGCGTCGGGCCGTTTCGGCGTGACCGCGGAATATCTCGCGTCGGCGGATCAGATCCAGATCAAGATGGCGCAAGGCGCGAAGCCGGGCGAAGGCGGTCAGCTGCCGGGCCACAAAGTGTCGGACTACATTGGCAAGCTGCGTTACTCGGTGCCGGGCGTCGGTCTGATTTCGCCGCCGCCGCACCACGACATCTACTCGATCGAAGATCTGGCGCAGCTGATCCACGATCTGAAGAACGCCAACTCGGCGGCCAGCATTTCGGTGAAGCTGGTGTCGGAATCGGGCGTCGGTACGGTTGCCGCGGGTGTCGCCAAGGCCAAGGCCGACCACGTCGTGATCGCCGGCCATGACGGCGGTACGGGCGCGTCGCCGCTGTCGTCGGTGAAACATGCCGGCACGCCGTGGGAACTCGGTCTCGCCGAAACGCAGCAAACGCTGGTGCTGAACCAGTTGCGCGGCCGTATCCGCGTGCAGGCCGACGGTCAGATGAAGACCGGCCGCGATGTCGTGATCGGCGCGCTGCTCGGCGCGGACGAGTTCGGTTTCGCGACGGCGCCGCTCGTCGTCGAAGGCTGCATCATGATGCGCAAGTGCCACCTGAACACCTGCCCGGTCGGCGTCGCGACGCAAGATCCGGTGCTGCGTGCGAAGTTCCAGGGCCAGCCGGAACACGTCGTGAACTTCTTCTTCTTCGTTGCGGAAGAAGCGCGCGAAATCATGGCGCAACTGGGCATCCGCAAGTTCGACGACCTCATCGGCCACGCCGAACTGCTCGATATGAAGAAGGGCATCGAGCACTGGAAGGCGAAGGGTCTCGACTTCTCGCGCGTGTTCTACCTGCCGCAAGTGTCGGCTGAAGTGGCGCGCAAGCATGTCGACGTGCAGGACCACGGTCTGGACAAGGCACTCGACCACACGCTGATCGAAAAGGCGAAGGCGGCGATCGAGAAGGGCGAGCACGTCTCGTTCATCCAGCCGGTGCGTAACGTGAATCGTACGGTCGGCGCGATGCTGTCCGGCACGATCGCGAAGAAGTATGGCCACGACGGCCTGCCCGACGACGCGATCCATATCCAGTTGAAGGGCACCGCGGGTCAAAGCTTCGGCGCGTTCCTCGCGAAAGGCGTCACGCTGGATCTGGTCGGCGACGGCAACGACTACGTCGGCAAGGGCCTCTCGGGCGGCCGCATCATCATCCGACCGACCAACGATTTCCGCGGCAAGTCGGAAGAGAACATCATCTGCGGCAACACGGTGATGTACGGCGCGATCGAAGGTGAAGCGTTCTTCCGCGGCGTCGCCGGCGAGCGCTTCTGCGTGCGTAACTCGGGCGCAACGGCGGTTGTCGAAGGCACCGGCGACCACGGTTGCGAATACATGACGGGCGGCACGGTGGTCGTGCTCGGCGAAACGGGCCGTAACTTCGCGGCCGGCATGTCGGGCGGCATCGCCTACGTGTACGACCCGGACAGCTCGTTCGCCGGCAAGTGCAACAAGTCGATGGTCGCGCTCGATCCGGTCTTGCAAACGGCCGAACAGGAACGCACGGTCGACAAGGGCCTGTGGCACGCCGGCGCGACCGACGAAGCGCTGCTCAAGGGACTCATCGAGCGTCACTTCCAGTTCACGGGTTCGCCGCGCGCCAAGGCGCTGCTCGAAAACTGGGACGCGTCGCGCCGTCAATTCGTGAAGGTGTTCCCGACCGAATACAAGCGCGCGCTGGGCGAAATGGCCGCGAAGAAGGCGAACAAGGAAGTGCTCGCCGCCTGATTCGCAACGGGCCTCGAGCCAAAGACGTCACATACAAGCCGTACCCGCCCCGCGCCCCGCCGTTCAACGGTGCACGCGGCGGGTCCAGATCACCCCTAGATACAGATAGAGAAGAGAACCACATGGGCAAGGCAACCGGTTTTCTCGAGTTCGAACGCCGCCACGAGGCGTACGAAGCTCCGCTCACGCGTGTGAAGCACTACAAGGAATTCGTCGCCGCACTGACCGACGACGAAGCGAAGATTCAAGGCGCACGCTGCATGGACTGCGGCATTCCGTTCTGCAACAACGGCTGCCCGGTGAACAACATCATCCCGGACTTCAACGACCTGGTGTTCCATCAGGACTGGAAGAACGCGATCGAAGTGCTGCACTCCACGAACAACTTCCCCGAGTTCACGGGCCGCATTTGCCCGGCACCGTGCGAAGCGGCGTGTACGCTCGGCATCAATGACGACCCGGTCGGCATCAAGTCGATCGAACACGCGATCATCGACAAAGCCTGGGCCGAAGGCTGGGTTGCGCCGCAGCCGCCGAAGCACAAGACCGGCAAGAAGGTCGCCGTGGTCGGTTCCGGCCCCGCCGGTTTGGCCGTCGCGCAGCAACTGGCGCGCGCGGGGCACGATGTCACCGTGTTCGAAAAGAACGACCGCATTGGTGGTTTGCTGCGTTATGGCATTCCCGACTTCAAGCTGGAGAAGTGGCTGATCGATCGCCGCATGCGTCAGATGGAAGCCGAAGGCGTGACGTTCCGCGCGGGCGTGTTCATCGGCCGCGCGGATTCGCTGCCGGCGCATATCGGCAACACGGCGAAGGAAACCGTTTCGCCGGAGCAACTGAAGGAAGAGTTCGACGCCGTGGTGATCGCCGGCGGTTCGGAAACGCCGCGCGATCTGCCGGTGCCGGGCCGCGAGCTGGAAGGGATCCACTACGCGATGGAATTCCTGCCGCAGCAGAACAAGGTCAATGCCGGCGACAAGGTCGCGAACCAGTTGCTCGCGAAGGGCAAGCATGTGGTCGTGATCGGCGGCGGCGATACGGGTTCGGACTGCGTGGGCACGTCGAATCGTCATGGCGCGAAGAGCGTCACACAATTCGAACTGCTGCCGCAGCCGCCGGAAGAAGAAAACAAGCCGCTCGTGTGGCCGTACTGGCCGATCAAGCTGCGCACGTCGTCGTCGCATGACGAAGGCTGCTCGCGTGATTGGGCGGTCGCGACCAAGCGCCTCGAAGGCAAGAACGGTAAGGTCGAGAAGCTGATCGCGGCGCGCGTCGAATGGAAGGACGGCAAGATGCAGGAAGTGCCGGGTTCCGAATTCGAAATGAAGGCCGATCTGGTGCTGCTCGCCATGGGCTTCACGCAACCGGTGTCGCCGGTGCTCGAAGCGTTCGGCGTCGACAAGGACAATCGCGGCAACGTGCGCGCGTCGACCGAAGGTGAGAAGGCGTATTACACCTCGGTGGACAAGGTGTTTACCGCGGGCGACATGCGCCGCGGTCAATCGCTGGTGGTGTGGGCGATTCGTGAAGGCCGTCAGTGCGCGCGTTCGGTCGATGCCTTCCTGATGGGTCATTCGGAACTGCCGCGTTAAACGTCTCCGGCTGGTTTTCGCGCCTGTGTGCGGAAACCGGCTACTGCTTGCAGGAAGAGGTGGAGACGACAATGTGCCGCGTCGGCGGCGCATCAAGCGGTGAAAAAACAAAGCCGGGCACCTGAGAGGGTGACCCGGCTTTTTTTACATGTCCTCTCGATGCGGTACTAGCCGCGTGACTTGCGATACCGCGCCAACGTCAGTCCATCGAGATCGATCTCCGGCTTACGGTGCGTGATCAGATCCGCGACTACGCGCCCCGAACCCATCGACATCGCCCAGCCCGTCGAGCCGTGCCCGAGGTTCAGCCACAGTTTCTCCACGCCGGACGGACCGAGCAGCGGCGCGCCGTCGGGTGTCATCGGACGGCGTCCGACCCAGAAATGCGCGGACGTGGGATTGGCCGCGTGCGGGAACCAGTCGTTGAGCACTTTCATCAGCGTTTGCAAGGCCTGCTCGCGCAAGGTGGTTTGGCGATTGCCAAGTTCCGCGGTGCCGGCCACCCGCAAGTTGTTGCCGAATCGCGTGATCGCCGTCTTCAGCGATTCGTCCATCAGCGCGCCGCGCGGGGATTTTTCTTCATCGGTGACGGGTAGTGTCGCGGAATAGCCCTTCACCGGATAAAGCGGCACCTTCACGCCGAGCCGCGCGAGCAACCCCGCACTGTCGACGCCCAGCGCCACCACCACGGCATCCGCGTACAGCATCTCGGCGCCGCGTTCGCTCTCGATACGCACTGCGCGCACCGCACCGCCTTGCACATCGAGCGACGTCACCCGCGTGTCGAAGCGAAAGCGCACGTCGTTGCGCTCGCAGATAGCGCGCAACTCGCGTGTGAAGCGGGCGCAATCGCCGGCTTCGTCGTCAGGCAGATAGAGGCCCGAGAGCGGCGCCTGACGCGCCCAGCTCAAACCCGGCTCGATCTCGACACACTGCGCCGCGCTGACTTCCCGATGCGCGATACCCGCGTCGCGCAACACGGCGAGCGCCGGCTGCGCGAGTTCGACGTCGTACTCGCTGCGGAACAACTGGAGATAGCCTTGGCTGCGGCCGTAGTCGAAGGGATAGCAGGCGCGGAATTCATGCAAACAGTCGCGGCTGTAGTAAGCAATGCGCTGCATGCGCTGCTTGTTGACGCGAAACCGTTCGAGATCGCATTCATGCAGCCAGCGCGCGATCCAGCGCCATTGAGCCGGATCGAGAGTGGGGCGGAAGATCAGCGGCGAGGCCGGCTTGAACAGGTATTTGAGGATCTTGGCCGGCATGCCGGGTGCGGCCCAAGGCGTTACATAGCCTGGCGCGATTACCCCCGCGTTGCCGAAACTGGTGGAGAGCGCAACGTCCGGTTCGCGCTCGATCACAGTGACTTCGCAGCCCTGCTGGCGAAGGTAAAAAGCGGTGGCGACGCCAATCACGCCGCCGCCCAGAACAATCGTTTTCATGTGTGTGTACTGCGGATTCAGGCGGCAGGCTGGGTCGCGCCGAGTACCTTGCCCTTGGTTTCGGGCAGACACAACGCGGCGACGATCACAAGCAGATAGCCTGAGCCGGCCACGATGCCCATCGCTTTCACCAGCGTCATGGTTTGCGACAGTGTACCGACCAGAATCGGAAAGAACGAGCCGACTCCACGCCCGAGGTTGTAGCAGAATCCTTGTCCCGAACCGCGTATCGCATTCGGATAAAGCTCGGACAGGTAAGCGCCCACGCCCGCGAAAATCCCTTGCACCACGATCCCGAGCGGAAAGCCGAGCGCCAGCATCATGCCGTCGGTGATCGGCAGCATGGTGTAGAACATGCCGAGCACGAAAGAGCCGATCGCGAACAGCACGAACGACGCGCGCCGGCCGATCTTGTCGCACAAAATCGCGCCGACGATATACCCCGTGAATGAACCGACGATCAGCACGATCAGATAACCGCTGGTGTTGAACACCGACAGATGCCGCACGGTTTTCAGATAGGTCGGCAGCCACGTGGTGATCGCGTAATAGCCGCCGAGCATGCCGGTGCACAGCACACTGCCGAGCAGGGTGGTTTTGAGGTGAGCGCCCGAGAAGATCTGCAGGAAGTGCGAGGTGTCGAAACCGCTCTCACGAGCCCGGCGCGTTTCGAGAAAGATCTCCGGATCGCTCACGTTGCGGCGAATGTAGATGATCCACGCGGCGGGCAGCAGGCCGATCCAGAAGCAGGCGCGCCATGCATATTGCTCCGGCAGCAGCGCGAAGAATGCCCAGTAAATGATGGCCGCGGCCGCCCAGCCGAACGACCAGCTGCTTTGCACTGTGCCGACCGCTTTGGCGCGATGCTGAGGCGAGCGAATGGTCTCGGCCATCATGATCGTCACGACCGACCATTCACCGCCGAAGCCGATGCCCTGCAGCGTGCGCGTGGTGAGCAGCTGCCAGAACGAGTGCGTGAAGCCGGATAGAAAGGTGAACAGCGCGAAGGTGGCGATGGTCCACTGCAATACGCGGATGCGGCCGTAGCGGTCGGCCAGAATGCCGGCGAGCCAGCCGCCCACCGCCGACGAGATCAGCGAACTGGTGGCGATCATGCCGGCTTCGCTTTTGGTCATGCCCCACGTCGCGATCAGCGTCGGAATGAGGAAGGAGTAAATCATGAAGTCGAAGGCGTCGACTGCGTAACCGCCGAAGCCGGCGTACAGCGTGCGGCGTTCGCGCTGGGTCAGTTCGGTGAACCATTGGAGAGAGGGCATGTTTTGTTGTGGTCTCCAGGGCTTGTTGGCCTGCCGTCGGCGTGAATGTGGGGTGTTTGTATTCTACGGGGATGGGGCGTCGTGCGGCCAGTTGTGGTCAAAAATGGCAGGCAACGGTAAGAAACCGATAAGAGATGAAAAGCCGGAGAAATCTGCTCGAGAAAAGGCGATGCGGCGGCCAGGCTGGCGATCGCGCTGTTCGGGCGGCGCGCGCGAGCCGCTTTTTCCTTACCAACTACTACCGTGTAACCCAAACGATATTGAGCATGGTTAAACTGCGCTCGCAGCGCCGATGCTGCGACTTATCCACTCACGCCCGCGCCAGCCACGCCGAATGCCCGCTACCGCAAAAACCTGCTCGCCATCCCGTCGCTCCGCGAGCACTTTTCCGCGGACAAGCCAACTCTCGGACGAGGCGCCGCTGGCCTCGCGACGTGCGTTTCTGAAGCGCTCGGCCAGCGTGCTGGTGGTTTCCGGCATGAGCGGCTCGCTGCTGTCCGCGTGTGGCGGCGGCAATCTCGACGCCGATCAGCCGGCCACGCCGCGCCTTGCATCGGTCGATAACTTTCGCGATCTGGCGGGAGCGGCCGCGGGATATCCGACCGTCGACGGCAAACAGATGCGCCGGGGCGCGTTCTACCGCGCGAACGCATTGACGCTCAACACCACCGACCAGGCGACGATCGACCGGCTCGGCATTGCCTCCGTCTACGACCTGCGCACGCCCGGTGAAATCGCCCGTACCGCCGATATCCTCCCGAGCGGCGCGACCACCCGGACGCTCAACGTGCTCGGCATCACTGACTTCGTCGCGCCAAACTTCGAGACGGCGGGTGCCGCCGTCGCGTTCATGGAATCGCAGGCGCGCGGCTATGTCACCGGCGCCGCTCAGCGCGCCGCATACGGTGCGCTGCTGACGAGTCTCGCCGAAGGGCCCGGCGCGCAACTCTTTCACTCCAACGCGGGCAAGGACCGCGCCGGCTGGGTGGCGGCGCTCCTGCTCAGCATTGCGAACGTGCCGCTCGACGTCATCATGCAGGACTATCTGCTGAGCAACGTCTACTTGGCGCCGTCGATCGAGACGCAAACCAACAGGCTGCGCGCACAGGACGGCGACGCCATCGCTTCCGCCGAAGCGCCGTTGATGAATGTTCAGGAAAATTATCTGCAGGCTGGATTCGACCAGGTCCAGGCGATCTACGGCACGATGATGAGCTATCTGACGCAAGGCCTCGGCGTCTCGCAGACGACCATCGACACCTTGCACAACCGCCTCGTGGTCTGAGACGTCAAAGCCGCGAGCCACGCGTTTGACACGAAAAAAGCGGGCAAAAAAAAGTCCGCCCTAAATGACGGGGCGGACAGAGAAGGGCGGCATCGAGGTTGCCGGGGGCGACTATAAAGCCGCCGCGCCTGCGATGGTTGATCCGGTAAGGTCGCGTAAGCGCCGCCCAACCTCGCTCATGTCTCTCTCACGTCAACGCAGGTACAACCGGCAATTCGATCCGCACTTCCAGACCGCCGTGCGCGTGATTACGCACGTGACAGCGTCCGCCGCGATCGTGAGCGAGCCGCGCGACGATCGCGAGGCCGAGGCCGCAATGGCCTTCGCCGCCACGCGCCGCGTCGAGCCGGACGAACGGCTTCATGGCGGCGGCGATGCGGTCGTCCGGAATGCCGGGACCGCGGTCGCGCACGCTAATCACCCAATGGCCGTCAGTGCGGGCGGTGGCGATATCCACCGGCGGCGCGCCGTGTTCGAGCGCGTTGTCGACGAGGTTCGTGACCAGCCGGTCGAGCAGCGTACGCGGCAGCTTGAACGCCGAACCGGCGCGCAGGTCGAGTGTGAAGAGCGGTGCTTCGTTGCTGTCGCTGGCGGAGAACTGTTCCTGCAGGAAGTCGTCGACTTCGACCGGCGGCCCGGCGTCGGCGGACTGGCCCGCGAATTCGAGAAACTGCTGGACGATATTGGTGAGCGAGTCGACGTCGCGGATCAGACCGGCGCGCTCGTTTTCCGCGACCAGCACGCTCGCGCGCAGCTTCAACCGCGTGAGCGGCGCCTTCAGATCATGCGCGACGCCGGCCAGCATCACGGCCTGATCGTCGCCCGCTTCGTTCAGACGCCGCATCATGTCGTTGAACGAACCGATCAGATCGCGCAACTCGCGCGGGCCTTGCACCGTCACGGGTTCCGGACGGCCGCCCGAACCGAACGCACGCGCGGCATCGGCGACGCGCGAGAGCGGCCGCTGCATCTGCCAGACCGCGAACAGCGAGAGGATCAGCGCGGCGAGCAGCATCGAAATCGATTCGATCAGAAAGCGCGGGCGCGGCGGCACGTCGACCGGCACCACGACCCAGTTCGGCTTGCCGGGAAACAGCACCCACAACTGCGGCGGGCGCAGGTCGTCGACGGCGATCTGAGTGCCGGCCGGCAGATTTTCGCGCAAATGCCGGCTCAGTTCTTCCAGCGGACGCTGCGTCGGCTTGTGCAGATGCACGCTCGCCGGCATGTTCCAGGTGGGCACGAGGTGCACGCGCATGGCGGGCGCGAGCGCGGCGCCCTTCATCGGCTCGCCGTTGACGGCCTGCAGCACCAGCAGGATGCCACGCGCGAAGCCGTCGATTTCATGGCGCGGCGGCTGCATCACCACCAGCACGAACCAGCCGGCCTGAATTGCGAACAAGACCGCCGCCGAGAGTAACGCCATTCTGCCGAACAGCGTGTTCAGCGGGTTTTTCATGCGCTTGAGGCGGCCTCGTCGGCGAAGGGCGTGCCGTTGGCGTCGGGCACGAAGACGTAGCCTTTGCCGCGCACCGTCTGCACGTAGCAGGGATTCGACGGGTCGTCTTCGATCACGCGGCGCAGGCGCCAGATCGGCACGTCGAGGCTGCGGTCGCGGAAGGCGAGATTGTCGCGATGCACGAGATCGTGAATCAGCACGCGCGACAGCACCTTGTACGGATTGTTGACGAAGATCTTCAGGAGCGCGAACTCACTGTCGCGCAGCGGCAGCTTCGAGTTGTCGCGGCACAGCGAACGGGTGGCGAAGTCGAGCTCGAACGGGCCGAAGCGATACGGCTTGCGGGCTTCCGGCGCGCTCGTGGTGGAAGGCCCGCGCCGGCGCAAAACGGTGTGGATGCGGGCGAGCAATTCGCGCGGATCGAACGGCTTGGTCAGGTAGTCGTCCGCGCCGAGCGAGAGCCCGACAATGCGGTCGGCCACCGTGCCGCGCGCTGTCACGAAGATCACCGGAATGTCGTCGCCGGCGGCGCGCAACGCGGTGAGCGCGCGCAAGCCGTCGGTGTTCGGCATCATGATGTCGAGCACGACGACGGACGGCCGTTCGCGTTCGAGCCGGCGCTGGAGATGTGTGCCGTCGTGGAGCACGGACGCGTCGAAGCCGTTCGACTGCAGAAACTTGCAAAGCAGATCGCGTACGACCGGATCGTCGTCGACGATAAGGACCTGTGGATTCATGCTGAAATTTTAAGCTGACGCGCACGACGCGCGGCCGACTGTTTTCTTACCAACGCTTACGAGAGGCCGCGCCGCTTCGGCCGCCTCGCTTGTCAGGTCCGCTTGTCAGGCCCGCTACGCAACGCTCGTGGGATATTTCCGTCGCGCCGTCTTGAGCAACGCGCGCAGCGGTGTCGAATTAGTTTCGCATCGCCAACATTCATCGCAGGAAAGAATTTGCGCGCATCTGGAACCGCTCGAAACAGGTCGGAACGGGTCGTAAGAACCGCCGGAAAGCGCGCTTTCCTTCGTGCATCGGCATCGCGTGGCCGGCGCGATGATTCGTCGTGCAGTACGTTGCGCCGCATGCTGAAAACAGCCTAACGCCTTGGGCCCACGGCAGGCGGCGTGAAATCGAAACCTAGCGCCACGCGAGGCTCATCATGACCGTTCCCAGCAATCTGTCTTCAACCCGCTTCTCTTCTCTTGCGCCGACGTCGCCGGCCGAAAGGCCCGCAGCAGCCAACAATCCCGGCGCCGCCACGCCGGCGAGAGAATCTGGCGCTCAGACGCCGCCGTCGCTGCCCACCGGGCTCGTCGGGCACCACGTCAACACGACCGCCTGACGTACCGAGGCCCACGTGTCGACTCCGAGATTTCTTCACCGCTTCACGCGTGTCGTTGCGTGGCTGACGCTCGGCGCGGCGCTACTGCCCTTGGGTGGCTGCGCCGTGGCCGCGCTGCCGTGCCGGCTGACTTCGGCCACGCTGAAAATCATCCCGGTCGTGGGCCATGCCGCGGCCTCGCCGTTCGACATGTGTTCATCCGCCATCGACTGAATCATGACACTCAAACGGATTGCCTTGGCGCTGGCGTTGCTGTGCGGCGTGCTGTCGTCGAGCGCGAAAGCGCAGCCGCCCGCACGCGACGCGAGTGCGGCAGGCGCCGCGTCGAAAGACCCTTCCGCCGATGCACGGCGTCGTCCGCAAGACGCGCCGTTCGCGTTCCGCGGCATTGCGCTCGGTATCACGCTCGACGAATTCCGCGCGGGCTCAAGCGTGCGGGCGACGCCGCTCGGTAGCGTGCCGGTCTGCGAGACGGACGTGCAGGCGGGCGCGCTCGGCATGCGGCTCAAGTCGCACGAGAGTCTGACGGTGGCCTGCCGCTGGGCGCATCGCGCGGACAACGGCTGGGCGGTATCGCAAGCGGTGGTCGACGGCGCGCCCGCGCTGGAGCACGTGCTGCGCTTCGCGCGCGTAGATGGGCAGAGCGCGCTGCATCTGTACGAAATTTCTTTCGTGATCGACGAGATCACCGCCGAGGATTTGCGCGACGCGCTCGCGGACCGCTACGGGCCGCCGCGTCTCGCGACGCAGAACGTGTCGGCGACTGGCGCGATGCCCACGTATGTCTGGGAAAACGCGGTGAGTTCGATCACCTTGTGCTTTCTGCCGGGCACGCGCAACGGCACGCTCACCTATTTGCTGAAGGGCTCGGATTCGTGGGTGAAGTCGGTGGTGCGGCAATGGCAGGCCAGCGGCGCGGAGGCGGGTTGATGCGCGCCAATGAGTGTGGCACTAACGGTGGCCGCGCCACCCGTTCCCAACCAGGAGCATGCATGACTGCGCTACGTTTGACTGTCGCGCTAGGCGCGGCGGCTTGGCTTGCGGCCTGCGCGAGCCACCAGCAAAACTCGATCGTCGATACGCCGATGGCGCCGCCGCTCGCCTCGGCTCCGCTGAACGTCAACACGCAAGGTGCAATCTATCAGGCCGGCACGCCGCTGCTGCTGTACGAAACACCGCGCGCGCAACATATCGGCGACGTGCTCACGATTCGCCTTTCGGAATCGTATAGCGGCAACAACAGCGCGACCGCGGCGGCGAGCCGCTCGAGCAGCATCACCGCCGACGCCGCCGACCATTCCACCAACGCCGCCGCGCGGCTCGCGCGACTGTTCAACATCGGCTCGGCGAGCACCGAATACAAAGGGCAGGGCAGTCTCACCGACGTCAGCGGCATGAACGGCACGCTTGCCGTCACCGTGATCGGCACGATGTCGACGGGCAATCTCGTGGTGTCGGGTGAGAAGGTGATTGCGATGAGCGGCAACCGCGACCGGCTGCGCCTGTCGGGCATCGTCAATCCTAAGGATATCGAAGCGGGAAACTACGTGGCGTCGAGCAAGGTGGCGAACGCGCGCATCGAGCAGGCCGGCGTGGGCATGGTGTCCGACTCCACGACGATGGGCTGGCTACAGAGAATGTTCATGAGCGTGCTGACGTTCTAAGCCGTCAGCGCGCTACAGATCTGAATACAGGTCTGAAATGCAGGCGACGCATGAAGCCGGAGGTCCAACGCACTTCGCGCACCCGTCAGGCGCTGCGTTCAGCCGCGCCGATTTCGCCGTCGGGAACGAACACGTAGCCGCGTCCCCACACGGTTTGCACATAGCGCGGCTCCGACGGATCCACTTCGATCAGCCGGCGCAAGCGCCAGATCGACACGTCCAGGCTGCGATTGCGATGCACCTCGCTATTGCCGTGCAGTTTCTCCAGCAACTGCGCGCGCGTCAGCACGGTCATCGCGTGGCTGACGAATACCTTCAGCATGGCGAATTCGCTCGAACGCAGCGAGATGCGCTCGCCGTCCCGGCGTAATTCGCGCGCCGGAAAATTCACTTCGAAACGGCCGAAGCGATAAGGCGCGCGCTGCTCCGGCGCGCTCGGCGCAATCGTGCCGCGACGGCGCAACACGGTGCGAATCCGCGCCACCAGTTCGCTCGGTTCGAAAGGCTTGCCAAGATAGTCGTCCGCGCCGAGTTCGAGGCCGATCACGCGATCGATCGGATCGGAGCGCGCGGTCAGCAGAATCACGGGAATGTCGTCGCCGGCCACGCGCAAGGCGCGCAGCGCGCTGATGCCGTCGAGCTCCGGCATCATGATGTCGAGCACGATCAAGGCGGGGCGCTCGTCCTGCAAGCGACGCTGCAGCGCCAGGCCGTTCTGGAGCGTGTCGACCTTGAAGCCGCGCCCTTGCAGATAGCCGCTGACGAGTTCACGTACGACGGGGTCGTCATCGACGACCAGAATGGATTGGTTCATTCAGGTCATCTTAGAGAAGCGCGCGCGCGGAGCAAAGCGCGTAACGCTTTCGAATCCTTTCCCGTGTAAGAGATCGCAAGAGCCCCGCGTGGCTAGTTCGCCTGCGAGGTCTGGATGGTCTGCAGCGGCTGCCGTGCGAAGTCGGTTCGATCGACCACCATTCGCTCGATCAGCCCGTTGAGCTTGGTCGACGCCGAAGAGAAGCGATCGGTGTTCAGGCCGCCGGTCTGATAGCGGGCGGTGACGAGAATGCGGCCGCTTTGAATCAGCGTCAGATCGATGATCGACAGATACTGGATCGTTTCGTCGCTGAACGAGCGGCGGCCGTAGTCGATCGCGGCGTTGTAGACGAGGCGCGCCTCGCAGCCGGCGGGCGAGGTGCCCGGATTGTAGACCTCCGAACGAATGCCGCGCCGGTCGAGCGCGAGTTGCAGCGCCGGCACGAAATCGCCCACCGAGACGTTCTGATTCACTTCGATGCAGACGTTGCTCACCTCGGCTGGCCGGCCGTTGACGAAGGTCGGCGACGAATAGTTCGCCGCGATCGCGTAGCCTGCCTGAATCACGGAGCCGGTGGCGTCCGCGGCCTGGATCAATGTCCAGGCGCAGCCGTTCAGGCCGACCGCCAGCGTGGCGGACACGGTGAGCCGCGCGCAGGGACGCCGCAACGTGATCCACGCGGCCCGTGGGGCTCGCGTGAAAGCGTAAGCGCGCATGCTCGGCATGAAGGTCATGAGGCGGTGCCTGGTGGCGGTCGGTCGATGCGGTGAATCACAGCGAATCACCGCGGGTAGCTGCGATCAGGATCACGCTCAGCGCGTGACGCGCAGGCGCAGTTCGTTTTGCCCCTGCACGCTTGCCGTGACACTGACGCGGCGCTCGTGGCTGCTTACGATGAAATGCTGGCGCTTCGGTGTGTTGACGTCATGCACGACGTTCGGGAAGCAGGCAGCGATATCGGCGCCGAATTCTTCGAGCGGATCGGTGACGACGCCGTCTGCTTGCCAGTGCGCGCGCCAGTGACAATCGTAGGCGTGCGTGCTGGCGCGGCAGTCGTCGGCGCTCGAGGTGCCCGGCAATTGCGCAGCGGCCTGGGTTTGCAACTGCCGGAAATCGGCGGCGTCGACGATGTGTTTGAGCGCGGGGCAAGCGTCGGCCGGTTCGTTGGCTTGGTTAAGTTGGGCTGCATGCGCAACGCTCGTGACGAGCAGCGCTGCGCCGAGAGCAAGCGCCAGACGCTGGGTCAAAGGATGGGAGCGGCGATCGAATGACATGGGCGGAGAATCCAGTAGCGATGAATGACGTGGGGCAAGCCTGGTACGGCCCGCAAGACTATCGTCGCCGCTGGGAGGCATTTTCAAAGCGCGGAACAGCTTGCCCGCTTCGCAAATGCTTTCGAACTCTTCTCGCGTGTTTCGGGATGTTGCGGGGCGTTGCCTGGGATCACGAAGGGATGCGGCGGGGCGGCGGTGGGATCTGGCGTGGGTGGGTGATGTGGTGAAGCGGTGAGGCGCTGCGGCGTGAGCAAAAGTTGCGGCCGTGCGACCGCGCCTGCTGCTTTTGCAGTCCGCGTGGCGTACTCCGCCTGTCATTCACCCAAGCGTGAGACCACCGTCCACATGAATCACCTGACCGGTGATATGACGCGCTTCGTCGGAGAGTAGAAACGCGATCAACGCGGCGACGTCCTTGGGTTCGGCGACATGGCCGAGCGGCGTCGCCTCCGCGGCGCGACTCCACACCGCTGCATTCGGCACTCGGCCCGCGATCTTTACGCGTATATCCGGGCGCCACGCAATTGACCGTCACGCCATGCTGCGCAAGTTCGGCGGCGGCGGTTTTCGCCAGCGACTCGAGCGCCGCTTTTGCAGCAGCCGTCGCGGCAAACGGCGTGTCCGCGCGATAACGGTGCGCGACAAACGAACTGAGCGCGACCACGCGGCCACGCCTCGAGGTTTCCAGCGCGGGCGTCGCGCGTTTGACGAGCGCCGCGAACGCCGCCGGCATCGCCGCGAAGGCTGCGCCGAGCGCATCGGGATCGAGCGCATTCAGCGTTTGGCGCTGCGCGTGGCCCGCGTTGGCGACGAGTTGATCGAGTGCGCCGAAGCTCGCCAGCGTTTGGTGGACCACATGTTCCGCGGCGCCGCGTTCGGCGAGATCGCCGAACACCGTCGCACAGCGCGCACCGTTTGCGCTGCAATCGGCGGCGACTTGCGCGAGCCGTTCCCGCGCTTCCTGATCGGCGCCCCGTGCGTGCAACATCAAGGCCGAGCGCGGCGCGGCGATGCGCCGGGCGAGCGCCGCACCAATGCCAGAGCCCGCGCCGGTGATCAGCACGACGCGCTCGAATCCGGCGCTGCCCGCGTCGTTCAGGTCGCTCACGCGGCTCGCGGTGGTCATGCCGCGACCGCTTCGCCCGAGCGCTCGACGTCCAGCGTCTCGTCATGGAACGCAGCCAGCGACTCGCGATGCGCGACGCTCACAATCGCCGCCTTCGGCAGCCGCTCCGTGAACAGGCGGTACAGACGCGCTTCGTTTTCCGCGTCGAGCGCACTGGTGGCTTCGTCGAGGAACAGATAGTCGGGCTTGTGCAGCAGCACGCGCGCGGCGGCGAGGCGCTGTTGCTCGCCCGGCGACAGAATACGAGTCCAGTGTCCCGATTCCTGCAGGCGGTCCGCGTATTCCGACAGATGGCAGACGATGAGCGCTTCGCGGCATTCGTCGTCGGTGTAGGTGCCGGCGGCCGACGGATAAGCGAGCGCCGCTTTGAGCGTGCCGATCGGCATGTAGCTGACCTGCGGAATGAACATCATGCGGGCGTTGACCGGGGCATCGATCGAGCCATCGCCGAACGGCCACAAGCCGGCGAGCGCGCGCATCAGCGTGCTCTTGCCCGAACCCGACGGACCGCGCACCAGCCAGCGCGAGCCCGGCTGAATCGCCACATCGCGAATGCGCGACAGCGGGTTGCCGTTAGGCAGGGCGAGCTTGAGGCCATCGGTGGAGAGCTTGTCTTCGTCGACGAAATGCAGATTGATGCCGCCATGCGCGGTAGCTGGCGAGACCGATTCCTTCAGACGCGGTGCATGCACGACGCGCTTGAATTCACGCAACCGGTTCACGGTAGCGCGCCATTCGACCAAGGTGCCGTAACTGTTGATGAACCACGAGAACGAATCGCTGACGGTGCCGAAGGCGCTGGAAATCTGCATCAGCACGCCGAACGTGAAGGCGCCGGCAAAGTAGCGCGGCGCGGCGACCACCAGCGGGAAGATGATCGCGATCTGACCATAGAAGCTCAGTACGAAAGTGAGCCGCTTGGTGTACTTCATCACCTGCCACCAGTTGTCGCGGATGCGGCCGAACAGCGAGTGCGCGTTCGCTTTCTCGGTGTCCATGCCGTTGTAGAACGCGATCTGCTCGGCATTTTCACGCAGACGGATCAGGCCGAAACGGAAATCCGCCTCGACTTTCTGCGCCTGGTAATTGATCGGCACGAGCGGATGGCCGACCTTCTGGATGATCAGCGAGCCAACCACGGCGTAGAGCGCCGCGGCCCACACCATGTAGCCGGGAATCTCGATCGGCATGCCGCCGAGCGAAATGGTCAGCGCGCCGGCCAGCGACCACAGGATGGTGATGAACGACACCAGCGTGACGACGGTGGACAGCAGGTCGAGCGTCAGCGAGAGCGTGCTGGTGGCGAACGACTGCAGGTCGTCGCTGATCCGCTGGTCGGGGTTGTCGGCGAGGCGGTCGCGCTCGATGCGGTAGAACGCGCTGTCCTTCAGCCACTCGTTCAGATAGCGCGTGGTCAGCCACTGGCGCCAGCGGAAGCCGAGCATCTGGCGCAGATAACGGCCGTACACCGCGAGAATGATGAAGCCGAACGCGAGCCCCGAGAACACCATCAGCAGGTGGGGGAAGTCGTGCACATTCTTGGTTTGCAGCGCGTTGTAGAAGTCGGCGCTCCAGCGGTTCAGCCGTACGTTGATCCACACCACGAGCAGATTCATCACGATGATCGCGATGAGGAGGCCCCATGCCGTTTTTCGTTCTTCGGAAACCCAGTAGGGTTTGATCAGGCTCCAGGCGGAGACTTTTTCGTCCGGCGGCAGCACGGGGGTGGCAGAGGTATTCGGTGTCATGAGCATCCTGAAGTAGTGCTGGCCCATTCGGGGCTGACCCATTTTGGGCGAGCCCGTCGGCGGGCTGCCCTGCGGCGGGTTTGCGGTACATGCCCGGGCGTCGTGCTCGACGAACGCCCGCCCGGGTGAGCGTCAGATTCTGGCGTGAAGCCCTTAAGCGAAAATTAATTTGCGCTGCGAGGTCCCGCGCCGGTGCCGCTGCGAGGATGGCGGGACGGCGTGCCGCCCGCGCCGCGCTCGTGCGGCATCCTGTGCTGGCATTGTGCCAGAGCGCCGCCGTCGGCCGCATTGATAACGTCAAAGATGGTGCCGGATCAAATCGCGCGCGACGCGGCCAGCCGCTGGTTTGCGGGCGCCGCGCCTTTTATGGTCTAATGACCTTCGACGAAACAGGGGTGCTTCGCGCACAGGCGGCATGATTTTCATGGCGCAGCGGCGAGGCTGAGAGACACCCTTTGCACCCGATCCGGGTAATACCGGCGCGGGAAGTTTCCGGAAGCAGCCAGTCTTCCATTCCCCGCCGGGCAGCGTCCGTCATTGGATCGCGCATTGTCCGGCCGGCCTCACCCGCCGGTTTCGTCCTGGGTACGTGCGTTGTGTTGCCGTACGGAAAGGACTCGATGACCGCCTATTCTTCAGATATGTGTTTTGCTCTTCGTCACGCCGCCTTCGGCGCGCCGTGCTTCAGCTTTGCTTGCCGTCCTGAAACGGAGTGTGCGCGATGACGCGTTCTGCACAACCCGATTTCGCCGTGCTCGGCGGTGGCCTGTGCGGGCGGCTTGTGGCGTGGCGTCTCGCCGGACAGGGGCATCGCGTGGCGCTTTATGAGCGTGGCGATGCCGCCGGTACGCAATCGGCCGCGTGGGTCGCCGCGGCGATGCTGGCACCGCTCGCGGAAGCCGCCAGCGCAGAACTGCTGATCACGCGCCTCGGCGCGAGTTCGCTCGAAACGTGGCCGCAAGTGCTGGCCGAGTTGCCCGAGCCCGTGTTTTATCAACGCAATGGCACGCTGGTCGTGTGGCATCACTCGGATCGAACCGAAGCGCCGCTGTTCGAACGCCGGGTGCGTTCGAATGCGCCCGCTGAACTGCTGGACGGCGGTTTCGTCACGCTGGCAGGCGCGCAGCTCGGCGCCGCCGAGCCTGCTTTGGCGGGCCGCTTTAGCCAAGGTTGGCTGCTGCCACGTGAAGGCCAACTGGATAACCGCCAGGTGCTCACAGCGCTGGCCGCGGGTATCGCGCAACGCGGCGTCGACACGCACTGGAATACGCCGGTCGACGAGCGTGCGCTGCCGCCCGCGCGTATCACGATCGACTGCCGCGGCCTCGGCGCGAAGCCCGTGCTGCCCACGCTGCGCGGCATTCGTGGCGAAGTCGCGCGCGTGCATGCGCCCGGTATCAAGCTGACGCGGCCGGTGCGGCTGCTGCATCCACGCTATCCGCTCTACATCGCGCCGAAGCAGGACGATCTCTACGTGATCGGCGCGACCGAAGTGGAAGGCGAGGACATGTCGCCGGTCAGCGTGCGCTCCGCGCTCGAACTGCTGAGCGCGGCGTTTTCCGTGCATCCCGGCTTCGGCGAGGCACGCATCCTCGAACTGAATTCGCAGTGCCGCCCAACTTTGCCGGACCACCGTCCGGCCTTGCTGTGGGACGGCGCGCAGACATTGCGCGTGAACGGCCTGTACCGGCACGGCTACATGATCGTGCCCGAAGTCGCCGACGAAGCCGTGCGCTTCGCCGCGGCGCTGCTCGACGGGCGCATCGGCGACGCCGATGCCTTCGCCGACTGGCAGCGCGACGCGCGCTGGAGCGAGCTCTTTCAACTGGATTCCGCGCGGGAGCCGGCATGAGCGTTGCGCGACTCGTCATTGCGCAGACGAGCACTGCACGTCACGCCGCTTTCGCCATCGACTGAAACGTATTCGAACACCATGGACATTCATATCAATCAGAAGCCGTTGTCGCTGCCCGAAGGCGCGACCGTCGCCGACGCGCTCACCGCGTTCGGCGCACGTCCGCCGTTTGCGGTCGCGCTGAACGGCGACTTCGTGGCGCGCGCCCAGCATGCGGCGCGCGCGCTGCAAGCGGGCGACAAGCTCGATGTCGTGCAACCCGTGGCCGGCGGCTGAACGTCCGCCGCGCACTGCGGGAACACCGGATTGCCGGAGACAGGATTGCTGGAGACAAACAGGATTATGCAAATGACTTCCCCCCAAACCGCCGACGCGCTCACGCTCTACGGCCAGACCTTCGCGAGCCGCGTGCTGCTCGGCACCTCGCGCTACCCGTCGCTGCAATCGCTGTCCGATTCCATCGACGCCGCGCGGCCCGGCATGGTGACCGTCGCGCTGCGCCGGCAGATGAACGAGGGCGGCGCGGAAGCCGGCTTCTTCGATCTGCTGAAGCGCCATGGCGTGCCGCTGCTGCCGAACACGGCCGGCTGCCTGACCGTCGGCGAGGCGGTGACGACCGCGCATATGGCGCGCGAAATCTTCGAGACCGAGTGGATCAAGCTCGAACTGATCGGCGATGACTACACGCTGCAGCCCGACCCGGTCGGTCTGATCGAAGCGGCCGCGCAACTGATCAAGGACGGCTTCAAGGTGCTGCCGTATTGCACCGAAGACCTGGTGATCGGCCGCCGTCTGCTGGACGCCGGCTGCGAAGCGCTGATGCCGTGGGGCGCGCCGATCGGCACCGGCAAGGGCGTGATCAACCCCTATGGGCTGCGTGTGTTGCGGGAGCGTCTGCCGGACGTGCCGCTGATCGTCGACGCCGGTCTCGGTGTGCCGTCGCACGCGGCGCAGGTGATGGAATGGGGTTTCGACGGCGTGCT
Source organism: Paraburkholderia sp. BL18I3N2 (assembly GCF_003001875.1). NCBI lineage: Bacteria > Pseudomonadati > Pseudomonadota > Betaproteobacteria > Burkholderiales > Burkholderiaceae > Paraburkholderia > Paraburkholderia sp. BL18I3N2. The sequence goes on from NZ_PVNC01000019.1 coordinate 84,780, forward strand.
GCTGAACACGGCTGTGTCGCAGGCGACCCACCCCGACGCGATGGCGCGCGCCTTCGCGCTGGGTGTCGAAGCGGGCCGCCAGGCTTTTCTGGCGGGACCGATGGCCGAGCGCGAAAGCGCGCACGCGAGCACGCCGGTGGTCGGCATGCCGTTCTGGCATCAAGACGGGAGCGCCGTATGACGCAGACTTTGACATTGAAGGACCGCGACCTTTTCTGGCCGCCCGCCGACGAACTCACCGAAGCCGCCGAGCGCATCCGCGCCCGGCTCGGCGACTGGCCGCCGACCCACGCGCCGTGGCGCATCTGCCTGACCGCGCCGGACGAACCGAACGGCGGCGATCTGATCGTGATCGCCGACGCGCAGCAGCATGGTGAGCAGGTGGCGCGCTGGCTGGTGCGGGGCGCCGGCGTGATCGAAGCCGCCGAGGACAAGGCCACGTTGCATCTGGGCGGCGAAAAATACCGTCTCGAAGGCCATCTGGCGGAAGACTGGATTGCCGCGCTGGCGGCGTTCCTCGACTGCGGTTTCGACCCGCATGACGCGCTGGTGCTGGCGCTGGCCTGGCGCGACGGCGATGAAAGCCGTACCGACGACGCCTTTCCCGCCGATCTCAGCCATTTCCCGCGTCTAGCCGGCTTGCCCGACGCGCCGCCGCAGGCGTTCCCGCGCTGCCCGGACCGGTTGGGGTTGTATCCAGTGCTGCCGACGGCGGAGTGGGTCGAACGCGTAGTGGGCTTCGGCGTGAAGACGGTGCAGTTGCGCCGCAAATCAGCCGAACCCGCCGATGAGCTGAAGCATGAAATTGCCCGCTGCGTGGCCGCCGGCCGTCAGCACGACGCTCAGGTGTTCATCAACGACCATTGGCAGGCCGCGCTCGAGGCGGGGGCATACGGCGTCCATCTCGGTCAGGAAGACGTGCATACGGCGGACCTCGCCGCGCTCGCTGCGGGCGGCGTCCGGCTCGGCCTGTCGACCCACGGTTTCTACGAGATTCTGAGAGCACTGCATTTCCGGCCAAGCTACATTGCTCTGGGTGCGGTGTTTCCCACCACCACCAAGGTCATGCCGACCGCGCCGCAGGGTCTAAGGCGCCTAGCCCGTTACGTGCGGCTGCTCGACGGCGTTGTGCCGCTGGTGGCAATCGGCGGAATCGACCTGCAGGTGCTGCCCGACGTGCTGGCGACGGGTGTCGGCTGCGCGGCCGTGGTGCGGGCGGTAACGGAAGCGGCGGATCCCGCTGCCGCCGTTTCTGCACTGCAACAAGGGTTTACGCGATAATCGTCATGATTAGTTAAGGGACAGGGCACCCTCACGGCAACTTTTGCACGGTGGCCCTATAATTCGCCTTCCGCGTAAAAGGACTGTCAGTTTCGTGTCTTCCTCCCCCGAGACCTTACTCGAGCTGCGTGACGTCGACTTCGGTTATGGCGACCGGCTCGTCCTGTCGAACCTGAATCTGCGCTTCAAGCGCGGTCAGGTGGTCGCGGTCATGGGCGGATCGGGTTGCGGCAAGACCACGGTGCTGCGTCTGATCGGCGGCCTCGTGCGCCCTCAGCGCGGCCAGATCCTGTTCCAGGGCCAGGACATCGGCCAGCAAACGCGTGACGGCCTGTACGCGCTGCGCCGCAAGATGGGCATGCTGTTCCAGTTCGGCGCGCTGTTCACCGACATGTCCGTGTTCGAAAACGTCGCCTTCGCGCTGCGTGAACACACCGACCTTCCTGAAGAACTGATCCGCGACCTCGTGTTGATGAAGCTCAACGCGGTCGGCCTGCGCGGCGCGCGCGACCTGGCGCCGTCGGAGATTTCGGGCGGCATGGCGCGGCGCGTCGCGCTGGCGCGCGCCATCGCGCTCGATCCCGAACTGATGATGTACGACGAGCCGTTCGCCGGTCTCGATCCGATCTCGCTCGGCATCACCGCGAACCTGATTCGCGCGCTGAATCAGGCGCTCGGCGCCACCTCGATCCTCGTCACGCACGACGTGCCCGAATCGTTCGCGATCGCCGATTACGTCTATTTTCTCGCCAACGGCGGGGTTCACGCCGAAGGCACGCCCGCTGAATTGCGCGCCTTGACCGATCCCACCGTGCGTCAGTTCATCGACGGCGCGCCCGACGGTCCCTTCAAATTTCACTATCCCAGCAAGACGCCGCTCGCGGCGGACTTCGGCATCGGCGGAGGTCAGTCATGATCAGTGCCATCGGCCGCTCGGTGATCGACGGGCTGGGCACGGCCGGCTACGCCACGCGCTTTTTCTTCCGGCTGCTGCTCGAGTTTTTTCCGTTGTTGCGCCGTCCGCGTCTTGTCACGAAGCAGATCCACTTCGTGGGTAATTATTCGCTGGTGATCATTGCGGTGTCGGGTCTGTTCGTCGGCTTCGTGCTCGGCTTGCAGGGCTACTACACGCTAAACCGCTACGGTTCCGAGCAGGCGCTCGGCCTGCTGGTCGCGCTGTCGCTCGTGCGCGAACTCGGTCCGGTGGTGACGGCGCTGCTGTTCGCCGGGCGTGCCGGCACTTCGCTCACCGCCGAGATCGGCTTGATGAAGGCCGGCGAGCAACTGACCGCAATGGAAATGATGGCCGTCGACCCGGTCAAGGTGGTGGTCGCGCCGCGTTTGTGGGCCGGCATCGTCTCGATGCCGATCCTCGCGGCGATCTTCAGCGCGGTCGGCGTGTTCGGCGGCTATGTGGTGGGCGTGCTGCTGATCGGCGTCGATGCCGGCGCGTTCTGGTCGCAGATGCAAGGCGGCGTCGATGTCTGGCGCGACGTCGGCGCGGGCGTTATCAAGAGCGTGGTGTTCGGCCTCGCGGTGACGTTCGTTGCGCTGTTTCAAGGCTATGAAGCCAAGCCGACGCCGGAAGGCGTGTCGCGCGCCACGACCAAGACGGTCGTGTACGCGTCGCTTGCGGTGCTCGGCCTCGATTTTCTGCTGACCGCACTGATGTTCAGCTAAGACTGCGCTGCATGTTTTCCGACGGCGGCGCGTCACTGGCCGCGCGCGGCGGGGAGTATCGGCGGCGTGGCGGATTCACTTTGGGATGACGATGAAAAAGACTGCTGTTCTCGACTTCTGGGTCGGCCTGTTCGTGGTGCTGGGTTTTGTGGCGTTGCTGTTTCTCGCGCTGAAGGCCGGCAACATGAGCTCGTTGTCGTTCCAGGCAACCTATCCGGTCAAGCTCAAGTTCGACAATATCGGCGGACTGAAGGCGCGCGCGCCCGTGAAGAGCGCGGGTGTGACGGTCGGCCGCGTCGCTTCGATCGGCTTCGACAGCAATGCATATCAGGCGCTCGTCACGATCGACCTCGACAAGCAATACCAGTTTCCGAAAGACACCTCGGCGAAGATCCTGACCTCGGGGCTGCTCGGCGAGCAGTACATCGGGCTCGAACCCGGCGGCGACAGCGAAATGCTCAAGGCGGGCGACACCATCTCCATGACGCAATCGGCGATCGTGCTGGAAAACCTCATCGGCCAGTTTCTGTACAGCAAGGCGGCGGATTCGGGTGCGTCCAAACCTGGCGCGGCGGCGGGCACGTCCGCACCCGCACCCGCAGCGGCATCGAGCTTGCCCGCCTCCGGCGCGGCCGCTCAATAAGGAGAACAAGAATGCAGACCACACGCATCAGCGGCGCGCGCGCCTTCCAGGCCGGTAAGCTGGCGGTAGCCGCAGCGCTGCTCGCCGGCTGTACGACGGTGCAGACGCCGACCCCGGGCGATCCACTCGAAGGCTTGAACCGCACGATCTTCACCGTCAACGACAAGCTCGATCAATACGCGCTCAAGCCCGTCGCGAAAGGCTATGTGTTCATCACGCCGCAGCCGGTGCGCGATAGCGTGACGAACTTCTTCTCGAACATCGGCGACGTCTACATTGCGGCGAACAACCTGCTGCAGTTGAAGATCACCGACGGCGTCGAAGACATCATGCGGATCGTGATCAACACGGTGTTCGGCGTTGGCGGTCTGTTCGACGTGGCGACGCTCGCCAAGCTGCCCAAGCACGACAACGACCTCGGCCTGACGCTTGGCCACTACGGCGTGCCGGCGGGCCCATACCTCGTGCTGCCGCTGTTCGGGCCGAGCACCGTGCGCGACGCGGTCGGCTCGATCGGCAATTACTATGTGAATCCGCTCAGCTACATTCATCCGGATGGGCTGAGCTGGGCGCTGTACGGCCTGAACATCGTCAACACGCGTGCGAATCTGCTGAGCGCCGGCGACGTGCTGGAGGGCGCCGCGCTCGACAAATACTCGTTCGTGCGTAGCGCGTATCTGCAACGCCGTCAGTACCTGTTGTCGGACGGCAAGCAGTCGCAAGCGCTGCCCAATTATGGCGACGAAGCGCCGCTGCCGAAGTACGACGACGTCGACAGCGGTGCGGCCGGTGCGCCGGCGGCCGCCGCGACCGGCGCTGCGGGCACGCAGGGTGCTGCCGCCGCCAAGGCCGCGCCGGCTTCGGGTGCGACCGTGGCAACGCCGCCGCAAGCCGCATCGGGCACGGCAGCCGCACCCGAGGCCGCTTCGGGCACGGCTGAATCGCCGCCGCTGGACCTGAACGGCGGTCCTGAGACGACGCAGATCCCGGCCGGCCAACTGGTTCCGCCCACGCGCTTCAACTTTCCGTCATTCAAATTGCGTTGATCATCGTGCAGCCGTAACAGATCGATACGACTCTCGCAGTTTGCGCATGGATTGCTGCTGAACTCGCGTGTTAATGTCGGCTCAAACGGTTGCACTATCTTTTAAGGCAAGGCTCCAAATGAAAAAATTCTTCCTGATTCCGCTGTTCGCCGCGTTGTTCTCGTTTGCCAGTGCCGGTGCATCGGCACAGACGGTCGACACCAATTCGCCCGATGGCATGATCAAGACCGTCACCCAGCAGGTGATCGACGCAATTCGTGCAGACAAGTCGATCCAGCAGGGCGACATCTCGCACATCACGAAGCTGGTCAACGAAAAGATCCTGCCGTACACGGATTTCCGCCGCACCACGCAACTGGCCATGGGCCGCAACTGGCGCACCGCGTCGCCGGAGCAGCAAAACGCGGTGGTCGAGCAGTTCAAGACGCTGCTGATCCGTACGTACTCGGGCGCGCTGGCCCAGGTGCGCGATCAGCAGATCCAGTACAAGCCGTTCCGCATGAACCCGGACGACACCGACACGGTGGTGCGCTCGGTCGTAATGAACAACGGCTCGCCGATCGAACTCGACTACCGTCTGTACAAGACGCCGCAAGGCTGGCGCGTGTATGACATCAACGTGCTCGGCGCATGGCTGATCCAGGCGTACCAGCAGCAGTTCAATGAGCAGATCCAGCAGAAGGGCGTGGACGGACTGATCCAGTTCCTCACGCAGCGCAACCAGCAACTCGCCGCGGGCAAGCAGTCGTGAGCGAAGTGTTGAACCCCGTCGTCAGCCGCTTCGAGTGCGGCGCGACGCTGACCCACGCGAGCGCGACTGCTGCGCTCGGGGCGGGTTTGCAGCGTATCGCGGCGGGCGCAACGGGCGTGGACTGCGCACCGCTTGCGCAGTTCGATTCGTCCGCGCTGGCCGTCCTCCTCGCATGGCAGCGTGCCGCCCAGGCACGCGGCGCCACGTTCGAGATCGTCAATCTGCCGGCTGGTCTCGCCAGCCTCGCGCAAGCCTACGGCGTCGATACCCTCATCGGCGCGCGACATTGACGCTCTAACGCGTCACCTCCGAACACCTCCTACTGAGATAGGGCCACAGATTTTTGCCCTATAATCAAACGTTTTTTGGGGCACCTAACCGGCCCCAATTCCGTTCCTTCCAAGCATTTGCGCGCCCTCTCAGGGCTCCTTTAGGCGCCGCGACGCACGCGGCCCACAGTCATGTCAGCCATAGAAATTCGTAACGTCAAGAAGCGCTACAAGGATTTGCAGGCGCTCAAGGGCGTCAGCCTCACAGTTGAAGAAGGCGAGTTCTTCGGACTGCTCGGTCCGAACGGCGCGGGCAAGACGACGCTCATCAGCATCCTCGCCGGGCTCGCGCGCGCCGATGAAGGCAGCATCGCTGTGCGCGGCCACGACGTTGTCAGCGATTTCCGCGCCGCGCGCCGCGCGCTCGGCGTGGTGCCGCAGGAACTGGTCTTCGATCCGTTCTTCACGGTCCGCGAAACCTTGCGCATCCAGTCCGGCTACTACGGGCTGCGCAACAACGACGTATGGATCGACGAGATCATGGCCAATCTGGACCTCACCGACAAAGCCGACGCCAACATGCGCGCGCTGTCGGGCGGCATGAAGCGTCGCGTGCTGGTCGCGCAGGCGCTGGTGCATCGTCCGCCGGTGATCGTGCTCGACGAGCCGACCGCGGGCGTCGACGTCGAATTGCGGCAAACGCTGTGGAAATTCATTTCGCGCCTGAACCGCGAAGGCCACACCATCGTGCTGACCACGCACTACCTGGAAGAAGCCGAATCGCTGTGCGACCGCATTGCGATGCTGCGGCGCGGCGAGGTGGTGGCGCTCGAACGCACCAGCACGCTGCTGCAACGCTTTGCCGGCATGCAACTGTTCCTGCGGTTCGCGCAAGGCGTCTTGCCGGCCGATCTGCGTCCACTCGAAGTGGAAAGCGGCACGGGTAACGGCAATGGCCGCCAGCATCTCCTGCGTCTGGCGAGCTACGACGACGTCGAGAAAATTCTCGCGCAGTGCCGGGCGGCAGGCTGCGTATTCGAAGAAATCGAGGTCCGCAAAGCCGATCTCGAAGATGTGTTCGTTCAGGTGATGAACGGTCCGGAAGTGATCGAGGGGCTTGCATGAGCGGTTTCCGTACGCTGTTTTACAAAGAGCTCCTGCGTTTCTGGAAGGTGGCGTTCCAGACGGTACTGGCACCGGTCATCACCGCGCTCCTGTATCTGACGATTTTCGGTCACGCTTTGCGCGGTCACGTCGAGGTCTATCCGGGCGTCGAATACACGAGTTTTCTGATTCCGGGTCTCGTGATGATGAGCGTATTGCAAAATGCGTTTGCCAATAGCTCGTCGTCGCTGATCCAGTCGAAGATCACGGGCAACCTGGTGTTCGTGTTGCTGCCGCCGCTGTCGCACTACGAGATGTTCTCCGCCTATGTGCTCGCGGCCGTGGCGCGCGGGCTGGCGGTCGGCTTCGGCGTATTCATCGTGACGATCTGGTTCGTGCCGGTCAGTTTCAGCGCGCCGCTCTACATCATTCTGTTCGCGATTTTCGGCGCGGCGATTCTCGGTACGCTCGGTTTGATCGCCGGTATCTGGGCCGACAAATTCGACCAGCTTGCGGCGTTTCAAAATTTTCTGATCATGCCGCTCACGTTCCTCTCGGGCGTGTTCTACTCCACGCACACGCTGCCGCCGGTGTGGCGCGAAGTGTCGCGGCTGAATCCCTTTTTCTACATGATCGACGGCTTTCGCTATGGTTTCTTCGGGATGTCGGATATCAATCCGCTCGCGAGCCTTGCGATCGTTGCCGGTTTCTTTGTGGTGCTGGCCGTGGTGGCGATGCGCATGCTCGCCTCCGGCTACAAACTGCGCCACTGATCAGGAGCTTCTCTTATGTTGCCGACTCCCGAACAGGTCAAGCAATACATCGCGGCTGGGCTCGCCTGCCAGCATCTCGAAGTCGAAGGCGACGGCCAGCATTTCTTTGCGACCATCGTTTCGCCGAGCTTCGAAGGCAAGCGTCTGATCCAGCGACATCAACTCGTGTATGCGGCGCTCGGCGACCGCATGCGCGAAGAAATCCACGCGCTCAGCATGAAAACGCTGACGCCCGCCGAATGGCAGAACGCGTAATCTGGAAATTTAGTGCGAATTACTCAAGAAGGGCGTGACGCTGGTAGCGGCGCGCCGAACACGGTCAAAGCAGCCCCGGCCGAAGTCCGGGTCAATCAGGAACTGACAGGCATGGATAAACTCGTCATTGAAGGTGGCTACCCGCTGTCGGGTGAAGTCGTCGTCTCGGGTGCGAAGAATGCGGCGTTGCCGATTCTGTGCGCGAGTCTGCTCAGCGCGGAGCCGGTGCATCTGGAAAACGTGCCCGACCTGCAGGACGTGCGCACGATGCTCAAGCTGCTCGGCCAGATGGGCGTGCAGATCGAAAACGGCGATGGGCGCGTGTCGCTGAACGCGTCGAAGGTGGATAACCTCGTCGCGCCGTACGAAATGGTGAAGACCATGCGCGCGTCGATTCTCGTGCTCGGCCCGCTGGTCGCACGCTTCGGTCACGCGCGTGTTTCCCTGCCGGGCGGTTGCGCGATCGGTGCGCGTCCGGTGGATCAGCACATCAAGGGCCTGCAGGCCATGGGTGCCGAGATCACCATCGAGCATGGCTTTATCGAAGCGCGCGCAAAGCGTCTGAAGGGCGCGCGTATCGTCACCGACATGATCACCGTCACCGGCACCGAGAATCTGCTGATGGCAGCCGTGCTGGCCGAAGGCGAGACCGTCATCGAGAACGCGGCGCGTGAGCCGGAAGTCGGCGACCTTGCGCATTTGCTGGTCGCGATGGGCGCGAAGATCGAAGGCATCGGCACGGATCGCCTTGTGATCCAGGGCGTCGACAAGCTGCACGGCGCGAAGCACACGGTGATTCCGGATCGGATCGAAGCCGGCACCTTCCTGTGCGCGGTAGCGGCAGCAGGCGGAGACGTCACGCTGCGTAAAGTGCGTCCGCTGATTCTCGAAGCGGTCACCGAAAAGCTGCGCGAAGCCGGCGTCACGGTCGAAGAGGGCGACGACTGGATGCGCGTGCGCATGGACAAGCGTCCGAGTGCGGTCACCTTCCGCACCTCCGAATACCCGGCGTTCCCGACCGACATGCAGGCGCAGTTCATGGCGCTGAACACGATCGCGACGGGCACTTCGCAGATCGTCGAAACGATCTTCGAAAACCGCTTCATGCACGTGCAGGAATTGAACCGCCTCGGCGCCAACATCACGATCGACGGCAACACCGCGCTCGTGACCGGCGTCGAACAGCTTTCGGGCGCGAAGGTGATGGCGACCGATCTGCGCGCCTCCGCGAGTCTCGTGATCGCTGCGTTGCGCGCCGACGGTGAAACGCTGATCGACCGGATCTATCACCTCGACCGTGGTTACGACCGCATGGAAACCAAGCTCACCGCTCTCGGCGCGAAGGTGCGCCGGGTTTCGGGGAGCCAGGCATGAGCGCCATGCCGCAAACTTCGTCGTCGCCGGCGGTGAGCGCTCCGCTCACGCTGGCGTTGTCGAAAGGGCGTATCTTCGAGGAAACGTTGCCGCTGCTGGCCGCAGCCGGCATTGAAGTGGCCGAAGATCCGGAAACCTCGCGCAAGTTGATTCTGCCGACCACGGACGCGAACCTGCGCGTGATCATCGTGCGCGCCACCGACGTGCCGACCTATGTCGAATACGGCGCGGCCGACTTCGGCGTGGCGGGCAAAGACGTACTGCTCGAGCACGGCGGCAGCGGCCTGTATCAGCCGGTCGACCTGGATATTGCGCGTTGCCGCATGTCGGTCGCGGTCGCCGCCGGTTTCGATTACGCGAACGCGGTGCGCCAGGGCGCGCGCTTGCGCGTCGCGACCAAGTACGTTGAAACAGCACGTGAGCATTTCGCCGCCAAGGGCGTGCACGTCGATCTGATCAAGCTGTACGGTTCGATGGAACTGGCGCCGCTGGTCGGTCTCGCCGATGCGATCGTCGACCTGGTGAGTTCGGGCAATACCTTGCGCGCCAACAATCTGGTCGAGGTGGAGGAGATCATGCAGATTTCGTCGCGCCTCGTGGTGAACCAGGCGGCGCTGAAACTCAAGCGCGCCGCGTTGCGGCCGATCCTCGATGCGTTCGAACGCGCGTCGAAGGCCGGCGCGGCGACGGCCTGAGTGTGAGTGTCAGTGTGACCACGTTCTAAAGCGCGCCTTACCGAAACGGATACCCGTATGTCTATCAAGATTCGCAAACTCGATTCCACCGCTCCCGACTTCCAGAAGTCGCTGCACGCGGTGCTCGCGTTCGAGGCGAGCGAAGACGAAGCAATCGAGCGCTCGGTCGCGCAGATTCTGAACGACGTGAAGGCGCGCGGCGACGCTGCGGTGCTCGAATACACGCAGCGCTTCGACCGTGTCGAGGCGAAGAGCGTCGATGCGCTCGAGTTGCCGATGTCGGAACTGGAAGCGGCGCTCGAAAGTCTCGAGCCAAAGCGCCGCGCGGCGCTCGAAGCGGCGGCGGCGCGGGTGCGCGGCTACCACGAGAAGCAGAAGATCGAGTGCGGCAGCCATAGCTGGCAGTACACGGAAGCCGACGGCACCGTGCTCGGCCAGAAAGTCACGCCGCTGGATCGCGCGGGTATCTACGTGCCGGGCGGCAAGGCGGCGTATCCGTCCTCGGTGCTGATGAACGCGATTCCGGCGCGAGTGGCCGGCGTGCGTGAAATCGTCATGGTCGTGCCCACGCCGGATGGTGTGAAGAATCCGCTGGTGCTCGCGGCTGCGCTGCTGGGCGGCGTGGACCGCGTGTTCACGATCGGCGGCGCGCAGGCGGTCGGCGCGCTGGCGTACGGCACGGCGACCATTCCCGCAGTCGACAAGATCTGCGGTCCCGGCAACGCGTATGTCGCGTCGGCCAAGCGCCGCGTGTTCGGCACGGTCGGCATCGATATGATCGCCGGGCCGTCGGAAATCCTCGTGCTCTGCGACGGCACCACGGACCCGCGTTGGGTCGCGATGGATCTGTTCTCGCAAGCCGAGCACGACGAACTCGCGCAATCCATCCTGCTGTGCCCGGACGACGCGTTCATCGGCCGCGTGAAAGACGCGATCGACGAACTGCTGCCCACCATGCCGCGCCGCGACGTGATCCGTAAGTCGCTGGAAGACCGTGGCGCGCTGATCAAGGTGCGCGACATGGAGCAAGCCTGCGCGATCGCCAACGACATCGCCCCGGAACACCTCGAAATCTCCGCGCTGGAGCCGCATCACTGGGGCCAACTGATCCGCCATGCCGGCGCGATCTTCCTCGGCCGCTACACCAGCGAAAGCCTCGGCGACTACTGCGCGGGGCCGAATCACGTTTTGCCTACGTCACGTACCGCACGGTTCTCGTCTCCTTTGGGCGTCTATGATTTCTTCAAGCGTTCGAGCGTGATCGAGGTCAGCGCGGAAGGCGCGCAGACGCTCGGCGAGATCGCCGCCGAGCTCGCTTACGGCGAAGGCCTGCAGGCGCATGCCCGCAGCGCCGAATACCGGATGCGGCAAAACGGCTAAACGTGTTTGATCCGGCGCTGAAGCCGCGGGCATCGAACCGGTGCCCGCGAATGCCGGCGACGGATTGCGTGCGGTTCTTCGTTTAATAAAGACAATACAGACAACCTGGGGCGGCCCGCATGCCGCCAACGCCGGGCCGGCGTTCCTTGCGACCCGCTTCACCGACCTATGACGACACCTCAAGACATCATCCGCCGCGACGTGCTCGCGATGACGAGCTATCCGGTTCCGGACGCCACGGGCTACATCAAGCTCGACGCGATGGAGAATCCCTTCACGCTACCGCCGGTACTGGCCGCGCATCTGGGCGAGCATCTGGCCGGCGTCGCGCTGAATCGCTATCCGGCGCCGCGTCCGGATGCGCTGATCGAGAAGATCAAGCGGGTGATGCAAGTGCCGGCCGGCTGCGACGTGCTGCTCGGCAACGGCTCGGATGAAATCATCAGCATGGTGTCGGTCGCGTGCGCGCAGCCGGGCGCCAAGGTGCTCGCGCCGGTGCCGGGATTCGTCATGTATCAGATGTCGGCGAAGCTGGCGAATCTCGAATTCATCGGCGTGCCGCTGAAAGCGGATTTCACGCTCGACACCGAAGCGATGCTGGCCGCGATCGCCGAGCACCAGCCGGCGATCATCTATCTTGCCTACCCGAACAACCCGACCGGCACGCTGTACGACAACGCGGACATGGAGCGCATCATCGCCGCGGCCAATAAGAGTCTCGTCGTGATCGACGAGGCTTATCAGCCGTTCGCGCAACAGAGCTGGCTGCCGCGCGCCGACGCGTTCGACAACGTCGTCGTGATGCGCACGGTGTCCAAGCTCGGCCTCGCCGGCATCCGTCTCGGCTATCTGGTCGGCAAACCCGGCTGGCTGACCGAATTCGACAAAGTGCGGCCGCCGTACAACACCAACGTGCTCACGCAAGCCGCCGCCGATTTCCTGCTCGACCACGTCGACGTGCTCGACTCGCAAGCGGCGCAATTGCGTGAAGAACGCACGAAACTCGCGCGCGCGGTGTCCCAATTACCGGGCGCGGAGGTGTTCCCGAGCGCCGGCAATTTCCTGCTGGTGCGCGTGCCCGACGCGTCGGTTCTGTTCGAAACGCTACTGACGGCGCGGGTTCTGATCAAAAACGTGAGTAAAATGCATCCATTGCTGGCCAATTGCGTGCGATTGACCGTCGGTTCGCCGGAAGAAAACGCCCAATTGCTCGCTGGACTGAAACTCGTGCTGAACTGAATGGCGTGCCGAACGGCCGCGCAAGCGTTTTCCCATATTGCGGAAAGCAGGCGTGGCCCGCCGTTTTCCCATCCCACCTACCTGACGCTTTCTAGCTAGATTCGAGGAATTACCATGCGCCTTGCGGAAGTCGTTCGCAACACCAGCGAAACGCAGATCCGTGTGAAGATCAATCTGGACGGCACCGGTCAGCAAAAGCTGGCCACCGGCGTGCCGTTTCTGGACCACATGCTCGACCAGATCGCGCGGCATGGATTGTTCGACCTCGAAATCGAAGCGCATGGCGACCTGCATATCGACGACCATCACACGGTCGAAGACACCGGCATCACGCTCGGCCAGGCCGTCGCGAAAGCGATCGGCGACCGCAAGGGCATCCGCCGCTACGGTCATTCGTACGTGCCGCTCGACGAAGCGTTGTCGCGCGTCGTGATCGATTTCTCGGGCCGTCCGGGTCTCGAATTCCATGTGCCGTTCACGCGTGCGCGCATCGGTACGTTCGACGTCGATCTGTCCATCGAGTTTTTCCGCGGCTTCGTGAATCATGCCGGCGTCACTTTGCATATCGACAACCTGCGCGGCCTGAACGCCCACCATCAGATGGAAACGGTGTTCAAGGCGTTCGGGCGTGCGTTGCGCATGGCCACCGAACTGGACGAACGCGCGGCGGGGCAGATTCCGTCGACCAAGGGCAGCCTGTAAGCGCTCACTAGCCGTCTCATAGGCCAACTCAATTACCAGGACCGGGACCAGCGTCGAGTGCGCTCGCGCCCGGTGTGCGATGGACATTCTGAAGTCGTTTATTTCGCTGCTGGCGTTGATCAACCCGGTCGGCGCCATCCCGTTCTTCATGAGCCTGACGGCGAATCAGAGCGATGTCGAGCGGCGTAGAACCATTCGGATTGCGGCGATTTCGGTGTTCTGCGTGATCGCGATCACCACGCTGCTCGGGCAGCAGATCATCAGCTTCTTCGGCATTTCGGTCGGCTCGCTCGAAGTGGGCGGCGGAATCATCATGCTGCTGATGGCGATCAACATGTTAAACGCGCAGATCGGCAACAGCCGTTCGACGCCGGAAGAGCGCCATGAAGCCGAGCAGAAGGACAACATCGCCGTCGTTCCATTGGCGATTCCGCTGCTGACCGGTCCGGGCGCGATCAGCACCACGATCATCTACGCGGCCGGGTCGGCGCATTGGTACGACCGGATCAGCCTCGTCGCGATCGGCGCGGTGTTGGCGGCGATCTGCTTTTTTTCGCTGCGGCTCGCCGAACCGATTGCCCGCTGGGTCGGTCGCACGGGTATCAACATCGGCACGCGGCTCATGGGTTTGATGTTATCGGCGCTGGCGGTGGAATTCATCGTCGATGGATTGAAGGCATTGCTGCCTAACTTGAAATGAAAACTTCGATAGCGATTGTGGATTACGGAATGGGCAACCTGCGCTCGGTTGCCCAGGCACTGCGCAAAGCCGCGCCGGAAGCGGACGTGGCGATCGTCGACCGGCCGGAAGCGATTCGCGCGGCCGACCGCGTGGTACTGCCCGGCCAGGGCGCGATGCCCGACTGCATGCGCAGTCTGGCCGAGTCCGGCCTGCAGGACGCGGTGATCGAGGCGTCGCGCAGCAAGCCGCTGATGGGCGTGTGCGTCGGCGAGCAGATGCTGTTCGACTGGAGCGCGGAGGGCGGTACGCCCGGCTTGGGCCTGTTGCCCGGCAAAGTGCTGCGCTTCGACCTGGAAGGCCAGCTGCAGGACGACGGCTCGCGCTTCAAAGTCCCGCAAATGGGCTGGAACCGCGTGCGCCAGGCGCAGCCGCACCCGTTGTGGGACGGCGTCGCGGACGACGCGTTCTTCTACTTCGTGCACAGTTATTACGTGGTGCCGGACAACGCCGCCCATACCTCGGGCGAAACGGTGTACGGTGTGCCCTTTACCTCGGCGGTGGCGCGAGATAACATCTTCGCGACCCAATTCCACCCGGAAAAGAGCGCCGAAGCGGGGTTGCGCGTGTATCGAAACTTCGTGCACTGGAACCCGTGAGCGCCTTTCTTCATCCTGTTGCCGTGCGCCGTTTCGCCAGAAGCGGAATGTGTGCCGCGCGCCGCAATCGCAACACCATGCTTTCGCTGCCTCACGACGCCGCGCAAGGGCGTCGAAAGAGTTGTACTAAACTAGCGAAACGGCGTCCCGGCGGGCTGGGCTACCAGCCGCTGCCGCCGACCTTCAACCCCTTCCCAGACAACACCCGATTGCTATGCTGCTGATTCCCGCCATCGACCTGAAAGACGGTCAGTGTGTACGCCTCAAACAAGGCGATATGGACCAGGCGACGATATTTTCCGAGGAACCGGCGGCGATGGCCCGACATTGGGTCGATCGCGGTGCCCGGCGTCTCCACCTCGTCGACCTGAATGGCGCGTTCGCCGGCAAGCCGAAGAATGAAGACGCGATTCGCGCGATCATCGAGGAAGTGGGCGGCGAGATTCCCGTGCAACTGGGCGGCGGCATTCGCGACCTGAATACGATCGAGCGCTATCTGGACGACGGTTTGTCGTACGTGATCATCGGCACGGCGGCGGTGAAGAACCCCGGCTTTCTGCAGGACGCCTGCACGGCGTTCGGCGGCCATATCATCGTCGGACTGGATGCGAAAGACGGCAAGGTCGCGACCGACGGCTGGAGCAAGCTGACGGGCCATGAAGTGGCCGATCTCGCGCGCAAGTTCGAGGACTACGGCTGCGAGTCGATCATTTACACCGACATCGGCCGCGACGGCATGCTTCAGGGCATCAACATCGAAGCGACGGTGCGCCTCGCGCGCGCAGTGAAGATTCCGGTGATCGCGAGCGGCGGCTTGTCTAACCTCGCCGACATCGAATCGCTGTGCGAAGTCGAAGACGAAGGCATTGAAGGCGTGATCTGCGGCCGGGCGATTTATTCGGGCGATCTCGACTTCGCGGCCGCGCAAACCCTCGCGGACCGGCTGCGCGAATCCGACGACGCCTGAGCTTGCTCTGGCGAACCTTCAGGCTCGCCGCCCGCGTCTCGTGTTTCCGGCCGGCGTGCGGTGAACGAATCACCGGCAGCCGAAAACGGACGCGGTAATGCACCGGCAGAGCGCCTCAGGCCGTCCGCGTGCGACTCACCGGCGGCGCAGCGCGACTGCGCCGCGCCGACCTTGCGCCGCTCGTCGAAGTTCCAAAGCGAGCGGCTTCATCAGCGGTATTGGCAGAATTGCAAGATCATGGCTCTAGCTAAACGCATCATCCCTTGTCTCGACGTCACGGCTGGCCGCGTGGTCAAGGGCGTCAACTTCGTCGAACTGCGCGATGCGGGCGACCCGGTTGAAATCGCCCGCCGTTACGACGATCAGGGCGCCGACGAACTCACCTTCCTCGACATCACCGCGACCTCAGATCAGCGCGATCTGATCCTGCCGATCATCGAAGCGGTCGCCTCGCAAGTGTTCATTCCGCTGACGGTCGGCGGCGGCGTGCGCGCCGTCGAAGACGTGCGCCGCCTGCTGAACGCGGGCGCGGACAAGATCAGCATGAACTCGTCGGCGGTGGCGAATCCGCAGCTCGTGAAAGACGCCACGGACAAATACGGCTCGCAATGCATCGTCGTCGCGATCGACGCGAAGCGCGTCTCTGCGGACGGCGAGCCGCCGCGCTGGGAAGTCTTCACTCATGGCGGCCGCAAGGCCACCGGCCTGGAAGCGGTCGAATGGGCGCGCAAGATGGCCGAACTGGGCGCCGGCGAAATCCTGCTCACCAGCATGGACCGCGACGGCACGAAAAGCGGCTTCGACCTCGCGCTCACGCGCGCCGTGTCCGACGCCGTGCCGATTCCGGTGATCGCTTCGGGCGGCGTGGGCAACCTGCAGCATCTGGCCGACGGCATCAAAAACGGCCATGCGGACGCGGTGCTCGCCGCGAGCATCTTCCACTACGGCGAACACACCGTGGGCGAGGCCAAGCGCTTCATGGCCGATCAGGGCATTTCGGTGAGGTTGTGACGTGGTGAATCCATCGGCAGTCAATTGGCTCGACAAGGTCAAGTGGGACGCGAACGGCCTCGTGCCCGTAATTGCGCAGGAAGCGTCGACGAACGACGTGCTCATGTTCGCGTGGATGAACCGCGAAGCCCTGGCAAAGACCATCGAAACCAATCGCGCGGTGTATTTCTCGCGTTCGCGCCAGCGCCTGTGGTTCAAGGGCGAAGAGTCCGGCCACGTGCAGCATGTGCACGAAGTGCGGCTCGATTGCGACGAAGACGTCGTGCTGCTCAAAGTGGAGCAGGTGTCGGGCATTGCCTGCCACACCGGCCGCCATTCGTGCTTCTTCCAGAAATTCGAAGGCTCGGTGGAGGATGGCGACTGGGTCGCCGTCGATCCCGTGCTGAAAGACCCCGAACACATTTACAAATGACGCAATCCACGCAAACCACGTCGTCCGACTCCGCTTCAACGACCGATACGCTGATGCGCCTCGCGGCAATTATCGACAGCCGCAAGGGCGGGGATCCGGACGTGTCATACGTGTCGCGCCTGTTCCACAAGGGCGACGACGCGGTGCTGAAGAAGATCGGCGAAGAAGCCACCGAAGTCGTGCTGGCCGCCAAGGACGCACGCCACGGCGGCGCGCCGAAAGCGCTGGTCGGCGAAGTCGCGGACCTGTGGTTTCACTGCCTCGTGATGCTGTCCCACTTCGACCTCAGCCCGGCGGACGTGCTCGCCGAACTGGAGCGCCGCGAAGGCATGTCGGGTATCGAGGAAAAGGCGCTGCGCAAAAGCCGCGACCGCGAACAGAACGGCGACTGATCGTAGTTGGTCCGCGCTCGCGTCTTGAAGTGGAGAGCACCGGCGCCCATATTGCACTGAACGCATCTGATCGCATCCTTGGGAGGACGCAAGCATGGAACAGTCGCACGAGAGCTATCCGCCGCCGGTCTATCGCAATGCTCTCGAGCCTGAGCGCGAGCGCAGCCTGCGTACGCTCACCCACGTGCTGTACGCGCTGTATGCGGTCCACTGGCTGACGGGCGGCCTGACGATCCTGATCGCGATCATCATCAACTACGTGAAGCGGCCCGATGTGGCCGGCACGCCGTACGAGGCCCATTTCGAGTGGCAGATCCGCTCCTTCTGGATGGCCTTGCTGGGCTACGCGATCGGTGGCCTGCTGCTGTTCGTCGTGATCGGCATTCCGGTTCTGTGGGCGGTGAGCATCTGGATGTTGTACCGTATTATCAAGGGCTGGCTGTATCTGTACGATAACAAGCCGCTCGCGAATCCGCGTGGCTGGTTCTGAGTTTCGTCCGACGGTTGCCGGGCCTGACATGAATCGCGCCGCGTGGGCTTCGCGCTTCAGCCAAACTGTGTCAGGAATACGATGAGCCACGACCCGAACTGCCTTTTCTGCAAGATCGCCGCCGGCGAAATCCCGTCGACCAAAGTCCACGAAGACGACGAGTTCATCGCCTTCCGCGACATTCGTCCGGCCGCGGAGACGCATGTGCTGGTGATTCCGCGCAAGCACATCGCCACGCTATCGAGCTGTACCGAAAGCGATGCACCGCTGCTTGGTAGAATGCTGGTCTTGGCCGCGCGTTTGGCCGATCAGCTGGGCGTGGCGTACACCGGCGGCGAAACGGGATTTCGCACGGTAATCAATACCGGTCCGGGCGGCGGCCAGGAGGTGTATCACCTGCACGCGCACATTCTCGCGGGGCCGCGCCCTTGGCAGCGCATGGGCTGACGCCGCAGTGCGGGTGTGTTTAGCGAGTTTTGGTCACGGACAATAGCGCGACCGTTGTTTTTGCCGCATTGTAACGACGCCGACGCGATCGTCTGGTCACAATGACATTCCGTGTCGCGGGGTTGCAGCCGAAAGTTCTCGGTAACGTATAGATGAAGCGTACGCGCTTCGATTCATGCCGCAAGGCGCCCGAGTATCGCCGCATCCGGTGCGGTATCGGGGTTTAGGAGAGTAGTCATGGGTTCGTTGAGTATTTGGCATTGGTTGATCGTGTTGTTGATCGTGGCGCTCGTGTTCGGCACGAAGAAGCTGCGCAATATCGGCACCGATCTGGGTGGCGCGGTGAAGGGCTTCAAGGAAGGCATCAAGGAAGGCGAAACACCGGCAGCCGAAGCGCAACAGCGCGAACTGCCGCGCAACGGCGCCGTGGACGTGGAAGCAAAGGAAAAGACGCCGCGTTCGGGCGATTACCGCTAAGCCGCGGCTCACCCGCGTTACTGACGGACATTCCACTTCATGCTGGACCTCGGTCTAACCAAGATGGCGCTGATCGGCGTCGTCGCGCTGGTCGTACTCGGGCCTGAGCGCCTGCCACGCGTCGCACGCACGGCCGGCGCGTTGTTCGGCCGCGCACAGCGGTATATCAACGACGTGAAGGCCGAAGTCACGCGCGAAATCGAACTCGACGAATTGCGTCGGATGAAAAGCGAGTTCGAGGCCGCCGCGACCAACGTCCAAACCTCCGTTCAGGACAACCTGCGCAAGCACGAGTCCGAACTGAACGACGCGTGGAGCAGCGGCTCGTCGGTGTCGCCGAGCATTGCCGGCGGCGCGCTCGAAGATGTGGGCAATACCTCGTGGTCGGGGAGCACGCCCGCTGCGGCCGCCAAACGCAAGAACTGGCGCGTCAAGCAGACGGCCATGCCCACGTGGTACAAGCGCGCAACCACGCGCCGCACGCGTGTGCAGTCGGGCGCGGCGCGCGTGGCGCGGCATACGCCGGCCAGCATGCGTCGTCCGACGCGGTTCTTCTGATGATCAGAACGACAATCTCTAACCGAGGGCCGGCGTGAGCGACCCCCAGCAAACCCAGGACGAAGGCACTGAAGAGACCTTCATTTCCCACCTCGTTGAATTGCGCGACCGTATCATTCGCGCCGGCCTTGCCGTCATCGTGGTGTTCGTCGGACTGGTGTACTGGGCGCCGGATATCTTCCGGTTGCTGGCGCGGCCTTTGATGCAGAACCTGCCGAAGGACGGCAAGATGATCGTCACCGACGTCACCGGCTCGTTCTTCGTGCCGATGAAGGTGACCATGCTGGTGGCCTTCGTCATCGCGCTGCCGATCGTGCTTTACCAGATCTGGGCGTTCGTCGCGCCGGGTCTTTACCAGCACGAGAAGAAGCTGGTCGGGCCGCTGGTGGGCAGCAGCTACACGCTGTTCCTGTGCGGCATGGCGTTCGCATACTTCGTGGTGTTCCCGACCATTTTCCGCGTGATGGCGCACTACAACGCGCCGCTCGGCGCGGAGATGACCACGGACATCGACAATTACCTGAGCTTCGTGCTGACCATGTTCATCGCATTCGGCGTGACGTTCGAAGTGCCGATCGTCGTGGTGCTGCTGGTGCGCATGAACGTGGTGACGCTCAAGAAGCTCAAGGAGATTCGTCCGTATGTGATCGTCGCCGCGTTTGTGATTTCCGCGGTGGTCACGCCGCCGGACGTGTTCTCGCAGCTGATTCTGGCGATTCCGCTGATCGTGCTGTACGAGGCGGGGATCATTGCGGCGCGCTTGATCGTCGGCAAGCAGCCGGTGGTGATCGAAGACGCGAGCCCGTCGGAATGATGGTTTAGCGCTTCGGCGAACTTACGCAAACAAAAAGGGCAGTCCGTAGCGGACTGCCCTTTTTGTTTGGCACGTGGCGCATGGCTTGTGCTTGCCTATTGCGGACGTTGGATTCGGTTTGCCTTTTGCTATGGTCAACCGCCGTCGTCGTCCTGATCACCGCTGCCGCCGCCATTGTCTTCGGCCGGTTGCTTCGGCGGAGGCGGGCGTTTGCCGATGGTGACGTCCAGATCCATCTCGCGGCTCTTGCGCACGAGATGCACCTTCGCGGCCGTGCCCGGCTTGATCTGCGCGATCACATTCAACAGACGCGTGGTGTCGGTAATTTCCTGACCGTTCACGCTCATGAGAATGTCGCCCGGTTTGATGCCCGCACGGTCCGCAGGGCCGTTCTTCAGCACGCCCGCGACAATCGCGCCGGACTTCTGCTCCAGCCCGAACGATTCGGCGATCTCCGGCGTGACGTCCTGCGGTTCGACGCCGATCCAGCCGCGCGTGACCGAACCCGTGGTGATGATGCTCTCGAGCACGCTCCTCGCCGTCGAAACAGGAATCGCGAAGCCGATGCCGAGCGAGCCGCCCGAGCGCGAATAGATCGCGGTGTTGATGCCGAGGAGGTTGCCGTTCACGTCGACCAGCGCGCCACCCGAGTTGCCGGGGTTGATGGCCGCGTCGGTCTGAATGAAGTTTTCGAAGGTGTTGATGCCGAGGTGATTGCGCCCGAGCGCGCTGACAATGCCCATGGTCACCGTCTGGCCGACGCCGAACGGATTGCCGATGGCAAGCACCACGTCGCCCACACGGGTCTGGTCCATGCGGCCGAGCGTGATGGTGGGCAGGTTGGTCATGTTGACCTTGAGCACGGCCAGATCCGTTTCCGGATCGATGCCGATCACCTTCGCATTCGTGGTGCGGCCGTCGGCCAGCGCGATTTCGATCTGATCGGCGCCGTCCACGACGTGCTGGTTCGTTAGAATGTAACCTTCCGAACTCACTATCACGCCGGAGCCCAGATTGGATGCGGGTTGTTCCTGCTGCTTGCGGTTCTTGTCGCCGAAGAAGTAGCGGAATAGCGGATCTTTCGCGCGCGGGTCGGGCGGCAGTGAGCCATCCTTGCTGGAAAACACATTGACGACCGCGGGCATGGCCTTTTGCGCGGCGTCCGCGTACGACGCCTGAGCTGGGCCGCTACCGATGCCTGGCGCTACTTCCCGCAGGGCGACGATCGGTTCGGCGAGTTGCTTGCCGAATTGCCCTTGACGCTGGAGCCACTGCGGTTTGAGGGTCGCAATGATGAACATGAGCGCCAACAGCACGGTCACCGCTTGGGCAAAGAACAGCCAAAAGCGTCTAAGCATCTGAAGACTAGAGGTTTATATGGATCGGATCGAACTTGAATTGTACTTGAACAATCTCCTTGAAACCGCGCGCTTCAAGGACTATTGCCCTAATGGATTGCAGGTCGAAGGGCGTCGCAAGATCAATAAGCTCGCGACCGGCGTGACCGCTTCGGCGGCTTTCCTGGAGGCGGCGCTCGACTGGGGCGCGGATGCCGTGCTGGTTCATCACGGCTACTTCTGGCGCAACGAAGCGCCGCAGATCACCGGCCGCAAACACGCGCGGCTCAAGCTGCTGATCGCCAACGACCTGAACCTGTTCGCCTATCACCTGCCGCTCGACGACCATCCCGAGTTCGGCAACAACGCGCAGATCGGCCAGAAGATGGGCTGGATCAGCGACGCGCGCTTCGGCGAGAACGACCTCGGCTGGCTCGCCACGTTTCCCATGCCGATCACGCTCGCGCACTTCACCGCGCAAGTCGAGCAGACGCTCGGCCGCACGCCGCTTGTATTCGGCGACGCCGACCGCGAACTGCGCCGCGTGGGTTGGTGCACGGGCGCCGCGCAAGGCATGTTCGACGCGGCCATCAACGCGGGCGCCGACGTTTATCTGACCGGCGAAGTGTCGGAGTCGGTGATGCACACGTCGGCGGAAAGCGGCGTGGCGTTTCTCGCGGCGGGCCATCACGCCACCGAGCGCTTCGGCGTGCAGGCGGTGGGCAAGCATCTCTCAGAGCAGTTCGATATCGAGCACCTCTTTATCGATATCCCTAATCCCGTTTGAATCGCAAACGCAATCGCAATCGCAAGAGCGACGCAAAACGCATTAGCGAAGCAAAAGGCAGGAATAACGGAGAGGGCACTTAAAAGGAGGTGCAAAACGGTTTGCGATTAGTACGGAGAAACCCTGATTTATCAAAGGCTTCGCACGGTTTTTGGCAATCGGGCCTTGTAAATGGCGACTCCATTCGCGCAAACTAGCGGCGGTAGAAGAGACGTGAAGGAAAAATCCAACTCAGAAGTGGGGCGTGTGATGCGAGACAAGGAAGATGAACGCGTCGACGGCAGCCGCCGTACCTGGCTGATAGCGACGACCGTAGCAGGTGGCATTGGAGGCGTTGCCACTGTCGTACCCTTTGTTAGTTCGTTTGCACCATCTGAAAAGGCCAAGGCAGCAGGCGCCCCGGTCGAAGTCGATATTAGCGATCTCAAGCCCGGCGACATGAAGACCGTCGCCTGGCGTGGTAAGCCGGTGTGGATCATCAACCGCACCGACCGTATGCTCGCCGATGTCCAGAAAGCCGATAACGAAGTAGCGGATCCCCACACCAAGAATCCTTTTTCGATGCCGTTGCCGGAGTACTGCAACAACGAGTTCCGTTCACGCACCGACCACAAGAACCTTTTCGTCGCCGTCGCCGTGTGCACCCATCTGGGCTGTACGCCGACGCCGCGCTTCCAGGAGGGCGCGCAGCCCAATCTTCCAGACGACTGGCCAGGCGGCTTCCTGTGCCCTTGCCACGGCTCGACCTATGACATGGCCGGCCGCGTCTTCAAGAACAAACCTGCGCCGCAGAACCTCGACATCCCGCCTTACATGTTCACCTCGGCCACCGGCCTCGTGATCGGCAAGGACGAGAAAGGAGAAGCGTAATGGCGATCGAACACGAAGTAGAGACGACCGGGCTGGTCGGCTGGATCGACCGGCGCTTTCCGCTGACTTCCACGTGGAAGAAGCACGTTTCCGAGTACTACGCGCCGAAGAACTTCAACTTCTGGTACTTCTTCGGTTCGCTTGCGCTGCTGGTGCTGGTCAACCAGATCGTCACCGGCATCTTCCTCACCATGAACTACAAGCCCGACGCGACGCTCGCGTTTTCGTCGGTCGAGTACATCATGCGCGAGGTGCCGTGGGGCTGGCTGATCCGCTATATGCACTCCACGGGCGCGTCGATGTTTTTCGTCGTCGTCTATCTGCATATGTTCCGCGGGCTGATGTACGGCTCGTACCGCAAGCCGCGCGAACTGGTGTGGATTTTCGGCTGCGCGATTTTCCTTTGCCTGATGGCTGAAGCGTTTTTCGGTTATCTGCTGCCTTGGGGGCAAATGTCGTTCTGGGGCGCGCAGGTGATCGTCAACCTGTTCTCGGCGATTCCGTTCATCGGGCCGGATCTGTCGCTGTGGATTCGCGGCGACTACGTGGTCTCGGACGTCACGCTGAACCGCTTCTTCGCGTTTCACGTGATCGCGATCCCGCTGGTTCTGATCGGGCTGGTGGTCGCTCACCTTGTCGCGCTGCACGAAGTGGGATCGAACAACCCGGACGGCATCGAGATCAAGGCAAAGAAGGACCCGGACGGCATTCCGATCGATGGCATCCCGTTCCATCCGTACTACTCGGTGCACGATTTCATGGGCGTGTCGGTGTTCCTGCTGATCTTCGCGGCGATCATTTTCTTCGCGCCGGAGATGGGCGGGTATTTCCTCGAAGCGAACAACTTCGTGCCGGCCAATCCGCTGCAAACGCCGCCTGAAATCGCGCCGGTGTGGTACTTCACGGCGTTCTACGCGATGCTGCGCGCCACGACGGATCCGTTCAAGATCGTGCTGATGGTCGTGATCGGACTGCTCGGCCTGCTCGCGCTGTTGCGCGCGCGCGGCAAATGGAAGCTGGGCCTGCCGGCGCTGGCGGTGTTGGTGATTCTGGCCATGGCCTTCACCGAATCGAAGTTCTGGGGCGTGGTGGTGATGGGCAGCGCGGTGGTGTCGCTGTTCTTCCTGCCCTGGCTCGACCGGTCGCCGGTCAAGTCGATCCGTTACCGGCCGTTTTTTCACAAGGTGTTCTACGGGATCTTCGTGCTCGTGTTCCTGACGCTGGCCTTCCTCGGCACTAAACCGCCGTCTCCGGCCGCCACGTTGATCGCGCAGGTCTGCGCGCTGATCTACTTCGCGTTTTTCCTCGGTATGCCGTTCTGGACGCGGCTTGGCACGTTCAAGCAGCCGCCCGAGCGGGTGCGGTTCAAGCCTCACTAATCGCGAGCCAGGAGAACACGAATGAAAAAACTGCTTACGAAGTGCGCGCTGATCGGCGCGACACTGCTCGCGGTGCTGGCCGCCCCGGTTCATGCGGACGAGAATTTCCCTCTCGACCGCGCGCCGGATAACGCGGAGAATTTCGCTTCCTTGCAGCACGGCGCGCAATTGTTTGTAAACTACTGCCTGAATTGCCACAGCGCGAACCTGATGCGCTACAACCGCCTGACCGACATCGGCATTGCGCCGAACGTGATTCAGGCGAACTTGCTGTTCACCACGGACAAAGTCGGCAACACCATGACCGTGGCCATGCGCCCGGACGACGCGAAAGCGTGGTTCGGCGCGAGTCCGCCGGATTTGTCGGTGGAAGCGCGGGCGCGCGGCAAGGACTGGCTGTACACGTATTTGCGCACGTTTTATCGCGACAATACGCGGCCGACCGGCTGGAACAATCTGGTGTATGAAAACGTGAGCATGCCTCACGTGCTGTGGCAGCTTCAGGGCGAACGTACCGCGAAGTTCGGGGATGAAACCGACGAAAAAACTGGCGAAACGGTACACAAATTTGTCGGCTTCCAGCAGGTCACTCCGGGGACGATGTCGCCGGTAGATTATGATTCTGCTGTGGCCGACCTCGTGTCGTACCTGTCATGGATGTCCGAACCGACCCAGAAAACCCGCAAGCAGCTCGGCGTGTGGGTGCTGTTGTTCCTCGGTATCCTGAGCTTTTTCGCCTGGCGATTGAACGCCGCGTACTGGAAACATATCAAATAATCACGCCGTCACCCGGCGTGGGGCCGGCGCCAGGAAAAACCTGTTGGACGGTTTTTCCGCGCGCTGGCCTTTCAGCTTTTTGAGGAAACGTAAACATGATGGTTCTGTATTCCGGCACAACTTGCCCGTTCTCCCAGCGCTGCCGGCTGGTGTTGTTCGAAAAGGGCATGGACTTCGAGATCCGCGACGTCGACCTGTTTAACAAGCCGGAAGACATCGCCGTGATGAATCCGTATGGTCAGGTGCCGATTCTCGTCGAACGGGACCTGATTCTGTACGAATCGAACATCATCAACGAGTATATCGACGAGCGCTTCCCGCACCCGCAACTGATGCCGGCCGATCCGGTTCAGCGCGCCCGCGCCCGCCTGTTCCTGCTGAACTTCGAGAAAGAGCTGTTCGTTCACGTCGGCACGCTCGAAAACGAAAAGGGCAAGGCTGCGGAGAAGAATCACGAGAAAGCCCGTCTTGCGATCCGCGATCGTCTGACGCAACTCGCGCCGATTTTCCTGAAGAACAAGTACATGCTCGGCGAAGAGTTTTCGATGCTCGACGTCGCGATCGCACCGTTGCTGTGGCGTCTGGATCACTACGGCATCGAACTGTCGAAGAACGCCGCGCCGCTGATGAAGTACGCCGAGCGCATTTTCAGCCGCCCGGCTTATATCGAAGCGCTGACGCCTTCGGAAAAGGTGATGCGTCGTTGAGTGTGGCTTTGGGGCGAGGGCGCCGCGCGGCTGACTGAGCGCGGGCCCGCGCCCGGTAAGAGGACAGTTGATGCAAGAGATTTCCACCAAGCCTTACCTGCTGCGCGCGCTCTACGAGTGGTGCACGGATAACGGCTATACGCCGCACATCGCGGTTCGGGTCGACAATCAGACGCGCGTGCCGCGTCAGTTCGTGCGCGACAACGAAATCGTGTTGAACATCAGCTTCGAGGCGACCAGCCAGCTGCAGATGGGCAACGAGTGGATCGAGTTCAGCGCGCGTTTCTCCGGCAAGTCGCACAAGATCGAGGTGCCGATCGCCAATATTCTCGCGATCTATGCGCGCGAGAACGGCCAAGGCATGGCGTTCCCGGTCGAGTCGACGGGCGGTGAAGCGCAGGATTCGGGCGCCGATGCGGAAGTGGCGGACGAGATCGAAGCGCCCGCGCCACGCGCGGTCGAAACGGCGCCAGCCACGGATGCCGCCACCGCCAAAGCGGATAGCGAGACGTCCGGCCCGCAGCCTGACGACGATGGATCGAAAGGCGGCGGAAGGGCTCGCCTCAAGATCGTAAAATGAAGTAGAATCACGGCCTCATGCCGGCTTAGCTCATCAGGTAGAGCGCTTGACTTGTAATCATGAGGTGGCGGGTTCGAGTCCTGCAGCCGGCACCAGTTGTACTAAACGGGGTTTCTGTTCAATCAGAAATCCCGTTTTTTCTTGGTGCGCGCTATCCATAAGACGCCGTGTTCGTGCCGCTGCACGGCGCTTCCGCCTGTAAAAAAGGACCGGCTTCATGAAACGTCGGTGAGCCGCGAAACGGTCCAAAGTCACCATATCTCTTTCACCTTGTCGATTGTGGACTTTTAAGTCCACAGATTCCGTGGTCGAGGCCGGCATATAGCGCGCTTCACCCGTTCCACCGGCGAATAGCACACCGCGAACCCGGACGACAGAGGTACTATTCGGGCGTCAGTCGGCAACGCTTCCAAGTACTCCGGCGGGCAACGCCCCCCGATGACGCGGCTTCTCAGCGCGTCGCTCCCGCAACACCGATCCCACCTCACCATGACCAGCCCTGCAACCATCACCTGGCCCGAAGCCGACGGCCCCCGCTCCGCGCGTTGGCGCTCCGAAGCAGCCGTGCCGCCGCCCAAGCGTATCATCGTCGCGGACGACCGCACCACCGCCGATTCCGCCTACCGACTCGCGTGCGAAGGAACGGCGCTCCTCTGGAACGGCGACTTCCAGAACGCTCGCCAGCTGCTGCAAGCGGTGACGCGCCGACTGGAGCGCAAACCGCGCAAGCAGGGCGAAACGCCGCTCGACGCGTTCAACCTGCATCGGCAGGCGCAGTCGCAGCGCGCGCGCACGCTCGGCATGATCCTGATTCCGCTCGACGCCGCGTACGCTATTCCGCTGCGCCGCGCGCCCGATGTCCAGCAAGCCTGCATTGAAACTTACGGACCGTCGACCGATGAGGCGTCCGTCGTGTCGCTGCGAGAACTGCTCGGCATGATCGGCGCGCACGAGTGGCGCAAGAAGGGCGTCGAGATTCCTGCGCTAGGCGACCGGATTCATCCGCATTACGGCGTGTTCTCGCCGGTGCGCGGCGAATACGTGGATCTCGTCGCGCGCACGCCGCTGCCTTCGCTGAACAAGGCGTTCGATATCGGCACGGGCACGGGCGTGTTGTCGGCGCTGCTCGCCAAACGCGGCGTGAAGAAAATCGTCGCTACCGATCAGGATCCGCGCGCGCTCGCTTGCGCGCGCGAAAACCTCACGCGTCTCGGTTACGACCAGCAGGTCGACGTCGTGCAGGCTGATTTGTTCCCCGAAGGCCGCGCGCCGCTCGTGGTGTGCAATCCGCCGTGGGTGCCGGCAAGGCCCGCTTCACCGATCGAGTACGCGATCTACGATCCGGAAAGCCGCATGCTGCTCGGTTTCCTGAACGGGCTGGCGGAGCATCTGTCGCCGGGTGGGGAAGGCTGGCTGATCATGTCGGATTTCGCCGAGCATCTCGGTTTGCGCACGCGCGACTGGCTGCTGGCCGCCATCGACAAGGCGGGGCTGACGGTGCTCGGTCGCGAGGACATTCGTCCGCGCCACCCCAAGTCGACCGATGAAACCGATGCGCTGCACACGGCGCGCATGGCCGAAGTGACGTCGCTGTGGCGTCTGAAGGCGCGCTAAGCGGTGAGACGCGTTGCTGCCGCTCTCTCAACAGCGAGAACGGCAATGCGGCGCGTCAGATCGACGCACCGCCGACATACGCCGCCGCCCCGCGCCCTGCCGCGAGGCCGCTGGCAAAGCAGGCGGTGAGCAGGTAGCCGCCGGTCGGCGCTTCCCAGTCGAGCATTTCGCCCGCGCAGAAGATGCCGGGCAGGCGCTCGATCATCAGATGTTCGTCGAGCGCCTCGAACGGAATGCCGCCAGCGGTGCTGATCGCTTCCGTGATCGGCCGGGCGCGCGTGAGCCGCACCGGCAGCGCCTTGGTGGCGTGCGCGAGAGCGTTGGCGTCGGCGAAGGCTTCTTTCGACAAAATCTCGTGCAACAGAGCCAGTTTTACCCCGCCAATGCCGATTCGGCCGTGCAAGTGGCTCGCCATCGAGCGTGAGCCGCGCGGGCGCGTGACTTCGGCGACGACCCGCTCCAAAGCCAAGCCTGGCGCCAGATCGAGCGTGATCGTGACGTCGCCGTCCGCCAGAATCCGCTCCCGAATCGCGGCCGACAAGGCATAGATCAGACTGCCTTCGAGGCCCGTTTCGGTCAAAAGTATTTCACCTTGTCGATTGTGGACTTTGTTGTCTACATCGGTGAGCGTGATGGCCACCGGCTTGACCGGTTGACCCGCGAAACGCTCGCGCAGATAGGGGCTCCAGTCCGCATCGAAGCCGCAGTTCGCCGGCAGTAGAGGCGTGATGGGCACATCGCGCGACGCCATCAGCGGGACCCATGCGGCGTCCGAGCCGAGGCGCGGCCAGGTTGCGCCGCCGAGCGCAAACACCACGGCGTCGAAGGTGACAGCTTGCTCGCCGTCGGGCGTCGCGAAACGGAGCGTGTGCGTGACGGCAGGGCCGGCTTCGGTCTCCCAGCCGCACCACTTGTGGCGCATGTGAAACCGCACGCCCGCTTCGCGCAGCCGATGCAGCCACGCACGCAGCATCGGCGCGGCTTTCATATCCGCAGGAAAAACGCGCCCCGAACTGCCGACGAATGTCTCAACGCCCAACCCGTGCAGCCACGCGCGCAGGGCGTCGGGATCGAAGGCTTGCACGAGCGGCGCGATCTGCTCGCGGCGCGCGCCGTAGCGGCCGAGAAACGGCTCGAGCGGCTCCGAATGCGTGATGTTCATGCCGCCTTTGCCCGCCATCAGAAACTTGCGACCGACCGACGGCATGGCGTCGTAGACGTCGGCCTGCACGCCTTGTTGCGCGAGCGCCTCGGCGGCCATCAAGCCGGCGGGGCCGCCGCCGATCACGGCGACGCGGGCGGAACGGAATGAGGATGACATGCGGGCCTGCGGAAGAGCGGAAGTGGCGGCGCGCCGATGGCTCGGATGATCCGGCGGCGCGAAGGGCGCTATTTTCACACCCTCGGCAGCGCAGGGCAAACGCGCGAGCGGGCTGGCGGGCGAAAAAGGCTGGGTTCAGGCGGTCCCGCATTCGCCTGGCGCGCATCCGCTGCTGTGTTATGCGACGACGCGACCTATACTTTTCAGACACCTTCCATCGGATGCCGCGCGCGTCTTCCTTGCGCCAGACCAACTCGCCGCCTTCCCCGCCACCCGGCGCTCTCCGCGCGATCGGAGCTGCCGTGTCACGGCCGGCGATGTGGTCCGCGCGTCTGCTGCCTGCGTGGATGTCTGAACGTCGTCTGAATCAAGGAGACTGCCATGTCCCGCAAATACATCGATTGCCGCGAATTTCCGAGCGAAACGAACTGCACCGTCGCCCTGTCTGCCGACAGCGAGAGCGAATTGCTCGACGCCGCCGTACAGCATGCGGTCGCGGTGCACAAGCACACGGATTCGCCGGAATTGCGCTCGCAACTCAAGACGCTCTTTCACGACGGCACACCGCCGGTCGAAGCGCCGCGCGCGTGAGTTGCTGTTTTTGGGGAGCTACAGAACGAGCGACCCGCGCGAACGGCGTCTCGCTGCCCGCGCGGGTCGCAGCATCATCGAACTCTGTCCTAGCCGGGGTACGCCTCGTCCACCTTCAACCCGGCGAGCTTGAAGATGACGCGCAGCGTTTGCGGCTTGATATCGCGCCGCGACGCAAGCGTAGTCATGACGAAGTCGAGCACCTTGGCGTACTTGAGCATCGTCAGGCAAGTTTCCATGTCCACGCTGCCGTCGCGCATGACTTCGGCCAGACGGAGCATTTCCGTCGAGATATCGCGGGCCATTTCCAGTTCGAGTTGCTGCTTCTCGGACCACGCCGGGGTGGCGATGAGTTTCGCCAGCATTTCCTGAAATTTTTGTTCTACGTTTCCGTTGGGTACCGTATCCATTGCCGCCTCTTCTATTTTCCGAGCGCGCGTCCGCTTGACGTCTCGGCGCGCTGCTGGTTACGTAACGTTCGGCCCGTGTTCCGGGACCGTCCTCCCCACATGCATTCGGTTCGCGTGGTGAAAGCCACGGCCGCAGCCCGTTGTTATAGGCGGCACGGCCGGCGCCATGGGCCTGGCCGTTACGCAAGCTGCTCTTGCGCCTTTCTGGAACCTTCCGCGCGACGCTTTAGAGCAGGAAATGTTCCAGTTTTAAGCCATTTCTGACATGCTTTGCACGGCTCCTTCGGTCAGCAAGCCGCACTTTGGGTAAACTGGCAGCAACTTTTCCCTTTTTCCGTCGCCTGTCGCACGTTCGCGCTGCAATTTTTGGCGGTTTCCCCCGATGTCTAGCAAAACGCACGAAATTCGTCCAAATCAATCCGTCGAGTTGTTGAAGGAGCTTCACATCCTCACGCGCGACGGCAAGATGAACCAGGATAGCCGCCGCAAGCTGAAACAGGTCTATCACCTGTTCCAGTTCATCGAGCCGCTGCTCAAAGACCTCAGGAACGAGCAGGGCGCCGTAACCCTCGTTGACCACGGCGCGGGCAAGTCCTATCTAGGTTTTATCCTGTACGACCTTTTCTTCAAGGAATTTCAGGCAGAAGCGGGCGGTGCGTCACACATATACGGCATTGAGACGCGCGAGGAGCTCGTCGCGAAGTCGGAAGAGCTCGCTGGCCGGCTGGGATTTACGGGCATGTCGTTTCTGAATCTGTCGGTGGCGGACTCGATCACGTCGGATCGCTTGCCGGCCCGGATCGACATCGTCACGGCGCTGCACGCCTGCAATACCGCGACCGACGACGCGCTGCGCTTCGCGCTCGAAAAGAAGGCGAAGTACATCGTGGTCGTGCCGTGCTGTCAGGCGGAGGTGGCGGGGGTGCTGCGGCAGAACAAGGGCAAATCTCTCGGCAACGCTCTCACGGAGATCTGGCGGCATCCGTTGCACACGCGGGAGTTTGGGAGCCAGATCACGAACGTGCTCCGGTGTCTGCAGCTCGAAGCGCATGGATATCAGGTCAGCGTGACCGAACTGGTGGGTTGGGAGCATTCCATGAAGAATGAACTCATCATCGCCCAGTACAAGGATTTGCCGAGGCGCCGGCCCGCTGAGCGCTTGAACGAGGTGATGGAAACGCTCGGGATCGAGGAGCTGAGGGAACGGTTTTTTGTTTCGGCCTGATCAGGCGAAGTCGCGCGGCCGCTTGTGGCGGGCCCGGTGCGCGAATTACCGCTTCATCAACGCATTCCAGCCGGCCAGCCCGATTCGCCGGAGCGTTTCCTGATTGCGCTCGTAAATCTCTTCAGCGTCGGGAAAAGCCTGAACCGCGCGTTCGATGCTGTCCTCGCGCAGCAGATGCAAAATCGGATACGGCGCGCGATTGGTGTAGTTCTCGATATCGTCGGGCTCGCTGCCTTCGAACTGGTAAAAGGGATGGAAGCTCGCGATCTGAACGACGCCTTCGAGCCGAAGCTGCTTGAGCGTGCGTTCGGCGAAAAACAGGCAATCGTTGTAGTCGAGAAAATCGCCCAGCGCTTGCGGCACGATTAACAGCGTCGTATCCACGGCGTCAGGGTCGGCGGCGACGAGCGTCTGAAGCTCCGTTTCCAGATCGGTCAGCACGCCTTCCATGTCCACCGCATCGCTGACGGCATAGCGAATCTGCCCCTTCACGTGGACTGCCTTCGCGAACGGGCAGAGATTGAGGCCGATCACAGCCTCGCTCAGCCAGTGACGAGTAGCGGCAACAACGGCATCGTGGGATTCGGCGGGCAACGACATGGCAGGTGGCGCGGGAGATAAAGCGCCATCTTAACGGCGCGAACCGGCGTCGATTCGTGCCTCGCTCAAACAGAACGTCAAAGCAGAAAATTCAATCAGCTGCGGGCGTCGCCGCCGACTCCGCGCCCGCACGCTGCGGCGATCAACTGTGTGGCGACTTTGGGCGCGGCCAGAATGGGCCCGCATCCGGGACCATACGTCTGACTGGCCGCATACACGCCTTCGATCATCAGACCCAGCGCATTGGCGAGCGCTACCGGATCGTCGGCGCCCGCCGCCGTTGTCAGTTCCGTCAGCCGTGCCATCAGGCGCGCCTTGTTGCGAAACACGAACTGCCGCGCCGGATGCGCCGCCTCCGGAAACTCCACCGACACGTTCACGAAAGGGCAGCCGCGATAATCGTCGACAGACGCGCGTATCGCGAGGTCGTCGAAATATTGCTGAAGCTGCCGGGCCGGCTCGCCCGGATGTTTGGCGAAGCTGCGCTCCACATAGCTGAAGAACTGCTCGTCTTTGCGCTCCAGGTAAGCCATGACAAGCTCGTCTTTCGACGAAAATTGCCGGTACAAGCTCATCTTGTTCACGCCGGCGCGCTCGACCACCGCGTCCACGCCGACGGCTCGCACGCCCTCGCGGTAGAACAGCTCGTCCGCGGCGCGCAACAAATGCTGTTGCGCCTGCGGGCCGGCGGTGTGCGCGCTTCGCGTGCGGCGTGCAGCGGCCGGCTTGGAGGTTTGACTGTTGGACATGGATGGCCACCTGAACTCAATTAACGCCTTGACATGTTACCGAGCAGTAACTAATATCGCAACACCTATTGTGACTGATCTGTCACAAGTCCTTTACCGAACGCGTAACAATAATGGCGGCGTCGCCTGCGGAGCAGGCGTCGATTGGAGAACCGATGAACTGGGCAGCAAGACTGATTGGCGGACGTTTCCACTACGGCTGGTTGACCGTCGCGGTGGTGTTTCTGGTATTGCTGGCGGCGGCCGGCACACGCGCCACGCCGAGCGTGATGATGGTGCCGCTCGAGCATCAGTTCGGCTGGAGCCGCGCAACGATTTCCCTGGCGATCTCCGTGAACATCGCCCTGTACGGTCTGATGGGACCGTTCGCGGCGGCGGCGATGCAACGTTTCGGTGTGCGCCCCACGCTGCTGGCCGCGCTGGGGACGATGGCGGCGGGCGTCGCGCTGTCGTCGCTGATGACACACCCGTGGCAGATGGTGCTGATCTGGGGCGTGATGGTCGGTGGCTCGACGGGTGTCGCGGCGCTGTCGTTGTCGGCGACGGTGGTGACGCGCTGGTTCACCACGCGGCGCGGCCTCGTCATGGGCATTCTCACGGCGAGTTCGGCAACCGGCCAACTTGTGTTCCTGCCGATGCTCGCGGCCATCGCCGAGCACCACGGCTGGCGGCAAGTGGTGTGGGTCGTCGCCATTGCGGCTGCGATCGTGATTCCGCTGGTTGCGTTTCTGCTGCCCGAGCGCCCGGCCGACATGAAGCTGCGCCCGTACGGCGAACCGCACGATTCGCCCATCAACAGCACCGTCACCAAACAGAATCCGCTGGCGATCGCCTTCGGCACACTCGCCATGGCGAGCAAGACGCGCGATTTCTGGCTGCTGTTCTTCAGCTTCTTTATCTGCGGCGCGAGTACCAACGGCTATGTCGGCACCCACCTGATCGCGATGTGCGGCGACTACGGCATGACAGAAGTGCAGGGCGCTTCGCTGCTCGCCGCGATGGGCATCTTCGATCTGTTCGGCACGACGCTCTCGGGCTGGTTGTCGGACCGCTTCAATAGCCGCGTGCTGCTGTTCTGGTACTACGGTCTGCGCGGCTTGTCGCTGATGTATCTGCCGCACGCATTCGGCATCGACTTCTTCGGGCTGCCGCTGTTCGCCGTGTTCTACGGCCTCGACTGGATCGCGACCGTGCCGCCGACCGTGCGTCTGGCCACCGACGTCTACGGCAAGGAATCGGCGCCGGTGGTGTTCGGCTGGGTCGTCGCCGGCCATCAGCTCGGCGCGGCATTCGCGGCGCTCGGCGCGGGTATGCTGCGCGCGAGCCTCGGTACGTACACGGTGGCGTCGATGATTTCCGGCGGCTTGTGCCTCGTGGCGGCGGTGATCGTGTTGCGAATCAACCGACCCGCGAAAGTGCCGGAACCGCAGGCGGCATAAAACCGCACGTATCGAGCGGAACGATGCCGGAAAATGCACCGGTTTGAAACCGCCCGACGATTCGGGCATCGCGACGACGACGACCCCGCAAGGGGCCGTTTTACTATCGCAGCCGGCGCAAAACAAACTGCTCGCTTGTTGGCGCACGCGCGCCGAAGCCCGGTTATGCTATGTGACCCCGGGCAGTTGCCCGTCGTTCATGAATTTCGACCGAGAGAAGCGCATGATCAACAAACCCGCCCCCACCGCAATTGCCATTCACGAGCTGATTGCAGGCCGCTGGAGCCCGCGCGCGTATTCCAGCGAGCCGGTGAGCCGCGAGCATCTGCATTCCGTGCTCGAAGCGGCACGCTGGGCGCCGTCTTCGTATAACGCGCAGCCTTGGCGTTTTCTCGTATTCGACCGCAGCGTCGATGAAGTCTCGTTCAAGCAGGCCTTCGCCACGCTGGTGCCGTTCAACCAGGGGTGGAATGCGCCGGCGCCAGTGCTGATCGGGGTGACTACGCACACATTGACCAACAAGGGCGAGGTGAATCGCTGCGCACCGTACGATGCCGGCGCCGCGGCGATGGCGCTGGTGTTGCAGGCGCACGCGCTCGGACTTGCCGCGCATCAGATGAGCGGTTTCGACCCGAACGCGTTCCGCAGCGCATTCAAGCTGCCGAACGACGTCGAGGTGATCGCGATGATTTCGCTCGGTCATTACGGCGACGTGGACAAACTGGACCCGGTGTTGCGTGAGCGCGAGAAGTCGGTGCGTCAGCGTTTGCCGCTGGCGGAAATCGCCTACGGCGGCGGTTGGAAGAAGGCGTTCTGAGCGGTTTTCAACTTACGTATTGAGTAAAACGAACGCGCGGCGCTGACCGCGCGTTTTTTCATTCGACGCCGTCCGCGACGCTCGATAGCGGCGTTGCTACGCTCTCCAGCGACTTGCGCTCCGCGTCCACGCCCCAGATCGCCGCGATGACCGCTGCCGCCAGCATCAGACCCGAGCCGACCAGATAGCCCGAAAAGACCTCGCTGCGCTGATGCGTGTCGATCAGCCGGCCGAAAAACGCCGGCCCGGCGATGCCGCCGAGCGCCGTGCCGAACGCGTAGAAAACGGCGATGGCCAGTGCGCGAATTTCCAGCGGAAACGATTCGCTGACGGTCAGATAAGCCGAACTCGCGGCCGCCGACGCGAAGAAAAAAATCACCATCCACGCGATCGTCTGCGTCACGACGGTGAGCATCTCGTGCGCGAACAGGTAGCCGCTCAGCGTCAGCAGGATGCCGGAGATCGCGTAAGTCGCCGTAATCATCTTGCGCCGCCCGATCACGTCGAAGAACCGGCCGAGCATCAGCGGGCCGAGGAAATTGCCGAGCGCGAAGGGCAGCAGATACCAGCCGATCTGGTCGCCCGGTACGTGGTAGAAGTCGGTAAGCACCAGCGCGTAGGTGAAAAAGATCGCGTTGTAGCAAAACGCCTGCGCGGTCATCAGCGACAGACCGACCAGCGCGCGCCGTCGATGCACGCTAAAGAGCGTATGGAATACCTCGCGCAATGGCGTGTGTCCACGGGCGCGTAAGCGCAGGCGCCTGAGGTCGTTGTTGGAAAGGCTGTGGCCTTCGTTGCGAAAGCGCGTTTCGATGCCTTCGACAATCGCGCGCGCGTCGCGCTCGTCGCCGTGCGTGAGCAGCCAGCGCGGGCTTTCGGGCACCCACATGCGCATCGGCAGAATCCCCAGCGCGAGCACCGCGCCGATGAAGAAACAGGCGCGCCAGCCCCAGTCGGGCGGCAGCAGATGCGGATCGAGCAGCACCAGCGAGCCGGCCGCGCCGAGTCCCGCGCCGACCCAGAACGTGCCGTTGATACCCAGATCGGTCCAGCCGCGCACGCGCGCCGGCGTGAATTCCTGGATCGTCGAATTGATCGCCGTGTATTCGCCGCCGATCCCGGCGCCGGTCAGGAAGCGAAATAGCAGAAAACTGGCCAGATTCCACGACAGCGCGGTTGCCGCCGTCGCCGCCAGATACAGGGCGAGCGTGATGAAAAACAGCTTGCGGCGTCCGAGCCGGTCGGTCAGCCAGCCGAATCCCAACGCGCCGAGCACCGCCCCGGCGATGTAGGCGCTACCGGTCAGACCGACATCGGCGTTGGTAAAGTGCAACGATGGACTAGACTTCAACGCGCTTGCCACCGCGCCCGCCAGCGTGACTTCGAGACCGTCGAGCAGCCACGTGACGCCAAGCGCCACCACGATCAGCGAGTGAAACCGGCCCCACGGCAGACGGTCGAGCCGCGAAGGCAGATCCGTTTCGACGACCGTGGCGTTTTTTTCGTGGACGGCGGCAGTAGGCGGCGCGCTCATTGCTTGAAGTCTCCTGAATTCCGAAAATTGACGGCGTATCCTGTCGAAATGAGCAATATTCGTTCCGTCGAGCTGGGCTTTTGCGTGATCGCGAGCGCGCCTGAAACGTCAGTTGATGCTGATTGGGCTTTCGTGATACAAAGCCGCTCCCCCTTCTGTCCGCGCCAGCCGTGAGCGGCGATTCCTGCCATGAACTATTGCGCGATTGACTTCGGTACTTCCAATTCGGCTGTGGCCGTTCCTGTCGACGGTGCGCTGAAGCTCGCGCCGGTCGAGGGCGCCTACACGACACTGCCCACTTCGGTCTTTTTCAATACCGACGAAAACACCCGCGAATTTGGGCGGGCGGCGCTCGCAGCCTATATTGACGGCTTCGACGGCCGTCTGATGCGTTCGATGAAGAGCATTCTCGGCTCGCCGCTCGCCGAGAACTCCACCGATCTCGGCGACGGTTCCGCGATCAAATACACGGACGTGATCGCGATTTTCGTCGATCACCTGAAGCGTTCGGCGGAAAAAAGCGCTGGCGGCGCGATTCATCGCGCTGTGCTGGGCCGCCCGGTGTTTTTCGTCGACGACGACCCGCGTGCCGATCAGATGGCGCAGCAGCAGCTCGAAGCCGCCGCGCGCTCAGTCGGTCTGCGGGAAATCCACTTTCAGTATGAGCCGATCGCAGCCGCGTTCGACTACGAATCGCATTTGACTGAAGAAGGGTTGGTGCTGGTGGCCGACATCGGCGGCGGTACCTCGGACTTTTCGCTGGTGCGGGTCGGGCCGGAGCGAATGAAGCGCGTCGAGCGCAAGGACGACGTGCTGGCGCACCACGGCGTGCACGTCGCCGGCACGGATTTCGATCGTCGCGTGGAGCTGGCGACGATCCTGCGCGAAATGGGCTATCAGACGCTGGACCCGGAAGGCCGCGAGGTTCCGAACCGGATCTATTTCGATCTGGCGACCTGGCATCTGATCAACACCGTCTACGCCCCGAAGCGCGTCAGCGAACTCGCGTTGATGCGGCACCTGTTCACTGAAGCAAAGCATCACGACCGCCTGATGCGCGTCGTGGAGCGCCGCTTGGGTCACGCGCTGGCCGCGCACGCGGAAGAAGCAAAGATCGGCGTGGCTGCGGGCGGAGAGACCGTGATCGATCTCGATGAAGTGGAAGACGACCTGCGCCTCGCGTTCGACGAAGCGCAACTCATCAAGGCCGGCCAGGACGAAACGCTGCGCATCGTGCAGGCGGCGCGCGACACGGTGCAGGCGGCCGGCGTGACGACACGCGACGTCAACGCGATTTACTTTACGGGCGGTTCCACTGGATTGGCGTTTCTATCGGGCGCATTGGCGGCGGCATTTCCGGATGCTAAAGCGGTATTCGGCGACCGTCTCGCGAGTGTCGCAACCGGACTCGGTATTCACGCGCGACGTCTATTCGGATAACCAAAATCATCAACCGCATACTGCGAAGATAATCGCTGTTCGCAATAGCGACTGATATAAAAAAACCCCGCCGAGGCGGGGTTTTTTGCGTCCAGAAGGAAGCGTGTTGCTTACACCGGCTTGATGTTAGCAGCTTGCTTGCCCTTCGGGCCCGTCTTCACTTCAAACGTAACCTTTTGGTTTTCTTGCAGCGTCTTGAAGCCTTCCGTGCGGATTTCCGAGAAATGCGCGAACAGATCTTCGCCGCCGCCGTCCGGAGTGATGAAGCCAAAGCCCTTTGCGTCATTGAACCACTTGACGGTACCGGTTTCCATATTACTTGTTCCTAAAGATGGTAAATAAGGCCGAAGCCCAGAGGGTGCATGAAAATCAAGGAAGGGGGTAATGGGACCAACCGGAGTACCGTTGATGGGCGAACTACGAAAGACCAATTCACTCGCCGCTTGAAATCCTGCCCGAACGTTATACGGCGATTTTGAGAGAAGGTCAACAGTCTCCCCACAACTTTACGAACTTTCGTCAACATGGCGTAAAAGTTGCTTACAAAGCTTGCTATTCGTCCGATTTTTTTGCCAGGGGAGAACCCTTGGTTTTGCTGCAGGGACTGGGTGCAACCGTTAAACTACGCGCCTCGCGTCGGTTGCACCTGTTTGGAATGGGCCGTCGCGTGTGCATGCGTCACCCGTTTCCAGCGCCTCCAAGGCGATGTGACGCGGTGCCGACATGTTTCTGCTGCAATTTGCATGGGGCGGAGTCAGTGCCAAAGCGCTCACTCCGGCCGACACAGGAGAAGACGTGAAAAGTTCTATACAACGGAACATCGGCCCGTTCGCGCTGATGCTGACCGGCTTAGGTTCCATCATCGGATCGGGCTGGCTGTTCGGCGCGTGGAAGGCTGCAAAAATTGCTGGTCCCGCTGCCGTCTGTGCATGGGTGATCGGCGCGGTCGTGATTCTCGCGATCGCACTGACCTACGCCGAACTCGGTGCAATGTTCCCGGAGTCCGGCGGCATGGTGCGTTACGCGCGCTATTCGCACGGCGCGCTCGTGGGTTTCATTAGCGCATGGGCCAACTGGATTGCCATTGTCTCGGTGATTCCGATCGAGGCCGAAGCGTCCATTCAATATATGAGTACGTGGCCCTATCCGTGGGCGCATGCGCTATTCGTGGACGGCTCATTAACCACGAACGGGTTATTGCTGTCCGCGGCGCTCGTGATCATTTACTTCATGCTGAACTATTGGGGCGTGAAACTGTTTGCACGCGCCAATTCGGCGATCACGATCTTCAAGTTCCTGATTCCCGGCGCGACGATCCTCGGTTTGATGTTCGCGGGCTTCCACAAGGAAAACTTCGGTGAAGTGAGCACCTTTGCGCCGTACGGCTGGTCAGCGGTGCTGACGGCGGTATCGACGAGCGGCATCGTGTTCGCGTTCAACGGTTTCCAGAGCCCGATCAATCTCGCGGGGGAAGCGCGCGATCCGGCCAGGAGCGTGCCGTTCGCGGTGATCGGCTCGATCCTGCTTGCGCTGGTGATCTACGTTCTGCTGCAGATTGCGTATATCGGCGCGGTGAATCCGAGCGACGTGATGAAGGGCTGGAGCCACTTCAACTTCGCTTCGCCGTTCGCGGAACTCGCTATCGCGCTGAACCTGAACTGGCTGGCGATCCTGCTGTACGTCGACGCGTTCGTCAGCCCCAGCGGCACCGGCACGACCTATATGGCGACCACCAGCCGGATGATCTACGCGATGGAACGCAACAACACGATGCCGAAGATGTTCGGCAACGTCCACCCGTTCTACGGCGTGCCGCGTCAGGCGATGTGGTTCAACCTGCTGGTGTCGTTCATTTTCCTGTTCTTCTTCCGCGGCTGGAGTTCGCTCGCGGCGGTGATCTCGGTCGCAACCGTAATCTCTTACCTGACCGGCCCGATCAGCCTGATGGCGCTGCGCCGTGCGGCGACGGACCTGGAGCGTCCGCTGCATATCCCGGGCATGAGGATCATTGCGCCGTTCGCGTTCGTCTGCGCGTCGCTGATCCTGTACTGGGCGAAGTGGCCGCTGACCGGCGAAATCATTCTGCTGATGGTCGTCGCGCTGCCCGTGTACTTCTACTTCCAGGCGAAGTCGGGTTTCGCCGGCTGGGGGCGTGATCTGAAGGCGGCGTGGTGGCTGGTCGCTTATCTGCCGGTGATGGCGATTTTGTCGCTGATCGGCAGCAAGCAGTTCGGCGGTCACGACCTGATCCCTTATGGCTGGGACATGGTGGTGGTTACCGCGTTTTCGCTGGTGTTCTATTACTGGGGCGTGACGAGCGGTTATCGCTCGGAATATCTGGACGAGCGCAGCGAGCACGACGAAGTGCTCGAAGGCATGGGCGCTCATTAAAGCGTTGCGCTGAAGCCTTTGGAAAAAACCCCCGCCGGAGTTGCTCAGGCGGGGGTTTTTCTTTTCGACGGTGCCTCTGACGTTGCGTCAGGCTGTGCCGAATACGTAGTTCGTCATTGCGAGCGAGCGCTGGTAGGTGCCGAGCGACTGGATAGCCAGCGAATAGTCGTCGTCCGCCGCGCCCAATGCGGCGAATACCGGCAGCAGATGCTCGTCGGTGGGATGCATTAGCGCCGCGTGTGGCGCCTGGCGGCGATAGTCGAGCAGCGCGTCGATATCGTGCGCGGCGAGTTTTTCCTCGAACCAGTCGGTAAATTCGGCGACCCGTGGATCGGCGTCCTCAGGGCGTGCGGAGAAATCGGCGGCGCGCAGATTGTGCGTGATCTGGCCGGAGCCGATCACCATCACGCCATCGTCTTGCAACGACCGCAGCGCCCGGCCGACGCGAAAGTGATGCGCCGCGTCCATGTGCGGCTGGATCGACAACTGGGCGACCGGTATATCGGCCTCCGGAAACATGAGCAGCATCGGGACCCACGCGCCGTGATCGAGTCCGTGCGGCTGGGCACTCGCGAGGATGCCGCTTTCGCCGAGCAACGCGGCAGCGCGGCGCGCCACATCGGGGGCGCCCGGAGCCGGATACTGAATTTCGTACAACTGACGCGGGAAGCCATAGAAGTCGTGGATGGTTTCCGGCGCCGTGGACGTGCTCGCCACCGGCTGCGCCGTGCCCCAATGGGCCGACAGCATCAGCACGGCCTCCGGACGTGGCAACTGGGCGCTCAGCACGCCGAATTCGGCGGACGGCAACGACGGGTCGATCGGCAGCGTGGGTGCGCCGTGGGACAGGAAAAGCGAGGGTAAGCGGTTCATGGCAGCAACGCGGCCGCGAGAGCGCGGCACAGAGATTGGGTTGCTACCAATATAGGGGTGCACCGCAATT
This sequence comes from Paraburkholderia sp. BL18I3N2, assembly GCF_003001875.1. NCBI lineage: Bacteria > Pseudomonadati > Pseudomonadota > Betaproteobacteria > Burkholderiales > Burkholderiaceae > Paraburkholderia > Paraburkholderia sp. BL18I3N2. Next base: position 126,389 of record NZ_PVNC01000019.1, read on the forward strand.
TGATAAACGGGCTGAAACAGAATTGATTGTGTCACGGATGTTGTGAATCCGTGCGTGTGCACGGACAGCGCTCGCCCGAGTTGACGCGCTATTCCTGCGTGCCGCGCAGCCCAGCCCACGCCGGCGACAAAGCCGGTCCGAGCGCAAACAGATCCAGCACGCGCGCCACGGTGTGATCGACCATTTCGTCGATGGAAGCGGGTTGGTTGTAGAAGGCAGGCAAGGGCGGGAAAATCACGCCGCCCATTTCAGTGACGGCCGTCATATTGCGCAGATGCGCCAGATTGAACGGCGTTTCGCGCACGAGCAGCACGAGGCGACGGCGCTCCTTGAGCGTAACGTCGGCGGCGCGCGTGATCAGGTTGTCCGAAAAACCATGCGCGACGCTGGCGAGCGTCTTCATCGAGCAAGGGGCGACGATCATGCCGTCGGTGGCAAACGAACCGGACGCGATGCTCGCACCGACGTCGCGCACCGAATGGACGACATCCGCGAGCGGATGCACGTCTTCTTTACTCAACTGGAGTTCATGCTGGATATTGAGCCAGCCGGCGCTCGAAATCAGCAGATGGCTCTCGACGCCGCCCAACCGGCGCAGCGTTTCGAGTATCCGGATGCCGTAGATGGCACCCGTCGCGCCGGTGATCGCGACGATCAGCCGGCGTGGCGCCGCAGCGCGTGTTTCCATGGCTCGCGGCGCCTAAGGAGAGAAACGTGTGAACCGAGGCCGCTCAGGCCGCGGCGAACAGCTGCTGCAGTTCGCCCGATTCGTACATTTCCATCATGATGTCCGAGCCGCCGACGAATTCGCCTTTCACATACAGCTGCGGAATGGTCGGCCAGTTCGAGAACTGCTTGATGCCCTGGCGGACTTCGTCGTCTTCGAGCACGTTGACGGTCTTGATCTCGCCGACGCCGCACGCCTTCAGAATCTGGATGGCGCGGCCCGAAAAGCCGCACATCGGGAACTGAGCGGTGCCCTTCATGAAGAGGACGACATTGTTCTCGTCGACGATTTGCTTGATGCGTTGTTGCGTATCCATGACTGACCTTGCGGTTCCGTTATGTGTAGGGAATAGGCTGAAATGATAGCGGATTTCGATACAGCCGGCCGGGCGCCGCTTTGCCCGTGCAGCGTTTGTGGATATTAGGCGATGCGCGTCAGCCGTCCAGACGCCCGCCGCTGATCCGTTCGATGCCCGCCAGATCGCGCTCCGAGCGGACTTGCGCGAATCCTTGTGCGGTCAACAGCGCGCGCACGGCTTCGGCCTGATCGTAGCCGTGCTCGATCCACAATACGCCATCGGCGGCGAGCCGTGTTGGCGCACCGGCGATGATGGCGCGGATCGCGCTGAGCCCGTCGGCTTCGTCGGTGAGTGCGCCGCGCGGTTCGAAGCGCAGATCGCCTTCGTCCAGATGCGGGTCGCCGCTCGCGATATACGGCGGATTGCTGACGATCACGTCGAAGCGCAACGTGGCGTCGAGTGTGTCGTACCAGTCGCTTTGCGTCAGTACCACGGCGCCGCCGGGGCGTTGCGCGTCGAGCAAGCGGGCGGCGTTGCGCGTGGCGACCGCCAGCGCTTCGGCGGAACGGTCTAGCGCCCAGACTCGCGCATCCGGCCGCATCGACGCAATCGCGACGGCAATAGCGCCGGTGCCCGTGCCGAGATCCAGCACGCGAGGCCGGACGAGGTTTTCCAGCGCCGACAGCGCAGTGTCGACCAGCAATTCGGTTTCAGGGCGCGGAATCAGCACGTGTGGCGTGACTTCGAAATCCAGCCCGAAAAATTCCCGTGCGCCGACCAGTTGCGCCACCGGTTCACCGGCTACGCGCCGTGCTTCCAGCGTCTGATAACGCTCGACGAGCTTGGTGTCGAGCGCTTCGTCGCTGCGCGTAATCAGTTGCGTGGGCCGCCAGCCGAGCACGTGCGTGAGCAGGATGCGCGCTTCGAGCGGCGGCAGCGGCGAGGCGCGCAACAGCGCGGCGGGTGTGGCGGACGTGGCGGGTGTAGCCGAAGTCATGCGCGCTTCAGTCCGCGTCGCCCAGCGAGGCCAGCAATTCAGCTTGGTGCTCGCTGACGAGAGCGGCGATCAGTTCGTCGAGATCGCCGTCCATGATCGCGTCCAGACGGTAGAGCGTCAGGTTGATGCGATGATCCGTCAGACGCCCTTGCGGGAAGTTGTACGTGCGAATCCGCTCGGAGCGGTCGCCCGAGCCGATCAGGCTCTTGCGCGTGGCGGCTTCCTTCGCCTGCTGCTCGTGCGATTGCTTGTCTTTGATGCGCGCGGCCAGCACCTTCAGCGCGCGATCCTTGTTCTTGTGCTGCGACCGGTCGTCCTGACATTCGACGACAATCCCCGTCGGCAAGTGCGTGACGCGCACGGCGGAATCGGTCTTGTTGATGTGCTGCCCGCCCGCGCCGGACGCGCGGAACGTGTCGATCCGCAAATCCGCCGGATTGATCTCGACTTCGCCGATTTCGTCCGCTTCCGGCATGACCGCGACCGTGCACGCCGACGTGTGGATGCGCCCTTGGGTTTCGGTTGCCGGCACGCGTTGCACGCGATGGCCGCCAGACTCGAACTTGAGCTTCGAATAAGCGGCTTCGCCCGCGATCCGCACGATCACTTCCTTGTAGCCGCCCAGGTCCGACTCACTCGCCGACATCATTTCCACTTGCCAGCGGTTGCGTTCGGCAAAGCGCAGGTACATGCGCAGCAGGTCGCCCGCGAACAGCGCGGATTCATCGCCGCCCGTTCCAGCGCGGATTTCGAGGAAGATGTTGCGGTCGTCGTTCGGGTCTTTGGGCAACAGCATTTTCTGCAACTCGGCGCCGAGCTTTTCCATGCGCTCGCGGGCGGCGCGAATTTCGTCTTCGGCGAAGTCGCGCATCGACACATCCGCCAGCAATTCCTGCGCGGTGGTTGCGTCGTTCATGGCCTGGCGCCACTGCGCGTAGTGGTCCACCACCGGCCCGAGCTCGGCGTGTTCCCGCGTGAGCTTGCGGTATTGGTCGAGATTCGAGGTGATGTCCTCGCGGCTCAACAGATCGTTCAGTTCGGCCAGCCGGGTAGTGAGCTGGTCGAGCTTGCGTTGCATGCTCGTTTTCATCGGACGGGTATCGGAGCGGGCTCCGGCAAGGACGACGACTAGGGGAGTGGGCGGATGCCCTGGTCACAAGCACGTCGCGGGCCACTTGCGGGTAGCCCGGACGGCGCGGCGGTGGCTGCGCCGCTAACGCTCCGTGGAACCGGAGTGTTTGTAGAAACCGCTCATGAGTTCGATGAGCGTGTCACGGTTCTCGCTGCTCGCGCGATTGAGCGCGTGCGTAGGGCCGTGGATCAATTTATTGGTAAGCGACTGCGACAGCGCTTCGAGCACGGCGGCGGGGTCGTCGCCGCGCGCAAGCATTTTCTGCGCGCGTTCGACTTCGGCGCGGCGCAGCACGTCGGCCTGCGTGTGCATGTGGCGGATCACCGGCACGATGCTGCGCGCGTCCAGCCATTGCATGAAATTCTGCACACGTGTTTCGATAATCGCTTCGGCCTGCGCGACCGCGGCTTGCCGCGACGCATTGCCTTCGCGGACGATCGCGCCGAGGTCGTCGACGGTGTACAGGAACACGTCTTCGAGCTTGCCGACTTCGGGTTCGATATCGCGCGGCACGGCCAGATCGACCATAAAAATCGGCCGATGGCGGCGCGCTTTGACAGCCCGCTCGACTGCGCCCAAGCCGATGATCGGCAAGGTGGACGCCGTGCACGACACGATGATGTCGAACTCATGCATGCGCGAGGGCAGTTCCGACAGCGGAATGGCCCGGCCGTTGAAGCGCTCGGCAAGACGCGTGCCGCGCTCGGCCGTGCGGTTCGCGACAACAAGTTCACGCGGTTGCTGTGCTGCGAAATGCGTGGCGCACAGCTCGATCATTTCGCCCGCGCCGATGAACAGCACGCGCTGGTTCGAGACTTTGTCGAAAATCCGCTGGGCGAGGCGCACGGCGGCGGCCGCCATGGAAACTGACTGCGCGCCGATTTCGGTCGTGCTGCGCACTTCCTTCGCCACCGCGAAGGTGCGCTGGAACAGCTGGTTCAAATACGTGCCGAGCGCGCCGGCTTCGGATGCGGTACGCACCGCATCCTTCATTTGTCCGACGATTTGCGTTTCACCCAGCACCATCGAATCGAGCCCGGACGCGACGCGGAACGCGTGGCGCACGGCTTCCGACTGCGGCAGCGCGTAGACGTGCGGCGCGAGTTCCTCGATCGGCAGGTTGTGGTACTTGGAGAGCCACTGGATCGCGGCTTCGCGCGCGGCCTGGTCGTCGGTCGCGCAATAGAGTTCGGTGCGATTGCAGGTGGACAGAATCGCCGCTTCCGGCGCCGTGCGGGCCGAGGGGCCCAACCAGACGCTCTTGAAGGTGTCCAATGCGGGCTTGATCTGTTCGAGCGGAAACGCCACGCGTTCGCGCAAGGCGACAGGCGCAGTGTGGTGATTGATTCCGATCGTTAGAAGCTGCATTTGGGGGAGCTATGGTTTAGCCCAATATTATAGCGTTTCCACGATTTTCACATTGTGCGCAGCTTATTCCGCGGTTACGCCGGCTTCCGGCGGGATCGCGTCGAGTTGATAGCCGTAGCCGTAAAGCGGTGTCAGACAATAGCCGTGTTCGGGATGAAGCTGCAATTTGCTGCGCACCCGCGACGCGTGCGTGTCCACCGTGCGCGACCTTACGTCGCGCCGCCGCGTCCAGACGTTTTCAAGAATATGCGCTCGCGACACCGGCCGTGAGAGATTGCTGAACAACAGCAACGCAAGGCGGAACTCCTTGGGCGTGAGCGCGACCGTTTGCTTGCGGAATGTGACGGCAAATTGCGCTGCATCGAACGCATATTCGCCGATGATGTCGCGCCGCCGATTAGGCGGCCGCCGCAAGCCGGCGCGGCGCAGCAGCGCGTCCACGCGGGCCAGCATTTCAGGGCCGCGGACCGGTTTGGCCAGGCAGTCGTCGGCGCCCGCGTGAAGCGCGGCGACAATCTGGCTTTCGCGCGGCGCCGACATGAGCACGATCACCGGCAGGCCCGGCAGGATGGTGCGGGCGCGCGGGATGACGTCTTCGGCGGAATGGTCGCCGGCCCAGCTTTCCGTGATGAGAAGATCGAAGAATTCTTCGTCGGCGCGCGCCAGGAACGGCACGCTCGCGGTGAAGTGCTGGCACAGATGACCGCCGGCGAAAACCAGCCGGCCGACCAGTTCAGCATGCCGCAAGTCCGGCTCGATAAGGGCGATTCGCATGACGCGCTTTCAGCGTGGCAACGACCGGGGACCAGGCTTTTCCGTAAGGGCGACAGCTTGCCTAACATCACCCCGACCCCTAAACTCAACCGCTATGCGGAAAGCGCCGCGCTGAACTTCTATAGTTAATGAGACAAAAATGCTAGCTGTGTTGGCCCCTTGCGCCCATGAGACGAATCCGAAACTGCGCGAGGCCAGCCGTTAATGGGGTGGCCCGGCCTTGTAGTGTTGGGGGCGGCGATTGGACTCGCGGGCTGGTGGTTGCATCCGCTGCGACGCGCGAGCCGTGCCCGGTGGTGGGTGGCGCTGTTGGCCGGCGTGCTGGGCGCGGCCGTTGCGCACATGGCCGGCAACGTGATTGGTCTCTTCCATGACGGTGATACGCTCGAATGGCCGGTATGCACCGGCGTCGCGTTGATCGCCGTTGCCGTGACGGTCGGCTTGCTTTCCCGTCGATGAATATTTGCAGGTGACTCCGATGAATGCCCGACTCCCCGAAACTCCCTCCATTCCCGAACGGCTTGCCACCTTGCGCAACGCAATGGCACGCGAAGGCGTCGCCGCCTACCTGGTGCCGTCCGCCGACCCGCATCTGTCCGAATATCTGCCCGGCCGCTGGCAAGGCCGGCAGTGGCTGTCCGGCTTCACCGGCTCGGCCGGCACGCTGGTCGTGACCGCGGACTTCGCCGGCGTGTGGACAGACAGCCGCTATTGGGAACAGGCCAACGCGCAACTGGCCGGCACCGGCGTTCAGCTGATGAAGATGACCGGCGGCCAACAGACCGCGCCGCATTTCGAATGGCTCGCTCAGAACGTGCCGGCAGGCGCCACGGTCGGCGTGGACGGCGCCGTGCTCGGCGTGGCAGCGGCGCGTGCCTTGAGCCAGGCGCTCAACGCACGCGGCGTGCAGTTGCGCACCGACGTCGATCTGTTCGACGCGATCTGGCCGCAGCGTCCGTCGCTGCCGGCGGCCGCCGTGTTCGAGCACGCCGCGCCGCATGCGAGCGTCGCCCGGTCGGACAAGCTCGCGCAGATTCGCCGCGCGATGGCGGAGAAAGGCGCGCAGTGGCACTTCATCTCCACGCTCGACGATCTCGCGTGGCTGCTGAACCTGCGCGGCGCCGACGTCAGCTACAACCCCGTGTTCGTAGCGCACGCGCTGATCGGTGTCGACCACGCGTCTTTGTTCGTCGCCGATGGCAAGGTGCCGCAGGCGCTGGCCGATGCGCTCGCGAATGACAACATCAGCGTCGAGCCGTATGCGAAGGCCGCAGACGCGCTGGCCGCGCTGCCCGCCGGCAGCACGTTGCTGATCGACCCGCGCCGCATCACGTTCGGCTCGCTGCAATCGGTGCCGTCGACGGTCACGGTGGTCGAGGCCGTCAATCCGTCCACCTTCTTCAAGTCGCGCAAGACCGAGGCGGAAGCCGAGCATGTGCGCGAGACCATGGAACAGGACGGCGCGGCGCTGGCGGAATTCTTCGCGTGGTTCGAAGGCGCGCTGGGCAACGAGACAATCACCGAACTCACCATCGACGAACGGCTGACGGCGGCTCGCGCGCGCCGTCCCGGCTTCGTGTCGCTGAGCTTTGCGACAATCGCCGGCTTCAACGCGAACGGCGCGATGCCGCACTACCGCGCCACTGCCGAATCTCATTCGGTGATCGAAGGCAACGGCCTGTTGCTGATCGATTCCGGCGCGCAGTATCTGAGCGGCACGACCGACATCACGCGCGTGGTGCCGATCGGCATGCCGAGCGATGAGCAGCGGCGCGATTTCACGATCGTGCTGAAGGGCACCATGGCGTTGTCGCGCGCGCAGTTTCCGCGCGGCATCCGTTCGCCGATGCTCGACGCAATCGCCCGCGCGCCGATCTGGGAAGCCGGCGCCGATTATGGTCACGGCACCGGTCACGGCGTGGGCTACTTCCTGAACGTGCACGAAGGTCCGCAGGTGATCTCGCACTACGCGCCGGCCGAACCGTGGACGGCCATGGAAGAGGGCATGATCACCTCGGTCGAACCGGGCATTTATCGGCCGCGCAAATGGGGCGTGCGGATCGAGAATCTCGTGCTGAACGTGCCCGCCGGTCAAACCGAATTCGGCGATTTCCTCAAGTTCGAGACCTTGACGCTGTGCCCGATCGACACGCGTTGTCTCGATCTTTCGCTGCTGCGCGAGGACGAACGCGCGTGGCTGAACGCGTATCACGAGACTGTGCGCACGCGTCTGTCGCCGCACGTGTCGGGCGACGCCAAGGCGTGGCTGGAGTTGCGCACGCAACCCATCTGACCGCGATCAGGAACGAGCTGACGGAGCGTGCATGGCCATCAAGGCAGTGGTGTTCGATTTCGGCGGTGTGCTGATCGACTGGAGTCCCGAGTATCTGTATCGGGAACTGATCCCTGACGAAACCGAGCGCCGCTGGTTTCTGACCCACGTCTGCTCGATGGACTGGGTGATCCGTCAGGATGGCGGCCAGCCGATTGTCGAGGCCACCGCCGAACTGGCAGCCAGGTTTCCCGATCACGAAGCGCTGATCCGCGCATTCTACGAACGTTGGCACGAGATGGTGGCCGGCGTGCTGGAAGAGGGCGTGGCAATCATGGAAAAGCTCGAAGCGGCCGAGGTGCCGCTTTTCGGGTTGACCAACTGGTCGGCGGAAACCTTTCCCTATGCGTGGGAGCATTACCCGGTGCTGCGGCGCTTTCGCGACATCGTCGTGTCGGGGCGAGTCAAGCTGGTGAAGCCCGATCCGGCCATTTTCGCGGCCATGCGCGAGCGGATCGAGGCGCAATTGCCGGGCATCGAGCCCGCCGAACTCGTCTTCATCGACGACAACCTGAAGAACGCCGAGGCCGCGACGGCGCTCGGCTGGCATGGCGTGCATCACACCAGCGCCGCGCGAACCGAAGCGAAACTGCGCGAGCTGGGGTTGCCGGTTTAAGGCTGAGGCGTCTGCCCCCGGCCTACTGCCCAAGCAGATTTTTCAACGCGTTACCCAAGCCTTTCACGGTTTCTCCCGCGCCCTTTGCCACGTCCTCGACGCTCACGCCGAGTGCCTTGGCAAAGCCGTTGCCGATGCGCTTCATCAGCCCTTCCTGCACCGAGAATTTCGGGTCGCGCAAATTCCCATCCAGCACGAAATGCAGCGTGATGTCGCCGTTGTGCGACTTGAGCGCGGCGACCGCCGCCTTGGTGGGAATCGACATGAAGGTGTCGAGCGGATTGCCGCTGTCGGCGAGTTGCAGATTGTGCATGGTTAGCGTGCCGGGTGCGTGCAACTGATAGTTGCTTACCGTCGAGTCGACCGTCAGATCGATCGTGCCGCTCGCCACTTGCGCCTTGGCGCCGGCTTTCTTGATCAGATATGGGTCGAGCATCACGATGTCGACACCGCGCAGCTTCGTCGTAGTCTGCGAATCCTTGCTGGCGACCTTGATCCAGCCGGTGAACGACACCGTGCCCGTATGCGCCGGGCCCTTGATCGAGCCCGTGACATCGACATTGGTCGGGTCGGTGAGCGCAGGCAGGCGCAGATTATCGACGGTCGCTTTGGCATCGCTGACCGTGACTTTGAACGCCGGCGGCCCGACCGTCATGTCGTAGAAATGGAAGTTGCCTTGCTCGAAACTGATGTGGTCGATCTGCTTTTCGCGTGGAATGGACGCCGCCGTGCCGCTGGCTTCGGTGTCGGATCGATTTACCGTTTCCCGCAGATTCGGCATCAAGCGAATCGCGCCGTCCTTCGTGCGCAGCACGGCGATGTCGAAGCCGCGCACGACCACGCTGCGAACATGCATGCGCCGCGCGATCAGATCGCGAATGTCGGGTGTGATGGTGATTTCATCCGCCCGGAGCGGACTGCCGGCGGGCCAACCGGGCGGCGCTTTGAGAAGAACGTTGGTGAGATGAACCGAAGTGAGGCCGACCTCGATATGTTCGGCGCTGCCCAAGGGGCCGAGCGCCGCGATCACACGCTCCTTGACCTCACGTTGCGCGAACTGCAAGGCGCCGACCACGACGACGATCAGCACCAGCAGCACGCCGCCCACGGCGACGGCCCAGCGCTTGCCCTTCGACATCGCCATGCTTGGCCTCCTCGTCACCGCGTCCGCGCGGTGTGGCAGTGATCGGCTTATGCGCACGCCGGGTGGGCGCACTTGGACGTGTACGTGTTTGTTCAAGGCGGAACGCGAAACACACGCATCCCGCCGCGATGACGTGTAACACGCCATGCCACGCAATGCGTGTGCCCTGCAGCTCATACGGTTGACGCCCGGGCGTGGTTGCGCCACGAGCTAGGTTTGCGCCGCCAAGTGACGCCGTTCGACCACCTGAGACACGGCCATCGAGGCGGCGCACGCGTCAATCAATCTGACGCGCAGGCCGCCCGATCCGAACTTATCGCGCGATCGGCTTGTAACGCAGACGCTTCGGACGCGCAGCTTCTTCACCCAGACGCGCGCGCTTGTCCGCTTCGTATTCCTGGTAATTACCGTCGAAGAACGTGATTTGCGAATCGCCTTCGAACGCCAGGATGTGCGTGGCGATCCGGTCGAGGAACCAGCGATCGTGCGAGATCACCAGCACCGAGCCGGCGAACTCGAGCAAGGCGTCTTCGAGCGCGCGCAGCGTTTCGACGTCGAGATCGTTCGACGGTTCGTCCAGCAGCAGGACGTTGCCGCCCGCGATCAGCGTCTTGGCCAGATGCAGCCGGCCGCGCTCACCGCCCGACAGATTGCCGACGATCTTCTGCTGATCGCCGCCCTTGAAGTTGAAGCGGCCAATATAGGCACGCGACGGTGTTTCGTACTTGCCGACCGTCAGCACGTCGGCGCCGCCGGAAATTTCCTCGAACACGGTCTTCGAGCCATCCAGCGCGTCGCGGCTTTGGTCCACGTACGCGAGCTTGACGGTCGGGCCTTGCACGATCTCGCCCGAGTCCGGCTGTTCGCGCCCGGTCAGCATGCGGAACAGCGTGGATTTACCGGCGCCGTTAGGCCCGATGATGCCGACGATCGCGCCCGCCGGAATCTTGAAGCTGACGTCGTCGAGCAGCAAACGGTCGCCATACGACTTGCTGACATTCTTGAACTCGATCACTTCATTGCCCAGACGATCGCCGACCGGGATGAAGATTTCCGAGGTTTCGTTGCGCTTCTGGTAGTCCTGGCTATTCAGTTCCTCGAAGCGGGCGATACGCGCCTTCGACTTGGCCTGGCGGCCCTTCGGGTTCTGGCGCACCCATTCCAGTTCCTTCTTGATCGCCTTCTGACGCGCCGACTCCGACGACTCTTCCTGCTTCAGGCGCTCTTCCTTCTGGTCGAGCCAGCTGCTGTAGTTACCCTTCCACGGAATGCCGTGGCCGCGGTCGAGTTCGAGAATCCACTCGGCGGCGTTATCCAGGAAGTAGCGATCGTGGGTCACGGCGACGACGGTGCCCGGGAAGCGCGTGAGGAACTGCTCGAGCCAGTCGACCGATTCCGCGTCCAGGTGGTTGGTCGGCTCATCGAGCAGCAGCATGTCCGGCTTTTCGAGCAGCAGTTTGCACAGCGCGACGCGGCGCTTTTCGCCGCCCGACAGATGTTCGATCTTCGCGTCCCAGGCGGGCAGGCGCAGCGCGTCGGCGGCGATTTCGATTTGCTGCTCAGCGCTGCCGTCGGTGGTGGCGAGGATCGCTTCGTACTTCGCCTGTTCGGCGGCGAGCGCGTCGAAGTCGGCGTCAGGTTCCGCGTAGGCCGCGTAAATTTCGTCCAGTTTCTTTTGCGCGCCGAAGACATCGCCGAGACCTTCCTCGACCGCTTCACGCACCGTCTTGTTCGGATCGAGTTGCGGTTCCTGCGGCAGATAGCCGATGTTCAGGTTCGGCATCGGCGTGGCTTCGCCTTCGATGTCTTTGTCCACACCGGCCATGATGCGGATCAGCGTCGACTTGCCCGAGCCGTTCAGGCCGAGCAGGCCGATCTTCGCGCCGGGAAAAAACGACAACGAGATGTCTTTCAGGATTTGGCGCTTGGGCGGCACGATCTTGCCGACCCGGTTCATGGTGAAGACGTATTGGGCCATTTGCTTGCAATAGACGTTGACGACGCCGGCCGCGTGGGGGCGGGCGGTCGTGGGTGGATGGGTAATCGGTGTTATGGCCGGGCAGAGCACCCGGCGCCGGCCGGCGCGGCGTGAAGCGCGGCGTCGAACTTCGCGACGCCCCGCGCGCGGGCGGGTGGTTCAGGTGGCATTGTACTTCGGCGGAGGCGCGGCACGGCAGTGGCTGTCCGTTCGGCCAGGGCCCGTTCAGATGTTCAAAGCCAATCCGCCACGCCGCCATGCCGCGAACAGGTGCCGCTGCGATGCCGGCTGAAACTGTAGGTGCCGTCGCTGCAACGCGCTGTCGCGCCTGCGGGTGCCTTGCCGGATAACGAGCGGGCCGGCGCGTGCACGGTATTGCCGTCGCGATTGGTATAGCTGTTGTGATTGCTGAGGTTCGCTTCGTCGGGCGTGGTGCCTGGCGCTACATAAGCGAACGCGGACGATGCACTGAACAGCAGCGCTGCGGCGACTGCCGCGCACGAACGCAGGGTCTTGCGGATCGTGCCTGTCATTGTTTTTCTTGCGCTTGTCGTTCTGACTTCCGACGCGCGTTGACGGCCTTCAATTCGCGCGCCGTCCGCTCGCCGGATCGAAGAAATGCAGATGCCGCGCGGGCAGCGCCACCTGCAGCGCGTCACCCGCCGCGGGCCGATGCGCGTGCGGCAAGCGCACCGTCACGTCGTGCTTGCCCCAGCGGCCGTGCGCCAGGTTGTCCGCGCCGAGCAACTCGCAGGAATCGACGGTGAGCGTCGCGTGAGGCGCATCTGCCTGGCCGGGGCTCATGTGTTCCGGACGAATGCCGAGCGTCCATTCGCGTCCCTTGGCGACTTCCCGCCCGATCGACGCGACGTCGGTCAGCGGCAGCTTCGGGCCATTGCCGGCCACTTCGAAAAACGCGCCGTCGTCGGACACGCGGCCTTCCAGCAGATTCATCCCCGGCGAACCGATGAAACTTGCGACGAATACCGTCGCAGGCCGTTCATACACCTCGGTCGGCGCACCGATCTGCTCGGCATGCCCCTTGTTCATCACGATCACGCGTTGCGCCAATGTCATCGCTTCGATCTGATCGTGCGTCACGTACAGACTCGTCGTGGCGAGCCGCGCATGCAGGCGCTGGATTTCGAGCCGCATCTGCACGCGCAGACGTGCATCGAGATTCGACAACGGTTCGTCGAACAGAAACACGGCCGGCTCGCGCACGATCGCGCGGCCCATCGCGACGCGTTGTCGTTGGCCGCCGGACAGCTCGCGCGGCTTGCGTTGCAGCAGCGCTTCGAGTTCGAGAATCTGCGCGGCGGCGTCCACGCGCTTCGCAATCTGCGCGCGGTCCACGCCCGCGATCTTCAGCGCGTAGCCCATGTTTTCGGCGACGCTCATGTGCGGATACAGCGCGTAGTTCTGGAACACCATCGCGATGTTGCGATCCTTCGGCTCAAGCTGGTTGACCACTTTGCCGGCGATCGAAATGCTGCCTTCCGAGATGCGTTCGAGCCCCGCCACCATCCTCAGCAAGGTCGATTTGCCGCAACCCGACGGGCCGACCATCACGACGAACTCGCCGTCGGATACGTCCACATCGATGCCGTGCAGCACGAACTGTTTGCCGTCGTAGGTTTTTTTAACGCCTTGCAGAGTCAGTGCAGCCATGCCGTTTTAGCCTTTCGTTGCGTGCCGCGGATCGCGCGGTGTTGTCTATTTTTTTCGATACCGGGAAAAAACTCGCTTAAGTGGTGCGGCTTACTTCTCCGCGTCCACGAGTCCGCGCACGAACCAGCGCTGCATCGTCAGCACGACTGCGAGCGGCGGCAGCATCGCGAGCAGCGTCGCGGTCATCACCAGATGCCATTCGGTGGCGGTGTCGCCCGACGCGATCATGCTTTTGATGCCGACCACCGCCGTGGTCAGCGATTGCTGGCTCGTGATCAGAATCGGCCACAAGTATTGATTCCAGCCGTAAATGAACGTGATCACGAACAGAGCCGCCATGTTCGTCTTCGACAGCGGCAAGACGACGTCCCAGAAGAACCGCATGGCGCCGGCGCCGTCGATGCGCGCCGCTTCCATCAATTCGTCCGGCAGCGTCATGAAGAACTGGCGGAACAGGAACGTCGCGGTGGCCGAGGCGATCAGCGGCAACGTCAAACCGCTATACGTATTGCTCAGATGCATCGACGACACGACTTGCACGGTCGGGAAGATCCGCACTTCGACCGGCAGCATCAGCGTGATGAAGATCAGCCAGAAGGCGAGGTTGCGAAACGGAAAACGGAAGAACACGATCGCGTAGGCGGAGATCATCGAGACCGCGATCTTGCCGATCGAAATCACCAGCGCCATCACGAGGCTGTTGAACAGCATGCGGCCGAACGGCGCCGCCGCGTTGCCGCTGCCTTGCGACCAGACGGTCGCGATGTTTTCGAGCAGATGCGTACTCGGCACCAGCGAAAGCGGCACGCTGAACACTTCGTGCTCGCTCATGGTCGCCGCGCAAAACGCGACGTACACCGGAAACACCACCAGCATGACGCCGAGAATCAGCACCGCGTGGCAGAAGAGGTCGAAACCGCGGCGGTTCTCGATCATGAGTATTGAACCCTGCGTTCGATGAAGCGGAATTGCACGACCGTCAACGCAACCACGATCACCATCAGAATCACCGACTGCGCGCCGGAACTGCCGATGTCGAGCCCCTGAAAGCCTTCGGCGAAGATCTTGTAGATCAGCGTGCGGGTTGCTTGCGCGGGACCGCCGCCGGTAGCGGCGTCGATCACCGGGAAGGTGTCGAAGAACGCGTAGGTGATGTTGATCACCAGCAGGAAGAAGCTGGTCGGCGACAGGAGCGGCAGTGCAATACCGAAAAAGCGCCGCACCGGACCGGCGCCATCGATCGCCGCCGCTTCGATCAGCGAGCGCGGAATTGCCTGCAAGCCCGCGTAGAAGAACAGAAAGTTATAGCTGACCTGTTTCCAGACGGAGGCGAGCACCACGAGGAACATCGCCTGGCCCGCGTTCAGCGCGTGATTCCACACGATGCCGTATTTGGCCAGCGCATAGGTGACGAGGCCGATGCTCGGATTGAACAGGAACGACCACAACACCGCCGCGATCGCGGGCGCAACCGCGTACGGCCAGATCAGAAGCGTCTGATAAGTCCTGGCGCCGCGCGTCACGCGATCGGCGCAGACCGCGAGCAGCAGCGAGATCACGAGTCCCGACACGGTGACCAGCACGCAGAAGATCAGCGTCGTATAGAACGACGAGAGGTAGAGCGGATCGACGAAGAGCTGCTTGAAATTGGCGAGGCCGACAAACTCGCTCGACGTGCCGAACGCATCCTGGCTTTGCGTGGATTGCCAGAGCGCCTCACCGGCGGGCCACAGAAAAAACAGCAGCGTGATCGCGAGTTGCGGCGCGACGAGCAGGTAGGGCAGCAGACTGGTGCCGAAGCTGGAGCGCTTTTCCATCGATGATTTCCAAGATGTTGCTGCAACTAAGGGTTCGGTACGAGCGCATCGAACCCTGCCGGCGACGGCTTAGTTGCCGGCTTTCTCGAAGCGGCGCAGCAGTTCATCGCCACGCGAGACCGAGGCGTCGAGCGCCTGTTGCGGCGTCTTCTTCTGTGCCCAGACCTGTTCGAGTTCTTCGTCGATGATCGTGCGAATCTGCGGCATGTTGCCCAGACGCAAGCCCTTGGTGTACGGCAGCGGCGGCTTGTTGAGCATCTGTTTGATGGCGGTGTCGCTGCCCGGATTCTTGTCGTAGAAGCCTTGCTGCTGCGTCAGTTGATAAGCGGCGGTGGTGACCGGCAGATAGCCGGTGTCCTGATGCCACTTCGCGGCAACTGGCGCCGACGACAGGTACGAAAGGAATTTCGCCACGCCCTTATAGACGGCCGGATCCTTGCCCGACAGCACCCACAGGCTTGCTCCGCCGATGATCGCGTTCTGCGGCGCGCCCTTCACGCTCGCATCGTACGGCATCATGCCGGTGCCGAAGTTGAACTTCGCGTACTTCTTGATCGTGGCGAGCGATCCCGACGAGTTGGTGATGATGCCGCAGTCGCCGCTATAGAATTTCGACACCGGTTCGTCCTTGCGGCCGACGTAGGTGAAGGTGCCGTCCTTCTGCATGTTCTGCAGGAACTGGATATGCGCGACCTGCAGCGGCTTGTTGAATTCCAGTTGCGCGTCCGGGCCGTCGAAGCCATTGTTCTTCGATGCGAACGGCGCACCGTGCCACGCGCTGTAGTTTTCGAGCTGAATCCAGCTCTGCCAGCCCGACGAGTAGCCGCAGGCCATGCCCGACGCCTTGAGCTTCTGCGCATCGGTCTGCAACTCGGCCCAGGTTTTCGGCGGCTGGTTCGGGTCGAGGCCGGCTTTCTTGAACGCCTCTTTGTTGTAGTACAGCACCGGCGTCGAGCTGTTGAACGGCATCGAGATCAGCTCGCCGGTTTTGGCGTCGCTGTAATAGCTGGCGATGGTCGGCACGAAGGCCTTCTCATCGAGCGGCACGCCGGCTTGCTTGAACACTTCCGAGACGGGGATCACCGCCTTCTTCGCCTGCATCATCGTGGCGGTGCCGACTTCGTAGACCTGCAGAATGGCGGGCGCATTGCCGCTGCGATACGCGGCGATGCCGGCGGCGAGCGTCTGATCGTAGGTGCCTTTGAAGACCGGCACGATCTTGTAGTCGGTTTGCGATGCGTTGAACGCATTGGCGATGTCGTTCAGCCGTTCGCCCAGCGCGGCTTCCATGCCGTGCCAGAACTGGATCTCAGTCGCGGCATGAGCCGCCTGGCTGAGGCCGACGCTCAATACGGCGGCAAGGGAAAGCGAACGGATTAGCGGCTTGAAACTCATCGATTTGTCTCCTTGGCGAAACGGGCGCAGATGCGAATCGCGCGATTCTATTTGTGTTCGATGACAGTCCGGCGACGGTGGCCGGGCGGCGTGCCGCATTTTTTAGCGGACGCCGAATGCCGCAATTTAACACTGGTGTCACGAAACGGAAACAAGCGGAGGTGGGAGGCGAAGAACTGCGTGATTCCGGGGCGCGGCCTTGTCTGCTGCACGCGGCCGTTTGCGCGACGCGCATGATGAACGTGAGGTTGAGTCGCGCTGGTGGATTCGTGTACGTTACGTCACGGTGCGTATTGATCAGGATTGCAGATGCTGAGTTCTTCAGTGCGGTTGACGGCAGGTAGCTGGATGGCAGGCCTCGTTCTGGCCGGTTGTTCGCTCACGCCCGCAATGAATACCGATGCCGTCACGCAGGTGAATTCGTTGCCGGCGATCATCGCGCATCGCGGCGGCACCGGCGACGCGCCAGAGAACACGCTTGAAGCGATCCATTTGTCGGTCGAGCATCATGCCGACTCGATGTGGCTGACCGTACAGTTAAGCAAGGACGGCGTGCCGGTTTTGTATCGGCCGGCCGATCTGTCGGCGTTGACCGACGCGAAAGGGCCGGTGTCCACCTATACCGCGGCTGAGCTCGCCCGCGTCAATGCCGGCTGGAATTTCCGCCGCGCAGAGGCGTATCCGTACCGCGATCGTCCTGTGGGAATTCCGACGCTGCGCGAGGCGCTGCATGCCGTGCCTGCGACCATGCCAGTCATCCTCGATATGAAAGCGCTGCCCGCCGGCCCGCAGACGCAAGCCGTCGTGCGAGTGCTCGATGAAGAAAACGCGTGGCAGCGTGTGTCGATCTATTCGACCGAAGCAGATTATCAACGAAGCTTTGCCGCATATCCGCAAGCCAGACTGTTCGAATCGCGCGATGCGACGCGTGGGCGTCTCGTGCGAGTCCTGCTGAATCAGGGCTGCGTGGATGCGCCGGCCGAACGCACCATGACCGCGTTCGAGTTGCATCGCGCGCTGACGGTGGTGGAGAAGTTCACGCTCGGGGAGGGGCGCTCGGACGTGCAGGCTACACTGTGGACGCCGGCAACGGTCGCTTGTTTCCGGCAGAAGCCGGGCGTGCGGATCGTCGCGATTGCCGTGAACGAGGCGGACGATTACCGCATGGCGGCGTGCCTCGGCATCGATGCGGTGCTCGCGGATTCGCCGGCGAAAATGGCGGCCATCAGGGGCGGTATAGCGTTGCCGTTGCGTTGTGCGCGTTCCAGGGCAAGCAGTGGCCAATAAAAAAGCCCGCTTTGAAAAGCGGGCTCTCTTGAAGCCACTTGCTGCGGGTGGCGGCGTTCAGATTTGCACCCGTCGCCGCATGCCGAAGCTCAGACGTTGAACAGGAAGTTCATCACGTCGCCATCATGCACGACGTATTCCTTGCCTTCCGCGCGCATCTTGCCGGCTTCCTTCGCGCCTTGCTCACCCTTGTAAGTGATGTAGTCGTTGTACGCGATCGTCTGCGCGCGAATGAAGCCACGCTCGAAGTCCGTGTGAATCGCGCCCGCGGCCTGCGGCGCCGTATCGCCGATATGGATCGTCCACGCGCGCACTTCCTTCACGCCGGCCGTGAAATACGTTTGCAGACCCAGCAGCTTGAAGCCGGCGCGGATCACGCGGTTCAGGCCCGGTTCTTCCATGCCCATGTCGGCGAGGAACACTTCCATGTCGGCTTCGTCGAGGTCGGCGATTTCCGCTTCGATCGCCGCACATACGGCGACGACCGGCGCATTTTCCGCCGCCGCGTGCTTCGCGACTGCGTCCAGATGCGGGTTGTTCTCGAAGCCGTCTTCCTTCACGTTGGCCACGTACATGGTCGGCTTGGCGGTGATCAGGCAGAACGGCTTGAGCGTGGCCTTTTCTTCGTCCGACAGGTCGAGCGCGCGGACCGGCTTGGCCTGGTCGAGCTGCGCGCGCACCTTCTCCAACACCGCGGCGTTCTTGATGGCTTCCTTGTCGTTACCCGACTTGGCCGCCTTCGAATAGCGCGCCAGCGCCTTCTCGACCGTCGCGAGGTCGGCCAGCGCCAGTTCGGTGTTGATTACTTCGATATCCGACAGCGGATCGATCTTGTTCGCGACGTGAATCACGTTCTCGTCTTCGAAGCAGCGCACCACGTGCGTGATCGCATCGGTTTCGCGGATGTTGGCGAGAAACTGGTTGCCCAGACCTTCGCCCTTGCTTGCGCCGGCCACGAGACCGGCGATGTCGACGAATTCCACCACGGCCGGCAGGATGCGCTCCGGCTTGACGATTTCAGCGAGCGCCTTCAGACGTGCGTCCGGCACCTCGACGATGCCGACATTCGGCTCGATCGTGCAGAACGGATAGTTTTCGGCGGCAATGCCCGCCTTGGTCAGCGCATTGAACAGGGTGGACTTGCCGACGTTAGGCAGGCCGACGATGCCGCATTTGAGGCTCATGGAAATCCTTCAGTGAAACAGTAAGTTGCGTGATGCGCTCGACGCTGTGTGCAGGATTCGAGAAGCCTTCGCGGGTGGCGTGGCGGACCAGTGCAGCGGAGCGGGACAAGACACCGGATCGGGGCGTTGCTCGACGACCGGGTGCGAGTTTTCACGGAAAGCGCAATTGTAACCCGTTCGGATCGGCTCACCGGTGCGGCCGCGGGAAAGCGGTGCTCGCCGCTCGGCCCGCGACTGCAAGGTTCAGGTAAGGTTTTCTCGGACGCACAGTAGAATCGCCAGTTCAGGGCCGCTAGAGCTCGAATCCGAGGAAAAAATGAGAACAATACGGTGGGTCTTCACGGGTGCGGCCGTCGTCGCGGTGGGTAGCGCGATTGCGTCATGGGTGTCGCCGAACTTCGACGACGCTCAGGCGAACTCCGACCGGCAGACGGTCAACTGCCTCTCAAGCCACTTAACGCTGGACGATAAAAAACAGATCGCGCAATTCGCCGATGCCAACGACTTCGATTCACTCTGGCGCGTGTACGACCGCATCTTCCCTGACTGTGCCGTGCGCGGCGATCAGCGGGAGCGCAAGGGCGACCTCGAGGCGAGCGCGTGGCGGCTCCTGTCTTCCGAGCGCGAATTCACGCGGCTGCGCGAAGCGAACGCGGCGCTGGCGGCGGGCGGCCACCTATGAACGTCGCCCCGGTTGTTCGGGCTCAAACGCGGGCGCAAACGCCGCGTGCATCGATCCGTCCCCCGCAACCCCCACGGCTATAATGCGCGGATGAATGCACACCACCAGACCTTTGATGCCGCCGTGATCGGCGGAGGGCTCGTCGGCAAGACCGCGGCGCTGGCGCTGACGCAAGGCGGACTGCGCGTCGCGCTGCTCGCGCAACCTTGCGCGGCGCTGCCCGCCGGCGCCGCCTTCGATTCGCGGGTCTACGCGCTGTCGTCGAGCTCGCAGGCTTTGCTGGAGCGGTTGCGAGTGTGGCAGGCGCTCGATCTGGCGCGGCTTGGGCCGGTGTACGACATGCGCGTCTACGGCGACGCGCACGCCGAACTGCATTTTTCCGCGTTCCAGGCTTCGGTGCCGCAACTGGCGTGGATCGTCGAATCGTCGGTGATCGAGCGTGCGCTGGATGCGGCGCTGCGCTTCCAGCCGAATCTCACCTGGATCGACACGCGCGCTCAGGCGCTCGACTTCACCACTGACAGCGCCAGCGTCGGCCTCGCCAACGGCAATGTACTCGACGTCGATCTGGTGGTCGGCGCGGACGGCGCGCATTCATGGGTGCGCGCGCAAATCGGCTCGAAAATGGTCCGGCGCGACTACAAGCAAACCGGCGTGGTCGCTAATTTCAAGGCGGAAAAACCGCACAGCGAAACCGCGTACCAATGGTTCAAGGACGGCGAGATCATCGCGCTGCTGCCCATGCCGGACGGTCACGTCTCGCTGGTCTGGTCGGCGCGCACCGACCACGCGGAGCAGCTGGTCGCGCTCGATCCGGCGCAACTCGCCGCTGAAGTGGAACGCGTGACCGGCGGCCAGTTCGGCGCGCTCGATTGCGTGACGCCCGCGCAAGGCTTCCCGCTCGCGCTGCAAACGGTCGACCGGCTGGTGGCGCCGCGCGTCGCGCTGGTCGGCGACGCCGCGCACCTGATTCATCCGTTGGCCGGGCAGGGCATGAACCTCGGCTTGCGCGACGTCGCGGCACTCGCCGACACCGTCGCCGGCAAGGAATCGTTCCGCGATCTCGGCGACATGGTGCTGCTGCGCCGCTACGAACGCTCCCGCCGCGAGGACATCCGCGCGCTGATGATCGCCACCGACGGCCTGCAAAAACTCTTCTCCGTCCCCGGTCCGATTGCCAAGGTTTTGCGCAACACCGGCATGGCGTTTGTTGGGGCACAGCCGTTCATCAAGCGCTGGCTGGTGTCGGCTGCGCTGGGTTGAAGCATCCGGCCGGGCATGCCGCGGCCGGCGAGACAGGTATCATGAACGGATGGACGCCGTTCCAGTCAGACCGGAAACGTCAGGAAACGAGCACTGCGCGCATTGCGCGTTTGAACCAGGAATTCAGCATGAAAAAAACTTTCCGCATGGCAGCCGCCGTGCTTGCCATCGCCGCCGTCACGATCGGCTGCTCCGCGCAGGCCGACCAGACCACCGACAAGCTCAAAGCCACGCTGCAAACGCGTCTTGCCGACGTGTCGATCAAGAGCGTGACGAAGTCGCCGATTGCCGGCCTGTACGAAGTGAACCTCGGCACGCAGATCGTCTATAGCGACGCGAATGGCGACTACCTGTTGCTCGGCGACATGGTCGACGCCAAGACCCGCAAGAATCTGACCGAAGCGCGCCTGTCGGAAACCAACCGTATCGATTTCGCGAGCCTGCCGTTTGGCAACGCGGTGAAGGTCGTGAAGGGCAACGGCGCGCGCAAGATCGCCGTGTTCTCCGATCCGAACTGCCCGTACTGCAAGCAGCTCGAAACGTCGCTCAAGTCGATCGACAATGTGACGGTCTACACCTTCCTGTACCCGGTGCTGTCGCCGGATTCGACTGCCAAGTCGAAGTCGATCTGGTGCTCGACGGATCGCGCGAAGGCCTGGGAATCGTGGATGCAGGATCACCAGGCACCCACCGCCGCCGGCACCTGCGACACCGCCGCGATCGATAAGAACCTGGCGCTCGGCCACGCCATGAACGTCGACGGCACGCCCACGGTGTTTCTCGCCGACGGCCGCCGTCTGCCCGGCGCCGTGCCGGCTGACCGGCTGGACAAGGAAATGTCCGCGGTGCACTGAGTACGCACAACAAAGCAAGCAAAGGAGGCGCGTCGTGCGCCTCCTTTCACATCAAGCCGAACACCCCGCCTGAGCTCTTCTAAATTGCCGCCGATGAAGCCGATCCGCTACACCATCGTTCCCAAGCAACCCGCCGCCCACCTTTTCGAAGTCACCGTGACCGTTGCCGATCCGGATCCGGCCGGTCAGCTTTTCATGCTGCCGGTGTGGATTCCGGGCAGCTACATGGTGCGCGAGTTCGCGCGCAACATCGTGACGCTGCGCGCTTTCAACGACGCAGGCCGCAAGGTGCGTGTCGAAAAGACCGACAAGCACACGTGGCGAGCTGCGCCGGTCAAGGGCGCGCTGACGCTGCGTTACGAGGTCTATGCGTGGGATCTGTCGGTGCGCGCGGCGCATCTCGACGATACGACGGGCTTTTTCAACGGCACGAGCGTGTTTCTCTCACCGCTCGGTCACGAAGAGGCGCAGTGCGTGGTCGATATTCAGAAGCCCGAGGGCGCGGCGTATCGCAACTGGCGTGTCGCAACCGCGTTGCCGGAAGCGCGTGGTACGAAGCGTTATGGCTTCGGCGAGTATCGCGCGCAGAACTACGACGAGCTGATCGATCATCCGGTCACGCTCGGCGAATTCGCACTGACAACGTTCAAGGCGCATGGCGTGCCGCACGACATCGTGATCGCCGGGCGCGTGGTCGGGCTCGACATGGCGCGTCTGTCCGCCGACCTGAAGCGCATTTGCGAAGCGCAGATCGCGTTGTTCGAGCCGAAGTCGAAGAAGGCGCCGGTGGATCGCTACGTGTTCATGACCCAAGCCGTTACCGATGGTTATGGCGGCCTCGAACACCGTGCTTCGACCGCGCTGATCTGCAATCGCGGCGATCTACCCGTGGAAGGCCGCGAGGCGCTCACCGAAGGCTATCGAACCTACCTCGGCCTGTGCAGCCACGAATATTTCCACACCTGGAACGTGAAGCGCATCAAGCCGGCGGTGTTCGCGCCGTACGATCTGAGCGTCGAAAACTACACGTCGCTGCTGTGGCTGTTCGAGGGCTTCACCTCTTACTACGACGACCTGATCCTCGTGCGTAGCGGGCTGATTTCGCAGGACGACTATTTCGGCATGCTCGGCAAGGTGATCGGCGGCGTGCAGCGCGGCAGCGGGCGTCTCAAGCAGACCGTCGCCGAAAGCTCGTTCGACGCGTGGGTCAAGTACTACCGGCAGGACGAGAATGCGCCGAACGCGATCGTCAGCTATTACACCAAGGGCTCGCTGGTGGCGCTCGCGTTCGATCTGACGATCCGCGCGCAAACCAATAACCGCAAATCGCTCGACGACGTGATGCGTTTGCTGTGGCAGCGCTTCGGCCGTGATTTTTATCGTGGCAAACCGGTCGGCGTCGACGAAAGCGAGATCGAGGCGCTTTTCGCGGAAGCAACCGGCGCGAAACTGGCCGAGCTGTTTGCCGAAGCCGTGCACGGCACGCGCGATCTGCCGCTCGACACGCTGCTCGCGCCGTTCGGTGTCGACATCGCGCCCGAATTGGACAAAAATGGCAAGCCGTCGCTCGGCGCGCGTGTGCGCGGCGGCGCGGATTGCACGTTGACGGCGGTTCATGACGGCAGCGCCGCGCAAAAAGCGGGACTCTCGGCCGGCGACGTGCTGATCGCGCTCGACGGCCTGCGCGTGACCGGCTCGAATCTTGACGGGCTGCTCGCGCGCTATCAGCCGGGCGCGAAAGTCGAGGTACACGCGTTCCGCCGCGACGAACTGCGCACCACGCAAGTCAAGCTGGACGGGCCTGAGGTGGCACGCTACAAGCTCACCGCCAGCGACAAGCGGCCCGCTGCGCGCAAGGCGCGTGAACGCTGGCTGGCTAGCTGATCGTCGTCCGGGCCGTCTTCAATGGACGGCCCGGACGGGCGGATTGTTCTACCAGTGCAACAATCCGTCGCCGCCGGATGGCTTGTTCCGGGTGCGGCAAAAAACCACAATGGCTCCATTCGCGCAACACTGCGCGCCCCCAACTGGAGTCAACCATGACCACGATCCTGCAAATCAATTCGGCAGCCCGTTCGCAAGGCGCAAACTCGACGCTGCTCGTCAACGAACTGACCGCCAAGCTGCAACAATCGAATCCGGGCGCGCAAGTCGTCGTCCGTAATCTGCAAGCTGAACCGCTGCCCCACCTGGACGACGCCGTCCTCGGCGCGTTCTTCACGCCGGCCGACCAACGCACCGCCGAACAAGCCGCGATCGCCGCGCGCAGCGAAGCGCTGATCGCCGAACTGCAAGCCGCCGACATCGTCGTGATCGGCGCGCCGATGTACAACTTCGGCATCTCGTCGCAACTGAAGACGTACTTCGACTTCATCGCCCGTGCTGGTATCACGTTCGCGTACACGGCGAATGGTCCGGAAGGTCTCGTGAAGGGCAAGAAGGTCTACGTCGTGTCGGCACGCGGCGGCAAGTACGTGGGCACGCCGAACGACAGCCAGACGCCGTACCTGAAGAGCTTCCTCGGCTTCCTCGGCATGACCGACGTGAACTTCATCTACGCTGAAGGCCTGAACATGGGCCCGGACGCTGCCGGTGCCGCGCTGGCTTCGGCGCGTGAAGCGATCGCTGCTGCGTAACCTGGCTGCGCCGCTTCGAAGCGGTGGACAGCCTGCTGGAATGAAAACGCCACAGATCTTTCGGTCCGTGGCGTTTTTGTTTGTGGCGTGGCTGTGCGACGCTCGATGCCTGTCGCGGGCGGTTTTTACGCGAGCATTTGCGCTTCGTCGGGCAAACGCCAGTCGATCGGTTCACGGCCGTGCTGCGCGAGATAGTCGTTGGCCTTCGCGAAATGCCCGCAACCGAGAAAACCGCGATGCGCCGACAGCGGCGACGGATGCGGCGCTTCCAGCACGCAATGCGATTTCCCGCCGAGCAGCGCGCGCTTGGCTTGCGCATGCGCGCCCCATAGCATGAACACCAAGCCGTCATGGCGCATCGCCAGTTCATGGATCAGCGTGTCGGTGCATTTTTCCCAGCCGCGTTTCGCGTGGCTGGCGGCTGAGTCACGCTCGACGGTCAGCACGGTGTTCAGCAGCAGCACGCCTTGCTTCGCCCATGTGTCGAGACAGCCGTGACGCGGCGTCTCGTGGCCGAGGCTCGCGGCGATCTCCTTGAAAATATTTCGCAGCGACGGCGGCGTGCGCACGTTCGGCGCCACGGAGAACGCGAGTCCATGCGCTTGCGGTGTGCCGCGGTCTTCGCCGTGGTACGGGTCCTGGCCGAGGATGACGACTTTGACGTCGTCAGGACTGGTCAAACGCAGCGCGCGGAAGACGTCGGCGGGATAGACGGTTTTGCCGGCGGCGCGCTCACCGTCGACGAAACGGCAGAGCGGCGCGTAGGCGTCGCTTTCGATGAACGGTTTGAGATGCGCGCGCCATGCGGGCGGCAGGGCGTCGAATTGCGCTTCGAGCGTGGGCGGCGGCGCGGTTGCGATGTCGGTGGCCGGTGCGGATGCAGCGTCGCCAAACAGTGAAGCCTGCGACGAGCTGGAGCGGGTACGGGAAGCGGAGGTCATGGCGGGGAAGTGTCGCAGCAAACGCGGCGTTGCTCAAGGTGTGGTCGGTCGCTTGTCGCGTTTGCCGGGTCGCTTTACCGCGCCTCAGCCAGCACGCAACTTATAACCGCGCTGCGCCTTGCTGATGTTGTCCGGCGCGAGGCCGGCTATCTGTTTGCCGAGTTCCGCTGCGAGCGTGTGAAGCGCGGCTTCGTCACCGGACTTCAGTTCGAGCTCGACTTCCGAGATCGGCGCGCGGCGGCTTTCGCCTTTGACCTCGGCGAACACGTCGCCTTGATCGATGGCCGCTTCGATGTCCGAGCCGTCTACTTCCACATGCCACAGCGTCCGGGTGAAATTCGTGCGGAATAGTTCCGTCAGCTCAGGCGCGGCTTGACGCAAAGCGTCTGCGGCGGACGGCTCGTCGCATTCACGCAGCAACGCGTCGATCTCCAGTTTTTCGCCGGCCACCGGCATTTCCCACTCATGCCGGCTGTGCAAGCCATTGTTGGCGTTGCCCACCGTCTTGAAAGTTTGCAGCCAGCCGTCCGGCGTCTTCCGCAAACGCAGGGCGCTTTTCGAACTCGCCAGCGCCAACGCAGGCGTGTCGAAGTAAATATTCACCAGTTTGATCGGACGACCCTGCGCCCCGGTGCGAGCGACGAACCAACGCGTCGCCGCTTCCAGCTGCGCGGGTGGCAGCGCCAGCTTGATTTCGCGTTCCATGCCCATGATGTGCTCCGCTACGTACGCCGCGTGCCGCGTCTCGACACCGCGCTCAGAAAAACATCCGAGCAAGCTCCACGCCCGGCTCGTCCGCGCGCATGAACGCCTCGCCGACGAGGAACGTATGCACGTCCATCGCGCGCAGGCGCTCCACATCGGCGCGCGACAGAATGCCCGACTCCGTGACGACGATGCGGTCGTCCGGAATCGCTTCGAGCATGCCGATCGTCGTTTCGATCGACGTCTCGAAAGTGCGCAGATTGCGGTTGTTGATGCCGATCAACGGCGTTTTCAGCGTGAGCGATTCCATTAGCTCGTCGCGATCGTGCACTTCGACCAGCACGGCGAGACCGAGCGAATGCGCGAGCGCTTCCAGGTCCTGCATCTGCGAAGTTTCGAGTGCGGCGGCGATCAGCAGGATCGCGTCGGCGCCCATGGCGCGCGCTTCGACGATCTGGTACGGATCGACGATGAAGTCCTTGCGCAACACCGGCAAATTGCAGGCCGCGCGCGCTTCCTCCAGATACGCGACGCTGCCCTGGAAGAACTGCACGTCGGTGAGCACGGACAGGCAGGCCGCGCCGTGCTTTTCGTACGAACGCGCGATCTCGGCCGGCACGAAGTGCTCGCGCAACACGCCTTTCGACGGGCTCGCTTTCTTGACTTCGGAGATGACCGCGGCGAGGCCTGCCGTGTGTTTCGCGCGCAATGCGCCGACGAAGTCGCGAATGTCGCGCGACGACGCTTCGAGGCGCAGCTCTTCGAGCGGCGCGCTCTGTTCGGCCGCGCGGACTTCTTCGCGTTTGACCGCGATGATACGGTCGAGGATGTCGCTCATAAGTGTCTCGCTACGTTGATTGCTACTTGATCACTGCTTGAATTGCTGGGTGAAGCGAACGAGTTCGTCGACCTTGGCTCGCGCCTTGCCGCTCGCGATCGCTTCGCGCGCCAACTGAATGCCGTCCGCGATCGACGAAGCCACGTTCGCCGAATACAAGGCGGTGCCCGCATTCAGCGTGACGATTTCGCGGGCGACGCCCGGCTTGTTGTCGAGCGCGTCGAGCAGCATCGCTTTGGATTCGGTGGCGTCGGCCACTTTCAGCGTGCGGTTCGACACCATCTGCATGCCGAAGTCTTCCGGATGAATCTCGTACTCGTGAATCTGGCCGTCGCGCAACTCGCCGACTTGCGTCGCCGCGCCGAGCGAGACTTCGTCCATGCCGTCCATACCGTACACCACCAGCACGTGCTTCGCGCCGAGGCGCTGCATCACGCGCACCTGAATGCCGACGAGGTCGCCGTGGAACACGCCCATCAACTGATTGGGTGCGCCTGCCGGATTGGTCAGCGGCCCGAGAATATTGAAGATGGTCCGCACGCCGAGTTCGCGGCGCACCGGCGCGATGTTCTTCATGGCCGGATGATGGTTCGGGGCGAACATGAAGCCCATGCTGGTTTCCGCAATCGACGCCGCCACCTGCTCCGGCTGCAAGTCGATATTCACGCCGAGCGCTTCGAGCACGTCGGCGCTGCCGGATTTACTCGATACGCCGCGGCCACCGTGTTTCGCGACCTTGGCGCCGGCCGCGGCCGAAACGAACATGGTTGCCGTGGAAATGTTGAAGGTATGCGAGCCGTCGCCGCCGGTGCCGACGATATCGACGAAGTTCGAGTTGTCCTGCACCTCGACGTGCCGGGCAAACTCACGCATCACCGTGGCGGCGGCGGTGATTTCGCCGATGGTCTCTTTTTTGACGCGCAAGCCGGTGATGATCGCGGCCGCCATCACGGGCGAGAGTTCGCCGCGCATGATGAGCCGCATCAAATGCAGCATTTCGTCGTGGAAAATCTCGCGGTGCTCGATGGTCCGTTGCAGCGCTTCCTGGGGCGTAATCGTCATGATGTCGTCTCTCTTCATCAAGCGTTGCGATTGGACGTTTGCGCGCCGGCGAGCTTCGACTGCTTCACGAAGTTTTCGAGCAGCGCGTGGCCGTGTTCGGAGAGGATCGATTCAGGGTGGAACTGCACGCCTTCGACGGCCAGTTCCTTGTGACGCACGCCCATGATCTCGCCGTCTTCGGTCCACGCGGACACTTCGAGGCAGTCGGGCAGTGATTCGCGTTCGATCGCGAGCGAGTGATAGCGGGTCACCACGAAGTGTTTCGGCAGATCGGCGAATACGCCTTTGCAGTCGGTTTCGATCGTGCTGACCTTGCCGTGCATGATGGTTTGCGCGCGCACCACGCGCCCGCCGAAGGCCTCGCCGATGGCCTGATGGCCGAGGCACACGCCGAGAATCGGCGTTTTGCCGCTGAATTCGCGCAGCACGTCGAGCGTGATGCCGGCATGTTGCGGATTGCTCGGGCCGGGCGACAGGCAGATGCGCTCCGGGTTGAGTCTGGCGATTTCGTCCAGCGTGATTTCGTCGTTCCGATAGGTGCGCACGTCTTCGCCGAGTTCGCCGAAGTACTGCACCAGGTTGTAGGTGAACGAGTCGTAGTTGTCGATCATAAGCAGCATGGTGTGTCTCCGGTCAGAAGTCGCTATCGAGGCCGTCTTGAACCTGTTCGGCGGCGCGCAACACGGCGCGCGCCTTGTTCTCGGTCTCTTGCCATTCGGATTCCGGCACCGAATCCGCGACTACACCCGCTGCCGCCTGCACATACAGATTGCCGTTCGCGATCACGCCGGTGCGGATCGTGATGGCCAGATCCATTTCACCCGTGAACGACAGATAGCCGACCGCACCGCCGTACAGGCCGCGCTTGACGGGTTCCAGTTCGTCGATCAGTTCCATTGCGCGGACCTTCGGCGCGCCCGACAGCGTGCCCGCCGGGAAGGTGGCGCGCAGCACGTCGAAATTGGTGGTGCCGGGTTTCAGCTTGCCTTCGACCGAGCTCACGATGTGCTGCACATGCGAGTACTTTTCGATCACCATCTTGTCGGTGACGACCACCGAGCCGATCTGCGCGATGCGGCCCACGTCGTTACGCGCGAGGTCGATCAGCATGACGTGTTCGGCGATTTCCTTCGGATCGTTCAGCAGTTCGGTCGCGAGTTCCGCGTCGCGTTCCGGCGTGTTGCCGCGCGGCCGCGTGCCGGCGAGCGGCCGGATCGTGACGATGCGATCCTCGCCGCGCTTTTCCTGACGCACCAGGATTTCCGGCGATGCCCCCACCACGTGGAAGTCGCCGAAGTTGTAGTAATACATATACGGCGACGGGTTCAACGAGCGCAGCGCGCGGTACAGCGAAAGCGGATTGTCGCGGTACGGCTTGATCAGGCGCTGGCCGACCTGCACCTGCATCAGTTCGCCGGCGGCGATGTATTCCTTCGCCTTGCGCACGGCCGTCAGGTAATCGTCTTTGGCGAACTCGCGGTAGGTCTCGGTTCGCACGCTGGCTGACGTGACCGGCGGTTGCACGGTCGTGCGCAAGCGCTGACGCAGTTCCCGCAAACGCTGTTTGGCTTTCGTGTAGGCCTCGGGCTGCGTCGGATCGGCGTAGACCACCAGGTAAAGCTTGCCCGCGAGGTTGTCGATCACCGCGACTTCTTCAGTCAGCAGCAACTGGATGTCGGGCAGATTCAGATCGTCTTTCGGCGCCGTGTGCGCAAGCTTTTTCTCGATGTAGCGCACCGCGTCGTAGCCAAAATAACCGGCCAGACCGCCCGCGAAGCGCGGCAAGCCGGGGCGCTGCGCCACTTTGAAGCGGCCCTGGAATTGCTGGATGAATTCGAGCGGGTCGCCCTCGTGCGTCTCGATTACCTTGCCGTCGCGCACTACTTCCGACACGCCGTTGCGGGTGCGTAGCAGCGTGCGCGCCGGCAGGCCGATGAACGAATAGCGGCCGAACCGTTCGCCGCCCACCACCGACTCCAGCAGGAACGAGTTGGCGCCGTTGCGCTCGCTCTGCGCGAGTTTCAGGTAAAGCGAGAGCGGCGTTTCGAGGTCGGCGAGCGCTTCGGCGATCAGGGGAATGCGGTTGAAGCCCTCATTGGCGAGGGACTGGAATTCGAGTTCGGTCATGTTCCGATCCTGTACGGTGATCCGGCGGCAGCGTGCGTCGGACAAAACGGGTCATTGCGCGGCCGGTCAGGCGTTCGTTCGACGTGTCGACACGATGATACCGACCGGCGCGAGTTTCCCATCGACGCGTGCAAGGGATTTCAGCGCACAACTGTACTTTGCGGGTACACGCAGGCCGAATCAACCGATGCAGCGAAACAAGATGATGGAAAAAACGCGTGAGCGCAGCGAAGTAAAAAACGGTTGCCGAAGACGAGCTTCAGCGTACCTCAGGCGAGGTTAGCGCGACCAGCGACGCCAGGGCCAGGCTCCCCGGTCGATGCTAATCAGACTCCGTTTTTTATTCAGAAACATGAGGATGAAGGACTTTTCAGGTCGTGGAATGGTGCGCTGCGATCGCCTTGGCGGCGTCGAGCAGCGAGCCAACTATACCATCGGATTTTATTGTTTGTATAGCTTGGCCGTGGTTGTAGCCGTATGGCACCGTGAGCGTCGCCATGCCGGCCGCACGGCCCGCCAGCGCGTCGTTTTCCGAATCGCCGATGGCAACCGTGGCCTGCGGCTCGACGCCCAACTGCGCCGCCGCGGTGAGCATGGGCAGTGGATCCGGCTTCTTTTTCGCCAGACTGTCGCCGCCGATCACAACGCTGAAATACTGGGCAAGCCCATACTGCTGCAGCAATTCCACCGCGAACCGATGTGGCTTGTTGGTCACGCAGGCGAGCTTGAGGCCGGCGTCGCGCATGGCGATCAGGCCGGCTTCGACGTTCGGATAG
Source organism: Paraburkholderia sp. BL18I3N2 (assembly GCF_003001875.1). Taxonomy (NCBI): domain Bacteria; kingdom Pseudomonadati; phylum Pseudomonadota; class Betaproteobacteria; order Burkholderiales; family Burkholderiaceae; genus Paraburkholderia; species Paraburkholderia sp. BL18I3N2. Next base: position 156,993 of record NZ_PVNC01000019.1, read on the forward strand.
AGCCGCGTGTGCGTGCCGTTGATCTTCGCGTACTCCTCCTGATAGATCGCGAGCGCTTCGTCGAAGCGGTCTTGCGCATGCTCCGTTTCGAAGCGCGGCGCCAGCACGCTGCGGATCAGATGCTCCGAACCCTTGCCGACATAACCGACCACTTCCTCGCGCGACGTTTCTTCCGCGTCGAGTTGCGCGAGCATGCCGTTCAGGCCGGCGGTGAAATCGTCGGCGGTATCGATCATCGTGCCGTCGAGGTCGATGATCGCGGCTTGCAGGCGTGGGCCGGTGAAAGTCGGGGCGGGGAACGGAGTGGTCATGTTGCGTGCCGGTTATGCGTCGGTGCTCAGTGCTGGATGTTGGCGAGTGCCGCGCGCATCTTCTCGATCACGACCTTGTGGTCGGGCTGGCCGAAAATCGCCGAGCCGGCCACGAAGGTGTCCGCGCCGGCCGCCGCGATTTCGGCGATGTTGTCGACCTTCACGCCGCCGTCCACTTCCAGATGAATCTCGCGGCCGGTGCGTTCCTTGTATTCGTTGATGCGCTTGCGTGCTTCGCGAAGCTTGACGAGCGCCTCGGGAATGAACGACTGGCCGCCGAAGCCCGGATTCACCGACATGATCAGCACGAGATCGACCTTGTCCATCACGTAGTCCAGATGGCTCAGCGAAGTGGCCGGATTGAACACGAGACCGGCCTTGCAGCCGTGGTCGCGGATCAGCGACAGCGTGCGGTCGATATGGTCCGAGCCTTCCGGGTGGAAGCTGATCAGATTCGCGCCGGCCTTGGCGAAGTCGGGCACGATGCGGTCGACCGGGCGCACCATCAGATGCACGTCGATCGGCACGTCGACGTGCGGGCGGATCGCTTCGCAGACGAGCGGGCCGATGGTCAGGTTCGGCACATAATGGTTGTCCATCACGTCGAAGTGAATCCAGTCGGCGCCGGCGGCGACAACGTTGCGGACTTCTTCGCCGAGGCGGGCGAAGTCGGCTGACAGAATGCTTGGAGCGATGCGGAATTGCGTCATGGCGGGGGCGGAGGCAAGCGGGGAAAGCGCCATTTTACCGTTTTGTGCGCGGGCGTTCCGGTTCGCGGACGCTTTCGGGCGTGAAGCTTCGTTCAAGCGGCGAATGTGACAAAACGCCTTAGTGGCCCTTGGCCAAAGGGATTTGTCCGGTTGCGGGCGTGGCGCGCATCAAGCAGAATGCCAAAACCATCGGCGCCGTGTCGCCAATGCGCCCGCAAACCATTGGCGTTCGGGCTTTCCCGCGATTTTTCACACCCCGTTTCAGCAGACCGGAATCAGGATGAGCCAGTACGAATTCAGCGTCTCGGCGCAGGTGCAATATCTGCCCGAAGAGTCGGACCCGGAGCGCCGCCAGTATGCATTCGCATACACGCTGACTATCCGTAACACCGGCCAGGTGCCCGCGCAATTGATCGCGCGCCATTGGGTGATCACCGACAGCGACAAGAGCGTGCAGGAAGTGAAGGGCCTGGGCGTGGTCGGACATCAGCCGTTGCTCAAGCCGGGCGAGCATTTCGAGTACACGAGTTGGGCGGTGATCGCCACGCCGGTCGGCACCATGCGCGGCGAGTACTTCTGCGTGGCCGAGGACGGCGAGCGTTTCGACGCGCCGGTGCCGGAGTTCATCCTGCGCATGCCGCGTACGTTGCATTGAACCGAGGGCGCGGCCCGCGGTCTTTAAGAAGCTCAGCGCGCGGTTGAACGCGCAGCTTTACTGCGATTTTTGCTGCTTCTGCTGTTCACTTGCGTTGGCGCGCGCCGCTTTCTTCTTGCCGGACGACGTCCATACAACGATAAAGACGAGCAGGAAGAGCGCGAGGAGCGATTCCAGCGCGAAGATGAGCATCGGGTATTCGTCGAACAGATCAGACATGGCGGTTTCCATCAAGAACGAACATTGTATGCGTTTTGTCCGCACGGCCGGAGCATGGCTCGGAGCGCTTTCGGTTGCGGTGCTGCTGGCGTCCTGCGGCGGCGGCGGCGCGGTCCGGCCCTCGGTTTCGCCACCCACGGGTGCGGCGATCATCCCCGGACAGATTGCCGCGACGCGGCTGACCCCCGTTGCATGGCAGCAGGTGCCGGGTTGGCAGGACGACTCGTTGATCGGCGCGACGGCCGCGTTGCGGCAAAACTGCGCGAGGCTCGCGCGTCAACCGAACTGGGCGCGCGCCTGTGCCGCGGCCTCGCAAATCGACGACCTCGACGTCACCAGTGCGCGGGCTTTTTTTGAAGCGTATTTCACGCCTTTCCAACTGGCGAATACCGACGGCACGCTCGACGGATTAGTCACCGGTTACTACGAGCCGTTGCTGCGTGGTTCGCGCACTCGGCACGGCGTGTATCAGACCGCGTTGTATCGCTGGCCGGCGAGTTATCGCGCGGGCGCGCCGCTGCCGGCGCGTGCGCAACTCGAGCGCGCGGGTGTGCTCAACGGTAACGAACTCGTGTGGGTCGACGATCCTATCGAAGCGTTTTTCCTGCAGGTGCAGGGCTCCGGGCGCATCGTGATGGAAGACGGCAGCGTGATGCGTCTTGGCTTTGGCGGGACTAACAACCAGCCGTACAAGTCGATCGGACGCTGGCTGCTGGACCGCGGCGAACTCACGCCCGCGCAGGCGACCATGCAGGGCATCAAGGCGTGGGCGCGCGCAAATCCGACGCGCGTCGATGCGTTGCTCGATACGAATCCGCGCTTCGTGTTCTTCCGCGAGATGCCATCCGGCGAGAGCGCGCCGAGCGGTGGCGCGGACGGCCCGATCGGCGCGTTGGGTGTGCCGTTGACGCCGGAGCGGTCGATCGCGGTCGATCCGACTTCGATTCCACTCGGTACGCCGGTGTTCTTGCAGACCACGCGTCCGTTGACGAATTCGCCGATGAATCGCCTCGTCTTCGCGCAGGACACGGGTTCCGCGATTAAAGGCGGCGTGCGCGCCGATTACTTCTGGGGCCTCGGCGACGACGCCGGCGATCTGGCCGGCAAGATGAAGCAGGGCGGCCGGATGTGGTTGTTACTGCCGAATTCTTGAGGTTTGGCGGTGGACGTTACGCTTAGCGCCGCCGCTATTTCCGGTTGATGTGATCCGTAAGCGGCGCGGCAAGTGTGGCCGAGCTGCTTATTTGATCCGCTGCACATTGTTTCTGGCGTGGCTGGTCAATTCGGTCGCGCGCGCAAACGGATGCGACGCATGCATCGTGCTGCATGCGTCGTATAAGGCGCTATTTGTTACAGCCCCAACTTACGCTTGTCCACCACGCGCCGCGCCTTGCCTACCGAACGCTCGATCCCATTCACCGCCAGCACGTTCACCACCGCGCTCACGCCGATCAGCGCCTTGATGTCATAGGCCAGCGCCTGCTTGGCCGTGCTCAACGCGGCCGTGTCCGGTGCCGATTCCGGGCAAGGTTCGACGTTCAACGTCAACACGTCGAGCGGGCCTTCCTTGGTCAGCACGATCTGATAGTGCGGCGCGAGCGCATGCTGCTTGAGCAGCAGTTCTTCGATCTGCGTCGGGAACACGTTCACGCCGCGCACGATCATCATGTCGTCCGAGCGGCCGGTGATCTTTTCCATCCGCCGCATGGTGCGGGCGCTACCCGGCAGCAGGCGCGTCAGGTCGCGCGTGCGGTAACGGACGATCGGCAGCGCTTCTTTGGTCAGCGACGTGAACACAAGTTCGCCGAGCTCGCCGTCCGGCAACACCTCGCCGGTTTCGGGATCGATGATCTCGGGATAGAAGTGATCTTCCCAGATGGTCGGGCCGTCTTTCGTTTCCACGCACTCCGACGCCACACCCGGACCCATCACTTCGGACAGACCGTAGATGTCGACAGCATCGATGCCCATGCGCTTTTCGATCGCCTGACGCATGTCGTTGGTCCACGGTTCCGCGCCGAAGATGCCGATGCGCAGCGAACAATGGGCCGGGTCGACGCCTTGCCGCTCAAGTTCGTCCGCGATCGACAGCATGTAGCTCGGCGTCACCATGATGATGTCGGGCCGGAAGTCCTGGATCAGTTGCACCTGTTTTTCAGTCTGGCCGCCGCCGAACGGGATCACGGTGAGTCCCGCGCGCTCGGCGCCGTAGTGCGCGCCGAGACCGCCCGTGAACAGACCGTAACCGTAACTGATATGAACCTTGTCGCCGCGCTTCGCGCCGGCGGCGCGGACCGAACGCGCGACGAGGTTCGCCCACGTGTCGATATCGCGCGCCGTGTAGCCGACCACGGTCGGCTTACCTGTCGTACCGGACGACGCGTGAATTCGTGAAATCTGTTCCTGCGGCACGGCGAACATCCCGAACGGGTAGCTGTCGCGCAGATCCTTCTTGGTGGTGAAGGGGAAGCGCGCCAGGTCCGCAAGGGTTTTCACTTCACTTGGATGGACACCGGCTTCATCGAATTTGTGCCGGTAAACCGGCGAGTTTTCATAAGCGTGGTTCAACGACCATTTAAGCCGTTCAAGTTGAAGCGCGGCAAGTTCGTCGCGGCTGGCGGTCTCGATCGGATCGAGCGGAAGGGCGGTGGTCATCGAATGTCTCCTTGCTGCCTCAATGCTTGGGTCTGATATACGTGCGCTTGCGCGCAAAAAACCGGGAGCTGGCTGCTGTTTAACGGTGTGGCGGCGAAGAGCCGCCACCGAGCCGAGAATCTGTCATGGGTTTGCTGCGAGGTTGCGGTTATCAATCGCCTGTGGGAACCAGGTTGCCTTTGATTTGCGCCGATTTGCCGCGGAACATCGCGACGGTTTCTTCGGCACGGTTCGTCACGCGAATGTCGTAGATGCCGGTTCGGCCACTCAGCGTTTGCTCAATGGCTTCCGCGGTCAACACGTCGCCGCCTTTCACAGGCCGCAGAAACTCGATTGAGCAGCCGGCCGCAACCGTGTTGATGTTGTACGTGTTGCAGGCGAATGCGAACGTCGAATCCGCGAGCGTAAAAATCAGGCCGCCGTGGCAAATCTGATGGCCGTTCAGAAAGTCGGCGCGAACGGCCATGCGCAGGCGCGCGTATCCGGGGCGTACTTCGACGATTTCGAGGCCGAGCGCGCGGCTGCACGCGTCGTTCTCGTACATCGCGGCAGCAGTGGCGCGGGCGAGTTCTTCGGGCGTCATCTGATCGGGATGATTGGCTTGCGTGGACATGTTCAACGGCCCTCAAAGCGCGGTGCGCGCTTTTCAACGAAGGCTTGCACGCCTTCCGCGTAATCGTGGGACGCCCCCAGTTCACGTTGCAAATCTCGTTCGAGATCGAGTTGCTGGTCGAGCGTTTGCGTCGCGCCCGCACGCATGGCCTGCTTGATGGCGGCGATGGCGCGCGTGGGTTGTTGCGCAAGTTGGGCCGCAAGTTTCGCCGCGGTGACGGCGAGTTCCGCGTCGTCGACTGCTTGCCAGATCAAGCCCCAGCTTTCGGCTTTTTCCGCGCTGAGTTTGTCGCCGGAGATGGCGAGTCCTAGCGCGCGAGCCATGCCGACACGCTGCGGCAGAAACCATGTGCCACCCGAGTCCGGCACCAGGCCGATTTTCACGAACGCCTGAATGAAGCTGGCGGAGCGAGCCGCGAGCACGACGTCGCACGCGAGCGCGAGATTGGCCCCCGCGCCGGCGGCCGTGCCGTTCACCGCGGCGATGACGGGCAGCGGCAATGCTTGCAGGCGGCGGATCAGCGGATTGAAATGTTGCTCGATCAGTTCACCCAGATCGGTCATGGCGCCTGGTGTGAAGTCGAGGTCGGCGAGGTCCTGGCCGGCGCAGAAGCCGCGGCCCGCGCCGGTAAGTACGAGCGCGCGCGCGCCGGATGTTTCGACCTCATCGAGCGCGGCGCTCAGTTCCCGATGCATCGCGCGCGTGAAGCTATTGAGCTTGTCCGGCCGGTTCAGCGTGATGGTTGCGACATGGTTCGATGCGTCGATGTCCAGGCGAATCGCTTCATATGACATTGGGTGTCTCCTCAAAGTCTCTTTTGACCGATGGGCGCTGCGGCGCTGATGTCAGAGCCGCTCGATGACCAGTGCGATGCCCTGGCCCACGCCAATGCACATCGTGCAAAGCGCAAAGCGGCCGTTGGTCCGCTCCAGTTGATACAGCGCGGTCGTGATCAGACGCGCGCCCGAAGCACCCAACGGATGGCCGAGTGCAATGGCTCCGCCGTTCGGGTTGACGCGCGGGTCGTCGTCGCGCAGACCGAGCGTACGCAGAACAGCGAGACCTTGCGATGCGAAGGCTTCGTTCAACTCGATCACATCGAGTTGTTCGAGCTTCATGCCGAGTTGCTTCAACAGTTTTTGCGTGGCCGGCGCCGGACCAATACCCATGATGCGCGGCTCGACTCCCGCCGTTGCCATGCCCGCCACGCGGGCACGGCGGCGCAGTCCGTATTGATCGGCCGCCTGCTGGTTAGCTAGCAACAACGCGCACGCGCCGTCGTTCACGCCCGACGCGTTGCCTGCCGTCACGCTGCCGTCCGGGCGAACCACGCCTTTGAGCTTGCCCAAACTTTCGAGCGACGTTTCGCGCGGGTGCTCATCGAGCAGCACGCGCACGGGGTCACCCTTCTTCTGCGCGATTTCGACGCCGACAATCTCCTGGGCCAGCGTGCCATCCTGCTGGGCGCGAGCGGCCTTTTGCTGGCTCGCGAGCGCGAACGCGTCCTGATCCGCGCGGCTCACGCTGAATTCGACGGCGACGTTTTCCGCGGTTTCAGGCATCGAATCGACGCCATATTGGCGTTTCATCAGCGGGTTGATGAAGCGCCAGCCGATGGTCGTATCGTAAATGTCGGCTTGGCGCGCGAACGCACTAGTCGCCTTGCCCATGACAAACGGCGCGCGTGTCATGCTTTCGACGCCGCCGGCGATCATCAAGCGCGCTTCGCCCGCCTTGATCGCGCGCGCGGCGGTGCCGACCGCGTCCATACCCGAGCCGCACAAGCGGTTGATGGTTGAGCCGGGCGCCTCAGTGGGCAGGCCGGCCAGCAACGCCGACATGCGGGCTACGTTGCGATTGTCTTCGCCGGCCTGATTCGCGCAGCCATAAATGACATCGTCTACAGCGCGCCAGTCGACGCCGGGATTGCGTTCGATCAACGCCTTGATCGGCACCGCGCCGAGGTCGTCGGCGCGGACATCCTTTAGTGCGCCGCCGTAGCGGCCAATTGGAGTGCGAATCGCATCGCAAATGAAGGCGTCGTTCATATGGATTCCTGCTCGGGGCGGACCGGCGTGAGGTGCCGATCCGATGTCTCATGTTAGTTGGGGTGCACAGTCCGGTCCATTCGGCCAAACGGCATAGGACGAGGCCGTGCTTTGTCTTATGCCATTCAGCCAGCTACCGCCGGCGCCGCTTTCGGTTCAACATGAACGCGGCTTTGAACTACGCGGAAGCGATTCGCGACGAAGGCTGCGTCAGCCAGCGCGGCATTAGCCGCCGGGTTTGCGCCCGTGCCGTGGAAGTCCGAGAACGCTGCCGATTGATTGACGAATACACCGCCGGTCAGATTGATCGACAAGGCTACGCCGCCGCGGATCGAGGCTTCGTGCGCATCGTCGAGCACCGCTTCGTCCGTGCTGTACACCGACAGCGTTAGCGCGCCGTGCTCGGCGGCGATTGCGCCGGCGAGATCCAGCGACTGCGCGGTCGAATCCGTCGCGATCACGAATGAGATCGGGCCGAACCACTCTTTGGTGAACTGCGCATGGTCGGTGGCGGCATCCAGTTGGAGCACGAGCGGCGTGCGTACGCGGGCGCCGGCGAAAGCGGGATGTTCGAGCGTCAAGCTTTCGACGAGAACGCGGCCGAGCTTTGCGGCTTCGTCGATGCGTTGAATCACGCCTTCGTTCTGAATCGCGCCGAGCAGTTCGACAGCGCGAGCCGGGTCGGCGACGAGTTTTTGCACAGCGCCGGCAATGGCTTGGGCAACTTCGTCAAAACCGAGCGTGCCTTCCGCAGTGCGGATGCCGCCGCGCGGCACGTAGATGTTTTGCGGCGCGGTGCACATCTGGCCCGAGTACAGCGCGAGCGAGAAGGCAATGTTGCGAGCCGCGGCCTTGATGTCATCGACCGAGTCGATCACGATCTGGTTCACGCCGGCTTTTTCGGTGTAGACCTGGGCCTGATGCGCATTGCGCTCGAGCCACGTGCCGTTTTGCGTGCTGCCAGTGAAGTCGATGAGTTTGATTTCGGGGCGCAGGGCCAGGTCCTGGACGAGTGCGCCGTCGCTCGGCTCGGTAGCCAGCAAGGTGACGACATTTGGGTCGAAACCCGCTTCGCGCAAAACATCACGCGCGATTCGTACGGTCAGCGCCAGCGGCAGAATTGCGCCCGGATGCGGCTTGACGATGACCGTGTTGCCCGTGGCCAGATCGGCGAAGAGGCCCGGATAACCGTTCCACGTCGGGAAGGTGCAGCAACCGAGCACGAGACCGGTGCCGCGCGGCACGACGGTGTAGCGCTTGTGCATGGCGAGCGGCGGATTCTTGCCTTGCGGTTTTTCCCAATGGGCGTCGCCGGGAATGCGGCGCAGTTGGTCCCACGCATACACGACGGCTTCGAGCGCGCGGTCTTGTGCGTGTGGGCCGCCGGCCTGGAAGGCCATCATGAATGCCTGGCCGGTCGTGTGCATCACGCTGTAGCCAATTTCGAAGCTGGCGCGATTCACGCGGGCAAGGATTTCGAGGCACACGCCGATCCATGCCTGCGGTGCTGCCGCGCGCCAGTCGCGTTGGGCAGCCGCCGCAGCCGCGATCAGAGCGGCGGGGTCGGCCTTCGGGTAGCGCACGCCGAGCGGGAATCCGAACGGTGAGACTTCGGCGCCGACGGTTTCGCCCGTCGAGGGTTGGTCTAGTTGGAACGTATCGTCGAGATGCGCTTTGAATGCGGCTTCGCCGTCCGCATTAGCCGTTTCCCCGTACACTTTCGGACTGGGCATTTCGACGAACGGGCTCCAGTAGCCGCGCGTTTCAACCGCGGTGAGTGCCTTTTGCAGCGTGTCTTCGTGCTTGGTGAATAGCGGATGTGTCATGGCAGAGGGGGCTTGGCTGTACGTTGGGAAAAGCCTGTCGAATAATTGACCGACCGGTTGGTTGGCGAATGGTAGCATTATTAAGATGGCCGCGCGAAGTGTTTTCGCGCGTGATTTTTCTAACTTTAGGAGGCGGCATGGCTTACGAGAACATTCTGGTTGAGATGCGGGGACGGGTCGGCTTGGTCACGTTGAATCGCCCGAAGGCATTGAACGCTCTGAACGACGCATTGATGGACGAACTGGGGGCGGCGTTGCGGGAGTTCGATGCCGACGCCGCGATCGGCGCGATCGTGGTCACGGGCAGCGAAAAGGCGTTCGCAGCCGGTGCCGACATCGGCATGATGTCCACCTATACCTATATGGATGTCTACAAGGGCGACTACATCACCCGCAACTGGGAGGCCGTCCGCTCCATTCGTAAGCCGATTATTGCGGCGGTGGCCGGTTTCGCGCTCGGTGGTGGCTGCGAGTTGGCGATGATGTGCGACATCATTTTCGCCGCCGACACGGCAAAGTTCGGTCAGCCGGAAATCAAGCTCGGCATCATGCCGGGCGCCGGTGGTACGCAGCGCTTGCCGCGCGCCGTCTCCAAGGCGAAGGCGATGGACCTCTGCCTGACCGCGCGATTCATGGATGCCGCCGAAGCCGAGCGCGCCGGATTGGTATCGCGTGTGGTTCCGGCTGCGTCGCTGGTCGACGAGGCAATAGCCGCGGCTGCGACGATTGCTGAATTCCCGTTGCCGGCCGTGATGATGGTGAAGGAATCGGTCAACCGCGCCTATGAGACGACACTCGCCGAAGGCGTGCATTTCGAGCGCCGCCTGTTCCATTCCCTCTTCGCCACCGAAGATCAGAAGGAGGGTATGGCCGCGTTTGTTGAGAAGCGCAAACCGGTTTTCAAGCATCGTTAATAAGCTTGTCAAAATAACGCTTGCAAGGCGGGGTGCAGGTCGCTAGAATCTCGCTCTTTCGTGCCTCGGAGAACGGGGCGCGGGAGGCGGGAGAGCCAGCAGTGGCAAGGCTTTCAGCGAAGCGGGCAGGTTCAGGAAGTTGGAAAAACCTGTTGACGGCGTAGCGAAAGTTCTTCATAATCTCGTTTCTCTGCTGCTGATGCAGCGACGCAGAACGAAGCGGTGCCGGGTAGTTGGGATGTCAACAGCGCGGTGCCGGTTTGGTGGTGAATGCGTAACCGATCTTTAAAAATTAACAGCCGATAAGTGTGGGCGCTTGATGCGCGACGCGCCGGTGGGGTCCTTCGGGGTCTGCCGGAGAAGCGAAAGTATCA
>NZ_PVNC01000020.1:0-128162 GCF_003001875.1 Paraburkholderia sp. BL18I3N2
GGGGCAGATGAAACCCGCTGGGATCCAGTTGACTGCTGCAGAGCAATTCTATTCGCTGGTCATCTAAGTCATCCTTATCATATCGGCACTTTCTCGTCCTGCCATCCTTATCGCGACAGAGCCATCAGAACGCGGTCGATCTGCTTCCTCATTATTGAACAACACCTGCAACTTGCAGTACGTGCGGAAGACATTGTTCGCAACAGTGAAGTCCAGTGGACGAATAGGTCAAGGGCGGCCTCTCTTTATCCGCGGAATCGAACGCGCGCGTTTGTGGAGAAATCCACGGGCCTGACAGCTGATTGCCTTCAGAAGGCGGTTGCTCTCCCGTAAAGGCTCACTTTGCGGTCCGGCTTGAATGAAAGGATGCAACTAACCGTCTTTCGCCGTCGCGTGCCCGCCACCCGGTCTTCTATGAGGCCCGCACCGGGCTACACGGCAGGTCGCCTGTGCGATCACGCGGGAAGCGCTCGAAGCGCGATTCTGGTTACCCGCCGGTGCTGACCAGGTCCGCATGCTAAGGCTTTTGCTGACGGACGGCGCCGCATTATCGCGGTCGCTGAAAGAAGGATCCGTCTGCGTCCGGGCGAAGTGGTAGACTCAAGGCCGACGATTTCCTGATCAAGCCTTGAGTTGCCGCCGGTCGGGGGAGGGGATAGTGGCGCCGGAGTCGACCTCTCGCCGTCATCGTCCGGGTCGCGTCGAGCGTCACAGTCGATCCGGTGTTCTCGTCGGTTTCGCGATGCCGGCGATCATCGTCCATGTGCAGATACTGACTGGTTGTCGTCAGTGAGGCATGCCCGAGGTTATCGCGCACGAGTCGCAGATCGAGGTGCTGATCCGCCATATGTGACCCGGCACTGTGACGTAGCCAGTGTGCCGATGCCTACTCGAGGTGGTCAGCGCGCTGCGCATGGTCGTCGCCACGCGAACGCAACGAGTCTGCGGCGCCGCTGAAGACGTCCTTCACGATCCGGTGCAACGCGGCGCGCGTGAGTGGCTTGAGTGACTGGCCGACCGGCAGCGCGAGCGAGGTGTCTAGTAGAAGCCTGAACGACGTGGGCAAACGCTCCTGCAACATCCTCAATGCTTGGCGCAAATCGACTTGCGAAATTCAGTCTTGAATCAGGCGATATAGACAGAGTGCTTTTTGCGTAAGGTCGAGATTTGCCGCGCGTTGAATCCGACCAGAGAGAACATTCCGTGGTGGCGCGCGATAAAGGCACATCGATTGGAATTCAGTCGGTCACGAAGCAGTGCAGCCGGCTCTTTCCAGTTGCCGACGATGCGTTGGCGCATTTGGTCTAGTTCGCTCGACCACGACGACTTCCTCGCAAAGCCTCAGGCTGCGAACGCGCTCTGCTAGAGGGTATTTCGGCGGCACATTGCGAGAAATGCCGCCTGCGAATCAAACGGCAGGACTGCCCAGCGAATCGCGCCCGGTCGCTGCCCACTTCGTCGCGACTTTGTGGGTGTGATCGACACGTCGCGCCGGGTGCGCTGCGGGCCGAGGTCGGGGGAAAGCCGTTGCGAGTATGGCCGCAAGGCGAACGCCGCGCTCTCGCTGTCTCGCACTGAAGTCATCGGGGCGGCTGTTGAACATGTCGCGAGTTATCCAGCTATAATTCGTCCGTTCACCAAACGCTCCTTGTAACCTCGAATCTGTGTCTTCCAGACGAAACAAAACCCGCAGTGCCCGCGGCCATAGACCGTTGACCAAGGCGCTTTTGTTGCCAATGGATCGCGCTTCGGCGAGCGAGCAGTCGCTTGCCATTCATCTTGCTCTCGTCGCGTGTCGGAGCGGTCACGGAAATGGACACCTGATCAATGAATTGATGCGCGCGGTGTATCTGAGCTGGTTCCTGCAGCGTGCTGGATTTGGAAGTCGCCCCGTGGAGCAGTTCAGGATCGCCGAGTACGCCGTTGAAGCGACTTTGGCGCGCGCTCACGAGTGTGGCGAGTGGCGTTTGCCGGGCGACACGATTGATGACTTCGAAGCGCTTGTTGCCCTTTATGATTCGCAACTGGCCGGTGTACCGCTACACGAGGTACTTGCGGCAGAGCGGAAGCTGAGAGCGTTCCTCGCGGGGAACGCCAGTTCGCCAATCTCCATGAACGCCTGATCTGACATAGACGCCGGGGGTCGTTGGGCATTTTTCAAGGCGGCCTGTGGCTCAATGCGACCGCCGGGCTGCGCTCCCTGACTCCGACTTCAATGGTTAAGCTTCCTCGAATCGCTTTCTGGGAGGAAACTGCGCTTCCCTGTTCACCCTATGTTGGTTCACGATTTCACGATGATGCCTGTCCTTGTCCTCATACAGGGTCCCTCTCAATTATGGGAGACTTTCCTGCGGCCCTGACCTGGTTTTACCGGTAAGCCGGAATATGTTTGCATCTGTCTCCAGCGCCCAGTGCGTTTCGACGACTCAGGTGACATTGCACTGCCTGCCAAGTGGTTGGCGCCTTCCATTCAACGCCAAACCGCCCGCCGATTGCGCAGGCTGTGAGCCGCACATTACCTGGCCAGACGAAAATGTCGAGCTGCCGCGGCCCGTCGTTTTTTGAACCCACTGCGACCGCATTTTCATTTGCGCCGCGGCCGGCAAATTGCTGTTCAAAATGCCGAAATCCTCCAATGGCGGCGCACCCGGCAAATGAGAGGGTCCTGCCTCGCAGTCGACTATCTTTCTTCTGTTTTGAGCAGCGGTTCGGGCAGAAAAAAGCCCGTGCGTTCCCAGGCTGACTCCATATCAGGAGGGGACACGGAAGAGGTGGAATTCAGTTTAAAGCCATGCCCGGCAGCATTAGAGTCTGTCGGCGACGTAATTGATCGCGGCGAGCCTTATACGCTGTAGCTGTCGTTGTTTGTCGCGCGGGTCAATGCAAACTGCCCGAAGCCGTCGTCATCGGTTAGCGAGACGCCTGACGCACGACTGCGGTCAAACGCGGCGGAGAAGGTATCTTCGGCGCTACGCAACTGTGCGAAGGCGACGACGTCGCCGCACGCACCGGCCAGCAGCCCGCTCAGGATCATCGCCTGGCATAGTGTCGACTGCGTTTAGCTTGCCTTGCCGCGCTGCATGGCATCGAGCGCGACATGAACTGGCACGCAAAGACGGTTCACATCGGTACGCCGCATCGGTAACAGAATGTCTCGCTCTGACGTGCACTTGCGGACTCGGGCGGCCTTGTAATCGGGATTATCCTGACCACAGGAAAGGTGAGGGTTTGCGGGAGTGGGAAGGCCGGTGCATAAAGGTGCAGGCGCGAATGTTTCAAGCGCACGTAGCGTTGGCCAAGTTGTACGCATTGGTCCGAACTAACCGAAAAAACGAAAAAACGGCGCAACGGGCTATATGTTTCGCAGTATTGCGCAACGGGATCTGGGGATCTGCCGAGGAGTGCGGAATTTAACTTCGAGAGTTCAAAATGATGTCGATTGCTATTATCCGCAACGCCAACTTATGCGCGATAGACCATCCGCTGGGAGACAAATGGGTGCGTTCCAAGAAGAACCTGCCGTGAGCGGATATGCCCGGCGTCAAGCGGGGGCGGGGGATTGCCTCAAAGAAGTGCTCCTCGAAAGGCCCAAGGCGAGCCTATGCGATTGGAATATGCGACCGACGCAAGCGGCGCAGGGTCAAAATGTCGACTGAGCAGGACATGAAGACATGGTCATCCTGGCGATTCTGGTGCGATAAGCGATGTCGAATCGGCCGAATATAGGTCTGAACGACTTGAGGTCGTTAATGCGCGTGGAAGGAGTTAGACAAGCTATTTGCATGCCGCCGCCCCGGCCGCAGAGTGATTCTCTGAGTTCGCACATGTGCGCGTGTAGTCCGCTATCCGCGGAGTGAAGTGAAGCGCTATTCTGTTGATTAATATAGATTTATCAATAGATGCGCACGCCGGTCAACTCATATTCGGATAAGCTTTGCCGTATTCTCAATGTGCATTTCGCGCGGCGTCGCCCTGAGCTGACGCCTGCGGCCTCAATGTCGCGCTTGTTAAACATGTCGGCGTCCCGGTATCGAATGGCAATCCCGTGAGACAATCCGCAGCCCAGACGGGCAGGTCAGCCGGAGTTCTTTGTCGTTACTGTGCGAACACCATATTGATCTTTCCACTACCTTGGGCACCTCCCGCTTTGCCGCGTGCCGAATGTGCGCGCCTTGCCTCCAATGACTGTGAATGATGATGTTTGTATGTGGCCCCGTGACGAAAGTATTCATATCTTCAGAAAATCTGCGACCACCACTGATTCATCCAACGAGAGAGCATCGCCGCTTACCGCGCCTGCTTTGCGGTGTGACAAGTGTCATCGCCTTTTGCCTGGGCGGGCAGTCATGGGCGTCGGGGGCAGAGGCCGCCACCGCTCCGCCGCCACCCGAGGCTCACGTTGACCACCAGAATAAGCTAGCCATGGACCAACTTCCGCCGCTCGTCGTGACGGCAGAAAAGAAGCCTGAATTGGAACAGAAGACGCCGGTGGCCATGAGCGTATATGGCGGAGTCAGGCTCGAGGGTCTCGGTGTGAGCGACCTCAAGTCCCTGAGTACAATTGCGCCGGACGTAAACTTCGCACAGGTGCAGACGGTGGTGCCGGTCATCACGATCCGTGGCATTTCGAGCCGCGATGTGACCGAGGTCGGCGATCCCGCGGTGGTGGTAGTGACCGACGGCAGTTCAGTCAACCGTCCGTACGCGCTAAGCGGAACACTCTACGACCTCGAAGGCATCGAGGTGTTGCGCGGACCGCAGAACACGCTTTATGGGCGCAACGCCAACGGCGGGCTGATTAACATCGTCACGGCTAAGCCTGCAAAGGATGTGGAAGGTAGCGCGTCGATTGACCTCGGCAATTACAACGCCCGCAATCTCGCCGCAATGTTGAATGTTCCTGTGAACGATGCCGTGCAGTTTCGAGTCGCAGTGGTCTCGCGTCGACACGACGGGTATCTGAACAATGCGCCGCAGTCCGATGGCGACGACGAAAACACGCGTTCTGGCCGCCTCTCCGTTGCCGTGGAACCGTCCCGGGAGTTCCACGTGCTGTTTACCGTGCAGCAGACCACGATGAGGGGCGTTGGTCCGGTGTCGCTCGACATCCCGTACGTCTATAATGCCGATGAGAGCGTGTCTCACGAGAAACCTCAGTTTCCTGATGATCCGCGCACGTTCACATACGCTACGCCGCAGTCGTTAAATATTTCGGACACGCTCGCACGGTGGAGCTTCACCTACGACCTTCCCGCAGTTGAGCTAAGTTACACAGGAGGGTACGACAGCCTGGCGTACCACCACGATGGTGACAGCAGCGCGAGCCCTGGTGCACCGGTGTCGTATCAGCAGAACGAATATCCGAAAACGCAGAATCACGAATTGCGGGTGGCATCCCTCGGCGACACGCGCTGGTCGTGGCAGGCAGGCGCGTCGTACTTCGAGGAGTCGTCGTCCCTCTACAGCGCGAACGTGGCACCATTCGCGGGCGGCATGTATCTGCCAACACTCGCATTCGCCTACGACCTGCATACAGCCTCAACAGCCGCGTTCGGACAGACATCGTTTGAGCTCACGGATAAGGTCAAGCTGACGGCCGGCCTTCGAATGACCTGGGACGAAAAGAGTCGCGTTGGCGAGTACTTTTTCGCGGATTCAAGCGCGCAGCCGCTGACCTACACCCATGTGTCGCAGGACAACTCCGGTTCGTGGTCGAAGCCGACGGTGCATCTTGCGGCACAATGGTCGCCGAGTGCTGTGGTGATGACCTATATGCGATACGACACCGGCTACAAGGCGGGCGGGTTTTCATCGGCGGGACCGTACGCACCCGAAACGGTCAAGGGCGTTGAGCTGGGCGCAAAGACGCGCTGGCTCAGCGGGCGGCTGCAAATCAATGCCAGCGCGTTCGATTACGACTACACCGGCCAACAGATCTCGCAGTTGGTGCCGTTTGCGAACGGGCAAGTCGGCACGAAGATCGTCAATGCCGGACGCACGCAAATTTATGGCGCGGATACCGACGTGCTGGCGTTGATTGAGCCGATCGGCAAGATCAATCTTTCCGTGGCCTGGCTGCACGCGCGCTTCACGGATTTTCTTGTGGAAGGTGATGGAGGGCAGAATGTGCAGCTCGCTGGCAACGCACCACCGCAAAGTCCAACATGGTCAGTCGGTCTCGGTATCGAGCACGCTTGGCCAGTGCCGTCCGGCCGCCTGATCGGACGGGTGGATGCAAAATTTCAGAGCAGCCAGCATTTCACGGTATTCAATTACGGCGACGACTACGAGAAACCCCGATTGACCGCAGACCTTTCGGCGACCTATGTCCCGAATGGCAAGGACTTCGAAGTGCTTGCCTATGTGCGCAATGTCACAAACACACTTACGTATATGGCGGCTGAAGAATACTCATTCGACGACTCCTATCGATATGCGTTCGCTGCGCCGCGAACCTTCGGCGTGAAGGTGACCTACTATTGGTGAGCGGACATTGCCGGCGACTGCGGTCAAGCTCCTACCGGCATTCGATTCATTGCAAGCGTGGGTTTGTCACATTGAATAGGCGACGCTACAAAGACGCCGTGTCAGTTTGCTGGTCCTGAATCAAAATGCAAATCCTTTCTGGCAACGCGTCGCGAACACTTGAGGCGACAGTGTCATGTGCGGTTACCCGCCGATGGGACGGACCGAGTCGTGCGTGCTGGGACAGGCGGCCCGTAGGCGCGTGCCTGCAAATTCCGATAGTCGGTGGGTGTTGTCGCCAGATACTTCCTGAACAGTTTGGCCAGCCGGCCGCCGCCGCTGATACCGCAGCGTCGCGCGATCTTATCGATCGGCAGACTCGAGTCGAGGAGCATCCGGCAGCTCATATTCAGACGCGCTCGAAGGAGATAGTCGGAGGGTGTCATGCCGATTTCACTCTTGAAGCGGCGCAGGAAGTTGCGCTCGCTCATCGCCGCGACCTGCGCCGCATCATCAATTGAAACGGGAAGATCGACGTTCGCCTCCAGCCAGCGTGCAGATGCCATGATCTTCTCACTGATCTGTGTTGCCACGCTGGGCGTGCTAGGCGAAGTGAACGGCGAGTGATGCTGGGGCACGATCGACGCCGCAACCTCCCGCGCCAGATCGGACCCGAGATTCTCTTCCACGATGCGCAGCGCCGTTGATACGGCGCCCGGCGCTTCTGTCAACGACTGCGCCGGATGCGGGCTGTATGGCTCGTGACCGCCGTACTGTATCTGACAGTAGCGACTGGGAAGGCCGGCCGCCTCCAGAATCAGCCGGCCTTCCGCAATGGGGTGCACGATCTCGCTGAATGGATGCCTGCGACGTAGCCAGTTGCTTAGGCGTTCGTCGCGTGACGCCTGCTGTACTTCAGCCCCGCCGGCAATGAACAACAGGTGCGTGTCGTTCGTACCGCGGTGCGACTGGACATCGTCGGTCCAGACAAATACTGATGATGAACTGGCGATGCGCCCACCCGCGGCCGAAAGCAGCGAGACGTCGTAGCGTGCACGACCCGGCCGCTGCGCGGCAACAAGCGAGTTTGCCTTCTGGAAGATCTCGATTACTGCTGCGACCTCTGGCAGTGCAAATCCATTGAACAGCGCGATGTCGACGCGAGTCATCGCTCTTACTTGCGTCGGTGCGGTAGTTTGCCGCGAGTATCGCGGCGGTGTGCGTGCCAGCTCCATTTATCTTTCCCCAGAATGTTTTGGTCCGCAAAGCCTGTTTCGAGGCCCTATCGTTTTGTTATGGATGTGCGTTACGCAAATGACGGCGGCGTCACTATCACGCGGTCGAATACGCTAACGCCTGGAAGAGCGATTTCGAGCTCGATGGACGTTGCTAGCGATCTATGAGTAATCGTTCGGCTGTAGGCGTAGTTGGCCGGATTAACAGCTGAGTCGACATTCCGATTTTTGAGTGTGCCGCCGTTGCAAACGGCGTTTGAATTCATGCACCTACGCTTCTTGAAGGAATGGAACAGAGACATTCCTGGAAACTTTTCCAGTCGATGGCAAGCAGGGGAATAGTTCTGTCGCCTCGCGCGCGATATGAGAAAAATCGCATCCAGCCGTCAAGGAAAACACCCTGCCCCGGTAGAAGTAAGCATGGCGGCCTCGCAACGTGAGGCTGGCTTATGCCTACAATCTGTTCGACGACGTCATCAAGCAATTCGTTATTCCGGACGGTATGCGAGTTTGCACTGTTTGTCTGGGGTTGCGAGATAGCACTCAACGGCATCTTCTACGAGGCATGTGGACAATTCCACATACGACGCACCAATGTCATCGAGCACTGTCGCAGCAGTCGGGTCCCGCACTGCGTCTCCCGTAGTGCGTTTGAGTGCTGCCATTCTTGCGTGTCGCGGAAGTTTTCCGAATGATGTTTCGCTGCGCCGCAAGGAGTCTTGAAATGTTGGATAAGACGCTAGCCACCGACCTGCGACCCGACTGCCAATACGCGGTGCCGCGACAAATATGCCGGTCGGCGCGGTGCTTTCCATCTGTGTAAGCTCTCTCAGGTTCATGTTATAAAAAGTATAACGATGTCGCTGTGAGCTTGCAAGATATGCGTGCTTGCGGGCGGGTTTTTTGTTGCGGCAATATTCGAGTTATTGGATGCACGCGCAATGCAACGACTACGGGCTGCACCCCTGCCTCGAGTAGCTGCTATATGATGGCGGTGCGTGCGGAGTATTCGCTATTGCAACCCCCTGGAAGCATGCGGCACCATCGATTCAACAAAGTGAGCGGCGCCGACAATTGCATTACCGGGTCGGAGCAATCAGACGGGTTTCGCAACGGGCCTGCGTGATATTTTTTGATAGCTGTCTGCACCAACGAGCGTCCGTAGTTAGACCTGGCGTGGTATCAGGGCTTGCCCGTGTGCAATTTACCGAAGACTTCTAGAGGAGACAGAACGCTAAGCGTTCTTTGCGGCCTTCACGAGACACTCTGACAGCTTGTCAAAATGGCGCAGAGCGGCTTGCGTAAGTTCGATCTGTTTGCGCCGTGCGTCCTCGGTGTCAGACAGCATGATCCAGCCCTTGTCGCGCATGGATGTAATACGGGCATGCAAAGTGGCCGGCGAGCCGAGTTCGCTCACCCCCATCAGGTCTCTGACGGATAGCCGGTCCTTGGTTTGGGCAGCGCGGGCGACGAATTCCAGAATCCGCTCTTCCAGCGGGTCGAGCAACGGCAGCGAAGGCAGGCCGCGAAGCGCTTCGGCAAGTTGCAGAAACCGGAGGTAGAGGTCGGCAGGGCGCGTCATGGATTACGCTCAAATACAGGGTCGGTCGCACGCTGACCGATGGATGGGCTATGATGCTGCTCAGTCGATCCGGGCGATCTTTATTCTACCTCGATGTCTAGCTTACGTTTGCATTTCTGGTCGGTGGTCGGCACCGCGGTCGTCTTCATGCTGTCGCTATGGATCAATCAGGAAATCTTCACGCACACTGAGTTCGTGCGTGGTGTGAACTGGATTTACTTGCCATCTGGCGTCCGGCTTCTGAGCATATTGCTGTTAGGCGGCGACGGCGCAATCGGCCTGCTCATCGCGAGCTGGCTGGTTGACTTCTTTTACTTCTTTCCGCAAGACCCCGTTCGCTCATTTGCGGGGGGGATCATTGCGACGGTGGCGCCGTATGCGGTCTACCGGCTTGCGCTGGAGCGCTATAAACTACGTGCGTCGCTGACGAATCTCACGCCCAAGCGGCTTCTTGTTCTTGCCTTCGCATATTCAGTAGTGAATCCGCTTCTGCACCACATCTGGTTTGCTCTGCAAGGCGACACGGAGAACATTGCCGAACGTCTTTTTGCCATGTTCGTAGGCGATTTCGCGGGCGCGCTAATCATGCTCTACACGATGAAAGGCATGCTAGCGGTATTGCCAACGACACGACAAGCCGACTCGATAGTCGACCACGGAGACGAGGTGCCCCCGAGCGAGCGGCGCAAACAGATCTGACTGATTCGCGCAGGGGCATGCGGAACCAAAGCTGTCCGTTACCACTCTTGACGGGTCGGATTGCAGCCACGAATCGGCTGGCTTTCCCATTCGTTTGCGGGTTGTGCATTTACAGTACTTTTTAGCCTGCGTCTTTATCATCACGTACGCGCCGCGCGTGTCGGTTATCGGCGACGGGGTAGCCTGTCGATGCCTCCTGCCGGTACGACCCGTTGGAACCGGCCCCCTTCTACTTGCGACGGTTTTGCCACGCAAGTCACTATAAAAATCATAACAAATTGAACAGACGATTGCAAATCTGCCTTGAAGGGCTGTGACGCAAATAGTGACGTCTGCATGTCAGCCTGATTGACGGTCTGGTATGGCGAGGGCCGATAAGTTGCTGCCATCGAATCTATTCGTCCGGGATGATCGGCAGTCCTGGCGCGGGTGGACAAGCTGAACTGCAATGCTCCGCCAGATATCGGTTGTAGCGAGCTGTCCACACAGGGCTCGCATCATGGCAAAGTACAACCACGAATGCGCGCCCGAACCTGAATCGTTGCTTAAGCTTGACCGGCAAAGGCAAAGTGTTCTCGTCGAAACGTATGTCCGATTGCCCAGCGCCGGAACTGACGTCAGGCAACTCGCTCGCGACGGCGTCAGTTGCGGGCGCTTATCAACGCACGAGCAGGATGATGAACTCGCGATTGAAGTGCGTCGCCACTGAACAGCAGGTCAACATTTCGCAGCGTACTGTGCGGGCGTACGCTCGTCAAAAATCGAGCGTAGCCCGCGGCCCCGTTCGACTTACTCCCGAGTGGGAACGAGCTTGCAAGCCTCATCGCGCACCATCTTTTCTACGTCCCGGTTCCACCGGCTCCGCCCGTTCCGCCTGTTCCGCCGGTCGGGGTAGATGAGCCACCGGTGCCTGAAATGGGTGCCGCAGCGCCCGCAGCAAGCGCCGCGCTGGCAAGCGCTGCGGTGGGTTGGCCGTTACTCGTAATTGCACCGGCGGTCAGCAGGGCGTCGAGATCCGCGTCTGCCCCTGGTTGGCCCGGGGTGAACGATACAGTCAAGAACGAGTTTGTTGATAACGTTACGCCATACATGCTCTTGATCAGTCGCGCCACCGCGTTTTCTGCATTTGCTATCACCGTGCTATTCGTCAGCGCGCTCTGGTAGGTCGAATTGGTCGTGATGCCGGCAATCAGACCGTTGAGCGTCGTGCCGAGCTGTCCAGCCAGATAGCTCAAGAGTAGCTGGGTAAGCGACGTAATGTTGTATGTCCCCGCACCGGCGGCAAATGAATTGAGGACGATTGAACCACTTGTGACCGTAAGCAGGCATGGGCCGTCGAAGTGAAACGTACTCGAATATGCTCCGTTCGAATCTGAAGTCGCGTTGCTGGAGCCATTCTTACAGCTCATCTGGATGGCCCCGTTGGCCACCGGAGCGCCGACTGCTACCGTTCCTTTGATAGTCGAACGTGGCGAATCGCCGCCTCCTCCGCATGCGACGAGCGTGCTGCTCGCGAGCACAATCGATCCATACTGCAGCGCCCGCCACGCGCGGGTATCAACTAGTTTCATGGTACTTCTCCGAGAGAAAGTCACTCATAATTTCGCAGGCGGATAAGCCTGCACTGTCGCTACCTCTTGCTAACTGCTTTCACGGTCAAGCCACAACGCCATTTTTGTAGCTGTCGAGGAACCGGTTGGCTTGCCATGTCAATCCAGCTTCGGCGGCCCATTGTCCGGTCGCGCATAGCGGATATACGCGTCACGCATGCGATACATCTGCGTCGAAAAATATGCCGCGCTAAAACGTCCCTGGTTCAGCAGATATTGGCCGGTGCTATACGGGAAGTTGAGGTTCTCTGCTCCACCGGGCGACAGGTAGTTGGTCGATCCAACGCGTGTACGGAAATCCAGCGCAAACGCCTGGGCCCCGTCTACTTGAGTAATACCCGGTTTCATACCTTGACGCGGCGTGAGAGGGAAGCTGATGCTTGCACCGAGGAAGCTTCCCCGGCCGCTGTGTTCGCCATGAACACTGACAGACACATCGTCGAACCAGCGGGTCAGCGTGATAAGGGGACCCTTGTCGCCCCCCACGTAGCGTGCCACCCCAGCTTCGACCCATAGATTCCACGAAGGTTGGACCCATCGGTAGGTGATCGTTGCGTTTTCCTGATGCGACAGCGTATCTTCACCGGGCTCCTGATGCAGATAGGCGAGACGTACTCGCACGACATCCGGCCGGCCAGGGACGAACGCAGTTGTTTCGTTCTCGATGCCAATGTAGTGGTAGTTGAACTTACCTACGGCGGCCACATTCAGGACTCCCGGCATGACCCAGAAACTTTGAGCCAACGCCGCAGTGGCCAGGCCGCCGCGCAGGCGGTATTGGCTGAACACCCGGTGACTGTCCATATTCGCCGTGTTGTACAACGGGGCGATGTAGCTTGCGTACAGTTCAGCGCCACGCCACAGCGGAACGAATCCTTGAATATTCGCCCCGAAAGAAATATCGAAGTTTCCGTACTCGGTGCCATACAGATAACTCGTCACGGGCGAGATCTGAATGCGCGTGAGTCCATGACGCCGATCATCGCCATGCCATGCAATCGAGTCCGGGTCATAAGTCGGCCGCGTTCGCATCGTCATCGATGCACTTGCCGCGGAAGGTGCCCCGCCGGCGAGGAAATGTGCATAGGCTTTACGATCGACGGCGATGTCGGCGAGCGGTTCGTTGGCCTTCTTGACTACTGCGCGTATTCGCTCGATGTCACGCGGTGCATTGATACTCGCCACTCCCAGCACGATGCCAAGCGCGTCAGCCTCGTTCTGGTTGTACCGGTGGTTCTCATATTCGACGATGAGATCCCGGCCGCTGATTCCCACGCGCACGCGTTCGAGACCTGCGGCAAACAATTCCGTGGCAATCGAATCGAGCGCGGACGTGTCCAGCGACTCGGAAATGGCCGGCGCGTGCTCAGTAGACACCGCAGAGGTTGTATTGGCTACGACGACCGACGCATAGGATCGCAGCGGCGGCACAAATGGAACCGCCTCTCCGGCAGCGCGATCCGGCTGCTCCACAGCTCGTGGCTCGAGAAGCGGCTGCATGCTACGCGGCACGATAGCTTCGCTTGCGTCCGCATCGGTTGGTCCCTGCTGCATCTGAGCGTTGGTGCCATCGCACAGACCGTCTGTGCAGCGCCGTGAATTGAACCGCTCGCCGAACGGGATCTGGATGCCCACCGAGATCGATGTCCGCGGCGATACGCCGTCTATCGACCTGACCGCACGCATTATCGTAGCGATTACGTTGGCATCGGCTAGCCAGGTGATGCGGGGCGACTGATAACGCACGCCTATGTAGGGCGTCTTCGAGTCATGTTCAGCCAGCAGCGATAGTCCCGTCTGCCAGAGCGACAACTGGGCACCTCCGAATAGGCCATCAAGCCGATCGCCTTGTCCATAGCCGATTGTCAGGTTGAGCGGCCCAATGGGCTGTGATACCGCGCCGTACTTCGAGCGAAAAAAATGTGTTTGACCACCGATGTCGGTCATGCCGAACGCGATGGCCGGCTGATATTTGAAAAACTGCGGGACTGCCAATTTGACATCGGCCATCAAATGACGAAAGATAAAATGATCCTGTCCGGCGTATCTGGTCGGCACATCCGCGGGATAGTTCGCCAATCCGCCGGCCACCTCAATGTACGGCAAGAGCCCGACGGCACCCCAATAGATCTGAGAGCCTGTTGCTTGCGTACCGTAGCGGGGGTCGATGTAGTTGTTGTACTGCCCCTCGCCGACGCCCTCCGGCAATGGGAACGCATAGGGGATTACCAGACCGCCTGCCTGGCCGAGGGAGCTCAGGGCTGGGTCGACAGCGTGCGCCGACGCAGAAAATGCCAGTACAGCGCCGAGCGCCAGCGCTTGCGGCGCGGATTGAGGTCGATATATGCGCAATCTGCAGAGTCCCTTTCATGTTCAAGCCATTGACGGACGTAGCAACAAAGCTGGGATCACACGACAGAACGGATCCACCCATTGCGTTTTCCACGCGATTAACTTCTTTCGACGACTAAGAGAATTTCGTCGGTAGGCACGAAGGTGCGCAATATGGCCGCGCGTGGCTTTCACACTGCAAACAGACCAATGTCGGACTGCGTAAGAATTTCGGTACCCGCGCGAGATACCAACGGCATCCGCATAAACGGTGTCGGGTCCAACCTGCTGAAAAAGTAGAACGTCGTCATGAGCGTCAAGCGTATCTAACGAGCGCGAGCCCCGGCAACGCAGAGTCGATCGACACGTCGCTTCTTGTGAATTTGCAACTGACCTGCTCGGCACGTGCGAGCAGCCAATCGATTTGTAGGCCGCCTCGACGCTGCGGACTTGTCAAACGCACGAGCGCAACCTGGCGCTTTTCTGTAGCAAAAATCTCAACAGTCGCCCACCACTCGTCTCCGCCTCCCGATCTATGGCTCCCCTCAGATCTCTAACGTTGAAATGTCTGTGCCCTCACTGAAGAGATCTAGCCACCGGGGTCGATCCTATAGAACAATTTGAATTTCCGACACCGCGTGTCGGAATGAGACCCAATGTTGGCGAATGCAGCCATATATGAGAGCGACAGGTCCGCGAATCGTCAGTGCTGACAATCGGTGTAGTGCCCATTGGTAGCTCATTCATGGTTCTAGTGCGCGGTCTACTAAGCCATCCTGCGCCATCGTCAGGTGAAAATACGACCTTTCTGCGGCGTGGCCGGTGACCGCCGCCGGCGACACTATCAGACACTCTGCAGCGACAAGAGATGCTCGATACCCTCTCGGCTAATGCATTGCCGAACGGTTCGACGTTGCAGCGACAAGGTGCTTCGTCCCCGGGGAGGATCAGATGGCCGAGGAAAGAACGTGCCCACCCACCGGACGAGGAGGGCTTTATTCCGAGGATGACCGGGCCGCGCTTCGCGAGTCAACCAGATCATCGTTTGGATGACGGGTATATGCAAAGGTCAAGCTGGCGCCTGATGCGAGAGGACGGCAGAACTACTTGTTCTGGCCAAAGCGAACACGCCGACTTTAGAGGTGTAACATCCTGAGCCGTGCGTGACGCGCGCCTCTCGAACCCAACGGCAGTGAGCACCGTGATGCGCAATTGTGAGTGCACCGCTCGAGACTAAACCGAAAATTTCGCACAATGCGCCTTCATGTCGAATTCAAGTTGAGCGCACCGCAGACACTCAGGACGAACCACCCTGAGGGGTCGTTTTGCGCGTCCGGTAGTCGCTCGGTGTCGTCGCCAGATACTTTCTGAACAGCTTGGCCAATTGGGCGCCGCTGCCGATACCGCAGCGCCGGGCTATCTTGTCGACAGGCAAACGCGATTCGAGCAGCATCCGGCAACTCAAGTTCAAACGTGCCCGAAGCAGATAGTCGGAAGGCGTCGTACCGATCTCGCTCTTGAAGCGCCGCAGGAAGTTGCGTTCGCTCATTACTGCGACCTGAGCTGCGTCGTCAATAGAGACGGGGCGTTCGACATTAGCCTCCAGCCAGCGCGCGGAGGCCATGATTTTTTCACTGACTTGCCACTTCGCGTTGCGCGCGATTGACGAGTTAAAGGAAGTCCTGTGCCCCGGCGCGACGGATTCGGCAACCAGCCGCGCCAGTTCTGGTCCTAAGTCCTCTTCAACGACACGTAGTGCTGTCGCCACGGCGGCCGGCGCTTCACTCAGCTGGCTTGTCTGATAAAGACCGTGCGCTTCGGTGCCGCCATACAGAAGAGGGCAATACCGGCTGGGAAGTCCGGCCACCTCCAGAAGCAGCCGTCCCTCCGCGATCGGATGAACGATCTCGCTGAACGGGTGCCTCCGGCGCAACCAGTTGCCAAGGCGTTCGTCGCGGCACGCGAACTGCACGCCCGCACCGCCCGCAATGAAGAGCAGATGCGTGCCATTTGTGCCGCGGTGCGAGTCAACGCTATCTGTCCAGACGAACACCGACGACGAACTCGCAATGCGACCACCTGACGCCGACAGCAATGAAACGTCGTAGCGTGTGCGGGCCGATCGCTGCGCTGCAACGAGTGCGTTTGCCTTCTGGAAGATCTCGATAATCGCTGCAACCTTTGGCAGAGCAAAACCATTGAACAACGCTATGTCGACGCTAGTGATGTCGTTTACCTGCGTCGTCACCGTACCTTGCCGCGAGCAGCGGGGCAGAGTATGCACTGATTCCATTTTTCCCTCGGAATGTTTGACCTGCAAAGGCCTTTCTCTCGAAACTTTCTTTATTTTTGATAACACATGTTACACAAATGATTCTGACGTCATTATTACATGGTGATCGAGCTGAGCATTGGAAATTTAAGAAACTGAGCGGCTAGGAGGCGCATGAACATGGTGCGTATTCATGTCGGGTGAGTCGTGGTATGGTGCGGAAAGATACAGAGTATTAGCGAGGCATAAATTTGGGTAAATGAGACGGAGTGTATAGGGCGTCTTTTGAATTAGCTTATATGTTGAATGATTTAAAGGAAATCATCGGAACGTTGATGCCGGTACTTTGCCGCTAGCGCTTTCCGCCTTATTACGAGAGGTGGGACGGAGGCTTGATTGTTCCACGTGGAGGGTGGCTGACATGCCTCAGACCTAGATACGCTGCCAGTTTGCTGCTAGCGCGATCATGCAGAAACAAGACATCAGACAATTGATGACAGCGCCTGCGAAACCGCGGATTCCGTCGTCGGTGCGCGCGAGCGGAATATGGCCGAAGACCCCAACGCGATGCACGACTGGGTCTTCTCGGACATGCTCGTTGAGCAATCCCAGCATCTGTACCGCCGACGTGCTCTCGATCCAGGGACGCGCTGCATAAGGCCGGAGGTTTGGCAGGCGGTTTCGGGCAAACCATGCCGTAGCCGCTGCCCGCTTCCTCGACGCGGGCGGTGACTACGGCATGGGATCGGCAGATCATAAGCGCATATTCGACAAACCGATGATGCGCCCATTTTTGATGCGACGGCCGTCGTTATCCGGCTCGGCTCCTGTGTAAGTCGGAAAATTCGATAGATTGCGCCCGCATTCAAACTGTATGTTCAGCAAGAGGCTGGAGGGGTACCATAAAAGGCTCCGGTCGCAGTTGTGCGACTTGTGCCAAAAACTGTAAGAGCTGCCCAAGTTCGACCGTGGTTGTCCGTGGGAATTCAGGTGACCCAGCTTGAAGAATATCTCCTTTCCGCTCGCGATGAGCAATGAGAAACTCCTCGAGCTAATGCATATAAGCAAGCTTAAAAAGAGGGCGACAGAACGAAAAGCTGCGTCAGTTTCGGGCGGAACTCGGTACTGTCGCTGGGAATCCGTATCGACCGCGTTCTTAAGATTACCGGATCATCGGCTACGAGCGAAGAGCAAGATATGAAGTTGAATGAGTGATGTGACGGTCAGAAAGAATTTGACTTCTCGTCTGTCGAGCGCATAACAAAGACCGTCGATCAGGCGAGTTTTCTACGCTCTTCGCTACCCGATTAAACCGCCTTGGCCGATTTTTTCTTGAGCAGTAGAAACGACGGTAGCCCCCGTGCATAATGAAACGTGCTACCAGGATGACTTACTGGAAGCGTCTGCAGATGGCAGGTGAGTACTGGTCGATCAGGGACTGGAAAGGCGCGTTATGTCCATAAGCTATCCCCGATACCAGCAGAAGTGACACGGCTGCGACAATAGTTCCTCGTAGTTGAACATGCGAGTTGGCCAGCGAGCGTACGAAGAACAAAGCGACAGCCGAGCCAATAGCCCAACCCGCGATGACCTCTGACACCGTGTGGGCTTCCTCGAACACACGAGCTGCGCCTATGACGGCACCCCCTGCGAGGCCTAGGGTTACGCCGATGGACGAACGCCCCGCACGGCGCAGAAACAACGCGATGCAAGTCGTCCACACGGCCGACGAGAGCATCGTGTGTCCGCTGACCACGCGAAAACCGACTTCCCTGATTTCTATGCCGCATCCGGCGTAGAGGATCTTTGTTGCTCCGACGATCGCCATGCCCACTGCCAGAGAAATCAGCCAGTAAGCAGCCATTCGCCGATCAGACATGGCAATCCACATTGCGCAGCCCATTGCCAGCGGGAGAGTTACTGCGGCGTCGCCAAAGTTGCTGAGTGAATTCCACATTATGCTCAAATACCGGTGGGCGCGAGATGATTGGTTAGGAAGTGGGTGTTATATTCGCGATAGGCGCCACGCCGGACAATCCTACCGCGTTGCTATTCGACGACTTCAGTGCCTGACTAGGGCAAATCTCGGCTACGGCTGGAGACCGGAAGTCGAGATACACGTCGACAAACATGCTCGCTACGGCCTTCGCGTCAAATGTCATCTCCGATATCCGTGCTACATGTTCCCAGTTACTGCCCCGCCTGGCTAGCGTCAAACGCTGCGGTCAGTTAATGTCGCCGCCGTTGGATCGCGTCCAGCAACGCCCAGCTTCGAGCAGGTGTTCAACCCTGAGCCTTCTACCGGTGGCGTGATGCTCTTTCAATTGTGACACGACGAGATAGGTCAATAGTTTTGCGGACCCAAGCAGGCCAAAATCGAGTGGCTGGGTCATCGGGAATTGGGTTCGCAGACGGATTTCGACACGCAATGCTTAGTAGGCGAGCTGTGGCTTGACAGAAGCGCAAAAAGATTGACCGCCCCTGTCGCGCAGGCGGTCGCATCGAGTTAACGCCACGCGGGATCGAAGATCTCAAGGGAGAGTATTTAGCCTCAAATCTGATTGCCTCCGTCAAAATGTTGGCGGATTCCGTCGAGTGCGACTTGGTGGCGGTGAACTGCGCGTTCTATGACCACGCACAAGCCGTAACCGAGTTGCGCGCCGTCCGGCGGCCTCCAATACGAAGACTCTTCGGGTTGTTTTTTGGGAATCTCTATCGAAGCGCATGAGTTCAGTGTGTTCGGTGTCTTCCCCGCTCCCGACGGCCTTTCCTTCACTCCGATACTTCAATATTGGCGCTTTGCGTGGCTATCGGCGGCCCACGCCGGCCCGTTTCATTGCCGGATTCGGTCAATTTCGTGGCCTTGTCCGCCACTTTTCATCGCGCCTAATACTTTTCGAACTATGATACGCGCCGATCGGCTCGGGGGATTCCCTGGCAATCTTAAGCGATCGTATGAGACAGACTAAAAGTGATAGTCAATGAACCCCTCTTGTCGTACTCAAAGAGCCGTGACTTCACCTTTAGAACGCTATCGAACCCCGGTTCGTCGACCGCCATGATAACGTTGTCTCCGACAAGGGGAAGCAGATGTATCATCCGCAACCCGGTAGTACGGTATATGCCAAAGCCGCCAGTGTACTCGTACACATACGTCACTTTCTCGTCCATACGTGCCCTATTCGCTTATATAAACAATTTTTCTACTGAGTAGTGTCGCACAACTACGGCCGCGCTTTCACTTTAAACGGAGAGTGACAGCGATCCTACCGTTGCGACCCGACGAGACATGGGGAAAGAATGAAATGCCTCATCTGCAGGAAGTCAGATGGGAACGATCGTACTGAGCAGCGAAATCGATCTGCGTGCCGGACTTCATACGTCGGCGCGAAAAGCGAAAGGTACGACGGGGTGGTTCACAAATTTGATCACTGCCGGGCAGCAAATAAATTTTCATGGCAACCTCCTGTTGCGCGTAACTTATATATTGGAAGCTCGAAAGTAGGGTTTTGATGTACCCGTACGCAATATGAACTTATACATCGTTGACGTTATGGTAGCGAACCGAATCTGGCGGTTCAAGAAAAAATGCCTGCCGTCCGAGGGGGCGGCAGGCGAAATCGAGGGGCGGGGTTGCCTCAGAGAGGCGCCTCCTCGAAAGACCGAAATGGAGTTTAATCGTTCGAAGTAGACAGCGGACATTCGTGGCGGATTGAGTCAAAATGTTGACTGAACGTGACATGGAAAGGTGTCGTCCGGACAAGAGCCACTAAGACGTTCAAATGTGGCACTGATCTCGTAGCCGCGGGCTACTCGCCGCTGTCGGTGATGCAGATAGTCGGCATTTCGTTCTGTGGAATCATGCAACGGCGGCGCGAATAGATAACGACGAAGAAATCGAATTCGAGCAATCACTGTCATTGTCTTATCAGTTGGTCTGCACAACATTGACGCACCATTTTTCAACTACGACATTGTGGTGCCCGATGGAAATGTCCCGATGTCCGACGAGATAAGCTTAGCGACGTGCTTTGCATACGCCTTTCACATCGCTCGCTGCAAGCCAGCATGTCCGTGAGAGTGTTCGTTACGCTGAATGACCACCCTCAACCGATGCGAGCATGGCGCTGAATCGCCGGTTCTTTTGGGGCGGACGTGACGTGCATGTTTGCGACCTTTCTCCTATCGATGAGTTCAGCGCCAGACGGATCCGAGCACTCTCTACTCTTTTGCACTACGTCGCGTGAACCACGAGTGCATGTTCGACGCCGGCGTAATTTCTGCCCGGGAAGCGGCATCCGTGACACGCTGCGTGAGTTACGGTGATTCCTGCCATTTCAGCTTAGACCGGGTCAACGAGCTTCAATGCGAAATTGGTGAAGATTGGCACGACAGGAAAGGAGAGAGGCCGTTGCAAGCTTGCTGCGAGCCGGCGCCCGGTGGCGAAGTTCAAATGCCACTCCAACTTTGGAAGTCGCGGTTCGACGCCGACGAAGGGATTCTGTACGCCGGGCGCGTCCGCGAGAAGGCGCGGGTGTGCGCACCGAGCGGCGCCAATATGCATGCACCGGCGTTAGGTATCCGCGGGCGGTCGATGGTTGCGCGATGGCGAACTACTACTACTGCGTGGGCGACGACTTCGGCCCATTCTGCCTGAAGTCCCGTTCCCGCTAAAACCGAAGAATTTCCCGCCGCAGCGCGCCGCGCCGTACATGTCGCCTAAAGGGTTGATCATACCCGCCAACATATTGATCGATTCGGCCAGAAAAATGCGTCGCAGTCCATCCTTATGTACGATCAGTCCAGACCCCAAATTTGACTCAAAGCAAGTCTGAGCGGGCAACCAATTTCCGGGGAAAATCCGATGGAGCATTCTTCAGTCGCCAGCCGCAAAAGCGCAATGGGACCTCACATCATGCCAGAGACCTGTAGCGCGACGAAGCGTATAGGCATCGTTTTATTCAGTGGCTTTGCCCTTCCAGACGCCGCATCGATCGCGGAGGTATTCCAGTCGGCGAATGGACTCACTGTGGTCGAGCCGTGCGGCACGACAAGTTACGACGTCATTTTGTTATCGGCAGGGGGAGGCAGCATCGCGAGTTCTTCATCGGTCCTCGTCTGGACCGAGGGTATCGAAGCACAGCGCGACTCTGGGCGCTTTCACGCTTTATTTGTTGCCGGTGGCGGAGGGGTGAGTGATGCTCTGCGCGATGAACACTTGATTGCGTGGCTTCGTCGGGCGCATTGGCGCGGCGATCTCGTATTCCCGATCGGCGAAGGGCGGGCGCTTGTCGACGCTGCCTGCTTCGGGAAGGCAGTCGATGATGGTGTTAAGCGCTACGACGACCGCACGTGGGAAACCGTGCGGACTGGTTCAGGTAACGACTCTTCGAGCGCTTCCGCTAGTCTGTTTCGAACGGCCATTGCGGTGATTGAGGACGATTTTGGGGTTGAAATTGCTCGAAAGATCGCTGACCGGGTCGCTCCGTCTACAGGTTCCCCGTTTAGGGGGATTGTGCGCAAGAATACTTCGGCTGGCGTGAGCGAGAAAATCAAGGCGTCGGCAAAATGGCTGGAAACGAACGGGCACCGTCCTATATCGATCGAGGAGGCAGCGCAGATTGTTGGTATGAGCGATCGAAATTTCCTCCGGCGTTTCAAGATTGAGATGGGCGTGACACCGTCTGAGTACCTGCTGTACGTGCGGCTTGATATGAGCTGTCGCCTCCTTGTCGAAACGGACCTTCCAGTCGACAAGGTGGCGCGTCATTGCGGTATTGGAAGTGGCGGTCGGCTAGCGAAACTCTTTCGCAAGCATCTGACGACAACGCCCACTGAGTATCGTATGAGCAAGCAGATTTAAACAGGAAAGGCGGTTCTCCGGCCGTTTTAAAGACATGCCATGACATTGCAATTGGGAAACGTAGCTAGCTTTGCGGTCTCTACATGTCCATTGACAGAAGAATTATAAATTCGGGCTCCTGATGTAAAAGTGTCGTGACCATAGGTGTTGAGGTCTCGATCATTCCCGATCTGCTGCATTGTAGATCAGACGATCTGTCTATCATGGTTCATCGGCGATTTTTCGGTCAGCTCGCAGAGAGATTGGTAGATAAGGAGATGTTCAGGTTACTCATTCGGACCAGTTAATTACTGGAGAAAGGACAATGGATGGAAGTTGCGGTAACGGCTCGGCACCGAAGCGAAGATCACGGGCGAGGGGGAAGCTGGGCTAACGAAAATGTAGTGATTAGGGCTGGCTCAGCCAAAATTGAAACGCTTATGCGTTCGGGGCGACGTTAACAACTAAGGCATTATGCTCTCGCGCCAATGTTTTGCCTGCTGTGAGCGACATCCGCTGAATCTAGGTGGTCGCCACCGACCAACCGGTCTCAAGTCTGACGCGTTGAACCTCTCCCACAGGCTTAGCGGGTTCCATCGCTGCGCCTAGCATTGCGTGCTAATCACTAGTGCAGGGGTGACCTGATCGCGACATGACCGTATTTAATGACTTTCGGAGTTCCTCATGCTAAAAGTTACAAAGGCAGTATTTCCAGTAGCGGGTCTCGGTACTCGATTTCTCCCCGCCACGAAGGCTAGCCCAAAGGAGATGCTACCGATTGTCGATAAACCGCTGATTCAATACGCCGTCGAGGAAGCCATGGCCTCCGGTATCACTGAAATGATTTTCGTCACGGGCCGCAGCAAGCGGGCCATCGAAGATCATTTCGATAAGTCGTACGAAGTTGAAGCGGAATTGGAAGCGCGTGGCAAGGACAAGCTGCTCGAACTGGTGCGCAGCATCAAGCCGAGCCATGTCGACTGTTTTTACGTACGCCAGTCGGAGGCGCTCGGCCTCGGGCACGCAGTACTGTGCGCGGAGAAGCTGGTAGGTGATAATCCGTTCGCCGTGATTCTCGCAGACGACCTTCTGTATGGCAGTCCTCCCGTCATGACGCAAATGATCGAGGTGTTCGATCACTACCATAGCTCGGTGATCGGCGTTGAGGAGATCCCGGTGCAGGATACCAAATCGTACGGAATCGTCGACGGCAAGGAATGGGAGGAGTCGATCATCAAGATGTCAGGTATTGTTGAAAAGCCTGAGCCGAGCGCGGCGCCTTCAAATCTCGGTGTTGTGGGTCGATATGTGCTGAAGCCTCGCATTTTCAAACATCTGCGCGCAATAAAGCCGGGTACCGGTGGGGAACTCCAGTTGACGGATGCAATTGAGTCGCTGCTTGCCGATGAACAAGTGCTAGCATACAAGTATCGCGGTACGCGTTTTGACTGCGGCAGTAAAATCGGATATTTGAAGGCGACAGTGGAATTTGCGCTGCGGCATCCTGAGGTACGTGTCGAGTTTCGTGCATACCTTGAAGAGCATTTGTCTCTGCTGCCGATCTGAAATCGTCGACGTTGTGGTATGGGCGATGGCGGTCAGCTTTCGATGTATTCACCGGTATATTGACGTCACGCTAATAGGTAGCAAGCGCTCTTTCAACACGGCTAAGGAGATCCTGCTGGTTCGTGATGGCGGCGGTTGGGGGAGCTTCATCGGTTAGCGGAGGAGGGTCATTGTCGCGCGAATGGAGCCCCTTTTCAGTACACCTCGGCCATGCTAAAGCGCGTACCCACAGAGTCGCGCTCGGACGTGATGGGCACATCTCTCAGGTCCCATTCGATGGCGATATCGGCGTCATCCCACTGCAGCGTGCGTTCGTACTCCGGCAGACGTTTTTCGGTCGTCTTGCACAACACTTCCGCCACGTCGGAGAGTACGAGGAACCCGTTCGCGAAGCCCGGCGGAATCCAGAGCTGACGACAGTTCGCCGCAGACAGCCGCGCGCTAACATAGCGCCCGAAGGTGGGCGACCAACGCCGCAGATCGACCGCCACGTTTACCAGTTCGCCGTTTACGACCCGAACCAGCTTTCCCTGCGGCCTCTGAATCTGATAGTGGAGCCCACACAAAACGTTGTGCGCCGACACAGAGTGACGCTCCTGGACAAAACGATAACCACGCGCCACATGTTCGTCGAAGTCTTCCTGATCGAAGCTGTCAAATGAAACGCCGCGCCTGTCCGAGACAATGCGCGGCTCAATCATTTTGACATCACGAATTGCCGTGTGTGTAACCTGAATTGTCATGTGTGACGAATATGAAGAAGGATCGAGGACTCTCGATATAGTGTGCTGCGGGTGGTCGTTCGCGATCTACGGGCCAGCACCGCGCCAGGGGCGATCGGTTTCTGACCGGAGCGGCTGCGGGCGTGGTCTTCGGTGCGCCGTTGCGGAATCGCTGCGGCGTTAACGGAAGCCGACTTTGGCAGCCTTCCGAAAACTCTCGAAGAATACCGCTAGCGGTTCGTGAATGTCACTAACGACGGTTTATCCTTGATCGCCAAAAGATTGGCGCAAAACGCCACTCGTGGTTTCGAGCGGCAGAACGTCGGCCTATATGTTGCGTTGTGTCAACGATCGGCGTTATCGAGCCGTTTCGGGATCGGCGTATAGGCGCCATGGGCGCCGGGCGTTGAACGCGATTCGAACTTTCCAGATGGGTACGGTCGTACAACTTTCCACCAGCAAGAACTCGTTGCGATCCCGTCCGCGGCCGCGCAAGCCTGGCGAGCGCCACACAGTGCGTGGCCGCCAGCCGCCGACGGCGCAGGCGTGGCTCGAACACGATCGGCAGCGGTGCCTGGCTCGTGCCAATGAGGTCGGGCCACGCCGTCACACACTGGCTCTCGCGGTGTTCACGACACAGTGCTCGTGAACCTGCGTAGCGTGCAGGGCATCGTCCGTATGCGCAAGAAGTTCGGCGATCAGCGACTGGACGCCGCGTGCGAGCGAGTGCTTGCATCTGCGAGCCCGAAGTACCGCACCGTCAAGGCCATTCTCGACAAGAGACTGGACAGCGAGCCCGCAGCAGCAGCGCGCAAACGTCGGCGGCGCCTGCTGACCTATCTGAACGGCGGCCGCTTCGGTCGTGACGTCCGCTCCCTTCTCCTGCATTGAACCTCACGAATCCCAATCCTGAACTGAATATGGTCCTCAAGCAACTGCACCTGTCCGGCGTACTCGACTCGCTTGAGCAGCGCAACCGTCAGGCGATCGACGGTCAGGTTGCTTACACCGAAATATCCCACCAGGCTCCTGCATGAAGAAGTCGCGCAGCGGGACCAGAAGAAGCTCAGCGCGCGTCTCGTGCGTGCCGGCTTCGGGCTAGGCAAGACACTGGAAGCCTTCAACCTCAACCGGCTGCCGAAGCTTACCGCATCGTCATTGAAGGCTTGAGCTTCTTCAAGGCTAAATCGATGTGCGAAACCGGCTAAATCGGCGTTGCAAAATCCAGCAAGCAACCGCCTTCTTGAGGCCGTCCGGGTCCGCGTCCAACACTATTTTCAACTGCCGCCATTACCGAGATCATCCGTGGCGCCGTACACCGATCCGTGACACGGTTCGGGATCGCGTGCGATGCGGTGGCCTCTGTTGCCCGTCCGTGGATTTCGATGAGGGGCGGAATCCTTCAATGTTTTGGCGGACCAAATCACATAGCCCACAGGACAATACGTCGGGGGATTACAGATCTTGCGTGGCGTTAGACATGTACCGTCTGGCGGAGCTTTGCATCGGCGTCACCGGTCATATGCACGGGGACGTCACCGCCATTTCCAAAAATACGCGACCGTATGATCGCGTCCACTTGCGTCGCCAATGATGGATCGGCTCATCGGATTTGATCTTCACGCATGTACGGAATTACTCGAATATCTGGTTGCGTCCCGACTGGTGGTGCGCCAGCGAAATCGCCAACCGTTGAAGCCTGCGCAGTCGGTCAAATCCACTCGACTCTGCTTGGACCTGAACGGCTGTCGCGCCGTCTGGCATGCAGCGCCTGACATTGGAATACCGTGCACAAAGGCTCACTGAGCAACTCAAGCGAACCTCGGTGAAGACGTGCGACGGAGGCAGTCTGGCGTGAATGTTATTTGGCGGTGCGAGGATGGATTCACGCTTCCGGGCGGTGACAAAAATCTTCGTCACGTGCGTGGCCAATTTACCAGGAGAGATCGTCTTCGTAGTGAGGGCCGCTGACAACAACTCGTTGCGCGCCGCATGTGTGACCCAGCTAATTCCACTGACTCGATATGCCCTGGTCAACTCAACCCGATATTCTTTCTCGCGCCGACCTCTTAACCTATCTCGTCGTGTCGCAATTGGTAAGACATCGTCTAACCGGAAAATGGCTGACGGCAGAGCACACTGTTGAATCCGCGCATCTTTGGATGTCTGTGAATGGCCGACTTGATCTGCTAGCGCGCGTATCGTTGGGCAGTCGCGCGGAAGCGCTCGCAGCGCAAATGCTACGTGTGTCGACGGTGACGATCGATGCAAACGCCCTGGCGGGCACATTGGTTGACTCCGGGCATCTCGACTATCGGTCTCCCGCAGTGGCCGAGATTCACCACGCCTGCATGGTGCACCTCATGTCTGGATTCAATTCCCCGGCGCGCCAGATTTGGCGGCATGCATCGGGGTTGTTGTCGTGCGCAGTCATCTTCTTCCGACCTGCTTCCACGGACGAACTGAATGCGTCGGTAAGAATCGCACGTTGCTCGACGGGCGGAACATCGAGAAAGGAGCTTTGAAAGCTGCGAAAGGAGAGCGAGGGTCGGACCGTGCAGGGCGTCGATAACGGTTCTAAAATTTGACTCTCTCTAGGCGGTGGAAACGCGGCTAGGCAGGTGCCTTTGAAATCGTGATGAGCTGGCTATGCCTCTGGTCTGGGGCGGGCCGGTCAGCACATGAGAAAGTCATCCACGAGCTTGTTAGTGATTTTCGATTCGACGATTATCGCTGCGCGAGATCGGTTCGTGTCCGTTGCGGCAGTGTGGATGCCGAGATGGCATCCAGCGCCAAGGATTGCTCCTGGAGCGGACGTGCGAGAAATTCTGGTAGATGTCGTCCACGGGGCTGAGTCGTACGGCTGACTCTCGCGAGCAGAAGTGCGATCAATCTATGTTGCACTGAAAATTTCAATAGTTGCTTTTCAACATCCGACATGCCGCCCTCTCATATGGACCGGTTGGCTAGCCGTGCTGTGGACATCACTTTGAGAATCCGTATTTAGGGTGGCGGATTGAGCTACATCTTTGACGGATACGTTTGCCAAAAAGATGCGGCGCGGCTTTCACGCAGGGAGGGCAGGTCGTGTTGTGCAAGGGAGTGAAAATGGTATTCCGACTATCAATGAATTAGACGGATACGGCCAAACGTTTGTCACGAAACGTGAAGTGGCGGCCTGCAGTCTTGAAGAATCTCTATCGTTCGTCCTAAGTCGGTGAAATATATGGTAATTCATCTTTCTGTCCTCGCACACCTCTGCTTCGGATGGGCGTTCGTCTATCTGGCTTTTAGCGTGTTCTCCGCCTTGAAGGTTGGGAAGCGGCACGACCGGCCATTGATATTTCTCGAGTTTCAGCCACATCGGGCGCGTGGAACCTGGGAAGCATCACGTGCCAAACTGATGATGCGCTTGCGGCTGTGGGCAATTCTTAGCCTGTTGGTTGGAATTGCGTCTCTTACGGGATATCTGTTGTTCTCGTGAAGGCCGCCAGTTCCGTCTTTGTCGTACATGGCAAGAAAATGCGTCGAGAGCCGGCTGGACGTGGCTCCGACAGCGCTCGCCACCTCGCCGGCTGTTGTCTGCAATCGGCAACCAAACCGACGCAGGGCGGACAGATTGGTGGCGTAGCTGCCATGGACATTTGCCAAGACGCGCCAAGCCCAGGGATCTTTGGCAAATCAGGAGACGGCGCTGAGTGCGTTTTCGATCTCGAAAAAGTCGATAGCTGTCTTTCGTTGAACGGTGCATTGTCGGCACTTAAACTAACGCCCGAACGGCGGAATTCGATTGACGTGACAAGCCTCTGCGTCTGCTGCAAGCCAAATCGAGCAAAACTGTTGGGAGCCCTCTAGCGTGGTATCTGCAGATTTCGTCCAGACGTACGCGGGAAAGGCGACGATCAGACCACTGAATTCGGCGCGGGACGCATCTACGCGAGGGTGCTATAAATTGACGGCGTGATCGCGCCACTCGAAGTGGCGAACCCCATCGGCTCAAAAGGGTGCCCGTTCCGAGGCGTGATAACCGAATGGGCTAAAACGCCAACATATTGGCGTTTTCCGTCAGTCATACAACGTGAGAAGGCGGCCTATGTATGATGCACTGCAACTGAGGTCGCAGTGCATTTTTCAGGTTAGCGGTTACGACTACAACCGAAATACGAAAGAGAAAGCGCGATTTTACGCGGGCAACGAGTAGCAATAGCGTTACCAGTGGGACGGAAGTGAGCGTGGACCGATTGACACCGGAATACGGTTGAGTCAAAAACTGCGCATGGCTTCTAAGAAGGATGCGATTTGCATTTTGAATTCGCTCACGCAATCGGCGGGCGAAAGTCGAAAGTGGCTGGAGACGCCACGAATATCACATCGGTTCAGTCCATCAAAGATGATGTTGCATAGATGGGCAAGTCCTATTGAGAGTCACGAACGACCCCGGTTGCTGGATCATGTCGACCAGTGGCCGAAGGGTTACCGCATTGTTTTTTCTGATTCGGCAGTGCAACTGTCCGTGTACCAAAGTCCATCAAAATGGGCTGGGATCAACAGTTGCGCCACATGAAATAAATAGCATAGAGCAAAACACTGCTTTGCGAAGGCTGCTCAAGTTGGAACCACAAACAGGACTGCATATGGAGAACACATCGACGGATGAAACGGTCGCGTACGCTGACGACCGCAAGGCGGTTTCGACGGAACAGGGGTTCTCCGCTGCGCCCGTCCGGCTCGTCCCGGTGGTGCTCGCCGGCGGGGCTGGCTCACGGCTGTGGCCCGTGTCGCGTGAACAGTATCCGAAGCAGTTGATTGACGTACTCGGGTCGGAATCGCTGCTGCAAGCTACCGTGCAGCGGGTGAAAGGCTTCAATGTGCAAGGGCGATTGGTGGCTACTCCGATTGTCGTCTGTGGAAACGAGCACCGTTTTGTGACGTCGGAGCAGTTGCGTGAACAGGGGCTCGAGGCACGTATCGTGGTGGAACCGGCTCGCCGTGACACTGCGCCGGCACTGACGTTGGCGGCCACGATGGCGTGCACCGATGGGGATGACGCGATCATGCTGGTCATGCCTGCGGATCATGCGATCGTCGACGTTGCGGCCTTCCAGGCGGCAATCGCTGTGGCCGCACAGCACGCCGATCGAGGCGCGATCGTCGCACTGGGTGTGCCACCCACGCGTGCCGATACGGGTTTCGGTTATATCAAACTCGGTGATGAGATTAGTGGCAGTGCGCATCTCATTGAGCACTTCGTGGAGAAGCCGGCGGCAGAAGTCGCTGCTTTATACGCGGCGTCGGGCCAGCACTGGTGGAATAGCGGCATCTTTGTTTTGCGCGCGAGCGTGTGGCTAACGACGCTCAAGCGGCTTCAGCCAGCAATGTATGACGCGTGTCTGCAGGCGCAGGTGCAGGGTCACAGCGACTCTTCTTTTTTCCGGCCGGGCGCGGAAGCGTTCAAGTCATCCCCGACCGACTCTATCGACTATGCGGTGATGGAACACCTCGGATCGCAACAAGGCTTGGCGGAAGGTGTCGTGGTGCAGCTCAGCGCGGGCTGGTCCGACCTCGGTTCGTGGGACGCGGTCTGGGATGCACTCGAGAAAGACAATGATGGCAACGCTTCTCGCGGCCGTGTCGTTTTTGAGGGTACCACTTCCAGCTTCGCTCATTCCGAGAAGCGTCTGATCGCGTGCGTTGGCATGACCAACGTGGTGGTGGTTGAAACAGACGACGCCGTGCTGGTAGCCGACCGTTCCCGCCTCCAGGAGGTGAAGAGTGTGGTTAGCCGGATGCGGGCACTGCAGGCGCCTGAAGCGGAGGTTCATCGCAAGGTCCGTCGTCCGTGGGGTTACTACGATTCGATCGACCGAGGTGAGCGCTTCCAGGTCAAGCGGATTGTGGTCAACCCGGGTGGACGCCTGTCGCTGCAACTTCATCACCACCGTGCCGAACATTGGACAGTGGTGAGTGGCACGGCATTGGTCACACGCGGCAATGAGGAATTCGTGTTGAGCGAGAACCAGTCGACGTTCATTCCGTTGGGGGTGGCGCATCGACTCGAGAACCCGGGAAAGCTGCCGCTCGAATTGATCGAAGTGCAGTCCGGCTCATATCTCGGTGAAGACGACATTATTCGGTTGGACGATACATACGGGCGGGCGTGACGCTTTGGCGCAACACGTTGTCCATCTTCTGGCGGGGAAATCGCAACATGCTCGGAATACAAGGGTTACTGGCGCGGCTTGTCGACGTGATTGTCATCGTGGCCGGTGCGCTTCTGGCATCGAACATTCGCTTTGAGGATCTGGCGCAGACTCGGGTGGATGGCGCATTCATCACGTTTTCGGTCGCGCTTGCTCTGGTCTCGTTTCCGGTATTCGGCCTCTATGAATCATGGCGCGGTCGCTCGTTGTTGCGTCTGAGCGGGCAGGTTTCGTTGGCGTGGCTGCTGGTCCAGGCGGGCGGGCTCGTGCTGATGTTCTCCGTGCATCGCACGGATATGATCTCACGCCTCTGGTTCATTTATTGGACCGCTACTAGCGCGGGTGGCTTGATCGGATCGCGTCTGTTGCTGCATACGGTGCTGCGTAGCGTGCGCTACGTTGGTATGAATTTGCGCAACGTCGCCGTAGTTGGCGGCGGAGTTCATTGCAGGGAAGTCGTGAGCAAGGTGCTGGCCGCACCCGCGAGCGGCTTCCGCATGTCGGCTCTATTCGAGGTTGGCGCGGGGGAAGTTTTCGCACCCAAAGGCATTCCCACTTTTGAGGACTTCGGTAAGTTCTCCGAACACGTACGAAAGAGCGGGATTCAGGAAATCTGGTTGGCGTTGCCATTGTCGGAAGCGCAGACCATGCTACGTTTCGTGAACGAATTCCGCGACGACCTCGTGAACATCCGCTTCATCCCGGATGTGCGCAGCATGGCGTTGTTCGACGCGGGCGTGGTGGATCTGATCGGCGCGCCGGCAATCAGCTTGGTTGCGTCGCCACTGCCCGCACGGGCAATGGTGCAGAAAGAGATCTTCGACCGGTTGTTCGCGGCGCTGGCGCTGCTCGCGTTGACGCCGTTGCTGCTGGTAATCGCGATCACGGTGAAGTGCTCGTCGCGCGGTCCGGTTTTCTTTACGCAGTATCGGAAGGGTGCAGATGGGCAGGTGTTCCGGATCTATAAGTTCCGGACTATGCGTGCTCATGCCGAGAAAGCTGGCGTGGTCACTCAGGCGACCAAGGGCGATCCACGCATCACGCGAGCAGGCGCGCTCCTGCGCAAGACAAGTCTCGATGAACTGCCGCAGTTTTTTAATGTGCTCCGCGGCGACATGTCGGTGGTTGGGCCACGGCCGCATGCGATTGAGCATGACGAAATATATCAAAAGGTTGTTGATGGTTATATCCATCGTTATCGGATTAAACCTGGCATTACCGGTTGGGCGCAGATAAACGGGTTCCGGGGGGAGACGGATCGACTTGAGAAGATGCAGAAGCGCGTCGAACATGATCTCTATTACCTGCAGAACTGGTCATTTGGATTGGACATGCGAATTGTGATTGCGACGATGGTTAAGGGACTGGTGAGCAGCAACGCCTATTAACGAATCAGCAACCCGAGCAGGTTCCATATAAGTCCGCGCGTGATCCTCAGTCGGCGCACAGAAGCATTAGCCGCCGGGCGTGTGCGGACCCTCGGCACGGTTACCGTGTCGATTGTGCGGAAATCTACCGGTCAATCGAACCGCAGGCGGAAATGGGCAACGCATTTTCATACACGATTCACGGGGAGATCGTGCGATTTGTTGCAATTGACGCTGCCGCCGAATTCGAAATCAATGAAAAGCATTTGAAGGATTATCTGATGGCATTATTGTGGAAGTGGGCCGTTGGCTGTAAAGGAACTGATTGCCGTCGCGGTTTTCAATTGCTGGCCGGAGTAGCTGCAAGCGTAATTCTGTCGGCCTGCTCGGTCGCTCCTGGAATGCGAATGACGACACCTGCAACGTTACCGCTGACTAGTGGCGACGCGCAGACTCCGCCAGTCGATCTTCAGGTTCCGATAGTCGACATCAATACCGCATTGATCAGGACGATGCGAGATGAAGTGGGGCAACCGACCGCGGTTGAAAGCAACAAGCTTTTCGCATACACCTCCGGATATACGCTTGGAGTAGGCGACGTACTGCAGATTACGGTTTGGGATCATCCTGAACTTGCAGTTGCACAGGGCATGCAGCAGACCCAGACAAACGTACAACGCAGTACGGATCCGGCAGCCGGTTTCGTT
Source organism: Paraburkholderia sp. BL18I3N2 (assembly GCF_003001875.1). NCBI lineage: Bacteria > Pseudomonadati > Pseudomonadota > Betaproteobacteria > Burkholderiales > Burkholderiaceae > Paraburkholderia > Paraburkholderia sp. BL18I3N2. Next base: position 32,599 of record NZ_PVNC01000020.1, read on the forward strand.
ATCGAAAAAGACGGTACGGTTCGGTTTCCGTACGCTGGAAAGATTGCTGTCCGCGGCCTTCAAGTTGGGGAGGCCCAGGATCGCATTGCCGCCGCCTTGAGGCGAGTCTTCGAGAATCCACAGGTCACGGTCAGGGTTGCGTCCTACCGTGCCAAAGAGGTCTACGTCGACGGCCAGGTCAGGAATCCGGGAGCCGTATCCATAACCGACATTCCGATGACGCTCTACGAGGCGATCACTCGAGCAGGTGGACTCGCTGACAGCGCTGACCAGAGCCGATTGCTATTGGTGCGCGACGGTGTCTCCTATCCGATAGATCTCGCGAGGATGCTTGCTCGCGGAGAGAACCCTTCAAAGATCTTGATGCAGAACGGTGATCTGCTGCGAGTCGTCTCGCGAGACGAAAGCGGCGTCTATGTCATGGGCGAAGTAAATAAACCGTCTACTGCCTATCCGTCGAGAAACGGCGCGCTGACGCTTAGTGAAGCTCTGGCTCAGGCGGGAAGTATCAACGCGAATTCTGCCGACGCAGCGCAACTCTACGTAATACGCAGTTCCGGAGGTGCAAAGCCCGAAGTCTTCCACCTGGACGCCCGCTCGCCCGTATCAATGATTCTGGCGAACGAGTTCCACTTGCATCCGAAGGACGTGGTGTATGTGGATGGGAGCGGGCTTGTCCGATTCAGCCGTGTTCTGAGCCTGCTCTTGCCAGCGATCAACGCCGGTCTAACCACTGCAATTGTGACGAAATGAGCGTCAATTCCATTCTGATTGTCTGCGAGGGGAATATCTGCCGAAGCCCTATGGCCGAGGCGCTGGCTAATGATCTGTTTCCACAACTCCATGTTAGCTCCGCGGGATTGAACGCGCTGATTGGAAGAAAGGCCGATCCGTTTGCCGTGTCGGTTATGACAGAACGAGGGCTCTGTCTGGAGATGCACGTGGCCCGACAACTAAGTTGGTCCATGGTTAAGGCTGCGGACATGATTCTGGTCATGTCCGCCGACCAGAAGAAGAGGGTTGAGGACACCTACAGGTTCGCAACAGGCCGAACGTATCGAGTGGGCCATTTCCAACAATTCGACGTGGCTGACCCTTACCAGAAAGGCAAAGCTGAGTTTGAGAATGCGTTTGCGTCGATCGAAACCGGCTTGAGGCGTTGGTCTTACGCGCTGGAAGAATTGAACGTATAAATATAGGTAACAAATGGCTGCTAATCTACCTGCGTCGCTTGACGCTACCAGTGCCGATGACGACGTTTCGTTTGCCGATTACCTTTCGTTGATATACGAAGGGCGGTGGCTCATTGCGGGAATCATGGCGTTTGTGGTCTCGCTCAGCGTCATCTACGCCTTCGGCGCTCGCCCCATCTACGAAGCTAATATTCTGATTCAGGTCGAAGAATCCGACCTCTCCGAAAAGAATCTGCTTGGCGATCTCGCGCCACTCCTGGACGCCAAATCTGCAACCACCGCGGAGATCGAACTTCTGCGATCACGACTTGTGGTTGGGTCCGCGGTTTCGAGTTTGAAGCTCTTTATCGACGCCACGCCCAGGCATTTTCCGATCATTGGCGGATGGGTGAGCAATCGCTACGAGAGCAGGATGTCGGGGCCCGAGCCGGCCGAAATCGCGCCGTCATTTCTCGGTCTGAACCGCTTTGCCTGGGGCGGTGAGAGCATTCAGGTCAATCAATTCGACGTTCCAAAAACATACTGGAAGCGAAAATTCACGCTGGTAACTACCGGTCGTGACTCTTACATATTGAAGAGTTCGGGCGACTTCGTGCTCGAAGGAAAGTTGAATCGTGTCGCCAGAGGCCGGGTCGACGACGGTGAAGTCACGCTGCTCGTAGCGAGGCTGGCTGCTCGTCCAGGAACTGAGTTCATTCTCAAGCGCAGTTCCGAACTTCAGGCGGTGGAGGATCTTCAGGACGATCTCAAGATAGAAGAAAAGGGCAAGCAGTCCGGTATCCTCAGCGTCACCCTGAACGGACCGGATCCAAAGAAGACCAAAAGTATTTTGGATGCGGTCGCTAACGAGTACGTGACGCAAAACGTTGCGTTGAAATCGGCGGAAGCACAACAAACCATCGAGTTTCTCGACCGCCAGCTCCCTCAGTTGAAGAGCCAGCTTGACGATGCGGAGGCCAAGTACAACCGTTTTAGAAATGAGAAAGGCACTGTCAATCTGAGTGAAGAAGCGAAGCTCATATTGCAACAATCCGTGGATTCGAACACCGCCCTTCTCGAGTTGCAGCAAAGACGGCTCGAGTTGAGGCAGCGTTTCACGGAGGAGCATCCGAGTGTCGTTGCGCTCGATAAGCAGATTGCGTCCGCAAAGGGTCAAACTGAGTCGCTCGGCGGCAGAATCTCCCGCTTGCCCAACCTGGAGCAGGGCGCTTTGCGTCTTATGCGCGATGTTGCTGTCGATACGGATCTCTACACGGGCCTTCTGAATAGTGCACAGCAGCTCCGTGTCTTGAAGGCGGGCAAAGTCGGCAACGTGCGCGTGGTCGATTTTGCACAGGATTCGGAAGAGCCGATCAAGCCGAAGAAGGCTTTAGTGATCGCAATGGGTGTTGTGTTGGGCGCCATTTTCGGCGTGACGAGCGCGTTTGTGCGGAAAGCGTTCTTTGGTGGCGTTGAGAGTGGTGATGCGATTGAGCGCGCTACTGGTTTGCCCATCTTTGCAACGATTCCACACAGCGAAGAGCAACGCGCGCTGGACGATGCGGTTCGTCAGCGCGTAAAAGGCTTTCATATCCTTGCTCACCAGAATCCCGCGGATACGACAGTCGAAAGTTTGCGCAGCCTGAGAACGGCAATTCAATTCGCCATGCTCGAAGCTGAGAACAATGTCGCCATGGTCACGAGTCCGAGCCCTAGCGTGGGCAAATCGTTCATTGTCGCCAACCTCGCAACGATACTGGCATCCTCCGGTAAGAAGGTGTTGTTAATAGATTGTGACCTGCGTCGTGGACACGTGCACGATTGCTTTGGTTTGGCACGGGAACCAGGAGTGAGTGACTGCATATTGGGCGAGATCAGTCTGGACGAAGTTATTCAGCGGGACGTTCTTCCGGGGCTCGATTTCATTTCGACCGGAACCGTGCCGCCGAATCCGTCCGAGTTGCTGACCAACGCGAGATTCGGGGAAATGCTGGAGAAACTGCGTACTTCATACGACCTAGTGATCGTGGACAGTCCGCCAGTCCTCGCTGTGACGGATGCCGCGATTATCGGAAAGCATGCCGGGACAACACTTTTGGCGTTGCGTTATGCGCAGCATCCGCTGCATGAAATCATTGAGTCCGTTCGGCGACTGCAGCACGGCGGGGTTGCACTGAAGGGCGCATTGCTTAACGATCTGCCTCGCACCGCGCTCGGCTACGGTCGCAGATATGGGCGGTACTACGCGTATGAATACGGTCAACTAACGAAATGAACAAGATCTCGTCAATCAGCACGCGTCGTCACGACGGAAAAAGTCCTCCGTCGAGCACGTTGGCCGACGCTCATCACGTCGCTGTGGTCCTTGTGAATTATAAAAACGCCAAGGATACGTTGCGCTGTATCGAATCGCTTGAACAACTCGATTATGGCTCTTATTCCATAGTCGTTGTAGACAATTGTTCGGGCGACGGCTCCTATGAACGATTCATGGAGCTTGAACCGTCGGTCAAGGCTATACACTCGGATTCCAACGACGGCTTCGCCGCTGCATGCAATCTGGCGATGAATGCGTTGCGGGACTCGGCGGTCAAATACTTCTGGTTGCTGAACAACGACACCATCGTTCGCAAAGACACGCTGTCGGAGCTCGTGTCGGTCGCAGAACAGAGTGATGCCATAGGCGCGGTCGGATCGCGGATTGTCCATCTGCACGATGTCGAAAAGACTATCTGTGCCGGCGGCGGAGTAATCAACCGTATTACCGGTCGATCGATGCACGTTGAAAATTTTACGGCCGACACAAAGCTGGACTACCTGTGTGGGGCAAGTTGTCTGATTCGCCGGGATGCGTACGAGGACATCGGGCCGCTCTCAGAGAAGTACTTTCTCTACTGGGAAGACGCTGATTACTGTTTCCGGTTGACGAAAAAGAGCTGGTCGATTTCCTTTGCCGACAAGTCGATCGTCATGCATGCGGAGTCGAACACAGTCGGCAAAGGAAGCCCTCGATTTGACTACTTCTTTTCTCGCGGCTCGGTCATTTTCCTTAGAAGCCACTTCAAATATCACTGGGTCGTTCCGCTACTCGTCTCCTTGTCGGGCAGGCTCGCTCGCCGTGTCATAAGGGGAAATTACGCAGGAGCCGTAGCGATTGCGACCGGGGTGGCACATGGCCTGTCAGGTCAACTTCGGCGTCCCGGCTGACGAACCGCTATGGCAACCTTTGGAACATATTCGACACCGCGAAGGGCACTCCCCTTAAATTTGCTATTGGGCTTGAGCGCGCTTTTTGCCGCGCTTGGGGCTCAGATTTATCCCGTTTTCGGAATCATTTGTTTGGTGACGATCGCGTGTTCGCTATTGGAGGCGACCAAGAAGAATCTCGCCGGACCGGCGTTTGTGATGCTCATTGTATTTAGTCTTTACGTGCTGCCGCGCGCCGCCCTGGTTTTGCTGGGTGCGATCGACAAATTTTCGGGTTTCGATCTCAGTGACGACAACCAATGGATCATTGGAACAGTTCTATTTGTCTACGCGTTTTTGTCTGGGACCAAGCTTAGTGGGACAGATAGCGTTCCCCTTGGTGCACCGGCAAAGGGTTCGAAGCTGGCGGTCATCCTCAGTCTATTCATGATTGCCTGTTCCATCCTGTTCTTTGTCAGCTATTTAAAGGCTGTCGGTGGGGTGGAGGGACTGATCGCCAATTACAACGCGGAGACTTATTTCGCGGCGACTCAGGACGAGGTGGGTTCCGCGAGCAAGAACGGGTCGATTTACACGCTGATTTCGGGATTCGCTATCGTAAGTGCAGCGCTGTTTGCGCTCGAGAAATCTAGAAAAATGGTGATTTTCTATTCCGTTTTGTGCGGGAGTTCGCTGGTGATGGCGGTCTGCTTCATCAAGCGCGAGTATGCGTTCGACGTATTGATGGCGATTATCGTCACGCTGGTTGCAAGGAAGTCCGTGGTTAGACTGCAAAGGCTCGCACTAATCGGCTTCGCAGCGGCGGGAATGCTCTTCCTGCTGTTTCTCGTCAGATCCGGATTTCAGCCTGGCGACGCTGCCGCCGTTCCTTTGGCTTTACTCGACACGTCCGAATTCTGGGTACTCGATCAGATCATGAATGTGTACCAGAAGGGCATCGCGTTGACTGATTACGATTATGGTTGGCTTCACGTCACGGCGCTTGTCTCGCCGTTCATGCCGTTCGACTCATATGTCCCGCTAGACCACATTCTGGTTGAGCGATCGATGGGAATTTCGGGCTGGGGAATTCCGCCGACGATTTTTGGTTACGCCTTTCTCGTGTTCGGGTGGCTTGGCCTGATTCCATATGGGATTGCGCTCGGATACCTTATCGGCCGGGTTGATCGATGGCTGAAGAGCAGAACGCGAAAAAACTGGAGTTTCCTGAGCGCTTACATGATTTTTATCATGTATTGCTGGTTTTTATTTAGAAACGGTGACCCGGTGTTGGCGGTGTTTTATACCAACCGGTACTTATTCCTGGTGATTTTCGTTGCCTTGATTGAGTGGGTGTTTAACCGCGGTTCCAGACGAATAGCTACCGGGAACTCAATGAGAGTGCGGATATGACGCGACACTTCAACTCACTCTTTCGCCAGGCGCTGGGATCGAACGTGGCGATATTGGGGCTGAATTTCGGGAACGTGGCCCTTACGTCACTGTTCGCCGGTTTAAGCACGCGCGGCGCAGTTACGGCGATCATGGCCTATCCGCCATTATTAGCTTCGATATGCTGCTTCGGTCTTCATTTGGGTTTCGTTTACCTGACGCAACGATTCCCCGAGCGCGCGGAAAGTCTTTTTAGATGTTTGATTGTCTGTGCCATTTTTTCCATTGGTGCGGGTACGCTCCTAAGCCTGAAAGTTGCGCCATATATCGCCAGCAAAATTTCGGCCGATAGAAATTTGGTAACAATTTGGACAATCGTTCTGACCGATTCGACGATCCTCTACGCGCTGTTTTCGGGAGCATGCCAAACCGAAAAGCTGTTCCATGTATTTAGTGTCTCGCGATTGATGTCGCCCGCAGTGACGGCACTGGGAATTCTGGTTTTCGGTCTTTTTTCGGTGGTGGAAACGCAAGCTTATCTCGCTGCCTACGCCGCAGGATCGCTGGTAAGCAGTGCGTATGCGATGCTCATCTGCGTCAAGGAATACAAAAGTAGAGGAGTGGTGGGCCGCAAGGACGTTCGCGAGCTGGGCCGCCTGGCCTCGCTGTACTGGATTGGCGATGTAATGAATATCCTGGTTTGGCAGGTGGATAAGATCGCGCTGATTGCACTGTCCATGCCAATGCGGGAGGTGGGCGTTTATACGATCGTCGCAGCAATTGCGCGAGGCGTCGGCCAGATCCCAATTTCGTTGAGTCAAGTGCTTCTGGCAAAGGCAATCGGAAAATCTAGAAGTGCAGTGGTGGCACAAACCGCGGTTAATTTCCGATATATCACGGTTTTGTCTGTGCTAATGGTGGGCTGCCTGGCTCCGGTAATGCTGTCGTCGTTCTTTATCGCGAACGTGGAGATTTCCCGATTTGTCAAGGTGCTGTGCATTCTGTCTATGGACTCCTGTGTGGCCGGAGGAAGCCTGATTGTTTCTCAGGCATTCAGTGCGGTAGGCGAACCGCATAAGGGGGCGATCCGCCAGTTGGTGGGCGGTTTGTCCGCGATGGTATTCGCGTATTTTCTCGGGTTGCAGCTTGGTGTCGTGGGCGTCGCGACCGGGATTCTGATGTCCTCCGTTCTAAAACTCACTGTAGCGTGGGTGATGTTTAAGAGTGCTTTTGAGACCGGATCTGAAAATTGGATGCCTTCACGAACCGACTGGGGTGGGGCCTTGGAGTTTTTTAAACGGGTAGGCTAAATGAATTCAATTAAATGCAAACTGACGTCGTTGCTGGAAATCATTCCGCAGGGCGAGCACATAATATTTGCCGACTATCCCGTTTACTTCAATATCGGGGATCTTTTGATATTTCAGGGAAGTGAGAATTTCTTTCGAGATAACAATATTGTGATCGACGACCGATTTAGTCTGAAGGAGAAGTCGCAACTTTCAAGAAGCGCGGTTGGCAACAGAACTATCGTATTGCAGGGAGGAGGTAATTTCGGCGACCTTTATCCGTGGCATCAATCGTTCCGTGAACAAATCGTGACGCGATTCTCCAATAATAAAATTGTTCTCTTGCCGCAGACGATTCATTTTTCTGATATTGCCAAGGCCAAGGAGTCGGCGGCAATTTTCCGAAGTCATAAAAATCTGCACATCTGCGTTAGAGATGAAAAAAGCCACAAGTTTGCGTTGGACTTTCTGAGCGACAAGGTCTATCTCTTGCCGGACATGGCGCATTGGCTTTACGGGTCAGCGCCATTCAAACCTGCAATGCCGGGCGCCGCGAAAGGGACGCTCTGGCTCATTCGTGGAGACAAAGAGCAGCCGCAGGCTTCACCTGTCTCGGAATTGCCGGTTCATGCAATGGATTTCCAAGGGGATTGGAACGATTTGCAAAAGTTTTCGGCACCGTTTCTCGAGCAATGGTCGAGCAAATTTCATCGGGTTGCCGGGATGGCTCCGGTCAGGCTAGTTCGTCCGTGGAAAATGTACTTGCCGATGGTGCGTTCAATCATCGAAGCGAATGTGAATTTCTTCTCGAAATATGAGCGCGTTGTGACGTCGAGATTGCATGGGCATATTCTCGGTGCCTTGCTAGACAAGCAAATTGTTTTGATTGATAACTCGTACGGCAAAAACTCTGGTTATTACGAATGCTGGACGAAGGCGCTCCCAAATGTGGTTCTCGCTGAGAACGGAGCGTGAGTCGTGCGAAAAGCATTCGTATTGCTTTGGGCCGAGATTTCCGTTGAGAACTGGAAGAAATCCTTCGAAGAAGGCATTCGACCGGACAGATCTCCCTATGGATATCATTATCTGGAGGAGTCTGGATTCGATGTGTTTTACTCGCAATCAGTTAACGAAAACTACCTTTCCAGGATTATAAGAAAAAGTATCTCCAGAATTTTTCGGGCTGATCTTGTGCATGCTGTGAGAAATATCAGAGGCATGGCAAAGGCCGACTACATCTTTACACACACGGATAGAGAAACGTTCTCTGTTCTACTGTTGAGGACAGTTTTCCCGTGGCTGATAAAAGGAAAGACGGTATGCCAGATTATCTGGTCCCCAGACCTACTGAAACAGCAAAGTAAGTTCGGCGCAAGGATCCTCGGAGCCGTTTTGAGGAAGGCAGATCTGGTGATAACGTTGTCGAGCCAGAACCAGGACTGGCTGAATCAACTCGACAGCCGGATCAACGCAAGGTCGGTGAAATTCGGCATTTGTCATGACAGCTTTTCGGCTGAGGAACTCCCGGCTGTACGGGACGACTCGGCGCTGAGAATTTTAGCAATTGGCAACGACGAACATCGCGACTGGAAGACGTTTTGTGCTGCTCTGTCCGAGGCGCGCGACGTCCGCATCCGGGTGCTTAGCCGCACCTTCAAGAAATCTGTCGCGTCATATCCAGACGATTGGGAAATAGAGTCCGCGAATTCGCTGGCTGAAGTCAAGGATGCGTATGCCTGGGCGGACCTCGTCGTCGTGCCGCTTAAAAGCAACATGCATGCGTCCGGCATTACATGTGTACTGGAGGCGGCGTTCCTGGGCGTGCCTGTTATCGCGGCAAATACCGGAGGACTGACTGACTATTTTGACGAAGGCGAAATCATGTACTACGAGACCGGAAGTGCCGAATCGCTTGGTTCGCAAGTCAGGAAATTTGCCACGGATGTCTCGGCACGAAGGAGTTATCAGCGCGCAGCGTTCTATCGCGCGCGCAACGAAACGCTGACCTCAAAAAACTACATTGACCAGCAAGTGAGTTTGATTCTGGCTCGAGATGCAATCGGGGGGACCTAATGAAAATAGTGCACGTGTGCGAGACCCTGAAGGGCGGCATCGAATCGTATTTGGCGGAAATTATTCCGTACCAGGTCGGTTTGTACGGAGCGGACAATGTCCACATAATCGTCCCGCGCGAAGGAGATGAGAGGCGAAGCGAGTTCCACGAAGCCGTTGCTTGGGAATTCAGGAGACAGGGGCGTTCCTTCTCTACGATGCTGAATCTCTGCCTCGCGATTCTCAAGATCGTCAGGACACAAAGGCCGGACGTCATCCACCTGCACAGCTCTTTTGCCGGCGCCATTGGTCGTGTTGTGTTGATGGCAGTACGGAAGGAGACGAAGGTAATTTATTGTCCGCACGGTTGGTCGTATCTGCGCCAGGGTGCCGAGGGCACGAACTGGCTGTGGAAGAAGATCGAAACTATGCTCGCGTTGGCGTGTAACAAGATCGTTTGCATTTCCGAACACGAGTATAACGCTGCACTCGACGCCGGCTTGCCGAAACTGAAGCTTGAACTGATCGTAAGCGGGATCTCCGATGTCGTGTCGGACGCGCCGCGGAATCAGTGTGTCTCATCCCAAAGCCGCGTAATACGGCTGTTATTCGTCGGTCGGCTGGACTATCAGAAGGGTGTCGATCTGTTGTTCAACGCGCTTCGACTGGCTGCACGAAAAGATATCGAATTGACGGTGGTAGGGGAGGCGGTCGTCAATTCCGGCTGGTGGGCTCAGGTCCGTGGATCGTGTCCTGAGAACGTGCAAATCATCGGCTGGCAGGAACGAGATGCTTTGCAGATTTTTTATGAACTCGCGGACGCTCTTGTGGTGCCTTCGCGTTGGGAGGGCTTTGGCCTCGTTGCCGTTGAAGCACTCAGAGCGGGCACGCCGGTGATATGCAATGTGGCTGGAGCGTTGCCGGATATCGTGGAACACGCAATTAGCGGCTATCACCTCGATTTTGAAAACGGAGAGAAGGCGGTCGCCTTTTTCTCGGACCTGGAGCTTGAAAACCTGACCCTCTTGAGGCGCGCAGCGCGTGACCGCTATACCAGCGTTTTTAAATCGCAGGCAATGAACGAAAAAATGCTGCAGATGTATCAGGCAGTAATTCCGGACTCAGAGGCGGTGGGCACCGCGGGGTTTATGGAGTAGTTGGCCAGATTTATCGAGGATTATATGATTCATGTCGACTACGTGGTTGGTCACGACCCCGCAATTGATCGTGACGGTATCGGAGACTATGCGGAACAGGTGGCAGCAGCTCTAGGCCGACGAGCACCTCTTGGCACCAGGATTGGCTTTGTTCACTCAAGGTTCAAACCAGGGAATATTCTTGAATGGCTTGGATTTCTTCGATTCTTTAGCCGATCGAATATCGTGCATATTCAATATCCGGTTGAAGGGTGGGGAACATCTGTCATGCCAGGTGTTATGCCGGTCATTGGTCGGATGTTTTTTCGATCGAGCCGCCTGGCCGTCACATTGCACGAATGGAGAAGCATGCATGTGTTGCGTCGTGCAAGTGTTTGCTTGACCATTCTTCTGGCAGACGTTCTCATCTTTGCCTCTGAACGGGAGCGGAAAGCGTTTTTGAGTTCACGAATCGCGAAGTATATAAGACGTGTTCAACAGCAGTTTGTCATTCCGATCGCCGTGAATGTCGATATTCCAGAACTTGAAGCAGCCGGTATTCTGGCAGCACGTGAAAATGCGCTGTCGCGCCTGTGCGTCGAAAAAAGCGGGCATAACGATAGCGGGTGCACTCGGCAGTTAGTGCTAGGCTTTTTCGGATTCGTCTATGAATGGAAGCAGCCGGAAAAAATGCTGCATATCGTCAAGGAACTGCTCAGCAAAGGTTGCGCAGTGAAACTGGTTATGTGCGGCGACTTTCCGGACGGGCACGACGAGAAACGGGAAAATTTTCGTGGGAAAATTGCGGAGTATGGGCTGGAAAGCAATGTCGAATTATGTGGTTATATCGAGCGGGCGGATGAACTGGCTTTAACGCTTTCTGCGTGTGACATGGTTCTTCAGCTATTTTCTGACGGTCTTTCAGCGAGACGAGGAAGTTTCTGGTATTCCGCGGAACTGGGAACGCGGGTTCTTTCCACATTTCCGAACGCGGAGGACGAGTTCGAGCAGTGTGGAACGGGGTATGAGCCTTCGAGTGACGAGCGTGTGCTCCTGGTTGCCGCGGACGATGATCCTGCAAATATAGCGGCAAGGATTCTGGACTGGACCGGGCCTTGGAGCCCACCGGTACGAAGGAATATTGCGCCTACTTGGGACGAGATAGCGGCCCAACATGAAAGGGTTTATGACGCAGTAGCGCCGACGATGGACGAGCGAGCTGACGGATCGGGCGACGGCGCCGTTCCGTCGGCGGAGACGTTTGGTTCGCGGTCGGGGGAGAGCCGATGAAATTGGTTGATCGCCCGGAGAAAAGACGCTCCGTTGTGAAAGCTATCCTGAGCGGCATGTCTTTTCTGCTGCCATCCTTGGGACGTACTGCGAAAAACGGTTTAGCTGTTTCGTCTGGCATTTCCGGGCTGAACGGCAACGAAACTATCGTTCGTATCGACGAGACGGGTGCGAGGGGTAACGGAGTTGACGACGATACCGATTATTTCACGCGAGCCTTGCATTCCAATGTCGAGGTCGTTGCGGGAAAGGGAAAGGTCTATCGCGTCCAGCCCCTCGTATTCGTTGATCTAAAGAACGCCGCATTGGATCTGAATGGTTCAACCCTCCTGATAGACCGGCCTACCCCGACAGGTCCTTCGCCGTCGGGGCTCACATTCAAATCTTCGTCCGGGCTAGGCGGATGCCAGAATCTGCAGTTGCGAAATGGAAAAATTGCTTACGTATCGGCGCCCGCTACACGGATCGACAATAATTTTGCAATATATGCGGAGGGAGTTCAAGGGATAGAAATTTCAGAAATGGAGATCGATGGAAGTTGGTCGGCCGGGATCTGGGTGCAAAAATCGACCAATGTTTATATTCACGGCAATTATGTCCATCGTACCAAAGCCGACGGCATAACTTGTCAGGGTTGCGGAGCCAACATAAGAATCATTTCAAATCGCGTGAGTTTCACGGGGGACGATTGTGTTGCCGTAACTTGGTTCACGGGAAATGATGAATCATACGTTGGGAATACTTCAGGCCAGAGATATAGCTTGAACGTCACAATTTCGGATAACACTTGCGAGGATGGTGCCGCTAGAGGAATTTTCTTGGGCGGCGTGTCGGGAGGTGAAGTTTCCTTCAACAAAATTTCGAGAACCGATGCCATTGGCATTCTGCTAGCCAGAGATACTGTGGACCAGTTTTCCGAATTCTTTTATGCTCACGGTGTGAATAATTCGAATCTGAACGTCGATATTCACCATAACTCGCTGAATCAATGCGCTATTGCGTCAAATAGCAGATATGCAGAGGTGGGCGGGATCTGGATATCTGAGCGAAATCGCGGCATCCGCGTAATGAATAATATTTTGAATAAATGCAATAATATTCATTTTTATTGCGCTGGGAATGCTGAAATATACGAGAATAAAAGTTTTTCTCCCCAATGGATCGCGGGCGGAAGGGTGAGAAAAGAGCAGATGCTGGGGCGAGGCAGTCACGTTGTAACCGGTGCCAACTCGGCGAGCAAAGGATGGAATTTCGGTCGAATCTACGAGAATGAGTTGGTTGGCGATTGCTATTACGCGATCTGGGTTGGTCCGGGAAGCCTGTCCAGACAATGGCAGGTCACAAGGAACCGGATTTTTGTTTCGACTGGCACGTCCCGGTCTGTGCGTTTCCTTTCTGGTGAAACGGGACAGGAAAACGTGGCGAGAATCAATGCCTGGATCCGCACCGATAATCCAATGAGGGTTTCTGTGGAAGATAATGTTGTTCAGGATCTACGCGACGCGCCGACTCTAAATAATTAGATTCGCTTCCGGCGTCGGCACGCGCAGGGCGGGCTTGTGGTCTCGCGTTCAGTCTCGGCTGTGAGCGTCTTCTGCCGGGCAGGGAGGGGCAGAGGCATTCTCCTCGCTAGCACGGCGCTCGAGGCGTTGATTGGATTCGTGACGTTTTCTCACACGATGTTCTGCCCGATTCTCAGACGTGCTACTGGTGTGCGCCTCATGCAGCGACCGCATATATCCGTCCATCTCGCCGCTCTGTTGTTGGTGGCGATGCCTACGGTATCCCCACACGGCGCCGACGCTGCCGCAGATCTTGCTGATCAAGACGGCAATGCAAACGGCAATGGCAAGGAACACGAGGGCGAGACTCTCGCCGATGTTTCTTAAGCGTGTCAGTCTTGGCAAATCTCGCACGATGGCTCCAAAGCAGGCAGCGCCATAGTCTACCAGTTTGGAACCGAGCGTTCGACAAGGCCCCAGCAAACTATTGTGCGAAACATTGGGCCTTCAGGCCGAAGGCCGGTCGTTGCGAGCGGCGATTGCGGATACCAAAGGAAGCGGTATTGATCCGCTTGTCCCCATATATGCGGAGATGAAATGGGGGTATGTACGAACCTGTAAACACCCTGTCAGTTGGCATCCGCACCGCTTAGCATGCCTTTGTAGGACTTCATTGCGGGGCTTAGCCTGAAGCGCTTGTAGCTGGGCGACGCCTCAGTGGTGTCAAGTGATGAAGTCGCTTCGGAATAGGAGCTAACGTTATTCGTGTCTGCGGAGCGGCCTTGGGATAGAAGAGACGACTTAAGCGCTTGCTTCTTTGACATTTGAGACCTTAGTTGGCGCCCTTTTTTGTTTTTTTCGCCAAGGGCAAGATTGTCGCCAGTCTCAGATGTGGATTCAAGCATCATGTTGGTGAGGTAATCTGGCTCGTCTATCAAATCTTTCCCTAGGGTCGCTTCTTTGGTCAGGTTTGGTGGCTCGTAAGGCGAACTGCTGGCCTCCTTCCTGTCGTCGAGGTCTCGTCGACGTTGGTGGCCGGCGTAGCGACGTTTGTAGTGCCCCAATTTCGACGTGTCCGAATCATCTGACACTGTCAAGCCAGTCGACGAGTAAGAAGTCAATGTGGCTGGATCAACCGACGTATAGTCCAATGCGCTCGCATCACCGGTGGAGTAAGTCGACAGAGCCGATTGCCGGCTCGATGTGCTCTGAGCGAAGCCGGAGGCGGACACCGCCAAAAGACACAAAAGCCAAGCGTGCAACAGTCTCATTACATCTCCTGACAAGACCAGGAATTTCATTCCAGTTTGCAATTGTGTTGCCGTCCTCGCCATATGATATTGACTCACGCTCTGGGACCTTATTCGAACACGGCAGCATCGGCTAACGGCTTGGCTGCCGCGTCTTTCGCCGCCAGCAGCGGCTCTTCCTTGATCGGCCACTCGATGCCGATGGCCGGATCGTTCCAGACGATGCTGCGCTCGTGCTCGGGATACCAGTAGTCGGTGGTCTTGTAGAGGAATTGCGCGGACTCGGACAGCACCACAAAACCGTGCGCAAAACCGGGCGGGACCCACAACTGTCGATGGTTGTCGACCGACAGAACCACGCCCGCCCACTTGCCGAAATTCGGCGAACTCTTGCGGATGTCGACCGCGACGTCGAACACTTCACCTTCGACGACGCGCACGAGCTTGCCCTGCGCATTCTGGACCTGGTAGTGCAACCCGCGCAGCACGCCCTTCGCGGAGCGCGAATGGTTGTCCTGCACGAACTCGACGCCCGGCTCGACCTGCTCGGCGAATTCCTTCGCATTGAAGCTCTCGAAGAAAAAGCCTCTCGCGTCGCCGAACACTTTGGGCTCGATGATCTTGACTTCAGGCAGCGCGGTTGCGGTTACTTGGATGGCCATGCCACTTGGTCCGTAAGAAGGTTTTGTAGATACTTGCCGTAAGCGTTCTTCGCGAGCGGTCTGGCGAGCGCCTGCAACTGCTCGCCGTCGATCCACTGCTGCCGGTAAGCGATTTCCTCCGGACACGCGACCACCAAACCCTGGCGCTTCTGCAGCGTAGCGATGAAGGTCGCGGCTTCGATCAGCGAATCATGTGTACCAGTGTCGAGCCACGCGAAACCACGGCCCATGATCTCGACATTGAGCGCGGCGTTGGCGAGATATCGCGAGTTGACGTCCGTGATTTCGAGCTCGCCACGCGACGACGGCTTGATGTCCGCAGCAATGTCGCAGACCTGTCTGTCGTAGAAGTACAGACCCGTGACCGCGTAGTTCGAGCGCGGCCTGGCCGGCTTCTCTTCGATCGACAGCGCGCGGAACTGCCTGTCGAATTCGACCACGCCATAGCGTTCAGGATCGTGCACGTGGTACGCGAAGACCGTGGCGCCGTCGGCCTTCTCGTTGGCGCGCTCCAGTTGCTTCGCGAGATCGTGGCCGTAGAAAATGTTGTCGCCGAGAATCAGCGCCGACGGATCGTTGCCCACAAAATCCCGGCCGATGATGAACGCCTGCGCGAGCCCATCCGGCGAAGGCTGAACCGCGTACTGGATATTCATGCCCCACTGGCTGCCGTCACCGAGCATCGCTTCGAAGCGCGGCGTGTCCTGCGGCGTGGAGATGATCAGCACGTCGCGAATGCCCGCCACCATCAGCGTGGACAGTGGGTAGTAGATCATCGGCTTGTCGTAAACCGGCAGCAACTGCTTGGAAACCACGTGCGTGATCGGATACAGGCGTGTGCCCGAACCGCCCGCGAGAATAATGCCTTTGCGCGCCATTGCCGTGCCCTTACGCGCGCTGCGCGTAGTTGGTCTCAACCCACTTGCGATAGTCGCCCGAGGCGACCTCGTCCGACCATTCCTGATTGTCCAGATACCACTGGACCGTCTTGGCAAGACCCGTTTCGAACGTTTCCGCCGGCTTCCAGCCGAGTTCGCGTTCGAGCTTGCGCGCGTCGATCGCATAACGACGGTCGTGGCCCGGGCGATCTTTCACATAGGTGATCTGGTCGCGGTACGACGCGCCCGTCTTCGGACGCAACTGGTCGAGCAGGTCGCACAGCGTGTGGACCACGTCGAGGTTCTTCTTCTCGTTCCAGCCGCCGATGTTGTACGTCTCACCCGGCGTGCCGCGCGCGAGTACTTCGCGGATCGCGCTGCAATGGTCGCCGACGTATAGCCAGTCGCGCACGTTCTGACCGTCGCCATAGACCGGCAGCGGTTTGCCGCCGAGCGCGTTGGCGATCATCAGCGGAATCAGTTTCTCGGGGAACTGGTACGGACCGTAGTTGTTCGAGCAGTTCGTGGTGAGCACCGGCAGGCCATACGTATGATGGTAGGCGCGCACCAGATGATCGGAACCTGCCTTGGTGGCCGAGTAAGGACTGTTCGGCGCGTACGGCGTGGTCTCGGAAAATTGCGGATCGGTTGCGGAGAGCGAGCCGAATACTTCGTCGGTGGAAACGTGCAGAAAGCGGAACGCGGCCTTGTCGGCTTCGCCGAGCGCGCTCCAGTACTGTCGAGTCGCTTCGAGCAGCGTGAAGGTGCCCACCACGTTCGTTTGCACGAAATCAGCCGGGCCATGAATCGAACGGTCCACGTGACTCTCGGCGGCGAAATGCAGTACGGCACGCGGCTTGTGCTCAGCGAAGAGCGCGTCGAGCGCAGCGCGATCGCAGATGTCCGCGCGCACGAAAATGTGCTTCGGATTGTTTTGTTGCGACTTGAGCGTACCCAGATTGCCGGCGTACGTCAGCTTGTCCACGTTCAGTACCGCTTCGTCCGACGCATTGAGCCAGTCGAGCACGAAATTGGCGCCGATAAAACCGGCGCCGCCCGTTACCAGAATCATGAACTATCCTTCGAAAGTGTGCGGCTGCGTGCGCTCAACATTCTGAAATGTCTTTGCATAAAATTTTCGACCACTTACAACCCCTCGATGAGTTTGGTAACGCTATCTTTGATCTGATGCGTAGCGTCACGACAAGGCGCATACGGAGCGACCCCACTGCCAATGCTATTTGCAGACTGAGCCCGACGTATCCATCGCTGTTGGCCAGCGTTGGTTGAACGATCGGTGCGGCATATTGATAGGAAGCTGGAGTCACATAGGTTTGAGACATGAAAGCTAACTACTCGTAGCCGAGCTTGTGACTCAAAATGGGCGCGAAAAAGAGCGCCATCGCCGAGCCCGCAGCCTTGCCCTCGAGCTCCGCGGCCGCAACTGCGGCCTGCATTCCATACGAGTATGTGAAGAGGTCAAATAGCTGAGGCAGGCAGTAGAGTACGGCGATCACGATGCAATAGCCTTGTATGATCGCCAAACGCCAGCCCTTCTCGAAACCGACAGCAGCGGCGACGATGCGTAGAATGCTGAACAACACCATCGCGCCAACAGCCGCCTGTTCGCGGACCAGATACTCTGGAATAAATTCGCCCATAACTCCCTGCACATTGATAGGTTAATCAGCCTGAAGTTGAAAGCCGCCGATTCGAACGTTGCCATCGGACGGCGGACCGTGTAGGACGATCCTTCTTTGGGTCGACGAACGAGTTGACTGGTTTTGATGTTACCGAAATCGTATCCGTGCAATGACGACTCGGCTGAATGAACCACGATAATGGCCGATATAATCAATATCTACCGTCCGTAGACGGCATGCGCCCTTTGTGCAAGCTTCTCGGACGTGTTGACCGTGTCCGATTTTGGTTACCAACGCGAATGTGAAGAGGCTCTATTTAGTCTCGGCAGACTGTCGCCGGCAGTAATCGAGCAGGGGATCTGTGGCGCCCATTTATGTTAGGGGGCTGCCGCAGTGCTTACCGGCTTCGTTGAAAAATAGCGTCAAACAACACCGATACGCACTAGCTGCTTGGCGAAGTACTTCGACAACGGCGTACCGTGTACGTAAAGGGCGGTGTTCTCGGTCGACGCGGAGAGACGAGTAGCGCGCTGATTTCGGCACGCTGCTCGATGATATCGTCACCCATCGTGTAAGCGCCATGTCATAAGCAAGTTCGTCGATCAACAAATCGGTCTGCAGGCTCAAGGTCGGCGATAGCTGTGGGGTGCCTGCTCAGTAAGCAAACCTGTTTGGAATTTCAGTGCGCCGTGCAGTGCGATGTCAAAGTAAGGTACGGCAGTGGTGCTCCTTGGATTGGGCTCGTGTCGTTGATCCGATGCGTATGCTTGAGGCTGCTACAGGGCCACGTGGTTACGAATCCGATAGTCCGTCGGAGTCGTCGCCAGATATTTTCTGAACAGCTTCGACAACTGCGCGCCGCTGCCGATGCCGCAGCGGCGCGCAATCTTGTCGACTGGCAGACGCGACTCAACGAGCATCCGGCAACTCATATTCAGACGTGCGCGAAGCAGATAGTCGGAAGGCGTCATACCGATCTCGCTCTTGAAGCGGCGCAGGAAGTTGCGTTCGCTCATCGCCGCAACTTGTGCTGCATCGTCGATTAAAATGGGGCGATCGACGTTCGCTTCCAGCCAGCGCGCCGATGCCAGGATTTTCTGGCTGATCTGCGGCGTCACGCCAAGCTTGATTGACGAGCTAACCGGCGCCTTGGCCTGAGGGGCGACCGACTCGGTCACCTGCTGTGCCAAATCGGCGCCGAGATCCTCTTCGACGATCCGTAGCGCCGTCGATACGGCGTCCGGCGCTTGTGTCAGCGACCGCGCCGGATGCCGCCCGTGTGCTTCGTTGCCGTCGTAAAGTAGCGGGCAGTAGCGCCCGGGCAGCCCGGCTGTCTGGAGCAGCAGTTGACCTTCCGCGATTGGATGTACGATCTCGCTGAACGGATGCCTGCGGCGCAGCCAGTTGCTCAACCGCTCGTCGCGGGATGCCTGCTCTACCCCGACGCCGCCGGCGATGTACAACAGGTGCGTGTCGTTCGTGCCTCGGTGCGACTGGACATCGTCGGTCCAGACAAATACCGATGACGAACTTGCGATGCGGCCGCCTGCGGCGGACAGCAGCGAGACGTCGTAACGTGCGCGGCCCGATCGCGCCGCGGCGAGGGAGTTCGCCTTCTGGAAAATTTCGATAATTGCCGCGACTGTAGGCAATGCGAATCCGTTAAACAGCGCGATGTCGACGCGAGTCAGAGAGCTCGTTCGCGCCGGCGCGGCACTTTGCCGCGAGCTGTGCGGCAGAGTATGTACCAAGTCCATTTTACTTTTCCCCGGAAATGTGTGGTCTGCAAAGTCTTCTCCCAAGACCCTGTATTTTTCTTATTGCCGCATGCTATACGGTTGATTCTCGCCGCAATATTTCATGGCCGAATTGGCCAACACATTGGCTGTTGACGACACAGGGCGGCCAGATATCGCATAGCCTGCAGGCCGTTTGATTCGGCCTTTGTGAACAGGTAAATTTCCAATGCACTGGCGCACGTCTCGACAAAACCGAGACGGAATGTATAGCGCATATATTTTTCACTTAGAAGTGAGTTAAAAAAGGCAGCTCAGCGCGGCTGAAGATGTCCCAGCAAATCAGCGCGCAGGCTAGCTTGAGGAATACGTCATGAATGTCAACGCGACGTTTGAAGCGAATGCGAAGACGACGGAAACCATGAAGCCGCGAGTGAGTTCATTCGACGACCCAACGGCATTTTCCGAAGCCGCTTCCGTGTTCGGTGCGGCGCCTTGCGATTATCGGCCTGATGCCGCAATCGCGAAGGCGGCGCGATGCGCAACGGAATCGAAGCGTCGGTTGGCGTAGATGACTTAGGGATTGCGACGCGGCCGCCGCGTGTGCCGAGAACTGGCGGGATGGGATCGATCAGCGGCGGCAATTGCGTAACATCTTTGTGGTTCGCGCCGGTCGGGATCGCTCGGACGATGAGCCGACGAGCGCGCATAAGAGATCGAGCTGGCCAGATTCGCGCAACTTGTCCCACGCCCCAGCCTGCGGCCAGTCGTGCAGCCGACGCCAGTAGGTCACTTCCGAGCGGATTCCAACTGGGTCGGTAGATGGTTCCAGTGCATCCCTGTCTTCTGCACAAACAGGATGCCATTGAGCGCTGTGCGGTCCGAGGCTGGGAGGCGCCCCGGATATCGCCTTCGTCGCAGTTTGGCCGGCGAATGTAGCGCTTCGATCAGTGCACGCAGTTCGTCATCAATGATCGGTGCTGGGATTCCTTGGTCCGTTGTTCAGGCGCCCAAGATTAGCCGATTTACGGAAAAGCAAACAACCCTCAGGGTTATTTTTGAACGGGCCTCCTCGTATTACAGCCGTGTGCGACACGTGTCGCACACGGCTGTAATACGAAGCCATTTGGAGCACGCGACAAGTCAACGACTTGGTCTTCTCCGACAAAAGCTTCCCGATAACCGCCGTAAAGCGACCCGGCACACTGGAAGAGTTAGAATGATGTCCGGTCCTTCAGGAGATGCGCTTGCAGAAGCGTGCACGCGTACATCTTCGCCTGCCCACCTTAGTCTGGTGCCTTGTCTGTATTGCAAAGACTCTGCAGCTAGATGCGTCCCGGGATACGGTCGCCGGCGCATTGATTCAATGTGACAACTTGCGAGCCGACTTGACTCTCCCCGTTGGCGCGGAACCTGGCGATTACGGGTAGGAGGACAGAGCGTCGTTATGGGCTCACGCTTTCAACCTGTCGATCGCCTTCCGGACTAACCGACGATAGGGAGCCACGCGAACCAACGCATTGTGCCCTTTTGGGCGCGTGCCTTCTGCGATCGTTCATTCGGTGTTCGTGCGCGATTTGCCCGGGTTTGCGAGTAAGAAGTTTCCTGCCTTTTTGCGCACGCGGCGCGCTTGTATGATGTAAAGCGCCTCGTTCAGCTTGTTGTTCGCCCACAGGGGTTGTCTCAAGCAGGGTTGAGGTAGAAAAAATCTTAGCAAACGAATGTGCTTGAGGCTAACAAAGCTTTGCGCACGAACGTTAACAAGTTCATGTACAAACAAGACATTCAGACAATTGTTTCCGCCGCTCGCGAAACGGCCGATTCTATCGTCGGAGCGCGCGAGTGGAAAACGGCCGAAGATGCCAGCGCGATGCACGCTGTGATCTTTTGGGACATGCTTGCCAAGCGATTGCCTGACACGAGCATTGCAGATCTTCTTTCAATGCTCGACTAGCGGGCGCCGTACGTTCAGATGCAGTCGGAGCCTGATTGGATGGGCAAAAACGATGCATCATCATGCGACGCTCAGGTGCTTTGACAGTTAGCGGCACAACCGGCCGCTCGTTCTGCCCGACTTCCGCTAACTTGCGTCTGGGGCTTCACCACGACTAATGGTCGAAAAGACCGACCAGCGAGAAGATCTTGACGACTGATCCTTGCTTCGATTGACGCTCACCTTGTTGCTGAATGAAGACTTGCATTGCGCGCGTCATCTCTTCAGCTGAAAGTTTGCGATAGGCGCAGATGTTGTATGTGACGCCGTTTCGCTGGTTTTTGATGAAATTGTCTACCTTTGGTAACGGCATGATTTCCTCGCAAACGTCAAGTGATTGTCCGTCGGTAGCGGAATTTTATTTCGTCCACGGCGGTGGACCGCGGCTACCATCGTGGATGGACCGGAGCATGCGCGGGGCTGTCATTTAGCTTCTGGAGCGACGGTATCTGCGGCGTTTCCCGATCCTCACACGAGTAGTCCCTGACGTGATCCATAACGCGCGATATTGAAGGTGTCCACGAGGAAGAATCTGCCGCCCGAGGGATCAGTAGGCTGAAAGATTGAGGGTGGGCTTGGCTTGAGATAGGCGAGCCTCCAACGACCGAAGCTAAGCTTAGTCGTTCGGAGCTGGCGGCGGACGCATGCGGCGGCTGCGGTCATGCTCTTGACCGAAGGGGACACGAAAAAGGGCGTAGCCAGACTAGACCGGTCTAAACATACCAGGTCTCTGAAGCTGATTGGAGTCGCCCCTGTAATACCGCGCACCACCTCAGACCAAGGTCGATGAATCGGTCCTGCGCCGGAACTCGCATGGCGAGCGGTATCGCAGCGCGCTATGCGGATGCCTTTCGTTGTAATGCTCGAAAGCGACGGCCAGATTGCGAGCGGCCATTGCTGCATCAGGCTTCGGCATCAGGTCTATGTAATTGTCTTTTCAGCCCGCCAGCTCGCGTCGGTGGGCTTTTTCTTGTGCGGTTCCGTCAAGTGGTGGAACTATTCGGCCGGGTGGAGGAAAACTGGGATTCGGCTGGTTACACTCTCCGACGCCATTCGAGGGACCGCATCTCTCAGGGCGAACTCCATCCCTCGAATTTTCGGCCCGCCGACCTCGTAAGGCGGGCCTCTTTTTTGACGGAAAAGTCTTTCTTCTTTGTTTCAAGCCCTTCTCCGGTCAGCTACGCTAACACCACCGCCCCAGGAGTTATTTTTTGTGAAAACCCCGCCATTTCTATTTCCTGCCTCGAATGCAACGACGAGGACGGATTGCCGCACGAGAGTCAGCCACCCAGTACGTGGGAGTTTACCGACGGTGGGCGGTACGTTTCCGAGTGCCCGCGAGGCGATCAGGCGTTAGTAGATCCTCGACAGCAGAAGTATGAGGCGCTATTCCAGATCGGCGCGTATGCCACCGAGGACGGATACTATCGGGAGCCGGTTTCGTCCTTTGCTGCGAGCCTTGAGCGCTTCTATGAGGTTTGTGCACGCTGCCACCGATGACGACGGCGTCGGGCCGACCCGATCAACACGCGGTCGACCGGCTTCTTCGTTATTGAACAACCCCTAAGACTAGCGATACGTGCGGAAGACATCCTTCGCACCATTGCAGTCCGGTGGACGAACAGGTCAAGGGCGGCATCGCAGACTTCTACAACTACCGGCGCATTCATTCGGCGGCAAACAATCTGCCGCCATTGCGGTACGAAACTTCGATTTATTGAAAAACCCCTTTGTTGGTGTCCAAAGAGGCTT
Source organism: Paraburkholderia sp. BL18I3N2 (assembly GCF_003001875.1). Taxonomy (NCBI): domain Bacteria; kingdom Pseudomonadati; phylum Pseudomonadota; class Betaproteobacteria; order Burkholderiales; family Burkholderiaceae; genus Paraburkholderia; species Paraburkholderia sp. BL18I3N2. Next base: position 55,532 of record NZ_PVNC01000020.1, read on the forward strand.
GACCACTACAGTTTTCCATCAGGCCCGCAGCGGGCTACACGGCAGGGCGCCTGCGCGGCACATGTTCGCCGCCTGTTCTGCTACATTCCGGGAAAAGGGACAGCAGGTTGCAAGGTCGCAGCTGGATTTGGGAGCTAATCATGGACCTTATTGAGTTGATGCCAGCCGTGACGGCGGACCGACGCGAAATCTCATTTCGCCTGGCAGGTCAGCGCAGCGAGGTTGCCTGTGCGATCACGCGGGAAGCGCTCGAAGCGCAATTCTGGTTACCCGCCGGTGCTGACCAGGTCCGCATGCTCAAGGCTTTTGCTGACGGACGGCGTCGCATTGTCGCGGTCGCCGAAAGAAAAGTCCGTCTGCATCCGGGCGAAGTGGTCAGACTCACGGCCGACGATTTCCTGATCAAACGTTGAGTTGTCGCCGGCCGGGGGAGCGGGATAGTGGCGCCGGAATCGCCCTCTGGCCGAGGGCGTGTGAAAACGCAATGATCGCCTAAACTGAATCAACGCACTGAGATCAGGTGACTCATGAAGCGATTCGTTGAAGGCGATGACCGCAAGCAGGTCGCACTACTTCCCGAATCCGTCGATGACTACATCGGACAGGACAATCCGGTCAGGGTCATCGATGCCTTCGTCGACGAACTGGACCCTGCGGAACTTGGTTTCAGCGGCACCACGCCGGCGCTCACGGGCCGCCCGCCCTATCATCCTGGCGTGATGCTCAAGATCTATATATCTACGGGTATCTGAACCGTGTACCTTCGAGCCGGCGTCTTGAGCGCGAATGCCAGCGTAATGTCGAACTGATGTGGCTGACAGGACGTCTGGCACCAGACTTCAAGACGATCGCCGACTCTCGTCGCGACAACGGCCCAGCCATTCGCGACGTGTGCCGCCGTTTCGTCGAACTGTGTCGCGGGTTGAAGCTGCTATCCAGTGACATGGTGGCCATCGACGGCAGCAAGTTCAAGGCTGTGAACAGCCGTGACAGGAACTACACGGCAGGCAAGATCGACAAGCGTCAGCAGCAGATTGAGGAAAGCGTTCAGCGATATCTCGACATGATTGAAACCGCAGACCGGACCAGTCCGACAGGTTTCGATGTGAAGACCGTGCGCCTGTACGAGAAGATCGCTCTGTTGCGCCAGCGGATGCGTGAGATCGAGCAAATCAAAGCGCAGCTGAAGAAAGAACCGGACGGACAGCTGTCGCTTACCGACCCGGATTCTCGTTCCATGACCAGCGGTGGCAAAAGAACCGGAACGGTCGGCTACAACGTTCAGGCCGCCGTGGACACGAAACATCACCTGATTGTTGAGCACGAGGTGATGAATATCGGAAGCGATCACGGGCAACTCAGCAGGATGGCTTTATCGACGAAGAACACGATGGGTAAGGCGAAGCTGAAAGTCCTGGCTGATCGGGGCTACTACAGCGGCCCGGATATCCGTGCGTGCGAGCTTGCCGGCATCAAAACGTATGTCCCTAAACCGCTCACTTCCGCATCAAGGGAAGAAGGGGCTCTTTACCAAGCGAGACTTCGTCTACGTTGCGAGGAGCGATGAATATCAATGCCCCGCAGGCGAGCGTGCAATTCGTCGATTCACGACTGTTGAGCATGACATGACTCTGCAGGTCTACTGGCCCAGTGCCTGCCCGCGTTGCCATCTCAAGGAGAGATGTTCTCCCAGCGACTATCGTCGAATCCGACGGTGGGAACACGAACACGTGCTGGAAGCCATGCAGCGTCGGCTTGAGCGGAAGCCAGATGCAATGATCATCCGCAGAAGTACCGTTGAGCACGTATTCGGTACGCTCAAGCACTGGATGGGCGCCACGCACTTCCTGACCCGGACGCTCGGAAGGGTGAGCACTGAAATGAGTCTTCAGGTACTGGCCTACAACCTGAAGCGCGTCATGAATATACTTGGGGTTGACGGGGCGATAAAGGCGATGAGGATGGCTGAAAGCTAAGGCCCCGAGGGGCTTTGTTGCGCTCAATACGTTACGTTAGCGTGCGCCCGATCTATCAAACTCGATCGATCAGGCCGGTGGGCTTGTGTTGAGCGATAAGAAAACAGTTTCCACACGCCCTCGACCGTTATCGTCCGGGTCGCGTCGAGCGTTACCAGTCGATCCGGTGTTTCTCGTCGGTTTCGCGATGCCGGCGATCATCGTCCATGTGCAGATACTGACTGGTTGTCGTCAGTGACCCATGCCCGAGATTATCGCGCACGAGTTGCAGATCGACCTGCTGATCCGCCATATGTGACCCTGCACTATGACGTAGCCAGTGCGCCGATGCCTGCTCGAGGCGGTCTGCGCGCTGCGCATGGTCTTCGCCGCGTGCACGCAATGCTTCGGCTGCACCGCTGAAGACGTCCTTCACAATCCGGTGCAAAGCGGCGCGCGTGAGCGGTTTGCGTGACTGGCCGACCGGCAGCACGAGCGGCGTGTCCTCGCCCGGCGAGGGGAGTGCTGGCAACCCGCGGGTTCGCCGGTACGCGCCAAGCTCCGTCATCATTTCCGTGGTGGCGGGCACCAGCCGTTCCTTGCCACCTTTGCCCATCACTTCGAGCCACCAGCGATCCTTGCCGTTCTTGTCAGGACGACGAAAGAAGCGACCCATCGTATTCGTGCCCACCTCCGTGATCCGCAGGCCACCCAGATAAAGCAGCGTAAAAAGCCAGCGCACGCGTGCGTGATGTTCGCGCTCGCGACGGGTCTCACTGGGCATGCCCTGGATGAACGTTTTGACTTCGAGCCACAGTTCGGGCGACAGATACCGGACGATGTGTGGCCGGGCCCGTCGTGCGCGCTGGCGCGACAGCGACAAGGGATTGCCGGCCAGATACGCCGCCTGCACCAGCCACGCAAACATGACGTTGAGGATCACCATCGCCTGCCGCTGGCTTGATTCCGACAGGGGGCCATAGAACGGCCGCCATCCGCGGTCCACCGCGCGGCAGGTTGCGGATCGGCGAGAAAGTGCTGGTAGACAAGGAGGTCCTCGTGCGTGAGCGAGGAGAGCGGTTTCGCCATCTGCAGGGTGGACCACAGCAGCAGCCGTTCGGCTTCCTTGCGGTAGTTGTCGAACGTCGTCTTCGTATCGATGAAGCGGGCCATGCGCGGATTGCGTCGAGATCCGTATTAGCGGCGACCTGCATCTGGCCATTCGCGCGGTTGGTGCCGTGCCGCCCCATCGAGCTCGGCGGATAGTTCCAGTGCATCGATCGGACGCAGGGCGGTCAGAGCAGTTTTCATGGTCGGGCACGCGGCGGATCTGGCTCAGGGTGTCACGCGACGGTTGTCGCGCAACTCGCGCACTTATCAACATTATAGTAATAATGTCAAAATTACAGGAAGAGGGCGTTAGATCTGCATCGGTTTACGTAGTAATATAGACAGAAACCACCCCGTCAAAATCCTCATGAGTGACCTCCTGTCCCCCGACGCCGCGCTGGCCGCCGAGATCGACCGCCTGAAGGTGGCGTTCCCGAAAACCCGCGAGCTGTACCGCGAGGTCTGCGCGCTGCTGTTCTTCCGCTTCGGCATCACGCCGACCGCGAACCGCCTCTACCAGCTGGTGAAGCGGGGCAGCATGAGCACGCCGACCCAGGTCCTCGGTGAATTCTGGGCCGAGCTGCGCGAAAAAAGCCGCGTACGCATCGACCATCCCGACCTGCCCGCCGATCTCGGGGCGGCCGCCGGCGAACTGGTCGCCACGCTCTGGCAGCGCGCGAGCGTGTCAGCGGAGGCCGCGCTCGGTGCGTTGCGCGAAGAACTCGAAGCACAACGCGTCGAGGCGCAACAGTCGGTCGTCGTCGCCCGCGACGAGCTGGGTCGCACCGAGACCGCGCTCGAACAGCGCACCGCGGCGCTGCTGGCCGCGCAGGTCGAGGTCCGGGAGCTGGAAAAGGCACACGCTGAAGGCCACGCGCAGCGACAGTCATTCGAAGCGGAGCTCGCGCGACTCAGGGACGCGCTGGCTGGGCGCGATCGCGAACTCGTGGAAGTGAGGGAAGGCTTTTCGCGGGATCTGGAAAAGCAGCGCGAAGCAGCCGAACGGGCCGGGGATCGGCTCAGGGCGTCCGAGAAACGCGCCTTGCTGGAGATTGACCGCGAGCGGGGGCATGCGGCGAAGCTGCAGAAAGAGGTCGACGAAGCCGCGCGCCGCGCGGACCGCAAGGATGCGGACCACCGCCGGGCAGTTGACACGTTGCAATCGCAACTGGGCGACGCGCGTCATCAGACGGGCGTACTACAGGGGCGGCTCGATGCGGTTCAAGCGGAGAACACGCGCCTGCAGACGGAGCTCATCGCGACACGGGATGCACAAGCGGATGCGAGAGACGCGCACCGGTCCGCTGTTCCTTCCAGGGGCGGGAACGCACGGCGTGCGACCCGCCCGCCGCGCGCGGCGGGCACGGCCAAACAGGCCAAACCGGGGATACGTCGAAAAAAAGCGGTATAAACAGAGATCACTGCATTCCGGAAAGTCGCTGCATGGCTGATATCTATCTGCTCACCGGGCTGACGCTCCCCGCCGGCATCGCGCATGAGTCGTTGCCCGAGACGGTGAAGGCGTTCATCGCTGACTGCTGGCACGGTATGAGCCGCACGCAGATGATTGCGCGCGCGAAGTCGCGGGGTCTGCGACTGTCGTTTTGCGCGACCAGACCGTGTGCGCACGGCGAAACCGGTCTGTTTGCGTTGCGTTTCATGATGGGATAGCGGGCTGCCTGATGCTGGCCCACCTGCAGCGGGTGCGGAATCGTCGTGGCCGCAACCGTCGACCTGGCCGTACTGCCGTTTCCCGCCCGCCACCACGGGACCCCCGTCAGACCACACTGTTCTGAATGACACAGGGCAGTTGCGGTGCCACGCAGCGCCCGCTATGCTCGCTGCCATCAACGAACCAGGAGTCCGGAAGTGCGGCGTGTGGCGGTCAGAAAATCTTCAGTTCATGGGCGGGGCGTGTTCGCGCTGCAGGCTATCACCGCTGGCGCGCGGATCCTTGAATATCGCGGTGAAGTCACCTCCTGGCGGCGGGCCGCTGCCAGGCACAAGCGTTCTGGAACGCCCGGGCACACGTTTCTCTTCGGCCTTGCTGACGGACGCGTAATTGACGGCAGCATGGGTGGCAACAGTGCCCGCTGGCTGAACCATTCGTGCAGGCCGAACTGTGAGGCGATCGAGGATGAGCGGGGGCGCGTTTTTATCGAGACGATCCGGGACGTGCTGCCCGGAGACGAGTTGTTTATCGCCTATGGGCTCACGCTCGATGAAGCGATCACTCCCGAACTGGTCGCCGACTACGCGTGCCACTGTGCGACGAAGCGGTGCAAGGGATCCATGTTGGGTGCGGTGACCGGCTAGCGAGCGCCGCCCGACCGACAGGTCCAGGAACGGCTCCAAAGCTGATGGACGAGACGCATGGTGACGGGAATCTCCGTGGCAACTCATCGAGGGCGCCGGCCGACGATCCGCGACCGGCTGACTTCTACAACTTTCGCTGCCTTCACGCCGGTGCACCCAAGGCCGCCGCCTGGCGCCGCCGTCTTTGGTTGTCAAATTGGGTGTTGGGACTTTTACTTCCCAAACGCTGCTACTTTTGCTTCATCGCACGAGCATGAAATGTTCACCGCCGGCAACATAGGGAGCGGAGTTGTGCTCGAAGGCATCCGCGAGGTCGAGGCGACGTGGCCGTTCGAGCCGGCGGCGGTCATCGCGGCGCTCCTGAGCCTGGCGGCCGACGGTTTCGCACAGCGGCGGGAGGGTTTCGGCGGCGATGTCCAGGAGTACTGGGAATCGACCCGTGCCGGGCAGATCGCCCGCGAGATGCGCTGGCAGCAACGCGGGCGGCGTCATCCGGCGCTTGTGTCGCAAACCGCCTCGGCCGAGGACCTGATCATCGCGGTGATCGGCAGCGGCGGGGACGAGCGCGACCCGCTGGCGAGTGGCGGCCTCGTCGAGGCCGCCCTTGGCATCTACCTGTTTCGCCTCGGTGAAACGGTTTGCGATGCCACGCTTGGTGCGCTGATCGCTCGCGGCCTGGTCCGCCGTAATGACCATGACCTGCTTGGTTGGCCGTTCCGGCTCATGCTGACCGCGGACGGGCGTCGCCAATATGCGCACGATGTGATACCGCGGCTCGGCCTGCGTCCGCCGGCGACCATTCTGGCGCCCGTGGAGCCCGAGTGGCCGCCGTTCGAGGAGCTGGGGCTCGCGCCTGCGGAAGCCGACACCTTGCGGTTTTTCTGGGACGAAGCGGCGCGGTGCCAAGGCGCCCGGGCGTGGCTGGCCGCGACTGCGCTGTACGGCGCAATCATCGAGGCGGTGCTGCACGCATGGCTGGGGCGCAATCAAGTCGCCGCGATGACGGCCAAGGCCGCACCGCGGGATCCGAGAAGGCGCGGCGAGAAACAGCCGGTGGCCGAATGGTCGCTGGTCGATCTCATCAAGGTGGCCGGCGAACTGGATTACATCGACCCGTCCCTGCGCAGACACGCCGACGCGTTGCGCACGTCGCGTAACCTGATTCATCCCAAACTGCAGGTCGAACAGCGCAGCCGGCCGGACGAGAATCTCGCGCTGATCTCACAGCAGGTGGCGCGAGCGGTGCTCCATCTGTTCGACCGCGCGACAGTGACCGGCGAGATGGCGAATGGGGGAAGGGGCCGCACATGAGCGATCTGACGATGACGGCGCGGTCGTCCGCCAGCGTAAGTGCGACATTGCGCGGAGCACTGGCGTGGCTCGCCCGCACCTGGATCAGCGAGCGGCTGCGCGCCGCAATCCAGGCCGCCTATGCGACCAGGATTGAGACACTCGGGGTGCACCTCAGGGCCGATCACCGGCGCTCCATGAAGGGTGATATCAACGAGCCGCGGCCGCAGGCGCACGCGCACTGATGAATTTTGCAAGGAAAGGCAGTATGGCGATCACAACCGTTTATCAATACCGGGTACCGGGCCAGCCCGCAACAAACCGGCGCGGCGCGCAGCCGCACTATGCGACCCGCGCCGCGATCGAGCGCAGCGGCCAAGCGCCGCTGCTCGATACCGCTCTCGAGCTGGACGAAAGTCTCCTCGACGCGAACGGGTTCGCACGGCTCGACTATCTGACCTACAGGATTCATGTCAGACACGGTGCGTACGCGGGGTGGACGGCATCCGACGGCGCGCCTGCTGGTGCGCGCCTGCAATTGATGGCCGGTGACTATGATGCGCGGCTGACCGCGCGTGTGTTCAATCCCGCCGCTGAAGCGGTGCGTTGCCTTCAAATCGTTGGCGCGAACCAGCGCGCAGGCGGGGATCTCTGGGTGAGGCTCGACGAGTGGCCTGAGCTCGCCCGTTTTCCCGCAGTGCCGGTGGACGCGGGGCTGGTAATCAATGGCCGCCGGCTGTCCGAGCCCGGTGAGCTCACCGCACCCGGTCTAGCGGAGTAGAACGTGTCGCGCCCCCGCCTGAACTGGCCCGACCCGCAACTGCGTGAGATCCTGGGCGCGATCGTTGCCCGCGACCGGGATTTTCCGCTGGACAACGCACGCTTCCTGGATAGCCTGGTTGACGACGTGCGTGCGGTGACCGGGCGCCTGTATGGCGCGACAACATACGCGCGCCTGCTGCGGGATCTGTCGGCGGTGACGGGCGTCACGCGACGTCCGAGCACGACGACTATCCAGAAGGCGATCGCACGTGCCCAGGCGCTCGCTCCGATCCATGTCGGGCAGACGGGTGACGCTAACTCCGCGATGCCTGACACGCACATGGTGCGCCGGTCGCTGGAACCGGTCATGCGGGATGCAATCGCGCCGCTGATGGCGCAGATGAGCGCACGGCTGGCCACCCAGATGGAACGGCTGGATACTGTCCGGGAGGACACTGCGTCCCCGCGAACCGAACCGGGCCTGCGCTTACAGCTCGCAGAGGCGTCACTGGCCGATGCGCACGCGCGTGTTGGTCGCCTCGAGCAGGACAACGCGCGCTTGCGCCGCGATCTCGGTCAGGCCGAGATGCGCGCGTCGATCGCGGAAACGCGGATCGCCGGACTGCTGGATGAGTTGCATCAGGCGATTACAAATGCCGGTTCGGGTAGTGCGGCGCTCGCAAAGGTAGCGGACCAGCTACAGGGTACCGAGCGCTTCCTGAAAGCGCAGAACGACGCGGTCCGCTTACAGGCCTCGTCCGAAGCGGAGGCGCTGCGACGTCAGGTGACGCAGTTGCGCGAGCGCATCGATCATCTGCTGCTCGAGAACGACCAGTACCGTCGCATGCTGGCGACTCAACGCGACGCAAGGTCGCAACGATGAATGTCAGGCAAGAGCGCGAGGACGTGCGACAGCAGCGCGGAAGGCACGGACCGTTTTGGAAATCGATCATACCCATCTCGTCCGTTCGTGTCTTTAACGCCCGGTCCTGAACGACGCTAAGCGGCGGATGACGGTGGACAGATCGCAACGATCCGCCTGGCGGTCGACAACTGTCTCTTTGGACGGCGGCAACAGCGAAGTAAATATGCTCGCTCGCTGGGTCAAACGAGTGATAGGATGTCACGCAATTCACCCCGCACCACGGATATGCAAAAAACAAACAACGAACTCGCTCTGGTTAAAAAGGCCCTGGAAATTTACGACCAGAAATACCTCGCCGAATACCTCAACATGGGAGGCGAGGGTTCGTGGTGCCGGGAAACGATCAACCGATGGGTGAACGGCAAGGCGTCGATGCGGCTCAGTCACGCTGAATACTGCGCGTTGCAGGATCTGCTTCCAAAACCGCCGAAGAGCCAGAAAGCCGATTTCGACTTTATTGACCTCTTCGCCGGGATCGGAGGAATCCGGCGCGGGTTCGAGCGTTCGGGAGGCCGGTGCGTTTTCACGAGCGAGTGGAATGAGCCAGCGGTCCGGACCTACAAGGCGAACTACTACTGCGACCCGGCCCATCACAGGTTCAACGATGACATTCGCAAGATCACGCTGAGCGACCGGGAAGATATCTCCGAGCGTCAGGCGTACCAGAACATTGACGCGGAGATTCCTGATCACGACGTGCTGCTTGCGGGCTTTCCGTGCCAACCTTTTTCCATCGCCGGCGTTTCGAAAAAGAATGCGCTCGGCCGCGTTCATGGTTTCGAATGCAAAACGCAGGGCACCCTGTTCTTTGATGTCGCGCGGATCATCGCCGCGAAGCAACCTGCCGCATTCGTGCTCGAAAATGTGAAGAACCTGAAGAGTCACGACAAGGGGCGGACGTTCGAGATCATCGTTGATACGCTACTTGAACTCGGATACTGGATCGCGGATGTCGATGCATCTGGCGCGACTGATCCAAAGATTGTCGACGGTGCGCACTTTGTGCCGCAGCATCGTGAACGTATCGTGCTGGTTGGATTCCGGAAAGATCTCGATGTACACGACGGGTTCACACTTAGCGATATCCGCAAGCAGTTTCCGAAGAAACGGCCGTCGCTTGCCGAACTCCTGGAACCTGCTGTGGAGGACAAGTACGTCCTGACGCCCAAGCTATGGGAGTACCTCTTCAACTATTCGATCAAGCACAAGGCGAAGGGCAACGGATTTGGCTACGGTCTCGTAACTGGCTCCGATGTCACGAGGACCCTGTCTGCGCGTTACTACAAGGATGGATCGGAAATCCTGATCGACAGAGGTTTCTCTCCGCGAAAGGACTTTTTCCACCCGGACAACCTGCGTAACCGTCCCCGACGTCTCACGCCCCGTGAATGTGCAAGGTTGATGGGATACGACGGTCCGGGAGAGGGCAGTTTCAGGATTCCTGTGTCAGATACGCAGGCTTACAAGCAGTTTGGTAACTCCGTGATCGTGCCGGTGTTTGCTGCTGTCGCCAAGCTGATGAGGTCGAGGATCCTTGAAGCGAAACGTCTATCGTCGCGCCCGTCAGCGCCGCGTGAAATCATGGTCGCGGCCTAGACTCCAGGGACCGGACAGTCTGAAAAACATGAGCGTCAAGGGGGCGCGCAGCTTCGCGCTCCCTGTGAATGCACCATACAGAGAAAAACTGAGAGACGGGGCGCGATATGGCGATCGCTGGCAATTGGCCGGAAATCCAGAAGTGGATCAGCCGAAGTTCGGTTTTGTTCATCAAGAAACTCTCGCGAAACGACTGCGGTTGGGCTGATGACCGCACGAAAGGTCATCAGAACGGGCCCTACATTCCCGGAGAGATTCGCGAAGCCGGCTTTTTCCCCAATCTGGCAAACGTCAACACGGGCAAGCCGCATATCTTCGAGGCGGCCGTCCGCACGTTGTGGCCTGACACGGGCGAGATAAAGTCATCCAACCTGAAGCACTATTCGAACAAAGGTCATGAGATGCATCTGACCGGCGTGCCGAAAAGTGAGTTTGCCGGGCTGACACCTGCATCGCTTCTCATGGTCGGCAAGCTGACGGAGGAAGTGAGCGGGTGCCGCTACTGTTTGATGACAATCGACTCGGGCGGTGAAGACGCGGAACTTCTCGAATCCGCATTTGATCTGGGTGCCGACTTTCATTTCGGCCTGTTCGATCCACGTCAGGCGTTGACGCCGCCGAAGGACGAAACCGAAGCACTGATTGAAGAGCTATCGCGGTTCTTCAACGAAGGGCGCCTTCCCGAGTTCATCGCGTCGGTGTCCAGGTTGCCCGCGCCTTCCGTACTGGCTGAGGGGGCTCAGCAGATCTTCATCGCCGAACATGGCCTCCAGAGTCTCGATCCTTATGCCATCGAGAATCCTGGCGATGCGATCATGAAGATCAGTCGCGATATCGAGTACACACTGTACAAACGGGCCGAGTTGCGCCATCGCGCCGCTGAAGTCCTTCGCATCGTCACCTCGGAAGGGCAGGACATTGTAACTGCGGTCGTCCGCGGTTTTCCCCTGCTGGACGCCACGTTCCTGAGTGCAAGCCAGCATCGCAAGTCTCGCGCCGGCCGATCGTTTGAGCAACATATTGCGAGAGTGCTCCGTGACGGGAGTATTCCATTCGACGAGCAGGCAGTGACCGGAGGGCGCCGGCCAGACTTCGTGCTGCCATCGCTCGTAACTCTCCAGTCGCTTGAGCGCAAATTTGACGAGGCAGCCGTGTTGTCGGCGAAAACCACGTTGCGGGAACGCTGGAAACAGGTCACGCTCGAGAAGTTCAACGCTGCGCTGTTTCTCGCGACAGTCGACGATCGTGTATCTTCCGAGGCAATTGATGACATGGGACGACAGGACATCTGCCTGGTTGTGCCTGAATCACTGAAGAATTCCAAAGAGACGTGCTACAAGGGGAAGGACAACGTGATCACCTTCCGAAACTTCTTTCGGGAGGAGATAGCGGTGAAACGGCCCGGACTTAAGGGTAGCAAGTCGGTCGTAGTCGTGGGCGACGCCTCTCGGGCGGCTGACCTTTTCAGTTTTGAATTACCACGAGGGTCGCTGTCGTAACGCACGCTTGGGTTGGCGATAAGCAAACTGACTGACAAAGATCAGGGGGCAGCGAACCAGTCCGTCGTCGGGTGGAAGCGATGCTGCCCTTCCTCTGAATAAGCTGCCTTCAGTCACGACCGCTGCTCTGGAAGTGCGGGATAAGCAAATGGCGGATACAACCGTTGTCCTAATGACCTCGGCATACTTCAAAAATTCAGGAGGTCAGCCAACGCCAGATCGCCCGCAAGCGTCCCCACCGGTTGACCTTTAGTATTTTCGGCAATTCTGTAGAGGGTGCTACGTCGCGGGTGTAAGCAACGCTGTCCGCAGAACGATGTAGCGTGTGAAGATCGCGCTGGTCGCGCGCGAATACAGTTTTAGCCTGCATCTTCGATAACGGCGTGCACCAGACCACACGGTTGTTGCGTATGACGTAGTGCGACATGCAGGTCATCGCTCCGTTTCCGATCGACGGATGCAACGTCGCGTACCCGTGTGAGACTTCAGCTTGCCACTCGGCGGCCGAGAGCGGAGTAACAACTTTTTCCCCACACCCGCAGCAACATAAGTGAACTGCCGCACGATATTTGTTGCTGATATAAAGTCGCCCGGGCTGGAGATCGCGGGGCGCCAGCTCAACTAGCTCAGGCGTGATCTGGTGGAGTCGCATTCTGGTCTTCCGATTTTTCGCTTCGTGCGAGTGCCATTGTGTTCGTAACGAACTCGAGCTGATGCCAATCCCAATTCATTGCGTAGAAGCCGAAATGTTGCTTCCACCGCATGACGGCCAAGATAGCGTTAAGTGCGTTTGCATCGGCGATCTGAATGTTCTGGTCGTAGAGCGCATCGCCGGCGTCTTCCATCGTCGGAGCGCGTTCGAAAAAATGCTTACGCATGGTCGGGCTGGCCATGGTAACGCGGCAAGTTCCGTAGATCTGTTCCTTCTTCGAGAGGGACATATCCATCCCGCAGTCGATAAAGGTCACGCCGCAGTCAATGAGATGGGCGCAAACTAATTTGCGTGCCGGCCCTTTGTCGATGCATACAAAGACGAAGTCGAATTGAGCCAGCAAGCCAACGTTAGCCTCGGTTATGTATGCAGGATGAGCGACGATGCCGGTGTGCATCGCATCGTACATGTCGCGAAAATGCGCGACCTTCATCTTCCCGAAATCAGCTTCACATGCTGCTGAAGGTGCGCGAAACGCATTGTGTACTTCGAACACGTCGCCATCGAACAGGTGAATTTCGTTAACGGGTGTCTTCGCCACCTGGTCAAGTACATAAGATCCAGTTCCGCCCATGCCGACGATGGCAATGCGGAGTTTGGCCTCGAAGAGGCGTCCGGATACCGGAAAGGATCCTTTCGAGCTTCCACCTGCACCGACCCTGCCGCTAACGGCTGGGTGCATTGAGGATCAATCACGCGCGCCTGATCCGTGATGATCCGCCAGTAATGCATCAGCTGGTCAAAGTGTGTCGCATATCCGGTCCAACCTTCATTCTTGTTAGAGAAGAAGTATTTGGCCGGAACCTCGGGCGCGACTAATCCCCCCGCGACCTCCGAATGCCGCAACTGCTCGAGCGGAGCGCCACTTGCGAAGCAAGGAAACGGGCCGTCGAACCACACCTGATGTGTGGCAGGCGGCGTTACCTGACTATCGGTGTAGACGAGCGTCGCGATGAGAGTTCCGAGCCGCAACTGTCGCTGATCGTCAACGACAGGCACGTCATGCAGAAGCAGGTAAGAACCTTGCACCGATACACGCAGCCCCGCCGCGACGAACGGGGCAAGCGTGGACTCAAGAACGGCCGGTTTTGCGGACATTGCACACCATCCCTTGTTTGATAGCCACGGGTTTATCGCCACGCGCAAACGAAATGATTTCGCCTTCCATGTACTCGATCGTGATCGTGTAAATAATGTCCGACGTATCAGCAGGCGGGTCCTGCGGGTAGGCGAGGAAGACGAGTTCGGCGTAGCTGAGCTCGTGGTGGGGGTGCTCAACCTCGTGGAGATTGAGGATGAACTTCGGCTTGTGGTCGTCTGTGTGAGACATGACACACTCCCGGCTGAGTGTAAGTGTTAGATTTCGTGTAAGACATATGCAGTGTGTCAGATTGTGTGTAAGGTGTAAAGTGTCGTGTAAAATGATTTTCGTGGACGACAAAGAAGGAGGCCGCTTGAAAAGCGACACCGCCCGCCGGATAGGGCAATGGGCGTCCGCGCCCTTGGTTTTTGTACTCGCCCAGATTCGTTTTCTGCCGAACGCATCGGCAACCCCAGAGCAATTGCGTGACGCGATCATAAAAAGGGCCGGATCAAAATTTCCGACTATCAACCAGACAAGCGCTCTGAACTTTGAAATCACGTTGGATGCTCCAGCGCCGAGTCCGCAGAGAGCGGTCCCATTGGTGATCTATGACCTCGTGAACAATGACGTGGATGCAATGGTGCGAATCCAGCAGGGCTCGCTCACCTACGCGGTGACGTCTTACGTCGATTCACGTCAGTTCAGGAGTGAATGGCTCGAAATTACAGATGCGCTTACTGATGTCGACGTCACGTCAGTGATGCGACTCGGCCTGCGGTACGTTGATTTCATTATTCCGCAGCTAGGCCGTAAACCAGAAGAATACGTAAAGGCCCCATGGAACCTTGCTGGGGTACCGGCATTACCAGGTGCGCTACGCGGCCCGGACCTGAATGTTTCAATGATGGATGTTGCCTACCCACAAGGCCGATTGCGCCTACAGTTCATGAGGGGATTTGGGGTTCCGTCGCTTCCGATGGATTTGCAGGGTATGCTTACCCCACGTCAGGAATCACCTAGCGTTGTACATGCAGAGTGCGGAGTAATTGACAGTGATCGATGGATTGATGGCAATGAACTTTCTGTGGACCGTGCGGCGCTCGACAAGCTATTTACTCAAATGCACACCGATGTGTCTGCCGCGTTCCGCGCGATGATTACTCCTTTAGCTGCAGAGGAATGGAATCCAACAAACGTTGAAGGAAGAACCTCATGATCTACGCTACGGAGCGCGATGCGAAGTTGGCCAGGATGATTGGTCCGGAAGCAATGTGGCGCAAATCTGGTGCTACTTCGGTATGTCATGTAACTGCAATTGCAGTCGACGTTGGAACGGCACTGACCACTGTCACGATCTGCTTTGAGAAACCTGCGCAATACCGAGGTACAGCTATCAATGCTGCAATACCTCTGCCGTTCAAGCTCGGCTCCGACAGTCACCAGTCAGAACCGTCACTGACGACGCCCGCGAGGATGGTGGACGAGCTACGTGAAGCATTTGGTTTGAATGTCACGCAACTCGCGCAAGTTCTGCACATTGAACGTATTACTGTGTACGCCTGGATGCGTACAGAATTGCTAGAGAAGCTCAATCAATCCAACCGGAACCGCTTGTGGAGTCTTCACAAACTCGCACAGCAGTGGCGCGAGTACACTCCATTGAGTGGGAAATATCTCGTTGAACCAATTCCTGGCCAAGACACTACAATCTTCCAGATGCTTTGCCAGGAGGATCTGAGTCCATATGAATTTGCACGAGCGTATGAGCTCCTCGCGAAGGCAACAGCACCGAGCACGCGCGTGCAACAACATCAGGCAGAACGACGTACTGCTCTCAAGAAAGGGATCGAAAACCTTCGAAAGAACTCAAACAAATTTGGGATGAATCTCGATTGAGTGGTGACGAGCTTTTAAACTTCTTCCTGGACGAGCTCCACACCAGCGCAGAAGATAAGCCATTGATGGTCATGATTGCCGGTCCGAATGGGGCAGGTAAGACCACGCTTTGGCGTGAGGTGCTCGAACCAATGCTGGAGGGTGCATGGCAGGCTGAATACATCAACGCTGACGAGATCGAACGCGAATTGAATGAAGCCGCACAGGAAAATCCAGCTGCCCCTCAGACCCCAGAGACAGCTCGTCTTGCTCAAGCAGAGGCAACTAAGCGGCGCGCATTGATGCTGACCGCGTCAGTTGGAATGCAATGGCACTTCGTATACGAGACCGTCTTTTCTGACACGCAAGGGTACAAGCTGGCAGAGCTTTCGCGCGGGGTCGATGCAGGCTATTTCGTGGTGATGCTATTCGTTGGGCTTGATGACATTAATCTTGCGGAACAGCGTGTGCGCACGCGTGTCTCAGCAGGCGGCCATGATGTACCGATCGATGTCCAGCAAGCGCGATTTCCGCGCGTCTTCGAGAACGCCGGTAAGGCCTTGCAAATCGCGCCGCTAGCGATGTTTTTTGATAACACGGGCGAACGTGACGGTGGAGGTCGCACGCATCATCCCGTTGCGGTTGTGAAAAAGGGGGTCGTTCTTGCTCAACGCGACGATATGCCGGCGTGGTGGCACAGGATTACTTTCACCTGAACGTCGTCCAAGGCCGAAGTGCTGTCCCCGAGAAGCCGGCTTGGATGACCGGGCCACTCCGTGACCTGCCGTTGAACCCCTAATAGCGCGCCCGGCGGCAGCAGGGCCGTTTGGCGATGTTCGCTCGTCGCTTACGTACTTGGGGTCGTCTCAAGATTCGGAAATTTGCGCACATTAAGCTTTTTTGGACTATGCGGTGGATGGCGCTGGTCGTTTTAGCGACATTCACTTCCACGACATACACCGTCTGCTTCGACTGTGAAGCTCACAGTGGCAAGGTCGCTCTGAGTGAGGTTTTTCTGTCATCCGGGCAGCCTCCGCTGACCGTCTGGTGTGGGTCGACGATGTAGCCAACCGGCCGGTGCACGACGCCCGTTCGTGCCGACCGGATCCGGGTCGTACATTTTGAAGCGACAGGGCTATCCCCGGTCTCATCGGCTACCGAGTCTACCCCCGACCACAGATCGCCGTTGTCGCGGGCCGCAAATCCGGTCATCCTTTCCATATGAATGTAGACCGCATAGGTTCAAGAGAAGAATATCTGCGATAGGGACGTCGCAGGTAGACCATTTGAGATATGCGCACCACTAGTACCCACGCCATCAAGAACGAGCAGGGAATCTTTGTCTTTCGCGGTTAGTCTGCAAACGGGTTGCCGGTATCTTTCACTTCGGTATTGAGGTTGTATTCCGCGCGCACGCCCTTGAGCACGCCCTCGATGTCGCGCTCGAAGCCGACCGCGTTGCCGAAGTGGGTCATGTTCCAGTTGCAGCCTGTCTTGTCAGCCTCTTGCAACTGCGGCCGCGGCACATGAATCTTCACGCCATCCTCGACGATTTCCTGCAGTCGATGGATTCGCCGGTTGACCTCCTGCTGAAGCTGCGAGGCATTGAGCGTCCTGCGTATCATCCATTCCTCCTTCCGGTTCCTCAAGCCAGTCTAGCGCAAGTGAGGCGTTCCGCGACCTGGCGCTGAAATGCAAAGTGCCTGAGAGAGAGCAGGCGCCTCGGTGCGTGGGGGTGCGTCAGTAATTCAGTACGCGACAACTACGACGCCATTGCCGCCAATGCCGCGACCACGGACGCACGCATCGTCCCCCACCACCGACGTTCGCCTGGCCCATGGCTATGCCGCAAGTCGATGCTCGTAATACGGATGTTCCCTGTCGTCAAGTATCGCGTACATCGCCTCGAGGTCCGATGCGTTCGGACTCAGCCATGCATCGATCCTCTCAGGCTTTATCGGAACAATGCAGCGGTCATGACCCGCCGCCGCGACCTCTGGCGGCGGCTCGTCGGTTATGGCCGCAAAAGATAGCAAATCTGGCTCACCCGGTGCGCTCCACCGAGACCACAGACAGGCGACATGCATAAGCTGGCCGTTGTCCGGACGAAATTCCAGGACGATGTTTTCGGCCTGGTCGTGTGTCTCGGACAGAGTGCCCTCAAACTTCGCCTTGCTCACATTTTCATAAAAGACGTCGACCAGCATTACCCCATGCGTGTATCCGAAACAGGGTCGCCAGAATCCTTCCAGATTGTCGCGTCGGGCGTTGTATGTGCCGGGGTATCTGACATCGTAGACCGCCGGTTTGCCAGCAATGCGACATTGATAACGCATTGGCTTCACGATGCGTTGCCCGTCTTCGATGACCATCACGGGCGCGTAATGTCCGGGGAAAATCCGCGAATCCCGCGGCTTCGGCTCGGTTCGCTGCAAGTCGTCAAGCTTGCCTCGTGCCCAGGTAATCTTATCGGTCGCGATGCGCTGACTTTCGGTGGCTGCTTTCGTTGTCTTTGTCTGGAGTGACCGTTCCGCGTCTGCGAGCCGCTTACGCTGCTTGAACAGGTCCTGCTCAAGCTTCGTCGCCTGTGCCGAATTGAAGCGGCTGATGAGCGCGTTGATTTCGCGCTCTGCTTCATTCTGTGGTTCGGCGAAAGCGTCTTCCATGGCCTTCGGTATTTTTGCCTTGCTGATGCCCTCGGCACGCTCGAAAAACAGACGCGCGAACTCGTGGATGTCCATCAGGGCGCCGAAGGTGCGCACAAATTTTCGATAGTCCGCCTGGATCTGAGCCGAGTAGCACATGGTGCCTCCGTTTCATGCTGTCATGATACGCACTTCCCCAATCCCCTTAGCAGAAGTTTCTGCTGGCAGTAATCAGGCCGCCAAGCAGGTGAGACATATCGACAAGGCGCTGCGCAACCAGATGTCGAACCTCACCCTGGCATTGCCACGTTCCATACACGGCGAGTAGCGATGCGCCGAGCGATTCCTTTCTCTGCTTCTCAAGCAGACTGGGCCACACGATGACATTCACGTTGCCGGTCTCGTCCTCGAGCGTCACGAACATCACGCCCTTGGCCGTGCCCGGACGCTGACGCACGGTGACGAGCCCGCAGCCACGCGTGAGTTGCCCATCGCGAGAGGTGCGCAGCGTCGACGCCGGCATCAGCCTGTTGGCGAGCAGTTGCGGGCGGAGCAGTTCAAGGGGGTGTCGGCCCAGCGTCAGGCCGACTGAACGGTAATCAGCAACGATGTCGTTGGCCTCAGTTGGTGCACCGAGCGCTGGCGTCTCGTCCTGAACGGCTGCTGTCGCGAGCATGTCCTTATCTGGTACCGCCGCAACGGACTGCCACAGCGCTTCACGGCGATTACCGGCGAGGAAGGCGAAAGCGTTGGCATCTGCCAGCACATGAAGATCCTTGCGGTCCAGTTGCGCGCGGCGGGCAAGGTCGTTGACGCTTTCAAATGGCCGCACCGCGCGCGCGTTCCCGATGCGTTCCGCAGCGCCGTCTTTCATGCCTCGCAGTAGCGACATGCCGAGCCGGACGGCCGGCCTTCCGGCGCCTGGCAGGTTGACCAGTGCGGAGTCCCAGCTACTGACTGTTACGTCGACGGGCAGGACTTTGACGCCGTGCCGTTGTGCGTCCTGCACGAGCTGCGACGGCGAGTAAAAACCCATCGGCTGTGAATTCAGCATCGCCGCCAGAAACGCCCCCGGCTCGTGGCACTTCAACCAGCTACTCGCGTACACAAGCAACGCAAAACTGGCCGCGTGACTTTCCGGAAAACCGTATTCGCCAAAGCCCTTGATCTGTTCGAAGATGGATTCGGCGAAGGCGAGATCGTAGCCGCGCTCCTGCATGCCATGAACGATCCGGTCGTAGTATTTTTCCAGTCCGCCTTTACGTTTCCAGGCCGCCATCGCCCGACGCAGCTGGTCAGCTTCACCGGCGGTAAAGCCGGCCGCAAGAATCGCGACCTGCATCACCTGCTCCTGAAAGATCGGCACGCCCAGGGTTCGTCCAAGTGCGGTTTTCAGTGCGTCACTGGGATAGGAGACGGGCTCGAATCCCTGGCGCCGCTGCAGGTAGGGATGCACGGCGCCACCCTGAATCGGACCCGGGCGGACGATTGCCACCTCGATCACGAGATCGTAGAACGTCCGGGGCTGCATCCGCGGCAGCATGCTCATCTGGGCACGCGATTCGATCTGGAACACACCGACTGTATCTGCAGCCGAAATCATGTCGTAGGTCGCAGGGTCCTCCGCCGGGATGTCCTGCATTTCGAATCGCTCGCCACGCTGCTCCGACACAATATCAAGCGTTCGGCGGATAGCCGAGAGCATACCGAGTGCGAGGACGTCGATTTTCAGGAGGCCGAGCGCCTCGAGGTCGTCCTTGTCCCACTCGATGACAGACCTGTCCTCCATGGCGGCATTCTCGACAGGCACGAGACGCGTCAGCTTGCCGCGACTGATGACAAAGCCACCCGAGTGCTGGGAGAGGTGTCGCGGGAAGCCAAGCAGTTGCGATGCGAGCTTCGCCCATGCCTGAATAAGCGGTTTTTCCGGGTCGAGGCCGGATTCCCTGAATCGCGCAAGCAGATCCTGACTCGTATCAAACCAGTGGTGCGACTTTGCGACGACGTCAACGATCTGGGGATCAACGCCGAGCGCCTTGCCGGTTTCACGCAGCGCACCGCGCGGTCGGTATGTCGAGACTGCCGCCGCGATTGCTGCGCGGTCGCGGCCATACTTGCGATAGATGTACTGGATGACCTCTTCGCGACGCTGGTGCTCAAAGTCGACATCGATGTCCGGCGGCTCGCCGCGCTCCTTCGAGATGAAACGCTCAAAAAGCATGTTGCCGCGAGCCGGGTCCACCTCGGTTACGCCGAGGCAATAGCAGACGGCAGAGTTGGCCGCGGAGCCTCGCCCCTGGCAGAGGATGTGCTGGCTACGTGCAAAGCGCACGATGTCGTACACCGTGAGAAAGTACGGCTCGTATTGCAGCTCCGCTATCAACTCCAGTTCATGCTCAATCTGTTCCTGCACCTTATGCGGAATACCGGACGGAAAGCGTCGTTGTGCGCCAATGTACGTTTCCTGCCGCAGATAGGCGGCGGGGGTGAATCCGGTTGGAACGAGTTCGTCGGGATACTCGTAGCGCAGTTCATCCAGTGAAAAAGTACAGCGGCCTGCAATATCTATGGTTGCGGCAAGTGCGTCGTCGGGGTACAGGTTAGCGAGCCGCAGTCTGGAACGCAGGTGCTGCTCGGCATTCTGTGTCAGGTCATAGCCGCACTCATGCACGGGCCTGCGAACGCGGATAGCGGTCATGGTGTCCTGCAGCGGCTTGCGCGAGCGCACATGCATGACGACGTTGCCAAGCGCGACAACCGGGACGTCGTGATTCCGCGAGACAAACTCGACCGAGCCGCGGTGGATGTCATCCATCGCACGCTGGTGCAGCACAAGTCCCACCCAGGCGCGGCCCGTGAATGTCTCATCGAGCCATTCGACCTGCGCCGCCAGCACGTCTTCTTTCGCCGGAAAGTCCGGTACAAGAATGGCCAGGCAGTCGGGCAGGCCGCGCAGGTGTCGGTTTTCCCTGTCGGGTCGCGAGAGGTCCTGCGGCGTCAGGCGGTATTCGCCCTTCGGTGCGCGGGTACGGGCGAGCGTAATCAGTTCAGACAGGTTGCCGTATCCTTCGCGGTTTCTCGCGAGGAGAATCAGCCCGAACGCGGGCGATCCGTCAGCGTTCGCCAGATGGAAGTAGGACCCCACGATAAATGGCAGCCTGGCCTCCTTCGTTGCAACGTGTGCGCGCACGACGCCGGCCAGTGAGCACTCGTCCGTGATGGCCAGTGCTGAATAGCCCAGCTGCTCCGCGCGCTCAGCCAGTTCTTCCGCATGGGAAGCGCCGTGCAGAAAAGTGAAGTTGGAAAAGCAGAACAGCTCGGCATACGCCGGCAGGGTGGAAAAGGTGGAGTCCATGGCGTGTCATCCGAACAGGCCATGCAGGAACCACCGCTGGTCTTCTTCCGCGTCGCGACTGCTGACTCGCTCGCGGTATATCCAGACGCAGCTCTGGTCTTCGCCCTGGGCGACGAAGTAGTCCCGGGTCACCAGTTCGCCATCAAACCACCCAGCCTCGATGCGTTCGCCCGGCGACACCATGCGCAGTGGCGAGCCATAAAACGGCCGGTGTTTACGCATGAAAAGACGCACCGGTTTTGCCAGAAGCCATGTGGGTCGCGGAAGCCCTTCAGGCAGCACTGTGCCTTTCGATGCGCTGGCGACAGGCACCCACCGATTGGCAATCTCAGGCCGGTAATCCGCGGTTGGGGCAGGGCGGAGTACGTTTTCTTCACCGAGCCGTGCAACCAGCAATTCGACCAGACGCGCATGATCCTCAGCTGAGCCGCCAGGTTCCGGAAACAGCGTGTCCGATGCGGGCGCCGCAGGTTGCACATTGGCCGCATCGAGCCGCAGTGCTATGACTGGCGCGGTCAGTTCGATCCGTCCAAGGCGCTCGCTGATGAGCCGGACAAGATGGTCCTCGCGCCAGGTCGGCTCGCCCAGCGCGATTTCGATTGGCGTCGGCTCAATCGCCTGTCTGCCGCGCTCGTGCTCCAGCAGGAGGGTTGCGCCTGTCAGCGCCAGCTGTTTTGCGCACAGCCAGCCACATAGCTGGACGATGAGGCGATGCGCGCCAAAGAGCGCCGCTTCCGCATGTTCGATGCGGTCGGGCATTTCAATCCGGGCAGAGAACGTCGGCGGCAGTTCCAGCCAGTCAAAGAGTTCAGGTGCCGTGCCGAAAGCGCGGTCCAGCGAATCAAGGAGGTGCTCGCCGCAACGGCGTTGCAGTCCGGCACGCGGAAGCCGTCGCACATCGGCAATCGTTTCGCAGCCAAGTCCCGTGAACCAGTCCGCGAACGGCCGTGTTTCCGGCACTGACAGCAATGACAATGCGGATAGTTGCCGCTCAAGCGAGTTGATCTTGAGGACGCGCCGGTTGCGGTGCTTCGCGAGCAACCATGCACCTTGCCCGGTCGGTGCCGCGCTGATGCGTGCGGTCAGCCCGATCGCATCGAGGATCGCTTTGGCTTGGCGGCACACCGCAAGCAGACCGCCGAACAGACGCAGGCTCGCGCCGATGTCGACAACCACGACAGCCTCGTCGAGCAGGGCGACATCTGGCGAAAATTGCATGAGCGCAACAGCGACCTCGCGTTGTGCGGCGTATTCCCGGCTCGGATCGCGCTCGTGCAGCGCAACTTCCGGCGCAAGCGTCAGCACTCCGCCGCGTTTCATGCCGACCCGCACGCCCGCTGACCTCGCCACCCCGTCGGCAACGAGCACCTTGTCGCGATCGAGGACCACGCAGCCGTGCGCAGGCTCAGGCAGCCACCGTGGCCGGAAGACCTCGAGCTGCAACCGGGGCAAGTGGACGGCGAGAAATACGCGCATGGTGCGAAAACAGAACAGGGGTGGGTTGAAGGGGGATCGACAGAGGGTCTGCGCGTGCTGGACCTCGTCGCTTCGCAATATCGACGGTCAGGCCGTCGCGCTCTGGCCTTAGCGCCAGTCGTAAAACGGCGGGGGACGCATCCTGCGCGGCCGCCAGTGGGCGAACCATGAAAAAAAGCGTCTCGGAAGACTGGGCGACCAGATGTAGCCGCCGCAGCGAAGACCTCTGGACGTACTGCGTCCAGAACAGGAGCGCACCGCAGCTTCCGGCACGCAGAATCTGCTCGGCTGACCACAATGCGTCGGCGGTCTTTGCGGCGCGGATCTGCAGCAGCTGTTCCGGCCAAAGACCGATGTACTCGAGACCGGGTCCGTTCGGAACGTGCGGCGGCTGAACCATTGCAACTGGCCGTTTGCCCAGTGTGCTGAGCGCCGGTCGAAGCAACCGCATCTCTCCCACGCCGGCCTGCTGGACCAGCAGGTCAATGAGCGCGCCAATCGGCCATCCGCCGCCGGGCAGCTCGGCTGAAAGGGCCGGGTAGCCGGTATCGACCGTCCTGCCCCGGCCGCGCGCAAGCTGCGATGCCCGCCACAGGGACGGGTGAATTGCTTCCGGGATGGGTGATGGGGCGGTCATTGGATTGCGCAAATGCCTGTATATATGTACAGTATCCTACACGGAAATCCGTAGCGGCGAACAGGCACTTTTTTCGAGGGAGCCCAGATGAACATACGCGCTCGCAAGACTGTCGGCCATCCCATGCCGGAAATTGCGGCGTTTGTTGCCGGATGAAAGCAGCGTTCGGCGAGCCGGAAATCGATGAAGCCATCCGCCGAAGCAGGGCGGGAGAACCGACGTTTTACGCGTGCGAAAATGGCCGCACTATTGGCACCCCTGCGCCAACGCAAGACAACGTCTGGCGTGTTGACGGGGCGGTGCGAGACCGTCACTACTGCGCTGGCTGCGACGGTTCATGTGTCGGCACCGCAAAATCGTGCCGGGCGTGAACGGCACGAGAGCATACGGAGAGGTTATGTTTCGATCTTTGAGTGTGGGGGCAATACTGCTTGCTGTTGCTTCGACCGCAGTCGCAGGAGAACGCTACGTTGAAATCTGGAACCCGCCTGAAGCGCGGATGCAGCCGTCCGGGAAGGGCAAGCCGAGACCGGGCAAGGTTGCGGTGCTCTCACATCACGTATCGAAAGCTACACCGCGCCGGGTCGCCGATCCGGTAACGAAGTCCTTGCCGAACAAACGCGTGGGGAATGGGTCTGGCAAAACTGCGACGCCGCGCGCGACAGACCTTCCCCGAATAATGACGCCCGAAGGAAATGTGCTCCGCGTGCACGACGGGGGAGCGCTGGTCGAGGTAGTCCATTAGAAAAAGTCCGTCCGGGAAGGCCCCCTCTCTGATCGAGAAGAAAAAATCCTTCACGTAGTCGGTCACGAACGGTAGAAGAGGGGCGAGCTCCGTCCGTCATCATCTGTCTCAGCGGGGCCCATGAAGCGTCATGCGCCCGCACCGTTGCTCAGACGTTCGGACGTCGTATGCATCCAGCAAGCGCTCATTCAATTCGCGAGGACGGATGTTGCTTCATCGGCCTTTGCTGACATTGACGGTGCTCGCGCCCAAGGTCGGCAGCCTAGCGTATAGCGAACCTTGTCAGCGTTGATGGTGTCGGATCCTGCTGATTGAATCAGCAAATTCGCCGTTACGACCACCTCGGCCGTCCGGTTTCCGACGGTGCGGATCCCTTGATAAGCTGTAGCGGCTCTACGGCGGCATGTTTGACCATTGCCCTCTGTACGATGCGTGAATCTTCAGCGCACTGATCCAGCGTGGCGGCTGAAGTACGTTATGGTCGCTTTCATGGACCCCAATGCGTCGATGGCCTCTCTTGTCGCCGGTGTCAGAGATTACTTTGTCGCCAGATAGGTCGGGTAGACCAAGATATAATCGTAAGGTACACGCGATCTTCTGACACGGTCGCTGAAGATAACGTTACCTGAGCTATTGATGACTCTAAAAGTAAGCTTCCTGAGAGCGGCACACGGCGATGCGATTGTCATTGAGACATGCGTCGGCACCGAGACGTTCCGAATCTTGATTGACGGCGGCCCGTCAGAGTGTTACGAGCGTCGCCAAGGTGGGAAGAGAACAGCGGGCCCGTTGCAAGAGGTGTTGGAGGATCTGCGACAGAGAGGCGAGCGATTCGACCTCACGATAGTGACCCATGTCGATGACGATCATATCGGCGGCCTATTGAAGGCGTGCCGGCACGATAAGTACCGTTCAGTCATGGCGAATGACGTCTGGTTCAACTCGGGAAAATTAATTGCCCGAGCCTTCAACACGCAGGTACCTGAGGGATCGGACATCTGGATAGACGATCCTGAAGACCGACTTACGAGCATTGCTCAGGGCGTAGAGTTCGACACCCTCTTGGATGGACACTGTACCTCGCGTCGGCAAGTAAGGTTTGTAGATGGCCGCGAGATCTCGTTCAAGCACGGCAAGATATTTATCCTTTCCCCGACGGAGCAGCAGCTAACCAGGTTGCTTTCCAAGTGGGAGACGGAGGAAGCTGATTCGCTCACTTCTGGCGCGGCAAAAGACTACCACCTATCGCTTTCCGAATTGCGGGTCAACGACAAGTTCATCGAAGACACTTCTGTACATAATGCAAGCTCGATAGCGGTTCTCATCGAAACGCAGGGACATCGAGTCTTACTTCTCGGAGACGCGCTCCCATCGACAGTCTGCGAGACGCTTCGAGACCATTTAGGCGTATCGTCAGAGAACCCACTAGAAGTCTCTGTGTGCAAGCTATCGCACCATGGCAGCAAAGCGAACACAAGCGAGGAACTGCTTTCGTTAATTCGATGCGAGAAATTCGTTGTTTCGACCAATGGCATGCGTCATGCCTTGCCGAGCAAAACCACCCTCGCCAGAATCAATGAATTGCAACCGAATAGCGAGATACTGTTCAATTACGAGGCAGTCAGAGACGACGTCTTTCCAAATTTGGAGGAGCGTGTTGCCTGCGGGAACATAAAAGCGCTCACAGGAGACTTGACACTGTGAGCGCGCTCGGACCAGAAGAGATATATCAGCGGGCGGTGATGGTCAACGATGGGTCTGGCGTGCTGGTGACAGCGCTCAGCGCCGACCATTCGTACGTTCTGACAGCACGCCATAATCTGCTTAGAGAGCGGACTAATGTCGCGTCGCTCATGGAGCCGAACGAGACTGTCGTGAAATTGCGGGTTGGCACCGAGATTGAAGTCAGGCAGCTTATCGTTTCCCCAGTGCTCGATATTGCAGTGATCGTGGTGGTCAGTCAGACGCTGGACCCTACGGCGACATCGACGTCGGTCGAGATGGAGCAATCGATGTGGTTGGTCGGATTTCCAGAAATTCGACGCAATTTGAACGACCCGCTCCGGCTCTTCACAGGGCAGATAGAGAGCTTCGGTGCGATGTCGATCGATGTCTCGACAAAGAGCTTTGCGCCAGTTGATGAAGTTCGAGGGGTCTCAGGCGGTGGCGTGTATATCAAGGCCGCGAAACGCTGGATTCTCGTCGCGGTCGAGTGCGAGATGGAAGGTCGGCTTCAAGAGGGACACCACTGGTTGCGTTGCATTGGAATACCTGCGTTCGACGACTTGATCAGAGAGCATGGATTCCCCCCGATCTTGCCGCCCTTCTTGCTGTCGTTTTCTCAGCTTGCAGATGCAGCATTTTCGCTACCAGGCTTCGAATGCCCGGCAACGCTGCAACGTCTGCGAACGGTCCTTCTTAGTGTTATTCGAACGAACCTCGCTACTGACACTCCGACCCCCAATGGAATCCTGAGCACCTTTGGGAAGAGGCTGTTAGTTCAAGAGGATCCCGAATGCAGCCTGCTTGACAGGAAGCTTTGGATTTCGTGGCTAGAGTACCTGACCCTGTCTGTATTGCTCGACAGGCCACAAGTTGTCGATGCGGACTATATCGAGACGCTACGTTCACGACGTCGATTTCTATACAGTGGCTCCGACGGCGAGTGGACAGCGTTCGTCGAACGGATCATCCAATCTGACCTTGGTGATCTCGCTGATGACGGCCTGGTGCTCGTTAGCAATCGGATCGAAGGGTCGCCTGCCAAAACCAGGTCAATCAGAGACCTATCCAGAGTGGTGCCGGACATCGGTCTTCCCCTGAGTGGGGCGTTAGACATCGGCATTCCGCGTAAACCCATCGGCAAGGTGAAACTTTTCCATCTTGATGGCCTTCACATGGATTGTATTGTTCGGCAAGAACAACTTTACGACAATAAACTCGGACTTGATGAACATACCGTCTTGCAGTTGCTAGCGGAGGCCTATCGTGCATCTATTGCTCAATGATCTAAATCTCGGTTTTCTGAAAAATATCGCGTCGGATGTCGATTTTGCATTCTTCCATTCAGATGACGCGAGGCATTTCATCAGTTGCTTTATCGCTCGCTTTTCGGACAATGAAACCTGCGCAAAACATTGGCGATTGATCAACAACGAAATCGCCGTTGAATATCAATCATCGTTGCAAGACGAATTTTCGTCTTGGAACATCTACCTCGTCTTGGTGACACCGTCAGCGATGGACAAGCACCTGAAGTACCGCATTGAGAACGATCGGTTCGCGCTCAGAAAGCTGGTACTAGCAGGGCCGACGTTCGCCTCGGAGTCTGACGCTGTCGTGCGAGAGGCGCTGGAGAATTCGATACTAGGACAAGACCTTAAGCTTTCGGATGTGGGGGACGGACTGTATGACCAGCTTGAGAACTCGAATCGATTTCGAGACTTTCTCTCGACCTCCTCGCAACTTCCTCTCGATGGAAAAGAGCGTTCGTCCGAAGTTCGGCGCCGTCGCATCAACGAACTTCTCGAGCGTCTAGGATCTCTCTCATGAAGATAAAAAAAGTCATCATTGAAGGTTTCCGCGCATATGAAACGAAGAGTGATGGAACCTTTGACTTCACAACTCCGTTGGGCGACCCTGCACGATTTGTTTCCATCTATGCCCCAAACGGCTTCGGTAAAACATCTTTTTACGATGCCGTAGAGTGGGCGCTTACGAACAACATCGAACGGTTCGTTCGCGATTACACTCGCGTTGAAAACGATAATATCTCTCGAGCTCAGAATCAGGAGAGTCGTCGTCAACACATCTTGCGAAATCGTGCAATCCCAGAGTCTGCGCCTTCACGAGTGACCGTCACAGGAATCGGATTCGGCGATGTCATTAAAGATGTGCCGAAGGCGCGCGCTGGTAGCCGAGACTATCTCTTCAGACGCGAAGCACCGGTGCGCGGAATGGAGGAAGTCGCTGGCATCTTTCTGTCTCAAGAAGCCATCGACGGATTCCTTCGAGAGGAGAAACCTGACGCGCGCTATGACCGGTTTATGCAAAACTTCGGAGATAGTGATGATACCTATCGCGCCAATCTCGTTGCCCTTAGGCGCGAATTGACAATCCTGCTCAAGGGTATGTCCGAGGAGCAGCGAAGATACGAAGAAGTTCTCGCAAAACAGACCGACACCGGGATCTTCGAGAGTGTTAATCGGACTATTCAAAGTCTGGTCGATCGTGGTGAACGCATTGAATCGGTATCAGAGAGCTTTGACGCGGACAGCGAGCGCGATCTTCGCAACCTGATTACGCAACGGCTGCACGAACTGAACAATAGTAGCGCGGACCTTGAGCGGTTTCTGGTCGACTTGCAGGCAGCGCTCGTCGAGTTGCCTGTTGTAGCGGGTTCCATGGCTACGAGAGGGGCAGCAATTAAGGCATTGTCCGAACTCGAGAAACGGCGTCATGCTGTGAATCGCTACGCCAAGCTCAAAGAGAAAGTCGCGCATTGGACTGAGTCCGTTGAACGAGCACACGCGGACACGACAAGGCATCAGACCTTGTCGAGCAAAGTGCCTTCGTTCGAAGAGCTGCTTAGTCAAATGGCTCAAATCACCGCACGAGAGCAAGAGTCGGAGGCGCAGCTTCAAGTCAAGAAAGCGGAGCTTGAAAGCTGGGAAGTGCGCATCGCAACATGCAAGACATCGTTGCAAGATTTGGACGTCAATGCGAATGCGCTAGTGGCTCTGCGAGAGCGGGCCCCCGAAATATATCGTGAACTCAACGAAGGGCGCGCTGTTATCAACGAAAGACAGGCTCAAAGGGACAACCGCCAACAACGTCTTGATGTGCTAACCGCGAAGCGTGATTTGGAGAAGAGCAATCTCGAAAGCCTGATTGGCCTAGAGATCACCGAAGAATCAATCAACGCAGTTGACTTGACCATGATTTCGGAAGAGGGCGTTTCTGTACTTCCTCTCCGGCAAGCTGTTCTTGAGAAAGCCCGACGCGCTGAGCTTCTTGTGGCGGCGGGAAAGGCCCTCGCAGCCTTCGATGCTCAAAAAGACCAATTTGCGACCTTGGTGTCACTCGGCTGCGAGATCCTAGCGAAGACGCCCTCGAATCAATGTCCGCTGTGTACGAAAGAACACGCGAGCCCCGACGACCTGTTGCAGAACATTCTGGGCAATCATTTACTCAATCAACTGGAAGCAGCCGCGCTCCAGAAGCAGAATGACGCGCGGGCAGCCTTCGACGAGTCATGTCAGCAAGTCACAGTCTTAATCGAGGAATGGAACCGGAGAAAAGATAAGGCAGCACTTGACTTTCGGGCTCGCGTCTTACAGAGCGAACGGGAGTTGCACGCGCTCACATTAGAAATAAAGTCGCTCGACCGCGACATTCAAGCTGCGGCCCCTCGCGTACAGACTTCGGCTCAGCTCGTGCTGAATCTCAGCGCAGAGCAACTTGGCCAAAAGTTAGCAGAAGATCTTCGTCAGGTTTCCGAGCGTCGTGCGAAGGAGCAGTCGGACCTCTCTCGTTCGGAGGATGAGGCCCAACTCCGCAGAGACGCGGTAAAACTGCTGAATCAAGCGATTGATGAGGCGAGGGCAAAGGCCGACCAAGCTAAGGGTAGCGAGGTATATAAGGAATCGATGGCCGTTTGTTTGTCAAGTGCCCTCGATCCCGCACAACTAAGACAGCACGTGGCTCAGATGCTGGAAGAGAGCCAGGCTAAAGCAGCAGCTGCTTTGCAGCAGTTGAAGGACGCGCGAGATCAGTTAGAGAAGGAGGAGGTCACGGTGCCTAACCCGCGCACGGAAGACATGGCCTCCTTAGAGCGCGAGGAACAATCGAACCAACGCTCACGGCTTGAAGCGGAGGCGGAAATTTCTACGTTCGTATCGAAGATCGGCTCGCATCTGCCAGAGTACGATTCGTCGTGGCTGCCTGAAAGAATCGTGGAAGGGATTAATTCCGCAAACGCGATGTATGCGCAACAGAAAGAGACAACAACAGGGTTGGCTAGGCAATATGCGCTGCTAGGCGAACAATTGGAGCTCGTGCTCCCCTATGTCGAATCGATTGGAGCGCGGAAGCAACTCGACAAACTTCTAACTGAGAAGGCTGAGCATGAGGCTCTCAGCGCTAAAGTTGATGCGGAATACACGCACATCATCCAAAGGTTGGATTCGAGAATCAGTAGCTTCTTTTTTACTGATTTAATCAATTCGATATACAGGAAGATCGATCCACACCCGGACTTCAAAGAGGTTCGCTTCACATGCGAGTTCCCAGAGGGGGAAAAACCGCGTCTCCACGTCCTAGTTTCGGACGAGGCCGGCGACTGCATCGCACCTAACCTTTACTTCAGTGCAGCTCAGGTAAACATCCTTAGCCTAAGCATTTTTCTGGCACGCGCTCTGCATGTGAAGGCGCATGGAGAGCCAGTTGGATGCATCTTCATTGATGATCCAATTCATTCTATGGATTCAATCAACGTATTGGCTACGATAGACCTGTTGCGTACTATCTCCAAAAAATTTGACCGACAGATCATCTTATCAACGCACGATAGGAGCTTCTTCGAACTGCTCAAGCGAAAGATTCCTGAATATCACTATGAGTCAAAGTTCCTTGAATTGGAGACGTTTGGGCGGATAAAGGCGCGAACGGGTGAAACGGATCCTTCATAGCAGCTCAACAGCATGAAGACGAAATGCGAAATCTCCTGGAGGGCAATGCATACCGAACAATTCCGCGTGACGTGCAACGAAGGCAAGCTGCCGTCCGGTTGCTCAGTGCCGCCAACGTCAGCAGCCAGCCATATTGCTGCCGTCGCACCTAGCCCGCCCCGATGTCGGCTTTGGCCGACGACTCGTCTTTGGACGTGCCTCGGCGAATGGCCGTTGCACCTCGGAACGCGCCGTTGGATACGCGCTGGCTCGAAGGGCGGCTCGGGGTCGTTTGGCGATGATCGCGCGCCGCTTCCGTACTTCGTTTTCTGATGCGCCTCCCTCCGGCACAAGCCCCGGCGACGATGCCGGCCGGCGATGCGCGAGAGCAAGTCTGGCTTCGCGACCTCGGGTTGCTGGTAGCGGCGACGTATTCCAGATCGAAAGATGGATGCGCCCGCTGCGCGGTCACATTCATCTTTCTCATGTCAAAAAGCGACGCACCACCGCCGGCGTACCCGGGCGGTATCGTCCTAATCAAGTCAGTTATCCTTAAAAACTATTTGTTTCACGGGAAATTTCACTACCCGTCGCCAACAATCGCCGGCGCGGTGTGGTGAAATTGTGCGGCCGCACGCGTCGCCTTGCTACTCACGCCCTTAACTTCTGGAGAGCGAGGATGAGCTATCTTATGCACGGTGACTGTCTCGAAGTCTTGCCGGAAATTCCGGACGCGATTGTCGACTTCGTTCTCACCGATCCGCCATATCTCGTCAATTATCACGATCGTAGCGGGCGCTCGATCGCGAACGATGTTCATGCGAAATGGCTTGCACCCCCGTTTGCTGAAACGTATCGCGTACTCAAAAGCGATGCGTTGTGCGCGAGCTTCAATGGATGGACCCGGACCGATCTGTTTTTTGACGCATGGAAGCGCGCCGGCTTCCGGATCGTGGGACACATCGTGTTCGCCAAGCCGTACGCATCCAGAGCGCGGTTCGTCAAATATCAGCACGAATCCGCCTACCTACTTGCAAAAGGTTCGCCCGCGGTGCCGACGTTACCCGTGCCTGACGTCATTCCATGGAAGTACTCCGGCAATCGCCATCACCCGACCGAAAAGCCTCTGGGCTGCCTGAAGCCTCCCATCGAGGCTTTTACCCAACCCGGCGAGGTCGTACTCGACCCGTTCGCGGGTTCCGGCTCGACCTGCGTGGCCGCGCAGCAGCTGGATCGCCGATATATTGGCATCGAGCTGGACGCGACGTGGTATGCCGCTGCGCAAGCCCGCCTGAACAGGTGCGATGTGATTGCTGAATGACGTTCCGCGCCCGCGACGTTGCGTCACGGGCGCCATTCACGGATTTCCCATCATGGACTGGAATCTGTCGTAGATTCCGATGCCACTGCCTGCCAGCGTCTTCCTGCTAGTGGCTATCCGACCTCGATGCAGACGATGTTCTGGTCAACGTGCGTGCCGTCTGGTTCTCCGTGAATACCGTCTTCGCCGGACGGCCCGGCAGTATCTGCCCACAGGCATTCCGTCGTGATGCTGGGCGTAACGGCGACCAGGATCGAATTCAGCACTCCCATATCTGGCCTAACCCGGCCGCAGCGCAGAGCAGCGCCCATGCGGAATAGGGAATGCCTGCGTCCCCGCTTATCCAGCGTCTAAGCTGGCGGCCGCTCTTATCTGCGAGCCCAAGGAAATCGGCGGCCTGTCTGCCAGAGAATCCCGCCAGGCGAATCACTTCCTGTATTTCCGCCCCGGTGGGCTCCATCCAGCTGACGGCCGGTTGCAGGCATTCCGGGCGAATCTTTGTCTGAACCTCAATTGTCATGTTCGCTCCTTTGCGCGCGATCGAACTTTAAATCCACTGCGGCCGCCGCTCGCCTTCTTTCGCGTCGAGCGGGGCAACACGGTGCCCACGAGGTGTCCACGCATGGCGATGCAGATCGAGCAGATCGCGAGCTATGCTCCCGGAGTCAGCGGCCGAAAAGTGTAGCTCGATCGGCAACTCGCGGGCCGGGTCACCGTCGATCGTGACAACCAGCGTGATGTCGCGATAGCCGGGCGCTTCAGAATGCGTCACATAGCGCGCCTGATAGCGTTCGCCGCGAACCGGCGGCGGTTCTAGCGCCGGACGTTTGTCAAGATTCCAGCGTGAGATTATCTGCTGCCAACGCTGCTGTCCGTCGGGGAAATATTGATGTACCTCAACGTCCGGACGATGATCGAGCCGCAGTACGGCCAGGCAGTGCTCGAAAAGATCGTCGTCCAGTGCCCGCAACGCTGTGAGATCGAAACGGTAGTCGGTCCCGTTGTACAGGCCTGCGAGCAATTCTGCGACGGTCTCTGCCTGTACGGTGTCGCCTTCGGCCACGTCGACGAGCTGCAGGAGCGAATCGAGGCCACGGTCACGATCGCCGGCGCGAATCTCCGCGGCACGCTGCGCCGGGGTCTGGCCGCCGTGCGCATTCGCAAAAAACTCAGTGATGGTGTGCTGGAACGCCTCGAGGAGGTGCTCGGGCACGTCGCTGGTAATCCGGTGTGTTTTCGGGCGGGGCGGGATGCTCATGGTGTTACCTTGCTTGTCCGGAGTGGGGGGCTTCGACCTTACATCCGTGTTCGTCGGTGATAGAAGAGGCGACGCCGAACGGCACCGTCGCATAGAGGCCTTCGGCCAGTGCAAGCCCTGAAACCATACCGCGGAAATATACGCCGCTGTAGCCAACGCCAATGCGTTGCTTTCGTTCGCGCCAGGCCGCGACCCTGTGTGCCTTAGGACGTTCCAGTCCCTCGGCGCTGGCGTCAAGCGTTCGGCCTTTCAATATCTGCTCCTGGTGATTCAGTTCCTGTACCGGATCGTACGACAACTCCGGCCGTACCGGTCCTGGGTCCAGCCCCCACGGCTTCGCCGCGGGGGAAACACGCAGCCTGCGGCTGCTTGACGACCCCGGCCACGGTCTGCTTGCGCCGTACCGGATCGTCCCGGCGCTACTGCGCCGCGCCGGCGCTCTCCCCACGCCTGCCGGCGCGGGTCCCCGTGCGCCTCGATCCGGGCGCGCCGGCGCGCGCGTGACGCCTGCGGTTAGCCGGGCACAGGGCTTGGCAGGAAGGGGCTACCTTTCCGGACGGCTGGGACGGGCACGCAATTCATGCCATTTCCCGGCAGATGCGAGGCCGTACGAAATATCGCCGCCGCCCACGGTTGCCACGTCATCGCCTGTTCTGGTCAACGGCCCCAGCATGAACCGGTGCCGACGTGGATTATTCCTGACGCCGCGCGAGTTGCGCCCGCCTGAGTTCGCCAGGTGCGCCGAATTCGAAGTTATCAACAGTGAAGTTGTAGCCGTAGCGCTCGACACCCTGGCCGTCCAGGTAGTCGTTGTTCGACAGCTTCGCTTCAACGATCAACTGATCGCCCTTCAGGACGTTTCTGGCAATGACCTCGCCGCGTGAACCGAACGCAGTAAACTGGATCCGCAGCTGACGCTCTTTCGCTTCGCCGCTGCTTTCGTCGCGACCGGCATACTCGTTGGAAATCAGAGTGAATTTTGCCACCTTTGAATCACCGTGATTCGAGAGGACCGGGGTTGCAGCAACACGGCCGGTAAAGAAAAGCTGGTTCATGATGCGTACTCCTATATGTCTACGCGGGGATGGGGGCATGCGGAACATGCTGTGCTACTGGTGAATGCCGAGCGCCCGCCGGATCGCATAGCGCGCCTTGCGCTCGCCATGCAGTTCACCGTGGCTGGCGCCGCGCTGGTAGGCCTGGACGGCGACATTGATCTATCCGGGCAACCGGTCGGCAGGGGCGCTGAACAGCAGGATGTCGCCATCTTCATCGAACACGTCGAGACGGGCGAGCGCGGCGATACCCCGGCGCAGCGCGAGCGCGCCGTCTACGCCGTGAACCATTGTGTCGGTTGCTTCATGCATGGTGTGATCTCCGGAAGATGTCAGCAGGGCTGGACGGAACAGGCGTGGTAAAGATCCGCGTCGGCGGAGGTCGGCAGCGGGGCGCGCGGTGGCACCCGGTCGAACTCGGACAGGGCGGTCCGGGCGATTGCACGGAGTTCGTCGCGGTGCATCTCGATCGCGTGACCATCGCGGTCAAGCATGTTCGCAATGCGGGTGAGCGCTTCGGCTGACCTTGCGGCCGCGTCGGCCGACAGCGCCATGCGCAGCAGTTCGGCGCGCACTACCGACCGGTCGCCATACTGCCAGACAGCCAGCAGGGGGAAGAGGGCGGTCAGCCACGTTGGCCGGATATGAACGGTATCCATTTGATGTCCCTATCGTATTTGATGTCGTGAGAGCAGGCCCCGACCGGCGGGTCGGGGCGTACCCGTTAGCCGCGCAGGCGGCGCAGTTCGTCAGCAAGGACCCAGAGGGCGCGATTGAGTCGGATGTTCTGGTCAATGCCGGTCACGGCGCGGGTCGTGGTGGTCCGGCCATTCGCATTGCGACCACGCAAGCCGCCATTGATCATGTTTTCCTGCACGCGATTGAACGTCGTCCACAGGTCCGGAGAGCGATCCTCCATGCGATGCGGTGTCAGGAGTTGTCGTTCAGTGATGGGCGCTGGCTTGTCGTCGTCGTACCGCAGCGCAAGCGCGGCCCGCGCGAAAGCGGTCTGTTCGCCGTCGGTCAGCGCCAGACCGGCCATCCCTTCGCGCTGCCGGGTCGCCGACTCGAAGCCGTCGAGCACCCTGAATGCCCCCTCGATCACCTCGCCGATCACATCGCCCTTGTGGGGCACGCGGATATCGCCAACGGTGTCTCCGCAGACCATGCCGTTCTGGCAGACAAACCGGAACATGCCGCCGATCATCTGGTAGCTGCTGGTGCCGTCGTGGCTGTTCAGAAGGATGATTTCGTTGGCTTCACGGCCAGTAATCTGGTCGGCGTGGCGCAGGCGGACCATGTGTTTGGTGTGGGCGCGCTTGTCGTCAGTGCGCACTCGGGTCTGGCAGGCCATGAAGGGCTGAAAACCTTCCTTGCGCAGGCCGTCCAGTACATCGCTGGTTGGAATGTAGGTGTACCGTTCGGAGCGGCTTTCGTGCGCGGATAGCGCGAAGATCGACGGGGCAACCTCTGCAATCTCGTCATTCGTCAGCGGGCGATCCGAACGTGTGCCAACTGCGTTGCGGCTGAAGCGGTTTGCCAGGTAAGTGGTGTCCATGCTGTTCCCCAATGTCGGGATCAGCCCCAGCCCGCAGGCCGGGGCGGGTCAGTTAGTCGATCGCGCGGAGTATGTTGGCGGCTTCCACGTGCTGGGCCGCGTAGGCGCGTAGCGCGTGGTAATGGTCGGCGATCCGGTCATCGCCGCACTTCTCCAGCAGATGGCACAGGGCAAACAGCATGACGACGATGCCGAACGCGTCGGCTCCCATCATGTCGTTGTAGCCGTTCATGTGCCACCGGACGTGCATTTGCCCACACCGTTCAGGGGCCATGTAAAAGCCCCCATTGGACAGCTGGAAGAAGTGCCATGATCCGCCGTTGTAGGCGCGGCAGAGACGGCGTGCCCAGTCGTACACCAGTGCCTCACCCTGCAGGTAGTGCGCCCCCAGGTAGTGGGGGAGGAAATTAAGGCGCAGTTCTTCCGGAACGACGTTCGACGACACCTTGAATTCGTTATCAATCACGGTTTATCTCCGGTTTTGGACCGCAACGGAATGTCGGGCCACGTCTTAATAATAGGTCTTATAGACCGTAATACAAGGAATATTCAGATTGATATTGTTAACTGATATTTATGGGTAATTGATATTATTGATTGAGTTATTCTTGATATACAGGTCTTTTAGACCTAATATATATACGTGGCCCGACACTCCGTTGTGGTCCGAAACCGGAGATAAGCCGCGACTGTATCTGTTGAAAACAGAATTGCCGAAAGTGGACTCGAAACCGATTTCGGCAATGAAACGAAAATCGAATATGTGCCTAATGGGCTGCTTTGCAGGTCACCGTCGAACGTGCGCAGGAAAGCCCCGGCCGGAATTGAAGAACTGGCGATCACAATTGAAGCCAGGGGCCTGCTGCAGAACCTGGTCGTGCACGCAATAAAGGGCTCGCGCGCGAAGAAGCCGGAACCTGGCGTATGCGCCGGTCAGCGGCGTCTGGCTGCGCTCGACCTGCTATTCGCGCAGGGCAAGATTGCACCAGACCATCCCGTGCCGGTGAAGGTAGTCAGCGAGGCCGAAGCGGTTGCCGCGTCACTGCTGGAAAACCAGCATGAAACGATGCATCCGGCGGACCAGTGCGAGGCGTTCCGGATGCTGGCCGGGGAAGGCCGGAGCGTCGAAACCGTCGCGCTTTTCAGGAGTTCACAGCTGATGGTATGTCGGCGTCTGAAACTAGCGAACGTCTCACCGAAGCTGCTCGACCTGTTCCGCAACGACAAAATGAATATCGAGCAGGTGACAGCGCTGGCGCTGGCCGACGATCACGATTTGCAGGAGCGCGTGTGGTTGGAGGCGAGCGAGGCATGGCAACGCGAACCGCGGGAATTGCGTGCTGCGATCACCGGCACGGGGATTGACGCGAGCCGCAGCCACCTCGCCCGATTTGTCGGGCTGGACGCTTATGCGGCCGCAGGCGGTTACATAAGACGGGACCTTTTCAGTGATGCGGAGAACGCCGGGTATATTGCCGACCCGGACCTGCTGCACCGGCTGGCCGCCGAACGGCTGGTCGCTGCGTCGCAGGAAATCGCAGCGGAAGGATGGGGTTGGCTCAGAACGCACACGACATGCGAACGAAGCGCGACTATGGCGAAGTCATGGCGTATGGCCGCTTGCCCTCATTTTCGCGCGAGCTGACGGCTGACGAGCAGGCCGAGCTTGATGCGCTCATCGTGAAACGCGACGAGGCCGACGCAACGCTGAACGCCTCCGACGAGGGGAAGTGGTCGAGGATGACGCACGACGCGAGCAACTGGAACAGCAAGCGTATGCGCTGAGCGACCAGGTCGACGCGTTCGGGGAGCGGCTTGAGACCTGGGCGGACGACGACATGAAACTGGGCGGGGTGTTCATCACGATAGACCAGGACGGGGAGCTTAACATCGAGCGCGGACTGGTCAAGCGCGAGGATGTGGCGCGCGTCAGGATCCGAAGGAGGGCGCGAACGATGGCGAGGAAGACATGGCGGTTACCGTACCGCAGGCCAAAGAAAAGCCAGTGCACAGCGAAAAGCTGTGCCGCCGTCTGACGGCACACCGGACCGCTGCGGTGCAGGCTGAACTTTCCCGCCGCCCTGTCGTAGCACTGGCCGCGCTGATGAACCGGGTAATTCCCACCGTGTTCGACGAGCGTTATCACTTCGCTTATGCCGGGAGCGCCGTGAAGATCGACGCGCACGCATCGCGCGATGCGCTGGTGCGCGAGGCCGACGACATGGAATCGAGTGTGGCCTTTGAACAGATCGAAGCCGACCGGGCGAAATGGGTGAAACTGCTGCCGAAAAAAGTGGACGACCTGTTGCCCTGGCTGCTCAATCAGGAAACCGACGTCATGGCGAGCCTGTTCGCATTTTGCGTGGCCGCGACGCTCGACGGTATCAGCGCGACTGATAGTGCCCACCCGATCAGCGCGCTCGCCGACGTGATGCAGATTGATATGGCGTTCTAGTGGAAGCCAACGCAGCAAAGCTACCTGAATCACGTCTCCAAGCACGGATCATCGACGTGGTGACGGAAGCCGTTTCGTCGGAATCAGCGGCAGAACTGCAAGGCATGAAGAAGGGCGATGCCGCTGCGGCTGCCGGGCTCCGGATGGCAGAAAGCGGCTGGTTGCCGGAAGTGCTGAGGAAACGTGCAATGAGCGAAACGAAGCGCGGAAAAACACGCTAACGTCACACAAAGCCCGGGCCAGGTGGTCCGGGCGACACCTGCCGGGCCGCCAGTCGCGCGGCCCGTTTTTCGTAGTGCGGATCTGAAGCTCCGTCGTCCGGCAAGCCCGTTTTCACGCGTCCAATCCGCTCCCGCATGTTGCGCGCGCCGTCGCATTCCGACGAGGAGCGCGAGTCGGCAGGTACCTCGCCGCGCCGCAGATCGTTGACAACGCCGACCCGGAGCAAAGCACAGGGGCGATCCGGTTCGATACAACCCGTTACGCGGGCGCCTTCTCCGCCGTAGCCGCTTCAGCCGCTACCCCGGCGCTGGCTTGTGTCTCCGGTTTCTTGTCATTTTCCCGCTCGGCGATGAATGCGTCGCCCCGCTTCTTCAGCGTGCGCTGCAAGTCACCGTCCGTCCTGAACTGATCGAGCGTCCACAGCAACGCGCCGGTCAGCGTGCCGCGATCCACCGGAAAATCGACCATCGGGACGATGCCGCCGAGTTCGATCAGTTCGCGCGTGTGGGCCCTGCGCTGGTTTTCGCGTCGCTCACTCAACATGCGGGCGGCTTCCGCCTTCATCGAGTCTGCCTTCTGGTTGATCTTTTCAAGCCGGACCAGCTTGTCCAGCTGGCGGGACTCCTGCGCGGTGGGAGCCGGGATCGTCGCGAGTTCGACCAGCAGGGTCTGCGTGGCCGTAGGGGACTTCAAACCCTGGATGTACTGAATGTGTTCCGTGAGCCATTCGTTCTTTGCCATCATCTTTCTCCTGAAGCAGATTGACGTTGCATCGAGCGGCAGCACAGGCCGGGCATCGGCCCTGCCTGTGGCACCATTCCGGATCATGAAAAAATGCAAAAGCGGCCAGCAGGGAAGGGGACGCCGCAGGACCTGGTGAGCAGGGCGGGTCAAAGCGCGCTTCCGCGTTTCCATGCTAGCATGGAAACAGCTTATGGTAAGACGAAAGCACACCGCCCATGCCAACGTACCATCTGAGCGTCAAAGCAGGCAGGAAAGCCGCCGCTGGCGAGCACGCGAAGTACATTGCGCGGGAGGATCACTACGCCTACATTTCCCGCGGCGGGAAGTTCGAGGAGCGTGGCGACCTGAAGATGACCGAGAGCGGCAACATGCCGGCATGGGCCGCGCATGACGCGAGCCTCTTCTGGCAGGCCGCGGACACCCATGAACGGGTAAATGGCCGGCCGTACACCGAAATCGAGGTATCGATTCCGCGCGAACTGGACGACGAACAGCGCGTCGCGCTGGTGCGTGAATTCGTTGAACACACGCTCGGCGAGCGGCACGCATACACCTGGGCGATCCACAACCCGGCCGCCAGCGATGGGCTGGAACAGCCGCACGCGCACATCATGTTCACGGAGCGGGTGAACGACGGCATCGCGCGCGATCCGGAGCACTATTTCAGGCGCTGGAACGCGGCGGACCCGGAAAAGGGCGGTGCCGGCAAGGACCGCTATCTGAGCAGCCGGCAGTTTGTTCGCGACGTGCGCGAAGAGTGGGCCGTCACCGCCAATCACTTCATGGCGCGGGCAGGCATCGAGGCCCGCATTGACCACCGCAGTTACCGGACGCTGGGGATCGAGCTGGAACCGTCCGTCAAGGTGGGCGTGGCGCGCTATGCGGGTGAGCGTGGCGTGATGGCCAGCGTGCTGGAAGAGAACCGCCAGCGCGCCTACCGCAACGGTCAGCGACTGCTGATCAATCCGGCGATCGGCGTCGCCGCGCTGACGATCCATCAATCCACCTTCTCACGGCGCGACGTCGAGCAGTTCGTGTTCCGCAACACTGACGGTGCGGAACAGTTCCGGCAGGTGTATGCCCGGCTGATGAATTCGAAGGAGTTGCTCGCGCTCAGCGATTCCGGTCGTCACGGCGAATGGTTCACGTCGGCGGAGCTGCGCGCGATTGAGGTGCGGCTGGTCGAACGCGCACGCGCGATGAGTCGTACCAGCGACGGGATAGCGGGTGATGCCACCGTGCGTGAAATGCTACGCGGAACCCGGCAGTTCAATGCGGGGCAGGACGCGGCTTTTGTGGCGCTCGCCGGGCGTGCCCAGCTCGTGGTGGTAAATGGTGCGGCCGGTACCGGCAAGAGCTATGTGCTTGCCGCAGCGCGCGAAGCGTTTGAGGTGGACGGGCTGCGCGTGTTGGGTGCGGCGCTGCAGGGCAAGACGGCCGATGACATGCAGCGCGACGCCGGCATCACGAGCCGGACGCTGCACAGCCTGCTGTCGGGCATCGAACGCGGCACGGTCACGCTCGACCCGAAGACGGTTCTGGTGATCGACGAAGCCGGCATGGTCGGCTCACGGCAGATGGAAAAACTGCTCAGGCACGCGCAGGCGGGCGGCACACGGGTGCGCCTGGTGGGCGATGCGTGGCAGCTGCATGCGGTTGACGCAGGCGACGCTTTTCGGGCGGTGTCGCGCGAAGCGGCGGCCGCCAGCCAGCTCGAAAGTCTGACCGGGATCATGCGACAGAAGGAGGCCTGGCAGCGCGTGGCAACCTCCGCGCTGGCCCGGCATGACGTGCAATCGGCGGTGTCCGCGTATGCGGAGCACGGTGGCGTGCAGCTGTATCCAACCGTCGCCGACGCGCGCGAGCAGCTGATTGCGCAATGGCAGGACGATCGCCGGAGAGCCCCCGGCCTGTCCCAGCTACTGGTCACACACACCAACGACGAGCGTTGTGCGTTAAATGCACGCGTGCGCGAATTGCGGCGGATCGCCGGCGAGCTCGGTGACGAACGGACCGTGCGGACCGGTGAGCGGCATATTGCGATCGCCGCTGGTGAACGGATCATGTTCCTGCAGAACGAGTACGTGATGCTGGTGAAAAACGGCACACTGGCGACTGTCGAACGGATCGACGCCGCGGCTGGCACGACAGCTGACACAGCAACCGACACGAAAGCGGCCGGCGCCGTCCTGCATGTGCGGCTCGATGATGGCCGGCAACTCGCGGTCGATACGGCGCAGTACGGTCATTTCGACTACGGCTACGCACTCACAGTCCACAAGAGCCAGGGGGTGACGGTCGATCGCGCGTACGTGCTGGCCACGAAGGGCATGCACGCCGAGCTGGCCTACGTCGCGATGACGCGGCACAGGGAAAAGCTGGTTGTGGCGGCCGGGCGGGACGCGTTCGTGGATGGCGACGCGCTGATGCGTAGTCTTGCGCGCGCCGACGATAAATCGTTCAGCGCACAGCATGAGCTGCGACCGGAGCGTGACCGCCAGCCGGAGCTGGGCTACCGGCACACGCTGAATCAGCGACGCGTCGAGTTCTCGAACGCACCGCGGCCACAACGCCCGGACAAGACCCTCAATCGTACGGTCGGGCAGTATGCCGACGCCCTCTCTGCGGCGGCGGCCGCAACCCGGGCGAGCAGGCCGGTACCGGCGAAAGATCGCGCGGCGCTGAAGCGGGCGGGCGCGGAACTGGACAGGGCCGATTCCGCGATGCGTCGCGAGATTCGCCACGTGGTGGAACGGGATGATCGCGCGTGGCGCGCTCTCGTTGAGCTCAGCGGCGCCGCGCGGGCAGCAGCGCTCGTCAACGAGGTGAGAGCTGCGCGGGCACAGCGCTCAGGAATCAATGATGAGGCCGCCGGGCTCTCGCAACCGACGCCCGGAAGCGGAGCATCCCGACGTTTTGCCGGCATGACACCCGAGGAGCGGCAGGACCGGCGCAATGAGTTCAAAGCGCAGCTCCGCGAGGCGGCGGGTCAGATGGTCGAGCCAAGCAGTTCATTGCGTGAAAGGTCAGAATCGCGCGGTCGAGGCGGCCCGGAAATCGGTGAATGACTTCGATTATTGGAATTACAAAGTAAAACTGAAGCGCGGGATGATTTGCGGGAAATCCGGATTAATTGAACTGCTGCGGACCGGTTGGCACATTCAGGAGCACGGCTTTTTTACAACTTTTTGCGGATACACTCCGATTCCAATACCTGGACGCATAAGCCGGTGGCGTGACCACCGAAGTGAACCGCCAAACAGCTTCGCTATAATCAGACAACCTTTTCACACCTCCATTCCCAATAGATGTCCGTCAAACGAAGCCGCTCCCGGGCCAGCCAGCCACGCCGGCCGCTGACAAAGGCGCTGTTACTACCGATGGATCGTGCGTCTGCTAGCGAACAGTCCCTGAGGCTGCATCTGGCGCTGGTCGCATGTCGTGAGTGCCAGGCCAATAGTCACCTGATCAACGAACTGATGCGCGCCGTCTATCTTGCTTATTTTTTGCAACGCGCGGGCTACGGAAAGCATCCAGCCGAGCACTTCAAGGTCGCCGAGTGCGCTGTGGAGGTGACGCTGGCGCATGCACATGAGACGGGCGAATGGCGTCTGACGCCGGACGTCATCGGTGACTTTGAAGAACTGATAGCGTTGTATGACGCGCAACTTGCCCGCGCACCACTGCATGCGGTACGTCACGCCGAAGGGCTGCTCAGGGATTTTCTCGCGGGAACGGAAAGCTCGCCTATCGTCGTCGAGGAGTAACTCTCGCGCCGCTGCACCGGCTTGTGGATGTATGAGTTCAGGCTACGACATCCCTGGGTGTGAATAGTGATCGTTAGCAGCGCGAGGCCACCGCTCACCACGTTCAGATGCGCACAAGGCGGAGCGCTAACGTCGTTGAACACTTGAGCATCGGTGTTATATATTAGGAATGCTTAAAAGGTTGATCATTTGATTTGTGTCAACCTCGCTATTAATGCAAGAAAACTTATCTTAATAGCG
Organism: Paraburkholderia sp. BL18I3N2; assembly: GCF_003001875.1. Classification (NCBI taxonomy): domain Bacteria; kingdom Pseudomonadati; phylum Pseudomonadota; class Betaproteobacteria; order Burkholderiales; family Burkholderiaceae; genus Paraburkholderia; species Paraburkholderia sp. BL18I3N2. Next base: position 98,802 of record NZ_PVNC01000020.1, read on the forward strand.
ACACGCACGCACGTTTTTTTTCGTGAAACTGGTCGTCGCTCACACAAGTAAAGTTGGTTCCAAATTTCAACTAAAGCTGCCAGTTTTTAGCAAAACCGCACACGGACCATGAGCCGGGTACCAGCTATTGTTAGATCACGCGTAGTGGTATCTGGCAGCGTAGCTGAATGACATCTGGTGCATCCGGCAACTGCCGGATTGCCTGTACTAAAGCATGGCTCCGGTCATGATCAGCCGCACATTTTGGTGACCGTTGCTTCCCGCTGGAAAGAATTTTTCATATGGCGTGACCGGGCCGGGGCCACCGCGCGCATTGTGATATCCCCATGCGGAGGTCACCATGTCACAGGAACTCCCGACGCTGGAATCCGCTAGCCGCGTTCGTCGACGTTGGCAGCGAACACATGCATGTTTCAGTGGGCGGCAACAAGCCGGAAGTGTTCGGTACCGTGACGTCCCAGCTGCACGCGTTGCGCGACACTGGCGGATCGCGCAGGGCGTGCGTTCGGTTGCGATGGAAGCGACCGGCGTTTACTGGTTGCCGTTGTACGGCGTACTTGAAAACGCCGGTCTCGAAGTGCGCGTGGTCAATGGCCAGCAGACACGCAACCTGCCGGGCAGGAAAACCGATATGGCCGACAGCCAGTGGGGCGCCACGCTGCACATGTGTGGCCTGCTGCACGCCGGCTTCGTACCGCCGGCTGACCCTCGCCGGTTGCAGGACTACCTGCGTCTGCGAGCCGATCATGTCGCGGTCGCAGCCAGCTGTGTGCAACTGATGCAAAAGGCGCTCGAGCGCATGAATATCAAACTGCATGACGTCATATCCTCACTGGCCGGCGTCAGTGGCATCGCGGTGGTACGTGCGATCATCGCTGGCGAGCGCTCCCCCGAGGGACTGGTAGCACTTTGCGCCGTGCAGATCCGGCGAAAAAAAGTATCGCACTCAGGTCGTCCGCTGCGCTGATCTGCTTTCGACCGTTCGCACGGTTGACGCCGTGGCGACCGTCAAGGTCGCGCGCATCGAGCGGGCGCGGCGCGATCAGGGTCGCCGGCATGGTCTGAACGTGGATCGGTGGGGGCACATGTCATCGTAATGGTCGCATGCGCGGAAGAGCCTTTGACACTACACGTGTGATGTCAAAAAATCGAATGTAACGTCTCGATAGGACGGCTTTTTGTCAATGAGCTCCAAGGAGCAACAGGTGACGAACCTCCGCCGGCGTGTCGTCCTGCTGTATTGGCCACCAGCAATACCAGCACCACGCCGTAAACCACCACAGGCGGAAACGCTTCCTTGATGTTGGCGGCCAGGCCCTTGCCGGTCACGCGGCCCAGGCTGGCGCACATCGCCTGGACGGCCGCCATTAACGGAAACGCGAACGGTATCGTCCACAGCATGCTCAGACCGAATTGCGCACCGGCCTGCGAATATGTGGCGATGCCGCCTGGATCGTCGTCGGCGACGCCCGTGATGAGGCCGGGGCCGATGCGCGCGAGCGGGTGTTCCTTGAGTCGTGCGAGTAGCGCGCCCGGGCGTTTTTGCTGTGTTGCCTCGAGTTCCACGGCGCTCTCCTAAACATGCGCGTACCGCACGGCGTGTGAGGGCGGCCGCACAGGGCGCAAAACCTGCATCACCGGTTAGTGCCTGTGCAACGCCGAAGCCGCGCTATAAACCACGCGCGGATCGTGCTGGCCTTTGTACACTGCCGGAGCGGTTCTGCAGCGTGTACACAGCTGTCTGCGCCGAGCGAACCGAATATTCGACGGTGAACACGACGTCGTTCAGCTCGCAAAACTGTCCGACGAACGCGAGGTTTGCCCAGCCTTCGGGCATCACTTGCGGACGGTCGCCGCGCTTGCGCCGCAGGAACTGGCTGGTGATGAAGGGCATCAGGCACGGAATGCAGATCGCGTCGTCGAGAATATTCGGGGCTTCCGCCTGAATGTTCAGATGACCGAGAAGTTCCGTCATGATTTCGCGGCCCGTGCATCCGGCCATCGGCTTGGCGATGAAATTGCCCGGCCGGTCGATGAAAAGCCCGTAACCCCAGAACACCTCGACACCTTTCGGCTGCCCCAGGAAATGCGGCTGATGCGGCAGCACAATCGAGACGAGCCAGTTCGATTGGGGAAAGGTAATCAGGCCACCTTCGCCGGGCACGTTGCCCGTCAGATCACGGATCAGGCGGAACAGCGTCGGATCATGCAACGTCGCTGTAAAAGACAGCCATTTGGATTCTTCGACATGGTCGGCGAAAACGGATGGATGGCCGAATTCGGCTCGTCCTGCTGCGATGGTTTTCCAGAGCGCCCACGCGCCGCTGCTGTCGTTATGATTGAACACGGCAGGGCGGTTTGTGCCGCCGAGGCTCGACCCTGCCGTCATTGACCCGAGCGTGACGATGACCTTGTCCGCCGCACCGACTGGAATCTCGACGCGACGGCTTTCATGTTCGCAGACGACGCCTGCCACCCGATTCAGTGCGCCGCTTTCGTCATAGCGCAGATCGATGACCCGCGTGTTGGTGCGAAATCTCACCCCGTGGTTATCGAGCCATTTGCGCAGCGGCCGCACCATCGAATCATACTGATTGTAGACCGTGCGCATGATGCCGTGCAACTGGTTGAAGCCCGACGTCATATGTGCGAAACGTAGCAGATAACGCCGGAATTCGGCGGCGCTATGCCAAGGCTGGAAGGCGAACGTCGTGCACCACATATACCAGAAATTGGTTTCGAAAAAGTCCGGCTCGAAGTGGTCGGAAATCCGGCTACCGCCGAGCTGGGCTTCCGGTTCGAGCGAAAGACGGCCGAGTGAGAGCAGGTGCGTTTCGGCGAGCCAGTAAGGGGGCGCGTCTTCGCGCCGGCCGTTGCGTATGAGCCGAGCCTTCGAGGAAGTGCGGCTCGTCTCGTTCCAGTCAAAGATTTCCTTCGTGACGCTGATGCGGCCGTCAAGCGTGGGAATTGAATCGAACAGATCGTAGGTGCACAGATACTTGCTCTCGAGCATGCGGCCGCCGCGCACGACGTAGCCTCCCTGTGGCGTGCCGGCGCCGTCGAGGCTGCCGCCCGGTTTGTCGAGCGCTTCGAGGATCATGATGCGGCAGCCGGGTACGTCGGCGTCGCGAATCAAAAACGCCGCGGCCGCCAGCGAAGCGATACCGCCGCCGACGAGATAGAAATGGCCGGATGCGATCGCTTTATCGCGGCCCTGACCCGCGACAGGATGCATGCCAGAGTATTCGGAATTATTCATATCGTGCTCCCCGTAGGGTGATGGCCTTGGATGTATTGCTTGGACCATACCCGCGCAGCGGGAAGGCTCATTGAGTTGGATCAACAGAGCTCGACCGGGCTCGCCAATGCAGTGCAAGTGATCCACACGCATGCCCGGCAAAAAAGGAGGTATTGCCTTTATACGACCCACCACGCGAGCGCGGCTGTTATCAGCACGCCCCCCCACGACGGCCACTCGCCACCGGCCGAGCAGGACCAGGGCCGCGACGACCAGCGCGAAATCGCGCCCGGTATGCACTGCGCTGGTCCACACGGGTCGTACAGCGCGGCGATCAGAATGTCGACCACAGCGGCGTTGATGCCTGCCATGGCGCCGCGCATTGGTGCGAACGCGCGAAACTCGCCCCATAGGGGGTAGCGCCGCGCTGACCAGCAGGAATGAAGGCAGAAAGATCGCCACGGTAGCGATCAGTGAGCCGGCCGTACCCCGCCGGCTGACCCGTGCTGGCGGCGCCGAGAAACACGGCGACGAAAAAAGCGGAACCGGGACCGTCTGCGCCCGGTTCCGTCGCATTAAGGCAGGCGGGACAAGCAAAGGCGATATGCGAAGGATAGCTTATGAAACTATCGAGTAAAATTGCTGGGCGGCAGACAGCGGACAGTTGCCAGAACATTGCAGCTGTCCTTTCTTGATCATGCGCATTAATTCGATGCCACTCAGAATAACACGCGCACAGTTGAAATCCTTGAATCCGAGCATCGGTCGGGTTCCGCGTTTGATGGCCCGATGGTTCTGCTCCGCGATGTTGTTAAAATACTTGATCTAACGAACCTTGACGGGCATGTTGCGCTCGGCATTCACCGCGTTAAGCGCGGCCAGATTGGAGCCGTTTTTGTCGATGGTCACCGTCTCGGGCGAACTGTTCTGACCGATTGCCTTTTCGAAGAAGCGCCGCGCAGCAGCCTTGTCCCGCCTAGCTCTGAACAGAAAGTCAATGGTATTGCCCGCCTTATCCACCGCGCGGTAAAGATATTTCCGCGAGCCCTTGACCCTGATATAGGTGTCACCAACCCGCCAGCTCTTGCCGACCGGACGCTTGTACTTGCGAAAACGTCTTTTCAAACAGCGGCACCAGCTTGATAACCCAGCGATGTACCGTCGAATGGTCGACGTCAATGTCACGCTCAGCCAGCATTTCCTCAGGGTTCCGAAGACTCAGCGAGTAGGCCACGTACCACCGCACGCACAGCAGCATCACTTCAAGGGGATAGTGCAGCCGCTTCAAAACCTTGGCGATGGCCGGAGCAAGCGTAGTTCGTGGTCTCAGTGTCTTCTTCATCGTGCGAACAAAGCGTTTGCATCAGCCTCGAAGTTCACCTCCCCCGCGTTAATGCGACAGAGCCCCGCGCGCGCCGTTCACCGAACTGACATTGACGATCCGCCCGAACTGCCGCTTGAGCATCCCGCCGAGCAGAGGTTTGTTCATGTTGAACATGGAATCGAGATCGGTGCGCAACACCTTGTCCCAATCTTCCTTGTTCATCCTGACAAAAGTCGAGTCGCGGGTGATGCCCGCGTTGTTCACCAGAATGTCCACCGTACCGAATTCGGCGAGCACGCGCTCGGCGCAATGGGCGCACGAATCGAAGCTGGAGACGTCGGCCTCATAGGCGATGAAATGGCGACCGGCATCGCATTCATGGGGGAGGCAACGTGATCGTTGCGCTCGGAGTGCGACATGGCGACCACCATGCCCGCATCGTGAAGACGCCGGCTGACCGCGGCGCCCAAGCCACTCATGCCACCGATAATGAAAGCTACACGCTAGCCGGCATGATGCTCTTCCTGCTTCGGACGGTTGCTGGAGGCCGGCGAATTAGCCGAAGTCACTGGCGAAACCTGACTGGAGACGTCGCCTGGGCCCGCTTGTCCGTTGGCCATGCCCGCCGGCGTGCTTGCCATACGTCGCAGCCATTCCCGCCACGGCAGCATGACCGGATTCATGGGGGCATGCGTCGGCCATTGCTCGCTCCAGGCCGATTGCCAAGTCGCCAACGCTTCGCGCAGGCCTTCGCTGAATCGGCTTTGCAGTCGCACGGCAGAGTCCAGCCCTTGCTGCCAGAGGTTTGTGGTGGTCGCCATGTAATCGCGCACCGTAGAATGGTAAGACGCCGAGAGTTCGCTCCAGTCATGAGCGGTCGACACCGCATTGCGAATGGCATGCGCCGCCGCAAGATCGCGCCGGATGCGCTGCATCTCGAACTCGGAAACCTGCTGCCGGGCTTCGTGGCTGAAACTCACCATTTGCAGCGCAAACGAGAGATTCGCGCGGTACAGATCGAAGGGTGTGACGGATTTGCCTGCCATGATAAATCTCCTGACGTGACGAAGCGGTCCGCATGCATGCAACGAGAGGTTGTGGCAAATGCGTGCGCGGCAGCAGTACGTCCAATGTACACGAGGCAGTCAGAAGTTGGTTGACCCGTGTCAACCGCGAGATAGTTTTCTGCGAGCGCGAGCGCGAGCGCGAACGCTTTGCGCTGTCCGTCGGCCGTTTCGCCGTACGTTCTGACGTGACGGACGACTCCCGCTACGCAGCGAGAGAGTTATGCCAGAGTGGAGAGTGAAGCGCGCCGGGTTTTCCGGAGACTCCAATTCTTGAGAAAACGGAGCTATGGAAAACACCAAAAAGAAGTCCCCAAGGTACTCGCCGGAAGTTCATGAGCGGGCTGTGCGAATGGTGCTGGAACATCAAGGCGACAGTGAATCGCAATGGAAAGTGATCGCCTCGATCGCAGCAAAGTTTGGCTGCTCAGGCGAGACGCTGCGCAGCTGGGTGCACAAGGAAGAGCGGGATCGGGGGTTGCGTCCGGGCACGAGCACGCAGAGCAGGATCGGATCAAGGAACTGGAGCGGGGGTGCGTGAGCTTCGGCAGGCCAATGAAATCCTGCGCAAGGCGTCTGTTGCGTATTTCGCACAGGCGGAGCTCGACCGCCGACCGAAGTGATGATCACGTTCATCGATGATCACCGGCGCGTCTACGGGGTCGAGCTGATCTGTAGGGTGCTACCGATCACGCCGTCGACGTACTACAAGCACGTGGCCCGCCGCGCCGATCCTGGCTTGGTGCCGCCGCGGGCCCGGCGCGACAGGATGCTCAAGGATGAGATCCGGTGCGTATGGAAGGAAAACTTCCACGTCTACGGCGCAGACAAGGTCTGGAAGCAATTGAGGCGGGAAGGCATCATCGTGGCGCGCGGCATGATCGAACGGCTGATGAAGTTGAATGGGCCTGCGTGGCGTGGCGTGGTGCGGGGCAAGACGGTACGAACAACAGTGAGCGACGTTGTTTTTGTGCCGGCGCCGACATAGTTTCATGACCCACGAATCAGTCATTTCAGGCTAATTGGCTGCCATACGAATAACAGCACGAGCGCCGTGAATCAGAAGCGTTCGTAGTGCTGTATCGCCACGCTTGCTGATGCCCAGCAAACGTGGTTTGCCACACGAGGAGTGCTGACGCGGGACCGGACCCGGCCACGCGGCGAGTTTACGGCCGTCTCGAAAGGCTCGGGGGTTACCGATTGATGCTGCCAGCGCGGAAGCGGTGAGCGGCCCGACTCCGGGAATCGTTTCAAGAAGTTGCCCAGCCGCATCCGTACGATGCATCGCGCGGATGCGCCCCTCCAGTTCAGTTGCCTTGTTGCCCAGTTCGCGTAAGTGCTCCACAAGAAACTGGATCAGGGTCCGGAACTGTTCACAAAGCTCATGCTCGCGATTGGAAAGAGCTTCGATGACCCTTTGTCCGAGCAGCCGGATGCCTTGCGGCAGGACAATAGCGAACTCGCTCAGCAAACCGCGAATCTGATTGGCCAATGCCGTACGGGACTTACTGTAACGAGCCCGGCGCGTGCCCCATGCAGTGAAAGCATCGTCTGTTGCGCCTGCGTCTTGATCGGCACAAAGCGAATGTGCGGTCGATCTACCGCCTCGCAGATTGCCTCAGCATCGGCTGCATCGGTCTTGTTGCTCTTTACGTAAGGTCGAACGAACTGCGGGGCAATGAGGCACGCCGTGTGTCCAAGCTTCGTGAGTTCCCAGCCCCAATAATGCGACGACCCACATGCCTCCATGCCGACCACGCACGGTTCAAGCTTTGCGAAAAACGCCAGTACATCAGCGCGGCGCAGTTGCTTGCGTACGACAACATGCCCCTGAGAATCCACTCCATGAACCTGGAATAGAGTCTCTGCAAGATCCAGTCCGACAGTGGCAATCTTCATGATGAACACTCCTTTGCCGTGGAAGTCACGACTTCTCCACTTTGGCACAGGCCGAACCCCGAAGGGCGGGAGTCGTCCATCACGTCAGAGCCCTTAATCTCTGGAATTCGTTTGGCAGACCCATTTCTTGCATAAATTTATAGTTGCGTCCGTCGCATCGAAAGTCGGACCCTTCCGAACAAAGCCCGCCAGAATCATCTCCAGCGGATAATGCAGGCGCTTCAGTACCTTGGCCAACCCCGGGCTTGGCATCTTCATCGATTCACCCATCAGCGACTTTGTATCAGCCGGATTCTACCGGCCGTCTCCTACTGCGACACGACCAGTAACCCAGATTGCGTTAGGAGTCGCCAGCGGTAGCGAACAGTCCGTGTTCCGGTTGCGCCCGTTCGTTGTCGATACACTGCACACGCCAATGGCCGGACATCAGAGCGAGGTCGCCTTCCGTGTACCACTGCACGCGTCCAGCTTCACCTTGGAAGAGTCCGTAGCAACGGTCTAGATTCAGTCCTTCTAGAACATATACAGGTGCCCTGTCGTTGGGCTTGCACACTAGCGTATTGCCGCGATCCACGTGCAGCGAGCCCCATTTAGGCAGTTCAAGTCGAAAATGACCTTCGCGCGACCATTGCCGCTTTTCCTTGTCGATCCAGAGGATTGCAAATGCCATCGGATGGGCCCGATTGAACATTTCGAGTTGGACAGTAAGACGCATGAAGATTCTCCGAACATATATTCCGCCAAGCTGAGACATACCGAGAAAATCGCGGCGCTTGCCGCGAAATCACTGACCGAGTGCTCATTGCATCAGCGCATGCGAGTCGTACGTCTATGTCGGGCCACCCGACCGGCCCGTAGGGGTATCGCCATCTCTCCCCAATGCATCTTGCGAGGAGGATCAGCGTGTGCGCGCACTGCGCGTCGCGTGTACGACAAAATGTGCAGTGACGCTCGTCACTAAGGCGGCTGGTTAGGGAGCGGCATGCGCCGCAGCGGCGGCACATACGAATAACGCGGTATATGCGAGCTGCGGGGCAGGCATTGATGGTACGCGCTCCTACGCTAGGGTACGAGTCAGTTTACGGCCCGCCACTGACCGTGTCGTTGATCTCGATCAAGCCGAGAATGTGCGTGTATTTGACGTGTTGTGGTAGCGCCTATGCTGATGGCTGGCGCACGGCGGGGTCCGCGCCGAATGAATTTTAAGAAGGTGAGGCACGTCCAACGCACCGAAAGCAACCCAAGGCGAAGCACTGGTGGAGAAGTCGGGTGGATCCGTTCGCCGACGCGTGGCCGGTAATCGAAGGGTGGCTGATTGCAGAGCCCTCTGTGCCGGCCGACGTCTTGATGGATCGGTTGGCCGAGATGTTTCCAGAGGCGTACGCAAGTCAGGCACAACTACGAACGCTGCAGCGCCGGGTCAAGGCATGGCGAGCAGAGCGCGTAAAAGAACTGATTCTGGGCGGCCTACGAAAGTCCGCTGATGCGCCAGCCGAATTGTGAGTTGCGGAAAAGTTGAAACTCGCCGGGGACCGGGCGCTCCGCGCCCGGCAAACCACGAAAGAAGAGAAGAGAAAAGCGAAACGACAACAATCCCTCGGGTAACATTCCTTCGTGAGGCAACACGGACCGGCCAAGATGGTTGTCGGTAAACCGGACTTCCTGCTTGACGCTTTCCACTTACATGGGACCGCGGCACTGAGATGGCGAGTCACAGGAAATTTACGGTTGCCACGGACGTGCAGGTGTATTTCTGCGATCCGCAAAGCCCATGGCAGAGAGGCAGTAACGAGAACACGAATGGCCTTCTACGTCAGTACTTCCCCAAAGGGGTGCCAGTGGACGGCTATTCGCAGGCTGAGTTGAACAAGGTTGCCGCGCGCCTGAATGGTCGGCCTCGACAGACCCTGCAATTCATGAACCCTGCTGAGAAACTGGCAGAAACGTTGGGTGTTGCATTGACCGGTTGAATCCGCCTTGCCAAAGCCCTCGGTGGCGCACGGTTTTTTTTCATAGTGCGATCCAATGGAATTGTCAACGCCAAGTGTCAGGACATCAGAACCCCTCATCGCATGAAGCCCTTGGCATTCGACCTAAGTTGCGCGCGGCCGTTGCAAGGTGCCTTTGTCGGGGCCCTGATGTCAGCCGCGGTGGTCGGATCAATGGGTCGCGGCGGGTTGGTGCGTACCCGTTAGCGTCCTCAAGAACGCGACGATTGCGTCAATGTCCGATTCCGCCAATTGTTTGCCGACCTGATATGTCGCCATGTCACGTACAGCTTCGCGCAGATCGATGCGGCTGCCGTCGTGGAAATAGGGCGCGGTCAGCTCAACGTTGCGCAGCGTCGGCGTCTTGAACGCATGGCGATCGAGCGGATCTTTCGTAAAGTTGGCGCGGCCGTTGTCCGCGTCGGTGCGCGCGTGGCCCCGCGCGGCGAAGTAGTCGGCCGCGAGGCCCATCCGTTCGAACGACTGCCCGCCCAGATTTTTGCCAACGTGGCAGGTCGCGCAATGGTTTGCCTTGAATAACTGGTAGCCGCGCTGTTCCTCGCTATTCAGCACATCCCTGTCGCCGCGCAGGTAAGCATCGAAGCGACTCGGCGTTAGCAGTGTCGTCTCATATTCGGCGATCGCGTCTGTGATGTTCTCGCCTGACCAACCGTCCGGGTACACCCGCAAGAACTGTTGCGTCAGCGATGAGTCCTGTTTCAGCTTATCGATGATCTCACTCCATGACGTGGACGCCATTTCGACCGGATTCAGCGGTGGGCTGCCGGCCTGCTCCTGCAGCGTGGCGGCGCGACCGTCCCAGAACTGCTTGCGGTTGAGTGCCGAGTTGAACACTGTCGGTGCGTTGATTGCACCCAACTGGCCGCCCACGCCGGACGAAACCTTATTTCCATCTACGCCACCGATCGCTAGCGTGTGGCAGCTCGCACACGATATCGTGTTGTCCGCCGATAGTCTGACATCGTTGAAAAGCTGCTTCCCGAGCGCGACCTTGCCCGCGTCAGTCGGCAAGGAATGAGGCAAAGGTTGTACCGGCTCGTTAGCGAACTCTGGTGCAACGCCGGGCGTCGCATATGCGCTGCGTCGCTGGGACGCGATCCAGTCGAGAAGCGCACGTTGATCGTAGGCGCTCAAGCCGGTGGTCCAGTGTACGAAGCGAAACAGATTTGGTGGCATTGTGCGTTCGTTCACAGCGGTTTCCAGCTTTGCAAGATCGGCTTCGGGGGCCGGTACGCCACTCTCGAGCGCCGCGTACAGGCTGTCGATGCGGAAGTAGGCGAGGCCCGTCTGTATGTCGTGCTCGGCTAGCTGACGAATGCCTGGTAGCGCGGCATAGTTGGGCAGGACGGTTTTCGTCGAGTGGCAGTAATAGCACGCGTTTCGATCTAACACTTCACGGATGCCGTACGCTTGTGGGGACGCGGCCAGTCTCACGGCCGCTCTTTCCGCATAGTCCTTGTCGTGGATGTACGCGATACCGCTGATGCATAGATAGCCTATCAGCACGACGGCGATCGATACGATCAGAAGTTTCTTCACTTGCTCTCCTGCTTCGATTTTGGTCGGAATTCCATACCGTTTACATCAGGTAGGTCTTGATGTTGATATCGGCTTCAGAGCGATGACGCGTTGATCGTACAGAACGCACAGCAATCGACTATTGCGGTAAAGCAATTGTCGAACCGAACGCAGAATGTACTGAGGTTCTCACGTTGAGGGTTCCGAGACACGCGCGAAGGGGGTGTCTGTCTATATAACGGACGGATCCTGGGCGAAATCAGTGACGTAGTGCCATGCCGAAAGGCGTTCGTCGAGTTGTTTGCGGTAGGGGCGGCGCAGTGGATGTCTTCGCTCGGCCTACGCTTGTGCATCTCGCACCGACTATCCGTAGTACTTGGCATTCTCTAGCCACGCAGCTTAAAGCGTGTCGATGTCAGAAGGCTCGCATGCGCATCGTCTATCTGAGCCAAGCCGCGCTCGATCAAACGCGGCTGGAGATAACTGAAGCTTAAGCGTACACGGGCTGCACCGCACGGTCCATGGTGCTTTCCTTCGACGAGTTTCACATTGTGCTTCCGGCGCACCTCGCCGACCAATTCGGCGGAATCGATGCCTTCGGCAAGCGAGACCCAGAACGAAAATCCACCACTCGGAATCTCGTAATCCGGTTTGCAGAATCGGCAGGCCTGTAACAGCCTATGCATTGCGTCACGCTTGCTCCGGTAGTGCGTCCTTAGGTGTTCGACGTGAGCGTCCAAAGACGACGACTGCAATAAGGCGAGCGCCATATTGCTGACAATGGGACTCACACCTCCATCGCATTTCAGGTGGGCCAGGCGGTCGACAATTTCCGGCTCGGCCAGCACCCAGCCTACGCGAAGCCCGGGGCCTGAGATTTTGGAGAAGCTATGCACATTGATGATGTTGCCACCCGCCTGCAGAACCTCGGGTGACGCGCCATCATAGGGCAACTCGCTATAAACCAGGTCCTGCACCAGCCGCACGCCGTTGCGGGACAGCAGAGCCTCCACCTCGACCATATGCCGGTGTGCAAAGTATCGTCCAGTCGGATTGTGGAACGCCGGAGTGGTGTAGTACAACTTGGCTCGCCCCTTTGCGTGCAGCAATGCTTGTTCGAGCAGATCGAGGTCGACACCCGAGGAATCCGCACCTACTTGAACCACCGTCGCGCCCGCTATAGAGAAAATGCGCAACGCGCCGAGATAGGACGGGTCTTCGGTCAGCACGACGTCTCCTGGGTCGATAAAAGCATCGGCGAGCAGTTGCAGGGCTTGTGAAGCGCCGTTCGTCAGAATCACATTGCCACGCGCCATCCGGTACCTTTGGCCAAGCTGTCCGCGCAGTTCGGGAAGGCCATAGGCGTCGGTGTACTGTGGTAGGTCGGAGATGCTGACGCCCGTCTCGACGGTAAGCGGGTCCGGCCATTGCAGGCGGGCGAACGTCAAAGGGTCGGGAAGCCCATAGGCGAAGTTGACTGTGTCCTTGCCTGAGGTGTAGTCGAATACCCCATAACTGAGCGAAGTGCGACTGCGCATCGACATGACTGGCTCCATCGTTGGTTACGCGGCATCGACGGCGCGCTGGAAGCGCGATTGATATTGGCGGATGAACGAGTCGGCAATCGGCATTCCGAACGGCGGAAATTCGGCCGTTGCTCTGGGAGGCGTAGCCAACAGCGTGGCGTTTGCGCCGAGTGCCGGTGTCCAATTCTCGCCAAAGAACACGTTTCCATAGCGTTCGGCCAGCACTGGCATCACGGGATGGAGCATGCTCAGAAAGACGGATACGTGCACCGGCCGCCACGTTTCCGGGCTCGTGCCGAAGCCCGTCGCGACGAAGTATTCGTCAATCAGATCGAGGGCGTTCCAGAAGCGTACCTGGTCCATCGCGGTGATATAACGTTGGACTATGTCGTCGTGCGCCGGCGTAAGACCGCTTCCATCGACATGCGCCGAGTGCAGTGAATCGCGGCGGAGGGCGCTTTCCCACGCAAGGATGTGCGAAGCTGACCGGATCAGTTCGCCGATCTGGAAATCGTTATTGTTGGTGCCGAACGGCTTGGCAATCCGAGCGAGCGCATAGCGCAATACACTCGGGTCGACCTGCCGGGATACTTCGTCTGCCCAGAGTGCATGGTCGCGGCTGGTCGAGAATTTCTCGCCCTCCAATTTGTAAAAGTCCTGGATCGAATGATTTGCCGGAAGCGGATAGCCGCGCGCAAGCAGACTGCCAGTCACGCCGATGGTGTAGTAGAAGCGGTTATCTTGGCCCATGAAAAACAGGAGGCGTGTATCGGGGTCGCGCATCACGGTGTCGTAGTTGACCCCGTCGCGCGCGCACTGCAGGCGGATCCCCGTCTCGAAACACCAAAGCCCTTCGAACCACGTCATCAACGTTTGTCCCGCAATCTTCGCGGGTGCTTCAAGTGTCACACCCCGGTCGAAAATGCGCGACATAGGCAGCGGCCGCAATTCGTTACGCAACCATGCACGCGCTTTACGCTGGATCGTTCGATCCCATTCACTCCCCTTGATCGCATCGTCAAGCATGGCTGCCATGCGAGGGATGTCGAAAACCGCCTGTTCGATGGGGCGAAGCGATAGCGGTTTGCCGCACGACGTGTGGACTGGCGCTCGCAACTTCGAGTGCTGTTGCGCCAAACCGCAGTTTTCGCACAAGTTGCTGTCGGTGGACGCATCGCACGCGGGGCAGCGGCCGACGGCAAGCGAATCGGCCACGAACTGGTCACAGTTTTCGCAGTAGAGTTGATGGCCATCACGCACATCAATGTAGCCTGCAGCTTCCAGCTCGCGAAAGATCTTCAGACTGTTCTGCTTGTGCGTAGCGTCCGTTGTTCTGACGAAGACATCGGGCTCGATGTGCATTGCCCGCAAGCAATCCATTATCTCGTCAATATGCAACTGCGCGACTTCGTCAATCGGACGACCGAGCTTGCGCGCCTTCACTACCGTATAGGTGCCATGCTCGTCCGCACCTGTGACGTGGTAGGCGCGGTGACCTCTCATGCGTTGAAAGCGAACGAAAAGATCGGTGAGCAGATAGACCCCGCCAATATGGCCGAGATGCAGCTTGCCGTTCGGGCAGGGCGGTGCGGGGCAAACGAAAAAAGTGCGTGTGGTCACGTTAGTCCCACCATATCGATAGAAATTTCAGGCTCGCTGCCGGATCGGCATTGCGAATCGCGTGCTCCTGGTTCGGCTCGATATAGAGCAGCGTTGAATCTGCGACTGGCTGCGCCTGACCATTCACCTCGAATACTCCGTTGCCTGAAATCAGTACCCACAGTTCATGCTCGGAATGGGAGTGCAGATTGACAGCGCCCGCCGGCACGACCTCAACAATCGACGTGCCGAACGCTTTTGTCAGGCCAGCGGGCAGATGTTCGAGCAGCCGGCAAACAAGAACGCCGTATTCCGGCCGCATCATGGATGGGTCAATCTGCTTTGTGTACACGCACATCCTCCGGTGAATTACATTAGGTGCGATAGAAAATGCCATTTGGCGGCTTCAGATCGTGGATATCCGATTCCTTTCCTTCGGGTGGGTTGTAGGCACGCTTCAGTTTGTTGTATTCCGTACGCGTGGGGCCGCCAGTTGAGGCGCGCTGGAACACCAGATAGAGCACGCGGCGCGAACGTTTACTTTTGTTGGGCTGCGAATAGTGCGGCGCGTAGTCGTCGAAGACGAAGATGTCGCCGGCCTTCCAGGGCATGGGTTCCCACTTGAACGTCTCGGCCACCTCCGGATGAATCACGCCGCCGGCATCCATCGGAAACACACCTTTCTGATGGTTGCCCGGACTGAAGAACAGGCCGCCGTTGTCCGGACCGGAATCGTCGATGGCGATGGCGACCACGGCATGCACCATGCGTTCAGGAATGTTGTGCGGGATGTGATAGATGTCCTGATGCGGACGATAGCCGCCGCTGTCCGGGTACTTGAAGATGAGCAGTTCTTTGAGCATGCGGGTATCTTCATCGAGAAGCGATTCGACAGCCGTCTGGATACGCTTGTCGGCCAGCAACAGGTCGCGCAGCTCGTTGTTGAAGTCCAAAAAGTTCTCTACCTTTGAAACGATCCTGCGGTCGTCCTCGGTCTTCTCGAACCACATCATCCATTTGTTGTCGCTGATTTCCCAGCGCGAGACATCGTTGACCAGAGCAGAAATCTTTTCGCGGGTGACCGGATCGAAAAAGCCCTCTACTTTTAGATATCCATCTTCGTGCCACTTGGATTTTTGCGTTTCATTCAGCATGCGAACCACCTCGTTAAAGAAAAGAGTTTTCAAGGAGAAGTCAGGCGGTGAAATGCGCCTTCATGCGCATGACGCCGAGTAGCACCACATTGGCGAGTACGGCGCCTAGCAGGACGACGAGCATTGCATCGGCGCCGAAAACGTGAATCAGGGCGCCACATAGGAAAGGGCATCCGAACAGACCGATGAAATAGGCAAGCGTAAAGATTTGCGAAGTCATCGGCACCGAAACGCTGTGGTCTCCGGCGAGGTTCACGGCCATGCCGTTCAGGGTCGAGTAGCTCAGTCCGTAGCCCGTGGCGAACAGCGCGGTAGCGACGATATAAAGCGTCGTGCTGCCGTGGTTCAACAGGAACAGTACGAGCGAGGCGCCGGTCAGCAAAAACAATGCGAGCGCCAGTCGCTCGGGCTTGATGCGTCCCATGGTTCTCGCGAGCGACAAGCGCAGTGCCACGCTGGTTATCGTGAACGTCAGGAAGAACAGGTCTGGCCTGAGGTTACGCGAGACGGCATAGGGTGTCTGGTAAGTCGCCAGCCCGGCGAAGACACAGGCTGCCAGTGCGATCATTGCGATCGGCACTGCTGTTCGTGCCCTGAGCAGGGCCAACGTGTCGGTCGCGGTAATGGCCACGCGCGTCATCGGCAAACAGGACCTATCCCTCATCGCCTCACTGGCGATCTTGACGCAGACTGCCGCCACCGCGCATGCCGCAGCGGACAGAAGGTAGGCCAGCGCGATCGAGCCGGTATATTGGGCGATCAGGCGGCTCAAAGGCGCCGCCATGCCTAGGCCGGCCATTTGCGTGCCGGAAACGAAGGTCAGGTACTGGATACGCGCGTTGGGGCACAGATGATGGATGATTTGCAGCGGCGCGAGTATGAAGAACACGGACCACCCAGCGCCCAACAGCAAACCGCCTGCATAGACGGCACGAATGTCCATTGGCGCAGCGGCGAAGCAGAGCATGCTGCCTGCCATGACGAGCGAGGCCAGCGCAATGGTCGGCATGACACCGATACGCTGGGCTATGCGCCCAGCCACGCAGCAGCAGATCATGGTCGAGACCATGCCGCTCGAAATCACGGCGCCGGCGACATCGCTCTTCATGCCCAGGGATTGCAGGTACTCGGGCAGGAGAAAACTCGTCCCGTACGAAGCGGCGATCACCAGTGACGCGATCAGAAACGGAATGAACGCCCGTAATTGGAGGGATGCCGGCAAGTGCTCGGCGTGTGAGATCGCACGCTCGCCAGTCGATAGATAAATGGAGGAGCCAGTCATGCGCTTACCCCACTGCCGGTTGATGCGAGGCCTGAGGCGCGTCGCACAGAATCGATCCTGCTTCAGTCTCCTGATCCTCAAGGCTGTCGAGCAGTTGCCGGTCCGGAACATCCGGATAGAAGGCAAGACCTAGCAGACTGTTGATGATGCGGCTGTTCCTGTACGCGACCAGCGAAAGATTGACGCTTTGCAGGCCGTGCTGCACGCGGCTTTGGTTTTGCAGATACACGGGACCGGGCATTGACGCATCGAAGCGCACGGCGTAATCGGGATCGAGCGTTGGCAGACCGTCTTCACGGCTTGCGCCGTCAAGCAACTTCTGAACGAATGGCAAATGGCGCGGCTGAAAACCGGTTGCCAGGATGATTCTGTCCGCGCTTATCCCGTTGCGCTGCGACGTGACGAGCGAGGTCAACCCGATATGCCAGCGACCGCTGCGGCGTGTGATCTCGTCCATTGTCACCGAAGGCAACAGACGAAAGCAGTCGGCTAGCGTGCCATGGACGCTGCGTTCGTACAACGCTTCATAGAGCCGGTTGCACAGGCTGGCGGAGATGCCGTCGCTGGTGAGCTTTTCGCTTTCGACAATGGCCCAGCGCCGCTGGATTGGCAGCGTGTGAAAGCGTTGGCTATAACTGGGCATGTATGCTTCATTGACAAATGCGTTGTCGTCCATCGCAAACAGATTGGCGCGCGACGTCGCCCAAGTGATCTTGTCGGGACCTGACTCGGTCAGCATGTGCTCGACGACTTCCGCGCCGCTCTGCCCGCCGCCCACCACCAGCACATGTTCGTCTTCGCTGAACGGTTTCCGGTTAAGGTAGTCGTCTACGTGATAGACCGTCTCGCCAACCACCTGCCGCGCACATGCCGGCACCTTGGGTTCGACGCCGACCCCGACCACTACTGCGCGCGCATGATAGGTGCGCGCGGTAGTGGTCACGCAATAGCCCTTATTGCAAGGCCTGATATCGATCACCTCCTCGCCGAATCGAAGCGTGTCCAGGCATTGCGCGACCCATTGGTAATAGTGGGTGAACTCACGTCGCGACGTGCTGTTTCCACCTTTATTCACGAAGCTGTACAGGCGTCGATGTACAGCGAGATAGTTGAGAAAAGAATATGGGCTTGTGGGATTCACCAGGGTCACACAATCCTTGAGCGGCGACACCTGGAGTTGACTTTGGGGCAGCATGAGCCCCGGATGCCAGGAGAATTTTATGCGCTTCTCAAAGAAGAGCGCTCGCAAACCGGTGGGCTGAATGAGCGCGGCGAGGCTTAGATTGAACGGTCCGATACCAATACCGATGACGTCTAGCATGTCCATAGGAACTTGTTCCGCCGTTAGAGGGGAATTGGCCAACCGAGATAGTGCAGCGCAATTCCCGTGGACTAAGATTGAGGCGGCGGTGCCGGCGTACTGCGTAGCCGATGCCCGCTTCAGGAAGACGAAAGCGGTAGATGACGATCGCTTTTTTCCCAATGGCGTCATTCTGACCAGCACTATGCTTGGTTCGACATTACCTCTGGCCGCCTGAGTGAATCATACGAGGAATTGGGAAGCTGAACACTTTGAACCTACGCAAACCTTGCGGTGCGTCAATTGTCCACGCGTGTTGCGGCGGTGGTGGTGCACCAACGTCATGCGCTCGAAGGTTGAGCCGATGAAGGAAGTGGCGCGAATGATTCGCCAGCACTTCGATGGCATCGTCGCCTAGACTCAGACCCGCCAGACCAACGGCTTCATCGAGGTCATCAGGGCTTGTTTCAAGCTGCCAAGCGCAAGGCTCGCGGTGACACGCGCTTCACGACGATGCGCACCGTCCTCTTTCTCATCGCCGGCAAGCTGGATTTCTCCAGCTTTAACCCGCACGCCCCGTGAGCCACATTACCCACCGCATTTTGAAGAAGATGCCAAGTTTCCGAGGATGGCATCGAGGTTCCGCGATTCGATGAGCAACCTCCGCGCGGGATAAGTGCTTGCGAAAATCGAGCCAAGGGAGGCCGGCTGATCGTCTTCGGACCGTAGCGATAGAGCGAGCTGCCGGGACAATTGACCGCGTCGTATTGACCACTGAGCTGCAACGTCAGCAATCTTCGAACGGCAACGTAGCGAAAAGTGTTTCGTCGACTGACGGCGACAGACCAGTCCTGGTCAGTAACAAACCATCGCACCACACACGTTCGACGCGTCCCCACGCACAGGCTGAAGCAGCGTCCGGGAAGAAACCTCGCCCGTGATAGTTGGCGCTCGTGTTGCAGAGCAACGGAATACCCGTCAGCTTTTCGTATTCGACCAGAAGTTGCGCCACCGGACGCTCGGAAGTTCTAGAAATGGTCTGCAATCGGGCAGATCCGTCGAGATGCACGACAGCAGGGATTCTTTCTTGCCATTCCGCGCGCGTCTGATGATCGAACAACATATAGGGATCAGGGCTCCCCGGGCTAAAAATGGTCGGCGCACGATCCTCAAGGCAAATTGGCGCCACGGGACGGAAGTGCTCTCGAAACTTGATGTCGTTGAGATGATCCTTCATTGTGGGCAAAGTCGCGGCGGCCAGAATGCTTCTGCCCCCCAATGCTCGTGGTCCGAGCTCGGCTCGGCCGGCAAGGAAAATGACGGGCTTGCCACTGGCGAGTATGCTGGCGAGTTCTGCAATGGAGCAAGTAGATGCCGTCCATCCGGGCGGTACTTGGCAACCTTTTAAGGCCGGTCCGCTATACACCGACCATTCCAGCGGCACGAAGCCCTTCTCGGCTGCCAGCGCGCAACAAGCGGCGCCAATCGCAGACCCGCTATCGTTGGGAAACGGTGGCACCCAGATTGCGTCGAACAAACCGCTCGCGCGCAGGGCGCTGTTCCATTTGATATTGAGTCCGCATCCGCCAGCGATGCACAGATTTTTCGGCCCCGCAATCGAATGGCGCTGCAGCGCGATACCCATTTCATGAACGAGAAGACGCTCGAGGAATACATGGAACGAGGCGAGTACGTCTTCGGGCGGCTTGGCTTCCAGTCGCAGCGCGCTTGCTTCGAAGAACTCTCCTACAGCCGCTAGCGACGCGTCCGCGCTGTGGATGTTCTCGCGATAAGCTTGCGCACACTCCGTGTCGCCGGCAAAGCGTGCCTGATAAAGCTCGCGAAATACCTCAACGATATCTTCGTCAACCGAGCCCAGCGCGATGTAAGCCATCAGCTTGCCGGCCACACCCAGATCCCATCGGGCGCCGCCCGGCTTCTTATAAGGACCAAAGTGATGACCCGCCGCAGCGTAGATGTGACCTATCACGGGGAACAGGCAGTCAACATGGCGGGCGCGGTGGCGTTCTACATGATAGAGGCGTGGGACGATGCCACCATCCCACACCAAACAGAATGCAGGTTGCCCGCTTTGGGCAAAGGGACTGGTGCAGTACGCGGAGGCCACATGGCCTGACACGTGAGGATAGCTTTTATAAGGAAAGGACTGGCCGCCGGCAAGCAGTCCGGAGCCGTCGATCGAAGCGAGAAGATCATCGGCTTGGCGTTCGGCATAAGGGGCTCCTTTCAGGCTGACGGGAATCGACCCGCTGAGGACCTGAAATTGCGACTCGACTACTCCGTCCCAGCCGTCGATGACAAACTGGTCGATATCGTGCGCACCGAAACCATGCTCGGCCAATGCGATCGCGATCGCGTCGAGGTCGTCGATCGCCTGATACCGCGGATTGTTGTCTCGCTTTTCCTGCTCCACGCAAAAAACCAGTTTTCCATCCTCGACAAGGGCGATCGCTCCGTCGTGCGTCAGTTTGATCCCACAGATGCGCATAATATCTCCCGGCCTAACGCTGGTAAGTTGGTCCACACGAAGGCGAAGCCGCGTTCCGAAAACAGGCGAGCAGACAGTCTTCATTCAACGACTGACCGACGCACCTCCACCTCAAACGATCGATCTCAACCAGCTCGTCTTTCAGGATGGTTATGACCGTCTCGGCTCCGGCAATGTGACCCCATCGCCGGCAATTGGCGTCACGTGCCGATCCGAAAACCAGCTGTCCACCGGGCGCAAGCATCCGTGCTAAATTGCGGACAGCGGCGCGCACCTCGGCGCTGCCGTCGAGGTAATAGAGAACCTCCGCCACCACGATCAGATCGAACTGTTGCTCAGTCGAAAAATGCTGGACATCGGAGACGATCCAATTGATGTGTGGCGGGGCCATCATCCGTTCGCGTGTCCTAGCAATCGCGTGTGGCACGATATCGATCACGGTGAGCCGTTGGCAGTGCGGTGCCAATTTTTCCGTGAAGGCTCCGCCTGCGCATCCGACTTCGAGCGCATTTGTGACGGATCCCTGCGAAAGTGCCATCCGAAGCATTTGCCTGTGGCGCTCGTGCTCAAAGGGATTGCTGTCGAGCCGCCATGGATCGTCTGCGTCCAATTCCCGACGCAGCAATTCGAAGTTCGTTTGATGTGTCAATTCCGCCTCCCTTTATGGCGCGCCGCTGCAAGTGTCCGGACCTTGGGCCGGGACTGGTGCTCCGTTGAAAGCCGGCGTGTCGGTACAAGAACCGCACGGCGGCCAAACGCTATTGTTTAACGTTCTAGAAAAATAGCTCGCGAGTGCTGTTACCTAGCTTCAGACCTTCAGC
The DNA here is from genome assembly GCF_003001875.1 of Paraburkholderia sp. BL18I3N2. NCBI lineage: Bacteria > Pseudomonadati > Pseudomonadota > Betaproteobacteria > Burkholderiales > Burkholderiaceae > Paraburkholderia > Paraburkholderia sp. BL18I3N2. Next base: position 120,045 of record NZ_PVNC01000020.1, read on the forward strand.
AACTCATTGGAGGCGCGTCGTTACCGTGACAACGCCCGTGAGGGATGTAGCCGAACCCGACGCTGTTCCCACAATCCCCGCAGCTCCTTGACGAGGGCTTCACGTCGAGTCTGCTCAGGCGTAGTTGTATCGAGAAGATGTCCGAGCACGGCTTCGCCTTCGATCCGCATCAGCAGATCGAACAACTCATGTGAAATACGCACACGGTCATAGTTGGAGCCGCCGGTGCGAATTTCGCACACCGTCTCCTGACGATCCCGCGCAGTGTGAGCGCGGACTCGATAGAGCGATGCATAGGGCGGCAGTGAAACCGCGAGCGCAGTCCAATGTTCCTGCGTTGCGAGCCGCTTTTTGACGAGGAACGGCCCGACCACAAGTCCATCCAGCTCTGTCGTCAGAAATGTGGCAATCGCGTCTGCAACGGAATCTACGATCGGCTCAGCGTTGTTATTAAAGGAAGTATTGAGCAGAATTGGGATTCCTGTCCGCTTCTTGAACGCATTAATAACCTCCCAGTAGGCGGGATTGGTCTTCCGCGATACTGTTTGCAGCCGCGCTGTACCGTCAATGTGCGTGATGGCGCCGAGCAAGGCACGCTTGGAGTCGCGCACGCGAACTACAAAATTCATAAAAGGAAATTCGCGGGTACCCTCTGGGAGGTCAAAAAATTCGTGCGCATCATCCTCCAGCACTGATGGCGCGAACGGTCGGTAACCCTCGCGCTTCTTGACCATGGCGTTGATCCGGTCTTTGTTTGCGGTCGGCCTGGGATCGGCAAGAATGCTGCGGTTGCCAAGCGCGCGTGGCCCGAATTCCGAACGACCCTGGACCCAGCCAATCACGGCGCCATTGGCCATCCAGTCGGCTGCTCTGCCGGCCACGTCATCACTGCGTTCAACATCGAGGTGCCCGGCCCACGCATTCAATTCTTGCTCCACGGCCAGATCGCTCCCCAGATCGGGCCCCCAATAAACCTCCTGCAATCGCTCACGCGGCGCGGGCCGACCGAAGTCGTTTGACATCATAAGGGCAGCGCCTAATGCGCAACCGGCGTCATGCGCTGCGGGCTGCACGAAGATGTCTTCGAAAAGTCCCGAATACAGCAGCTTACCGTTCATGGTGCAGTTATGAGCTACTCCTCCGGCTATACACAGCCGTTTCATACCGGTGACCTCGCGGTGATGGCGGAGAATGTGAAACACGATCCGCTCCAGCGCTTCCTGCAATGAAGCACCCACATCCCGATGCTGCTGTGTGAATGGCATTCCCTTTCGCCGGACCTGGATGCTGCGGAGCAACGTCGGACCGATGCGGTCCAGGTAGACGCGGTACTCACCGTTGGCGGACAGTTGATAGAATTGCTCGAAGAGCCCGCGATAGGGAGCGGGATCCCCATAAGGTGCAAGCCCCATGACCTTGTATTCGTCGAACAAGCCGTACCCGAGGTACCGGATTGCTTCGAGGTAAAACAGCCCTAGAGAATTATTCTCTGCGAAAGTCGCGAGTTGCGTAATTTCGGTTCCAGATCCGAGCGCCAAGAGCCCCGAGAGGAAATCACCGCCGCCATCGACCGCGAGGATCAGACTTTGCTCGAATCCAGACATCGCAAACGCGCTCACGGCATGCGCCAGATGGTGACTCACGAATGAGACTCGCGAAGGATCGACCTCGGTACCGAATTCCCGCATTAGTAAGTTACGCAGAAACAGCTTGGCATCCACCGGAATGGAGATGTTCGGCTGGGACAGGAACAGGCGTTCGAGCATAACGTTGCAATAGGCCTCGGTAGCGTAAAACGCGATGTGGTCGATATCGCTGAGTTGAATCCCTGCGGATGCGAGGCAGTATTGAATTGAACTGCTCGGGAACTTGTTAGAGTGCTTGATCCGGTTGAGGCGCTCCTCTTCGACGGCCGCTATTACGCGTCCGTCCCGGACAAGCGCCGCAGCGCCGTCGTGCAGAAATGTGTTCGGCAGTTCGAGTGAATTTTCATGAACTTTGTCTAGCCCGCCGCTCACTCCTAAGCACAGCATGTTTCTCTCCTTCATCGTGGTAGGAAGCCCCTATTGGCAAGACTCGAACCCCTGCCACATAGGTAAGGTAGGGTATCGCTCGCCGTTGCGAACACCGGTCAGACGTCACCAGCCCCAAAGAATCTCGCGTAGGGTCCGTCTGCAAAATGGCGCCGCAATTCATGAAAATTCTGTACCGTTTGGTCCGGGGTCGCGTTTCTTGGCGACGAAGGATGGCGCGACCAGAAAGCTGAAGCGCTGGAACCCCGAGGAAGTCCCCAATCGTTGCCAAACATGCGGCGGGTTCAATAGGATGGCTCCCGATGCATGTGATTGATCGACAACTGCTGCAACGTCATTTCCTCGGCTTCGCTCAGTTCTACGACACACTTCATCCACTACCCGGCACCACGAAGGTGCCAGCAGGTTTGCGAAATTCAATCGGATTTACAAGGAACACTATCCTCCATGCCGTACAATTCGTAAAATCGTTTGTCTTGATGGAACACATCCACACTATGGATAAGTTGGGATCATGCGGTTCAAGGGCCTCGATCTAAATCTCCTCGTCGCGCTCGATGCTCTGATGACCGAGCGTAATCTCACCGCGGCGGCACGCAGCATCAACCTGAGCCAGCCGGCCATGAGCGCGGCCGTCGCCCGGCTACGCGCCTATTTCTGCGATGAACTATTTACGATGAGGGGCCGGGAACTTGTCGCAACACCGCGTGCAGAAGGGCTCGCTGCTCCAGTCCGCGAGGCTCTGGTGCACATCCAGCTCGCCGTTATTTCCCAGGACGTGTTCAACCCAGCCAAATCGGATCGCCGCTTCAGGATCATTCTTTCCGATTTCATGGCAGTCGTATTTTTTCGAAAGATCGTGGAGCGTATTGCACGGGAAGCTCCCGCCGTCAGCTTCGAATTGCTGCCACTTGCCGATGACCCCGATGAGGTTCTCCGGCGCGGCGAAGCCGATTTTCTCATCTTGCCGGAATTTTTCATGTCGAGCGCGCACCCTAAAGCGAAGCTGTTCGAGGAGACGCTCGTGTGCGTAGGCTGCCGTACGAACCAGCAGCTATCAGGGCAGCTCACATTCGAGAGATATATGTCGATGGGGCACGTTGTGGTCAAGTTCGGGCGTTTGCGGCAGCCCTCCATCGAGGAATGGTTTTTGCTTCAGCACGGTCTCAAGAGACGGGACGAGGTCACCGTGCCGAGCTTTAGCATGATCCCGCCTATGCTATTAAACACTGTCCGTATAGGGACGATGCCCTTAAGGCTGGTCAAGTATTTCGAAAAAGCGATGCCTCTGCGGATCGTCGAACTTCCGCTGCCACGTCCCGCATTCACCGAGGCCGTCCAATGGTCTGCCCTTCACAACAGTGATCCGGCAAGCAATTGGATGCTGGAGATAATATTGCAGGAGGCGTCACGCATGATTTCTCCGCCTAAGACCACGCGAAGACCAATCCAGCCAAGTTAGGAAATGGGATCTTTCAGCAAGGTTTTTGCGGCATGGATTTGTGGCGTTTCGAGGGTTTTGTGGCGATATAACGTGTATCGCCACATTAGGCCTCATTCGGCGCGGTGACGGCAAACGCCTGATCGAGCAGGTTCGGCGCGACCGGCAAGCCGTGTGTCAACCTGGTTGTTGCCTTGAAGCTGCGGTTCTGGTTGCAACGCCACCCCCTGCTTGCGACGCAGTCTCTTTATAGGATGTACGCCGAATTGTCGGCACCGCTGGGGCTACCGGTCTCCACGGCTCGCTGAAAAGCGTCCACGGCATGGCGTGCGCGCCCGCGCGAAGTGTGCGGTGAGCGTCGGCTTTGACTAGTGAAACGATCGCCATGAACTGCAATGGAGTTTTGCCATAGCCAAGCCGGGGACATATTGTCGATCTGTCAGTTGATCTTCCGGCGGCGATTATCGGGACCCGGACTGTGCGAGCAAGGCTTCGACGACGTCCAAGCCTATGCAATCGATCGGGTCCAGCCTGCGCAGCTTGGCGATCAGCTTCAGTGCAACGGCGCGCTCGCCGCGCCGCACGCTGATGAACGCGAGCGCCTTCAGTGTGAAGAGCCAGAAGCGGCCCGGACCAGGAATGGTGAAGTCGGTGTCGCCCGGCTGTACCGCACACCAGTCGCTGTCGAGCGACGCCCGCCGGGCGGCGACCGCCAAAGCCTTGGTCGCGACCTCCTGGGCCTCGCCAAGTTCACCCCGGTTCGCATGGAACTTATACAGCAGATAGTAGGGTGGCAGGCAGCGCGGGTACGACAGGACCGCAGTCCACAACGCGGCGGCCACATCGTCATTGCTGCCGCCGCGGGTTCTCTCGATCAGCTGTAGCACGGGGGAGGGAACATTGCCGCCGAAGAGAACGGTCGATTCGATACCAGTAATGAGATTCATCAATTTGCTCCGATATGATGAGGCGTCCGGCTGCTTTTGCAGCGCTCGGAAGCCGATGTGACGATGGATGTGTTTGTCTACGCGAACCTGAACTGGATGCGATGCCCGCCGCGCGGACACGCCCATTCGAGATTGTGATGGTCCGTGCACAGAATGCGGCAACTACCGCATTCCAGGCAGCCGCCGGTAATCAGCGTGACCGAGCCGTTGCTCTCCTTCCGATAACAAGGCCGGGTACACGAACGTGCAGTTTTTTTTGGCAAAGTCGTTGGTGCAGACTTCAACGTTTTTGATGTGGACGTGCGGCCGCCCGACGTCCACGCGGTAGCGATTCTGAAACAGCTTTTCGATATTAACAGTGACCGTTTTCATCGGAAGCCTCTCCAGAAATTGTATGCGTCGCCGACCGTCCGGTCAGCGAGCGATTTTTGCGGAAACTGACCATGACATCGTGCTTTTTGGCCTTGTTGTCGACGCCATCTACCGTAATCACGGTGCCGGCCGCTTGAGCGACGAGATCAGGGTATGTTGTAAAGAACTGTAGATTGCGGTGCGGAATTTCTGGCATGTCGCGGTACTTGTGCAAATCCTTCATCACGAAGCTTTTGTCGAGCGCAACCTTGTACGCCGACAGCACGTTAGTGCGGTAGCCGCGGCAGCCGGCTGCTTTTGCGGCTATCGCCATCTCCGCGGCGAGGCGTCCTGTGGTCATGGGGAGGTTGGAATCTTCGCGATGCGTGGCGTTGACGAAGCCGCCCGAGTCACCGACGATCATCCAGCCATTGCCGTAAACTTACGGAATCGCATTGAAGCCCCCTTCGGGGATCAGGTGAGCGCAGTACTCCTTCATCTCGCCGCCCGCGATGAGTGGAGCGATCGACGGATGATGCTTCATTTTTTTTGAGCAGCACATACGTGCTCATGCGGTTCGGGTTCTTTTTGAAGTCGCCCGGCATGCAACCGACGCCGATGGTCAGCGACTCTTTGTTCGTGTAGAGAAACCCCGTTCCTGTCATGCCTTCGGTGATGCGGCCGACCATCTCTATCACGAAGCCTTCCTGATCGGCGACATTAAAGCGCTGGCGAATTGTCTTCTCCGGCATGAGGAGAATCTCCTCCACAGCTAGCGCGACGTTGCCCGTCCTAATTTCGCCATGAAAGCCCGCCTTGCGCGTCAACGTTGAGTTGACGCCGTCCGCAAGAATCACGATATCCGCATAGACTTCACCGTGTTCGCGGTTGCATTGCAGGCCGACGACCTGGTCCCCGTCCATAATCAGGTGATTTACGGTGGTCTCGCAGATCAGCAATGCACCGGCCTCGCGCACTTTCGATGAGAACCACTTGTCGAACTGCGCGCGGATGATCGTATAGCGGTTATACGGCGGTTTGTTGTAGTCGTCGCTGCGTACGTGTGTGCCCACGAACGAAGTATCGTCGAGCATCCACATGCGCTGTTCGATGATGTGGCGCTCGAGTGGCGCGTGGTCACGAAAGTCCGGAATGATCTGTTCCAGCGCGTCGGCGTAGAGGATTGCGCCTTGAACGTTCTCGCTGCCGGGATATTCGCCGCGCTCGATCTGAAGCGCCTTTAGTCCGCTCCTGGCCGTAACGTAGGCTGCAGCGTTGCCGGACGGTCCGGCGTCCACGGCGATCGCATCGAATTGCGAGGGATCTCTCATCTAACTCTCCTTGTGTGCCGGATTTGCCGCAGCGCCAGATGGTCCTTACAGGCATGCGTTAACGCCGGCAGCAGTTGCAGTGCGTCCCCGACAATGCCGTAGTGCATGTAGTCGAAAATCGGTGCGGTCTGGTCGGTGTTGATTGCGACGATTACGTCCGAGCTTTCCATACCGACGCGGTGCGGGATCGCGCCGGAGATGCCGGCAGCGATGTAGAGTTTCGGTCGCACGGTTTTTCCGGTCTGCCCGACCTGCCGGTCGTCCTCGACCCACCTCGCCTGCACGCACGGGCGGGTTGCGCCAACTTCGCCACCGAGTACCCGCGCCAGATCGAATACGAGCTTGAAGTTCTCCGGATTCTTCAGTCCTTTGCCGCCGCTAACGATCACGTCCGCGTAAGGGAGGTCGATCTGGTTGCTTTTCGCATCGGCGATGAAGTCGAGCAATTTGGCCACAATATCGGCCTCGAAGATCTCAAGCGCGTCCTGCACGATCTCTCCACCGCGGCCTTCCTGCGCCTGCGGCATCGCCATGACCCGTGGGCGCACCGTCGCCATCTGTGGACGGTATGCGAACATCATGATCGTATAGAGCAGCGAGCCGCCGAAAGGCGGCTGTGTGGCCGCCAGTGCGCGCGAGGCCGGGTCAATGTTCAATTCAGTGCAGTCGGCGGTGAGGCCGCTCAAGAGCGTCGTTGCGACAGATCCGGCGAGATCCCGGCCCATCGAGGTTGCTCCGAGCAGCAGAATCTCGGGGCGGTACTTGTTGACCAGGTCGGCCAGCCCCTTCGTGAACGGTTCGTTGCGATAGCCGAGCAACACAGGGTCGTGAATCACGTACGTTTTGTCCGCGCCGAAACTGAACGCCTCACTGGCAAACTGCTCAAGCGGCTCGTCGGTACCGCCGAGCACGGGCACAGCGACACGACTGCCGAGTTTGTCGGCGAGCTTGCGCGCGTGAACGAGCAGCTCCCACGACACGCTATGCACGTGGCCGCGGCCGTGCTCGAGAAAGACCCAGACGCTCTGGTAGGCTTTCAGATGTTCGGGCAGATCGAGGTTACGGCCGGTGGCCCGTTTGACCGGCGCGGCCGGCTTCGTTTCCGAGGCAGCGGGCGAGTTCATGAGGCCGTTTCCATCAACAGGTCCGCCTCCAATGTCGGATGGCGAGCAAATATCTCGTGCAGGAGTTTCAGCGACACGTCGCGCAGGCTGGACGCGTCGAATTCGAGCATCTCGGCCTTTTCGTCGCGTGGTGTCGGCCCAAACACTTTGCTGACCGCGGTAGGTGAACCTTTCAGCCCGATCTTGCTCACGTCCTCAATGCCGGCCTGCTCGCGATTCCATTTGCGCACCGGGAATCCTGCCGCGTGGATCGTCGCGGGCAGTGTCGCGAAGCGCAGCTCGTTCGTATTCTCGAGCCTCGTCACGAGACAGGGCAGTGCGGTTTTCAATACTTGCACACCGCCTTCGACGCGCGCTCGACTACGATCGTGCGCGGGTCGAGGTCAGTCTCGACGATCCGGGAAACATACGTGAGCAACTGGACGCTCAACCGCCTTGCGATGCCGGGGCCGACCTGCGCAGTGTCGCCGTCGATGGTCTGCTTGCCGGCGAAGATGATGTCTACTGCCTGTCCATTTGCAATCTGCCGGATTGCATCGGCGAGTGCAAGCACGGCCGTCGCGTTGTTACTCGGCAGTCCTTTCTGTTGCTCGATGTACTGAAAGAAGCGCTTGAGGATGTGCAGGCGGCGCACGTTCACCACCTTCTCGTCGAATGCGATGTCGAAAAATCGCAGGAAATCCTCGGCCGACGACAGGTGACGCAGTTGTTCGATAACTTCTTGCATCTCGTTACTTCTATTGGACAAGTTTGGCCGCCATAACCACACTCACGACACCGTCACCCGCGTGTTGGTGGCTTGGATCAGGAAGTGGCGCAAATCGGTTGCATTCGGCGCCCGCTTGTACTGCGTGGCGAAAGAGCGGATGCGCGCAAGCAGGAGCGGGATGA
>NZ_PVNC01000021.1:0-122240 GCF_003001875.1 Paraburkholderia sp. BL18I3N2
CAGCTTCACGTTACGGGTGTTGATGCCCATCGCCTTGGCGGCGATTTCGTCTTCGCGGATCGCGGCCCATGCACGGCCGATACGCGAGTGCTGCAGGCGCGTACACACCCAGATCACCAGCAGCGCGGCCAGCACGAACAGGTAGTAGTACGAGTACACCGACGGGAACTGGAAGCCGAACAGCGAGTGCGTTTGCGCGAGGCTGAAGTCGCCGACGTGCACCGGGTCGATCCCCGTGATCCCCTTCGGGCCGTTGGTGATGTTCACCGGACGGTCGAGGTTGTTCAGGAAGATCCGGACGATTTCCCCGAAGCCCAACGTCACGATGGCGAGGTAGTCGCCGCGCAGACGCAGCGTCGGTGCGCCGAGAATCACGCCGAAGAACGCGGCGACAGCCATCGCGCAAGGCACGATGATCAGGAACGGCACGTGCAGGCCATTCGGGGCGAGATGCGCGATCCACTCGAACTGCGAGGCCAGATGCGGCGAGCTCAGCAACGCGGACGTGTAGGCGCCGACCGCGTAGAACGCGATGTAGCCCAGGTCGAGCAGGCCGGCGAAGCCGACCACCACGTTGAGGCCGAGCGCGAGCATCACGTACAGCATCGCGAAGTCGAGCACGCGGACCCAGTAGTTGCCGCCTGCGCTGCCGATGATCATCGGCGCGGCGATCACGAAGATCGCGGTGATGATGCCGACGGTCAGCGTCTTCGTCAGGTTCTTTTCGGGGATGAGCGTCGTGGACGGCTCGATCGGTTGAATTGAGGTCATGTCTGTTTTCTCCCGGGATCAGGCGCGATCCGCAACACGTTCGCCAAGCAGGCCCGACGGACGGAACACCAGCACGATGATCAGCACGATGAAAGCGAACACGTCCTGATAGTTACTGCCGAACACACCGCCAGTGAGGTTGCCGATATAACCGGCGCCCAACTGTTCGATCAGGCCGAGAATCACGCCGCCCACCATCGCGCCGCCGAGATTGCCGATACCGCCGAGCACCGCCGCGGTGAAGGCCTTCAGGCCGGGGATGAAGCCCATATAGAAGTGTGCGTTGCCGTATTCCGACGCGATCATCACGCCGGCCAGAGCGGCGAGCGCCGAGCCGATCATGAAGGTGGCCGAGATCACGAAGTTCGGGTTCACGCCCATCAGCGAGGCATTGCCCGGGTTTTCCGCGATGGCTCGCATCGCGCGGCCGAGCTTGGTCTTGTGGACCAGCAGCAGCAGGCCGCCCATCACGAGGAACGCCACCACGATGATCACGATTTCGGTCATCGAGATCACGGCGCCAGGCGTCGTGTCGGTGGCCTTGATCACGTTCAGCGGGTCGGTGGGCAACAGCTGCGGAAACGGCAGCGGGTTGCGCGACCAGATCATCATGGCCAGCGTCTGCAGCAGGATCGACACGCCGATCGCGGTGATCAGCGGGGCGAGACGCGGTGCTTTGCGCAACGGCCGGTAGGCCACGCGCTCGATCGTGTAGCCGACCGCCGCGCACACAATGGCCGCAATGATCAGCGCGATGACGAGCGTCGGCACATTGCCGAGGCCGGGGAAGTGGTTCTGAAGCACGCCTATGGCTGAGAGCGCAACCATCGCGCCCACCATCAACACATCGCCGTGAGCGAAGTTGATGATGCCCAAGATGCCGTAAACCATCGTATAGCCCAGTGCGATGATGGCGTAAACGCTGCCAAGCACCAGCCCGTTGAGGACCTGCTGGATGAAAATATCCATTTAATGCTCCTTAGCCCGTGCGACTGGATTCGCGTTCTTCATCAGCCGGTGGGCGGTGATGCGGTACGCCAATCTCAACGGCACTGCGGGTACTGATGTAAAAGACCGGTAAGGGTTATCCGCTGCCGGTTCGTCTTGGCGACTGGATGACAGTCGCGGACTCGCCTTAAGCGGATGCAAAAACGGCACCGTTGGGTGGTTTCGGTGCCGTCAGGCTGAACGTCCCGTCATCACATCTTCACGACGTCGAGAACTGCTTTTTTGCCGTCCTTGAAGTCGTAAAGCGTAATGGCGCCCTCTTTCAAATCACCCTTGTCGTCGAACGCGATGTGACCGATTACCCCGTTGTAATCGGTCGACGGCATCGCAGCCAGCACCTTGGGCGCCTCGATCGAATTAGCGCGCTTCATTGCATCGACAATCACGTACACAGCGTCATACGTGAACGGCGCGTAAATCTGCACCGGTGTGTGGAAGCGGTCCACGTACTTCTTTTCGAAGTCCGCTCCCTTGTCCATTTTCGAAAGCGCAAGTCCTGCCTCCGAACAGACCAGGTTTTGCACGGCGGTTCCCGCCAGCTCTCCCACCTTGTCGGTACACACACCGTCGCCGCCAAGGATTTTTGCCCTGATACCGAGCGCCGCCGCCTGTTTGGTAAACGGCCCGCCCGTTGCGTCCATGCCGCCGAACATGATCACGTCCGGCTGAACACTCTTGATCTTCCTAAGGACGGCCTGAAACTCCGTAGCCCTGTCATTCGTGGTTTCGCGCGCAACGATCTTTGCCCCGCTCGCCTGTACTGTCTTCGCAAACTCGTCCGCCAGGCCCTTGCCGTAGACGCTCGAGTCATCGACGATCGCGATGCGTTTCGCGTTGAGCACTTTCGTTGCGTAGTTGGCAAGCGCCGGCCCCTGCTGGGCATCGGTCGCGACCACGCGATAAGTCGTCTTGAAACCTTGTTGCGTGTACCCCGGGTTCGTCGACGACGGCGAGATTTCCAGAATCCCGGCATCGCTATATATCTTGGAGGCCGGAATCGAGACGCCCGAATTCAAGTGGCCGACCACGGCGACGACATGGTCGTCGACGAATTTTTCGGCGACCGCCGTGCCCGTTTTCGGGTCTGCGGCGTCGTCTTGCGCGTCGAGTTCCAACTGGATCTTGTGGCCGTCGATAGTCAAACCCTGGGTGTTGATTTCATCGACCGCCAAACGCGCGCCGTTTTCATTGTCCTTACCGAGATGTGCAATGGGCCCGGTCAATGGGGCCGCATGACCGATCTTCACGACAGTCGCTTCACTCGCCGGTGCCGCTGCAACCGTAGCCGCCGACGCACCCGCTCCCGCCTCGCCATCCTGTTTCTTGCCGCACGCGGTCAACATCGCAACCGCGGCCGCGATGGACACGGCGTAAGCAAATCTGACTCGCATTAAGTAGGTCTCCTGCGCCTTCCAGAAACTATTGTTCGGGGCCCTAAGGCCTTGAGAACGCGCGCATTGTAACTCCAATTTTGCGACGGGCAATATTGTTGAACCGGCAGGGTTTTCCTGCATTGCAACCTTATTTTGAGAGCGAAATCCCCTAAAAGGCGCAACCCGGTTGCGATTGTTTTCCGTGCATCAGTTGCACCAGCGTTGCACCCAATGGCATCAAGTGTTGCGGCCAATTCCTCCGACACCCGGTTACAGCGCGGTTCGCCTTAGGTATTACGTTTCCATCGATATCGAGATGCACGCACTATCTTAGTGCGTCAAAAAAACGCGCGGCCGGGTTAGGTCATATAAAACGGGGACGCATCACTTATAAATCTATAAAAAACCAGATCACATTTCAAAGAAATTTGTGCGAACGGACACCTAAACTGGCATTTTCTTGTGATCTGGCACTTTATTTTCGATGAGCTTGTTGAAGGCTGGAGATAAAAAAAGCGCGCCCTTGGGGCGCGCTTTTCTTTCAGCAGTTGGCGGATTGTCAGGCCGGCAGACCTAGCCCTCGCGGCAGCGGAAACGCGATGTTTTCTTCGATGCCGTCCAGCGCGCGCACGTTGCGCACGCCGAGTTCACGCAACCGGGCGATCACCGCCTGCGCAAGCACTTCCGGCGCCGAGGCGCCAGCCGTCACGCCGATGCGGCGTTTGCCTTCGACCCAGACCGGATCGATCTGATCCGGCGAGTCCACCATATAGGCAGGCACGCCGAGCTTTTCGGCCAGTTCGCGCAACCGGTTGGAGTTCGAACTATTCGGGCTGCCGACCACGATCACGACGTCGCACTGCGGTGCCATGAATTTCACCGCGTCCTGGCGGTTTTGCGTGGCGTAGCAGATGTCCTGCTTCTTCGGCTCGCGGATGGACGGGTATTTGGCCTTCAACGCGCCGATGATCTCGGCGGCGTCGTCGACCGATAGCGTGGTTTGCGTAACGAAGGCGATCCGCTCGGGGTCGGCCAGCTGCAAGGCCTGCACATCGTCGATGTCTTCCACCAGATGCATGCCCTCGCCCGCCTGCCCCATCGTGCCTTCGACTTCAGGATGGCCTTTGTGGCCGATCATCACGATGTCGAAGCCGTCCTGGCGCATCTTTGCGACTTCGATATGTACTTTGGTCACGAGCGGACACGTCGCGTCGTACACGCGCAGCCCGCGCGACTCGGCTTCCGAACGCACGGCCTTGGACACCCCATGCGCACTGAAAATGACCGTATTGCCGGCCGGCACTTCTTCAAGCCGCTCGATGAAGATCGCGCCTTTTTTGCGCAGATCCTCGACGACATATGCGTTATGAACAATCTCGTGACGCACGTAGATCGGCGAGCCGTGCAGCTTGATAGCCCGCTCGACGATCTCGATCGCCCGGTCGACGCCGGCGCAGAACCCGCGCGGCTGCGCCAGCAGGATCTCGGTTTCAGCAAGAGTCGTATCCGTGGTGCTCATGTTTACAGAATCCCGATGATTTTCACTTCAAATGCCAGCGCCTGGCCAGCAAGCGGGTGGTTGAAATCGAACAGAGCCGAGGTTTCGCCGACTTCTTTAAGGACGCCGGCGTAACGGCCGCCACCCGGCGCGTTGAATTCGACCAGGTCGCCCGGCGAAAAATCCTCGCCGATCATGCTGTTTTCCCGCAACGTGGCCAGCGACACGCGCTGAATCAATTCCGGATTGCGGGGACCGAACGCCTGCCCCGGCGCTAGCTGAAAGGTCGAGTGGTGGCCCACCTTCAAACCTAGCAAAATATCTTCCAATGGCGGCGCCAGTTGGCCGGCGCCGAGCAGCAGCGTGGCCGGCTTGTCGTTAAACGTATTGATGACTTCGGCGCCATCGGCAAGGGAAAGCCGGTAGTGAAGCGTCACATGTGAACCGGGTTTCACTTCGGAAATGTCGATGATGCTCATGCAATGCTCGCTCAGTCGAAGCGCGCTGCACGCGTGCGCCGCTGGCGCGGTCGACGCGTGTGGCAAACCGTCGGGTGCCGTGCGCAAAGCGTCTATTGTAAGCCACATGGCGGGCAGCGGCTTGCGTCGTGGCGCCCCAAACCCGAAGCGGAGGACACTCTATATATGGCAGATGACGCCACCCTGTTTGACGAGGCAGCCCTCGAGGCGGCCACCAGCGAGTCGCCGCCGCCCAAGGCGACGGCTCGCGGCGCACCCGCGCCCTCGCCGCTCCTGCGGGGCAAATGGCTCAAAGACGATATGCCGCGCGAGCGGTTGCTGAGGCAAGGGCCCGGCGTGCTGTCGGATACCGAGATGATCGTATTGATACTTGGGTCTGGCCTGCCCGGTCACGACGTCTTTAGCGTCGCGCGCGAACTGCTGGACCGTTTCGGCTCGCTGCGCGCCATGCTCGACGCGACCTACACGGATTTCGACGGCCTGCGCGGCGTCGGCCCGGCGAAAAAAGCGCAACTGCTCGCCATCATGGAAATGGCGCGACGTTCGTTAGTCGACAAGCTGCGTTCGCGCTCGCTGTTGAATTCACCCGAAGCCGTGGAAAACTACCTGCGTTTGCGGATCGGCGGGCGTCCACTAGAGGTTTTCGTAACGCTCTTCCTTGACGCGCGGCATCGGCTGATACACTGCGAGGAAAGCGCGCAAGGCACGCTCACGCGCATGGCCGTGTATCCGCGTGAAATCGTGCGGCGCGCACTGAGCCTGAATGCCGCCAGCCTGAACGTCGCGCATAATCACCCGTCCGGCGCCGTCCAGCCGAGCGCAAGCGACTGCCGTCTGACGCATACGCTGCGCGACGCCCTGACACTGATCGACGTGCAACTGGTCGATCATCTGGTGGTCGGCGTCGACAGCGTTTACTCGTTTGCCCGCGCCGGCTGGCCGTGAGACGGCACGAACCAGAGTCGCGCCGACGTGGCGCCGGGTCCGGCATCGCAAATAAGGTTTGATTTTGCGGCTTTTTTTCCGCTATAATTCCGGTTTGCCTATTTCCAACCCCCTGTTCCGAAGCCACCAAGGCGTTCCGGAAAGGAAACGTGCCTAGAGTTGTCACAAGCTCAGCGCGAGTCTTTTCGGGAAACTTTCACGGCGTTCGAACTCAGAATTAGCGTATTAGGAGTGCTCTCATGGCACGCGTATGCCAAGTAACTGGGAAAGCGCCGATGAGCGGCAACAACGTTTCCCACGCGAACAACAAAACCAAGCGCCGGTTCCTGCCGAACCTGCAAAGCCGCCGTATCTGGGTGGAAAGCGAAAACCGTTTCGTGCGTCTGCGCATTTCGAACGCCGGTCTGCGCTTGATTGACAAGAACGGTATCGACTCCGTGCTCGCAGATCTGCGCGCACGCGGCGAAGCCTAAGGAGTAAATCATGGCAAAAGGTGCACGCGACAAGATCAAGTTGGAATCGACCGCAGGCACGGGTCACTTCTATACGACGACGAAGAACAAACGCAACATGCCGGAAAAGATGCTGATCAAGAAGTTTGATCCGGTCGTCCGTAAGCACGTTGAGTACAAGGAAACCAAGATTAAATAAATCTTGGCTCCAGCCTGACGAAGGCAAAAGACATGCAAAAAAGCCTCGCATTCGTGCGAGGCTTTTTTGTTTTCAGCGCGTGTTTGTTTTTCGCTCCAGCGTTTCTGTTGCTACCTATTCGCCAACGCGAACAGTCTTATGTCGTTCGGCCAGCTTTCCCTCATCCGTTGCGGCGCGTATGCTTTCTCGTTTTAGCGGCGAGCGAATGGCACGCCGTCACCGCAAAACGAAAAGACGGAGATGTAGGCAATGGAATTCGATGTGGCGATTGTCGGTAGCGGTCTGGCTGGGTTGAGCGTCGCGCTCAATCTGGCGCAGACACGGCGTGTGGCGGTGGTCGCCAAGCGATCCATGACCGAAGGCGCAAGCGACTGGGCGCAAGGCGGCATCGCAGCAGTTCTGGATTCGACAGACAGCATCGAAAATCACGTACGCGATACGCTGATCGCCGGCGGCGGTCTTTGCGACGAAGCGGCCACACGCTTCATCGTCGAACATGGGCGCGCAGCGATCGAATGGTTGATCGCGCAAGGCGTGCCGTTCACCAAAGACGACGCCGCCGAGCTTGGCTTCCACCTCACACGCGAAGGCGGTCACAGCCATCGCCGGATCATTCACGCGGCAGATGCAACGGGCCATGCCGTGGTGGCCACGCTCAGCGAGCGGGTGCGCCGTCATCCGAACATCACGCTGCTCGAAGATCACTACGCCATCGACCTGATCACGTCCGACCGCCTCGGTTTGCCGGGTCGACGTTGTCACGGCCTGTACGCGCTGGATCTGCAAAGCGGGCGCACCGTGACGATCGAGGCACCGCACACCGTGCTCGCCACCGGCGGCGCCGGCAAGGTCTATCTCTACACTACGAATCCCGACACCGCGACCGGCGACGGCATCGCGATGGCGTGGCGTGCCGGTTGCCGCGTGTCGAATATGGAGTTCATCCAGTTCCATCCGACCTGCCTGTTCCATCCGTATGCGAAGTCATTTCTGATCTCGGAAGCCGTGCGCGGCGAAGGCGGCATTCTTAAACTACCGGACGGCACGCGCTTCATGCCGAATCACGACGAACGCGCCGAACTCGCGCCGCGCGACATCGTCGCGCGGGCAATCGACTTCGAAATCAAGAAGCGCGGCATCGACTGTGTGTATCTAGATATTAGCCATCAACCGCCTGAATTCCTGCGCGAACACTTCCCGACGATTCTGGCGCGCTGCCAGGAATTCGGCATCGACATCACCAAAGAAGGGATTCCGGTCGTGCCGGCCGCGCACTACACGTGCGGCGGCGTCGTAACCGATCTGGCGGGCCGCACGGATCTCGCGGGCCTCTATGCGGTCGGCGAAACATCATGCACGGGCCTGCATGGTGCGAACCGGTTGGCCAGCAATTCGCTGCTCGAGTGCCTGGTGATTGGGCGCTCCGCGGCGCAGGCCATCGAAGAAGAAGGGTTTAGCGCCGCCGTCCACGCCCCATTGCCGGACTGGGATGAAAGCCGCGTGTCCGATCCCGACGAAGAAGTCGTGGTCGCGCACAACTGGGACGAGCTGCGCCGCCTGATGTGGAATTACGTCGGTATCGTACGGACCGACAAGCGGCTCGCGCGAGCGAAGCACCGGCTCGCCCTGCTGCGCGACGAGATCCACGAGTACTACGCGAACTTCAAGGTGAGCCGCGACCTGCTCGAATTGCGCAATCTGGTCGACGTGGCGTCGCTGATTGTCGAAGGCGCGCGTTCGCGGCGCGAGAGCCGCGGCCTGCACTTCAGCCGCGACTGGCCGGCGACCTTGCCCAAGGCGCTGCCGACCGTACTCTCGCCGGAGCATGTGCGCAACCGCAACGTGTGACCGAGACACGTGAAACGAAAAGGCCATCGCAGAAATGATCCGGCGATGGCCTTTCGTCCGATTGGACGTGACTGATTGCGCGCTTGAGCGTTAGACGATTCGCATCGAGTAATCCGTTGCGCGCACGTCTTTCGTCAGCGCACCGATCGACACACGATCGACGCCGGTTTCCGCAATCGTGCGCACCGTGTCGAAGTTCACACCGCCCGACACCTCCAGCACTGCTCGCCCCGCTGTGATGCGCACCGCGTCGCGCATGGCATCGAACGAGAAATTGTCCAGCAGAATGGATTGCGCGCGATGAGCCAGCGCCGCTTCCAACTGCTCGAGCGTCTCGACTTCGATCTGGACGGACACGCCCGCATTCAGCGCCAGCGCCGCGTCCATTGCCGCGCCCACACCGCCGGCCGCGGCAATGTGGTTTTCCTTGATGAGAATGCCGTCGTACAGCGCGAGCCGTTGGTTCGCCCCGCCACCCACGCGCACCGCGTACTTCTGCGCGAGCCGCAAGCCCGGCAAGGTCTTGCGCGTGTCGAGAATGCGCGTTCGCGTATGCGCGACGGCATCGACATAACGGCGCGTCGCGCTCGCCACGCCCGACAGCAATTGCAGGAAGTTCAGCGCGTTGCGTTCCGCAGTCAACAACGCGCGAACAGGACCGCGCATTTCACAGACCGTTGTGTCGGCCGTCATCCGCTCGCCTTCGCGATAACGCCACTGGACTTCGATACGCGGATCGACTTGGCGCATGACCGCTTCGAACCACGGCACGCCGCACAGCACCGCATCTTCGCGCACGATGATGCGTGCATCGCGCACATCGTCCGCCGGAACGAGGCGACCTGTCTGGTCGCCTGCGCCGATGTCTTCGGCGAGTGCATCGGTTACGTTGCGAGTCAGCGCGGCGTCGAATGCCGTGCCGTATTGGGCGTAAATTTCAGCGAACAGCGGCGACACCGCTTCGAGCTTGTTGCCTTCTACCGCGCCCATTAAGCCGCCCCCACGTTCGAATAGAGTTGCGTGTCGCGCGCGAGATCGCCGCTTGCCTGCACGCGCTTCTTGTGACGCGCCGCGAAGTCCAGCATCCGGTCGATCGGCAGGCGCGCACGCTCGCCGATTGCACGATCGACGAAAATTTCGTTGTGCCCGCGCTCGAGCACATCGGCCAGGTTCGCGAGGCCGTTCATCGCCATCCACGGACAATGCGCGCAGCTCTTGCAGGTTGCGCTGTTGCCGGCCGTCGGTGCGGCTATCAAGGTTTTGCCAGGCGCCGCGAGCTGCATCTTGTGCAGAATGCCGAGATCGGTCGCCACGATGAAATGCGTCGCGTCGAGTTTTTGCGCCGCGTCGATCAATTGCGTGGTCGAGCCCACCACGTCCGCTTGCGCGACCACATTAGCCGGCGACTCCGGATGCACCAACACTTTCGCGCCGGGATATTCGGCGCGCAGCAGATCGAGTTCGATGCCTTTGAACTCGTCGTGCACCAGACACGAACCTTGCCACAGCAGCATGTCCGCGCCGGTTTTGTTCTGTATATAGCTGCCGAGGTGCCGGTCCGGCGCCCAGATGATTTTTTCTCCGCGCGCGTGCAGATCGGCAACGATCTCCAGGCCGATCGACGACGTCACCATCCAGTCCGCGCGCGCCTTCACCGCCGCACTCGTGTTCGCGTACACGACCACCGTGCGGTCCGGGTGCGCGTCGCAGAAAGCCGAGAACTCATCGACCGGGCAGCCGAGATCGAGCGAACAGGTCGCATCGAGATCCGGCATCAGAATGCGCTTGTCTGGACTGAGGATTTTCGCCGTCTCGCCCATGAAGCGCACGCCCGCGACGACTAGCGTTTGCGCCGCGTGATCGCGCCCGAAGCGCGCCATTTCCAGCGAGTCGGCCACGCAGCCGCCGGTCTCGTCGGCCAGCTCCTGCAATTCCGCATCGACATAATAGTGCGCGACAAGCACCGCTTTCTCGCGTTCGAGCAATGCGCGGATACGTGCCTTCAGCGCCACCTTCTCTTGCGCCGACGGCATGTCGGGCACCTTCGCCCACGCCTGCCCGATACCGCAGGTCGTGCCCTGCGCCTGTGGCCGGTCGTATTCGACGGTCCTGATCGCCTGCTGGTCCATGATCTCCTCTGCCTTCGCTTCGCCGCCGCGGACTGTCAATCGGGTGTGGTTGCAGTTTCCGCGGCCCAAAAAGCAAAACCCCGCCAACGCGGGGTTTTGTGACGTACAGAGATTTTAATGGATTTCGCTGTCAGGCATAACGACGCAGTCGCATCGCAAACTCTTGCAGCGCTTTAATACCGCTCTGCTCAGCGCGATGACACCAATCTTGCAACTGGATCAGCAACTGGTCGCGCGATGCATTCGAGCGCTCCCACATGGCAGCAAGCTCATTGCGCATGTCGATGTAGGTCTTGAGCTTCTGACTGTTCGCGAAGATTTGGGGCAGCTGGCGTTTCTGCGGCTCGTCGAGACCCGCTTCTTCCTTGTGGAACCAGCTACGCGCGCCGCGCATTACTTGGTACTTCTCGCGCGCACCGACTTCCTTCAAATGCGCGAGTTCCTGACGATAGGCGCGCTTGAGCGCCTTACCGTAACGCGCCATCACCTCGTAGCGGTTGGCCAGCACGGCTTGCAGCGTGTCCTGATCGAGCACCAGCTTGCCAGTAGTCAGACGCGGCGTGGGCGCAACCTTCTTCACCTTGGCCAGACGGAAAGCCGACATGATACGGATGTACATCCAGCCGATATCGAACTCGTACCACTTGTTCGACAGCTTGGCCGACGTTGCATACGTGTGATGATTGTTATGCAGTTCTTCACCGCCGATGATGATGCCCCACGGGAAGATGTTGGTGCTCGCATCCGACGAATTGAAGTTGCGATAGCCCCAGAAGTGCGCCAGGCCGTTGACCACGCCGGCGGCCCAGAACGGGATCCACACCATTTGCACGGCCCAGATGGTCAGACCGACGACGCCGAACAACGCGACGTTCAGCACCATCATCAGGCTCACGCCGAGGATCGGGTACTTGGTGTAGACGTTGCGCTCCATCCAGTCGTTCGGCGTGCCGTGACTGAACTTGCGCATGGTTTCTTCGTTTTTCGCTTCGACGCGATACAGTTCCGCACCTTCAAGCAGCACCTTCCAGATGCCGCGCGTCTGCGGGCTGTGCGGATCTTCTTCGGTCTCACACTTGGCGTGGTGCTTACGGTGAATCGCGGCCCACTGGCCGGTCAACATGCCCGTGGTCATCCACAGCCAGAAACGGAAAAAATGACTGACGATCGGATGCAACTCCAGCGCACGGTGCGCCTGGCAGCGATGCAGATAGACCGTCACACCGATGATCGTGATGTGCGTCGCGATCGCCGTGTACAACACGAGTTGCCACCACGAGAAGTGCAGCAGACCGTGGGCAAGGAAGTCGAGCAAAGAATTCAACAAGGCAATTTACCTGTGGAACGAGAGACACGAGACACACGCAAAATGCGCGTGTCAAGAAAGTGAAAGCATACAGCGGGATTGGACGACATTCTACTTGAAGCGTTCCAAGTGTTTGTAACAAATGGGGATTTTTTGTGCGGGATCAACAGAAGGAACGCGCCGAATGGCTACGTGAGACCTGTTGGCGCGCTCAAAGTGCCCGTCAGCGGGCGCCGTCGGAGGGATTTCCTGCTTCAACGGTATTTGTTACCGGTTGCGGCATTGCGTCGCTGAGGTTGCCGACGATCCGTACTTCGCGTTGCGCGAATGGAATCGTGATGTCGTGCTCGGAGAACAGACGCCAGATATTTCGGTTGACAGCCGAGCGCACACCCGAAGTGCCGGTGGCCGCGTCCTCGATCCAGAAGCCCAGTTCGAGGTTGATGCCGTCCGCGCCGAAACCCGCCAGATAAGCCGTCGGCGCCGGCTCCTGCAGCACCCGCGGCACGCCCTGTGCGGCTTCGGCGAGCAACGCCATCGCCCGCTCGACGTCGGACGTATAGGCGACCTGTACGGCCGCCTTCGCGTGACCACGCGTCAGATAAGACGACTGGTTCTGCACCACGTCCGTAATCAGCTTTTCGTTCGGAATCAGCGTTTCAATGCCGTCCAGCCCGCGTACAACCGTGTAGCGCGTACGAATCTGCGTGACCATGCCCTGCAGGCCGCCCACGCTGATCGTGTCGCCGATACGCAGCGAGCGGTCGATCAGGATGATGAAGCCCGACACATAGTTGCTCGCGATCTTCTGCAGACCGAAGCCGAGTCCGACACCCAGCGCGCCGCCGAACACGCCCAGCACGGTGATATCGATGCCAACCAGCGACAGGCTGATCAGCACCGCCGCCAGCACGAACGCCGCCCGGCCGACCCGCGCCACCACGACCTTCAGATTGGCGTCGAGGGTCTTAGAGCGCATCAGGCGGTCTTCGAAGGTGGAGCCGAGCCACATCGCGACGATCATCGTCACGCACACCCACAGCAGACCCGAAATAAGCGAGAGCAGCGTCAGATGCGCGTTGGCGACGCTGAAATGCACGCCGGCCATCCACGCGATCACGTCGTCCTGAATGCCCATCACCGTGAGCACCATGCCGACCCAGACCACTAGCGAGACGATCTTCTCGACGAGGAAAAGCAGCGGATGGGTCTCGCCGTCGTGGCTGAAAACCCGTCGCGCGAGGAAAAACACGATGTAAATCAAGCCGATGCCGAAGAGCGGCACCAGAGCCAGATCGAGCAGCGCCGTGTGCATGAACTGGCCGGTGATCAACCGCGCAAGCCACACGAGGACCGCACCGATCAGCGGAAAGAACGCGCGATTCAGGCTTTCTGCGCCGAAACGCAGCGTCTGGTAACGCGTCTGCCGGCGCAGATCCAGCGCGCGGCGCAACACGCGCGCGAGCAGCCACGCGATCGCGAGCGTCGCGACCAGCACGCCGACCTGCCACAGCATCACGGGCTGACCGAAGTCGCGCGCCAGGTCGTTGAACATATGAGGGAAGAGACGGTTTTGCATGATGTCGCCGCAATTGCCGGCGCACGGACAGATTCGTGAATCAAACCCGCGCGCGCCGGCAAAGGCCTGTTGCGCTTAGCTCTGGCGTTCCAGCACGGCAGCGAAGAAGCCGTCGGTTGCGTGGCGATGCGGCCACAGCGAAAGGTAATCGCCCATTTCCAGATCGATGTGCTGCTCGGCCAGCACGTCGCGCGCGGGCACCAGAGCGAAATCCGGATGGTCGGCGAGGAATTGCTGCACCACCGCTTCGTTTTCCGCCTCCAGAATCGAGCAGGTGGCGTAGACGAGACGGCCGCCCTTCTTCACCAGACGCGCCGCGCTGGCCAGAATCGACGCCTGCTTCGGCGCCAGTTCGGCGACCGATTCCGGCGACTGGCGCCACTTCAGGTCCGGGTTACGGCGCAGCGTGCCCAAGCCGCTGCACGGCGCGTCGACCAGCACGCGGTCGATCTTGCCGGCAAGCCGCTTGATCTTGGCGTCGTGTTCACTGTCGATCAGCACCGGGTTCACGTTCGACAAACCGCTGCGCGCAAGCCGCGGCTTCAGCTTGGCGAGACGCCGCTCGGAGATGTCGAAGGCGTACAACCGGCCGGTGGAGCGCATTGCGGCGCCCAGCGCCAGCGTCTTGCCGCCAGCGCCCGCGCAGAAGTCGACGATCATCTCGCCGCGCCTGGGCGCGACCAGCGAGCACAGCAACTGGCTGCCTTCGTCCTGCACTTCGACCCAGCCGTGCTGGAACGCGTCGAGCTTGGTGAGCGGCGGTTTGCCGACCACACGTACGCCGAACGGCGCGAACGGCGTCGCGCCGCCCTCGATACCCGCCTTCGACAGCGCGTTGAGCACGTCGTCGCGGCTCGCCTTGATCGGGTTCGCGCGCAGATCCAGCGGCGCCGGGTAATTCAGCGCCGCGGCCAGTTGCGCCAGTTCCGCGGCTTCGAAACGCTTTGAGAGCGCCTGATAGATCCAGTCAGGCAGATTCAGGCGAATCCGCAACGGCAAGCTTTCCGGGTCGATCTTCGACACGTGTTCGAGCCAGCTCAGCTCCTGTTCCGACACGAACGGCTTGAGCGCGTTACGCCCCGCCGTCTGCATCAAGCCGAGCAACGCCATGCGGCGCGCCGGGCTGCCGGCGCCACCTTCGGCCAGATGGGCGAACTCCATCCGGCGGCGCAGCACCGCAAAGACGGCCTCGGCGATCACACCGCGCTCGCCGTGCCCGAGCTTCGGATGCGCGCGGAAAAAACGGCTCGTGGTGGCATCGGCCGGGCCGGTAAGCTTTAGGACTTCAGCCAACAAAGTCTCAGTTTGTCCAATCAGAAAACCATGCAATCTCATGCGCCCTCTCCGGCGGTGTGACCGGCAAAGAGCCATTGCGGCTCCGGCGGCGTAAGCGTGACACGCAGGCCATCCAGAGCAAGACGCCCTTCGACGAACCAGCGCACCGCGCGTGGATAAATGATGTGTTCGGTTGCCAGCACGCGTTCGGCGAGCATGGCGGGGGTGTCGCCTGTTTCGACGGGAACCGCCGCTTGCGCGACGATCGGCCCGTGATCGAGCTGCGACGTGACAAAATGCACGGACGCGCCGTGCAGCCGCACGCCCGCGTCGAGCGCCTGCTGGTGGGTTTTCAGGCCCGGAAAGCTCGGCAGCAGCGACGGATGCACGTTCAGCATGCGCCCGGCGTAATGATCGACGAAACCGGCTGTCAGCACCCGCATGAATCCAGCGAGCACTACCAGGTCGGCCGCAAAGCTATCGATTTCTTTGGCGAGCGCGGCGTCGAAGCTGTCGCGGTCGGGAAACTGGCGGTGGTCGACCACCGCCGTGGCAATGCCGTGCGACGCCGCGAACGCAAGGCCCGCGGCGTCGGGACGGTTGGCAATCACGGCGGCGACTTGCGCCGGCCAGGCCTCGTTCGAGCACGCTCGAACGATGGCTTCCATGTTGCTTCCCCGTCCGGAAATCAGGATGACGAGTTTTTTCATCCGCGGATTTTATCATTCGGGGACACCGAAACCGCGACGCGCCGCCGTCCACTGCGCTGAACGTTTATAATCGATTGTTTTGCGGCACCCCGGCCGCTCCATCTCAAACCCGCTATCGTGAGAGTCTTCCGCGGTCTTCCCAATGCTGAAAGCCGTGCGCCCTGCGCACTGACCATCGGCAACTTCGACGGTGTCCACCGCGGCCATCAGGCTTTGCTCGCCCACGTGCGCGCAGCTGCCGACGCGCGCGGCCTGCCCGTCTGCGTGATGACCTTCGAGCCGCACCCGCGCGAGTTCTTCAATCCGGCGGGCGCGCCGCCGCGCATCGCCATGCTGCGCGACAAGCTCGAGGCGCTGCGCACCAACGGCGTCGACCGGGTGGTGGTCGAGCACTTCAATCACACGTTCGCGAGCCAGTCGCCGGACACGTTCGTCGAACGGATCATCGTCAACGGGCTGCATGCGCGCTGGGTGATGATCGGCGACGACTTCCGCTACGGCGCGAAACGCGCGGGCGATTTCGGCTCGCTCAAGGCCGCGGGGCAGCAATACGGTTTCGAAGTCGAGCAGATGGCCACCGTGGCCGACCCGTCGGGCGCGCGCATTTCCAGCTCGGGCGTGCGCGCCGCGCTGGTGGCGGGCGACCTGGACTCGGCGCGCGCCGCGCTAGGCCGCGATTATCTGATCAGCGGCCACGTCGTGCACGGCATGAAGCTCGGCCGCGATCTCGGCTTTCCCACGCTCAATCTGGCCATCGCACATAAGCGGCCTGCGCTCGCGGGCATTTTCGTGGTGCGCGTGCACGGTGTGGCGGACGAACCGCTGCCGGGCGTCGCGAGCCTCGGCCTGCGTCCCACGGTAGACGACTCCGGCCGCGTGCTGCTCGAAGTTCACCTGCTCGACTGGCACGGCGACGCGTATGGCAAACTCGTGCGCGTCGAATTCCTGAAGAAGCTGCGCGACGAGGAAAAGTACGTCGACCTCGAAACGCTGACCGCCGCCATCGCGCGCGACGTCGCCAACGCCCGCGCGTGGTTCGCGGCAGTCGGCGCCGGCACGCCGGGCAGCCGTTCCACGGGCTTCGCCACCTCGGCCACCGATCGAATTAGATAGCCGCCGTGGTCCATGCAAGCGTGCTGAACGCCGCGTGTGTGGACCCTCGCCGCGCGCATCGAAGGGCGTCCGTGGATCACGCGACATGCCTGCCGGGCGCGCCCAACGCCCTCGCGCATCGTGCGCATTCCGCGCGCTACCGCGCATAGAAAGAATTCACCGCGACCTCATCATGAGCAATAAGAAAGCCGATTCGAAACCGCAGTCACGCTACCCGGTCAACCTGCTCGACACGCCGTTCCCGATGCGCGGCGACCTGCCCAAGCGCGAGCCGCAATGGGTCAAGGAATGGCAGGAGCGCAAGGTCTACGAAACGATCCGCGCCGCCTCCAAGGGCCGCAAGAAGTTCATCCTGCACGACGGCCCGCCGTATGCGAACGGCGACATCCACCTCGGCCACGCGGTGAACAAGATCCTGAAGGACATGATCGTCAAGGCGCGCAATCTGGCGGGCTTCGACGCGGTCTACGTGCCGGGCTGGGATTGCCACGGCATGCCGATCGAAATCCAGATCGAAAAGCAGTTCGGCAAGTCGCTGCCGGCCGCTGAAGTCATGCAGAAGGCGCGCGCCTACGCGACCGAACAGATCGAGAAGCAGAA
Source organism: Paraburkholderia sp. BL18I3N2 (assembly GCF_003001875.1). Lineage (NCBI taxonomy): Bacteria > Pseudomonadati > Pseudomonadota > Betaproteobacteria > Burkholderiales > Burkholderiaceae > Paraburkholderia > Paraburkholderia sp. BL18I3N2. The sequence continues at coordinate 17,286 of NZ_PVNC01000021.1, forward strand.
GGTCGGCTTCCGTCGGCTGGGCGTGCTCGGCGACTGGGACAATCCGTACAAGACCATGAACTTCACGAACGAAGCCGGCGAAATCCGCGCGCTCGCGAAGATCATGGAGAAAGGCTACGTGTTCCGCGGCCTGAAGCCGGTGAACTGGTGCTTCGACTGCGGCTCGGCGCTCGCCGAAGCGGAAGTCGAATACAAGGACAAGACCGATCCGACCATCGACGTGCTGTTCAGCTTCGCCGAGCCGGAAAAGACGGCGCAAGCGTTCGGTCTTCCCGAACTGCCGCGTGAAGAAGGCGGCATCGTGATCTGGACCACCACACCGTGGACCATCCCCGCCAACCAGGCGCTGAACCTGCATCCGGAAATCGTCTACGCGCTGGTCGACACACCGCGCGGCCTCTTGATCCTCGCTGAAGAGCGCGTTGAAGCGTGCCTGAAGCTGTACGGCCTCGAAGGCACGATCGTCGCCACCACGCCGGGCGCGAAGCTCGTCAACTTGCGCTTCAACCACCCGCTTGCGTCCGCGCATCCGGGCTACAAGCGCACGGCGCCGGTCTATCTCGGCGACTACGTGACGACCGAAACGGGCACGGGCATCGTGCACTCGTCGCCGGCGTACGGCGTGGAAGACTTCGTGTCGTGCAAGGCGCACGGCATGGCCGACTCGGACATCATCAATCCGGTGATGGGCGACGGCCGCTACATCGAATCGCTCGCGCTGTTCGGCGGCCTGTCGATCTGGGCGGCCAACCCGCAGATCGTCGAAGCGCTGCAAGGCGCCGGCTCGCTGATGCGCACCGAGAAGTACACGCACAGCTACATGCACTGCTGGCGTCACAAGACGCCGATCATCTACCGCGCGACGTCGCAATGGTTCGCCGGCATGGACGTCAAGCCGAACGATACTGAAAAGACGCTGCGCGATACCGCGCTCGAAGGCATCGAGAACACCGCCTTCTATCCGGCGTGGGGCAAGCAGCGCCTGTTCAGCATGATCGCCAACCGCCCGGACTGGACGCTGTCGCGCCAACGCCAATGGGGCGTGCCGATGGCGTTCTTCGTGCACAAGGAAACCGGCGAACTGCATCCGCGTACGCTGGAATTGCTTGAAGAAGTCGCGCAACGTGTGGAAAAGGCCGGTATCGAAGCATGGCAAACGCTCGACCCGCGCGAGTTGCTCGGCGACGACGCCAACATGTACGAAAAGAACCGCGACACGCTCGACGTCTGGTTCGATTCGGGCACCACGCATTGGCACGTGCTGCGCGGCTCGCACAAAGACGAGCTGCAATTCCCGGCCGACCTGTATCTGGAAGGCTCGGACCAGCATCGCGGCTGGTTCCACTCGTCGCTGTTGACCGCCTCGATGCTCGACGGCCGTCCGCCGTACAACGCATTGCTCACGCACGGCTTCACCGTGGACGGCGAAGGCCGCAAGATGAGCAAGTCGCTCGGCAATGGTATCGATCCGCATGAAGTGTCGAACCGCCTTGGCGCGGAAATCATCCGCCTGTGGATCGCGTCGACCGATTATTCGGGCGAACTGGCGATCTCGGAAGAAATCCTGAAGCGTGTGACGGAAGGCTATCGCCGTATCCGCAACACGCTGCGCTTCCTGCTCGCGAATCTGTCGGACTTCGACTTCGCGCAACACGCGCGTCCGGTCGAAGACTGGCTCGAGATCGATCGCTATGCGGTGGCGCTGTCGGCGAATCTGCAAAACGACATCCTCTCGCACTACGACAAGTACGAATTTCACCCGGTGGTCGCCAAGCTGCAGACGTTCTGCTCGGAAGACCTCGGCGGCTTCTATCTGGACGTGCTGAAGGACCGTCTTTACACGACGGCCGCGGACTCCGTCGCGCGCCGCTCGGCGCAGACCGCGCTGTATCACATCGCGCACGGCCTGCTGCGTCTGATGGCGCCGTTCCTGTCGTTCACCGCCGAAGAAGCGTGGAAGATCTTCCAGCCGAATAGCGAAACGATCTTCACCGAGACGTATCACGCGTTCCCGGCCGTGCCGGACGCCGGCGCGCTGCTCGACAAATGGACGCTCCTGCGCGCCGCACGCAGCGACGTGACCAAGGCGCTGGAAGAAGCACGCGTCGCGAACCTGATCGGTTCTTCGTTGCAGGCGGAAGTGGAAATCCGCGCGAGCGGCGCACGCTACGACGCGCTCACAAGCCTCGGCGACGACCTGAAGTTCGTGCTGATCACGTCGGCTGCAACGGTCGTGAAGGTCGATGGCGAAGCCGAAGAAGGCGTCGAAGTCATCGCCTCGAAGTATCTGAAGTGCGAACGCTGCTGGCACTACCGCGCGGACGTCGGCGCGAACGCCGAACACCCCACGCTGTGCGGCCGCTGCTTCAGCAATCTGTTCGGCAACGGTGAAATCAGGAGCGCGGCATAATGGCCAGAACCATGTCGAAAACCGCGCCGAAAACATCTGCTGCAAACGGTTCGCTGGCGCCCTGGCTGGGCGTCGCACTGATCGTCATTCTGTTCGATCAGCTGACGAAAATCGCGGTGCAGAAAGTGTTCGCCTACGGTGTCGCGCATGAGGTCACGTCGTTCTTCAACCTGATCCTCGTGTACAACCGCGGCGCGGCATTCAGCTTCCTCGCCATGGCGGGCGGCTGGCAACGCTGGGCGTTCACCGCGCTCGGCGTGGTGGCCGCGTTGGTGATCTGCTATCTGCTCAAGCGCCACGGCGGGCAGAAAATGTTCTGCACGGCGCTCGCGCTGATTCTCGGCGGCGCGCTCGGCAACGTGATCGACCGGCTCGCGTATGGCCACGTGATCGACTTCCTCGATTTCCACGTGCGAACGTGGCACTGGCCGGCGTTCAATCTCGCCGACAGCGCGATTACGGTCGGCGCGGTGCTGCTGGTGCTCGACGAGTTGCGGCGCGTGCGCGGCTCGCGCTAACGGCACACGCCGACTGCGCGCTGACGTTTGCGCGCAAGTACGCTTTGAAAGACGCGGCGGCGGGGACGCAACGCCTCGCTGCTCGCCATCACGCTTTGTCGGAGGCTTTCGTTGGCAACCGCAGAACTCGCAGGAAAACACCTCGTCCTCGGCATGACGGGCGGCATTGCCTGCTACAAGATCGCCGAACTCACGCGTCTGTTGGCCAAGGCCGGCGCGACCGTGCAGGTCGTCATGACCGAAGCGGCCACGCAGTTCATCACCCCCGTCACCATGCAGGCGCTCTCGGGCCGCCCGGTCTACACGAGCCAGTGGGACGGGCGCGTGCCGAACAACATGGCGCACATCGACCTGTCGCGTGAAGCGGATGCGATCGTGATCGCGCCCGCCTCGACCGACTTCCTCGCCAAACTCGCGCACGGCATGGCCGACGATTTGCTGTCCACGTTGTGTGTCGCCCGCGATTGTCCGCTGCTGGTGGTGCCGGCCATGAACCGGCAGATGTGGCAGAACCCGGCCACGCAACGCAACGTCGCACAAGTGCGCGCGGACGGCATCGAAGTACTCGGACCCGATTCCGGCCCGCAGGCGTGCGGCGAAGTCGGCGACGGCCGCATGCTCGAAGCCGCGGCCACTTACGAAGCGATCGCCTCGTTCTTCGCGCCGAAAATCCTCGCCGGCAAGCGCGTGCTGCTGACCGCCGGGCCGACGTTCGAACCGCTCGACCCGGTACGCGGCATCACCAACCGCTCAAGCGGCAAGATGGGCTTCGCGCTGGCGCGCGCCGCGCAGCAGGCCGGCGCCGAGGTGCATCTGATTGCCGGCCCCGTCGCGCTCGAAACGCCGTGGGGCGTTTTCCGTCAGGACGTGCAAACCGCGCAGCAGATGCATGACGCGGTAATGCGCTCGGTCGCGGACGCCGACATTTTCATCGGCGTGGCCGCGGTGGCCGACTGGCGTGTCGATCACGCCAGCGAGCACAAGATCAAGAAGACTGCGGAGCGTGCGCTGCCCACGTTTTCTTTCGTTGAAAATCCGGACATTCTGGCCTCGGTGGCGAAGCTGCCGCATCCGCCGTTCACGGTCGGTTTCGCCGCGGAAAGCGGCGATCTGGAAGTTCACGGCGAAGAAAAGCGCGTCCGCAAAAACGTGCCGCTTCTGATCGGCAATCTCGGCCCGCTGACTTTCGGCCTCGACGACAACGAAGTGATCCTGTTCGAAGCAGGCGGCGCCACGAAGCTGCCACGCGCCGACAAGCAGACGCTCGCGCGCGCGCTGATCGCGGAGATCGCAAAGCGTCTGCCCGACACAAGTCTGATTCGCTGAACGATTCCGGCAGCCGCTTGAATGCGGTCGCCGTGGGTCGCGTTGGTGAACGGAATCATCTGGAGCGGTACTGACATGACGCGACTCTCCGTACTCGATCAAACGCCCGTGATTGCCGGGCACTCGGTGGCGGATGCGATTGCCGCCACGGTCGAACTCGCGCAACTCGCCGATGACCTCGGCTACACGCGTTACTGGTGCGCCGAACATCACGGCTTGCGCGGCGTGTCGAACCCCTGCCCCGAGGTGATGCTGGCGCGCCTCGGCAGCGTGACCCGACACATCCGGCTCGGTTCCGGCGGCGTGATGCTGCCGTACTACAGCCCGTTCAAGGTCGCCGAGCAATTCATGATGCTCGAAGCGCTGTTCCCCAATCGCATCGATCTGGGCGTGGGACGCGCGCCGGGCGGCGACATGCACACGGCGCAAGCGGTCGCGGCCGGAGCCTATAATCGCGGCGATATTTTTCCGCAGCAGGTGGCCGATCTCCTTGGGCTGATGCACGGCACCTTGCCCACCGATCACATTGCGAGCGGCGTGCTGCTGCAGCCGCAAATCGATACACGTCCGCAGGTCTGGATGCTCGGGTCGAGCGAATTCGGTGGCTTGCTGGCGGCGCAGCTCGGCATTCCCTTCGCGTTTGCGCACTTCATCAACCCGCATTTCGGGCATCAGGTCGCGCAGGCGTATCGTGAGCGCTTCAAGGCCGGCCAGGACATTCAACAAGCGTATCTGGCGGCCGCCGTCTTCGTAATTTGCGCCGACACCGAACAGCAAGCAGCCGATCTGGAAAAAGCCGTCGATCTACGCCGCGTGCAAATGGCCTACGGCCTGAACGAACCGATCCCGACGATCGAACAGGGCCTCGCGCAGGAATACGGCGAGCGCGAGCGTCTGGTGATCGATCGCGAAAAACCGCGCAGCATCATCGGCACGCCGGAAACGGTCACTGAGCGCTTGCACTCCTTGCAGGAACAGTTCGACGCCGATGAACTCATCGTGCTCACCGTAGCGGGCAGCTACCGCGCCCGTCAGCGCTCCTATGAACTTCTCGCCGAAGCGTTCCAGCTCGAACGCCCAATCTCCACTTCTTAACCTTCGAACCTGCATGAAACTCGACCTGAAGATTCTCGACGCGCGCATGCGCGATCAGCTCCCGGCCTACGCCACCACCGGCAGCGCGGGCCTCGACCTGCGCGCGTGCCTCGACGAACCGTTGACGCTGAAGCCCGGCGAAACCGCTTTGGTGCCGACAGGTCTGGCGATTCACGTCGGCGATTCGGGCTATGCCGCGTTGATTCTGCCGCGCTCGGGCCTGGGACATAAGCATGGAATCGTGCTGGGCAATCTGGTAGGGCTGATCGATTCGGATTACCAGGGTCAACTGATGATTTCGACGTGGAACCGTGGCGAGACCACGTTCGTGCTGAATCCGATGGAACGTCTTGCGCAACTGGTAATCGTGCCGGTCGTGCAAGCGGAGTTCAATATCGTCGGCGATTTTGAAACCAGCGACCGCGGCGCCGGCGGCTTTGGCAGTACAGGCAAGCATTAAGTCCGTCACGTTTGCTTAAAACCGTGCTGAATAAGCTTAAATCAGCACGGTTCCCTCCCCCTTCACATATCCCTCGCGCCTTTCGCGAGCGGCAGATTAAATTCGGACTTGTCCCATTTGGACATGACCACCCCCCACCTATAAATCAATCAACATCACTAACGATTCACTCGGCCTAAAAAATTAATCGACATTCGGCCGCCTTACTGCTCGCCTTTCCCACTCTTATCCACGCAAACGCAGGAGGCTAAAGACCGAAAGCACATTCTTATATCAGACTTGTTATTTAGGCATACGTATTAGTTTTAACGTATTGCTGATAATCAACCGTCCGGACAGAACTCTTTTTTAGCCCATGCGGGTGCTCGATGTTCGCCGGTCTACGCTGAATGGAGCTTGTATGAAGATCGAATATGATGCAATCGTTGGTTCAGGCGCTAACGAATGGTATGGCACGATCATCGTTTCCAACCTGCGCTATGAAGACGGTAGCGCGGTCGCCGTCAACCAGTTCCTCGAGTTCAACTTTCGCTCGCCGGCCAATCTGGACGCCACGGCTATCCAGCCGTCGTTTGGCACATGGGTCATCGGCGCCATCACCGCGGACGCCACGCAGATCGGCGACGGCACCTTCGATGTCACGGCCATGATCCGCTACACGACCAGCTATACGATGCAGCCGGCCGACCAGATTACGATCGGCGTGAACGGTGATCTCTTGACCAACTCGCAAACCTGGCTCGATTCATTCGTGTTCGCCGCCGACCAGGCGCCGGCCATCACCGGGACGGTGTCTGCGACTTGTGCGCCCGCGCCGGATCCGGCGCTCGCCGGCATTGCGCCCGTGCTCACCCTCACGCGAGGGAGCGCAGACGTTACGATGCCGCTTGGCTATGGGGCCACTGACAGCATCACCGTCGACCAGGGGACCTACGCGGTGACGGGCGACAGTGTCAGCACAAGCGATCAGACGGTCATAGCGCCGCTGGTGATCGACCGCAACACGATCGACGTCGTGGCTGGCGCGACGGCCACGCTCGGGGTGACATTCGCTCCCGTCGAATACTATTGCGCGCTTGATATTTCGATTGGGTCGCTGTCAGGGTTATCGACCGAAACACTCAACGTCACATTGACTGACGGCACGACGGGCGAAACGCTGGCCGCATTCGCCACGACGACCAACCACGTAACTTCCCTGCGCAAGCTGCCGCCATCGGGCACGGCACGAGTGTCGATTCAGAACATCGCACTCGACAATGTCGACTATTCGTTCGACGTCCCGCTTGTCACGCTGACGAACGCACTGCAGACCGTAGCCATCGACAATTCCATGGTGAATACGGAAAACGCCGACACCTCGGGATACGTCAGGGTCGCGATCAATGTCACCGCCGACGACCCGCTCGACCGGCAGCTCCCGTTGCGTCTGATCGGCGGCAGCATGAACTATCTGCAGAACGTTACGGCAACGTCGCAACAGACCGCTTTCTCGGCCCTGGTTCAACCGGGCGACTACACCGTAGTGGCCAACGATTTCCTCTCCGCCAGCGTAGTCTACGCAGTCGAGACGCCGTCGCATCTGAGCGTGCCAGGTAGCGGCAGCGCTGAACTCGACGTGACGATCGAGGCATCGGCAAATCTCGGTGTGCGCGGCTTTCCCGCCTACCTGTGCTTCGGCGGCTGCGCCAACCTGACGCCGTCCAATCAGGCGGACTTCGCTGCGGCACGTGCGACCTCGGTCTTCGACTACGCCGGCACCGACGGCGCCGGCGATTCGTCCGTCTATCTGACCGACGACCCACAGACCCGAGCGACCATCACGCTCGCGCGCACCGTCGAAAGCCAACTGGGCAACATTCAGCCCGTCTTGCCCGTCATGGTGTCGTACACCTGCAATCTGTCGCTCGGCGACACGCCCACCATCCTCGCCAACGCCGACGCTCACGCGCACAGTTTTTCCAACTACATTCTGGCGCTCAACATCGCGATGGAGGCCGTCGACAGCGAACACCCGGTCCCCGCGGGCTTTATTGTGAACCCTGACTTTCTGGGCGCTTGCCAGCAAGCCAACTACGGGGCGACCTATCCGATGCCCGTACGTGGGCCGCTACAGCAAGCACTCGACCGCTGGTCGATCACGGCCGCCATTCCTGCCGACGTCAGCGAGACCATTGCGGGCTACGTGCTCGCAGTGAACTGGCTGACGCGCACGGTTGCGCCCAGCGTGACGTTCGGCTGGCAGATCAATCTCTGGGGGGTCGGCTTCTCGGAATGGATCTACGCGGACGACACCGATCCGGCTGAGATGGCGCAACAGACTGCGGACTATGTGACGAGCCTCGGCGTCTACAACGCGCCCTACGCGCCCGACTTCCTGGCGATCGACCGCTACGAAGCCGACGACTTCACGCAACGCGCCTACGTGAACGGCTACTGCTACGGCCCTCGCGAATGGGATCGCTACTTCGATTTCTGCAAGGCCGTCAGCCGCGCGCTCAAATTGCCGGTGATGCCATGGCAGATACCCGCGAGCCGCATTCCGAACACGACCGACCCGGTCGCGACGAATTTCGACTCTCAACACTGGGGCACGGGCGGGAGTTGTCTGCTCGGCGATCCTGCAATCGGCTCCGACTACCACAACGTGCATCCCGTCATTCTCGCGTTGCAGTTCCCGGAAGCGTTCCAGCAAAGCATGGGTGCTACGGCCGAGGACATGTTCATCCGCTCCGAACCATTCGACGTTTCGAACCCTCTGTACGCCGACTTCCCGTTGCGAGGCATCTTCACCGTGCTGCTCGGCGGTGGCGCGACGACCGGCATCGTTTCCGCGATCGGTAATCCCGAGCCTTGGGCAAGACAGAAACTCAACGCCTACATGAACAAGCCAATCACGTTCGATCAATAACGTCGGCTCGAAAAAAAACGGCGTGGACCAGGTCCACGCCGTTTTTTGTCAGTACTACCGCGTATGCCTACTCGATTTCCACTGCTTCCGGATTCGGATTGCGCGGCGCCGGATGTTCGTCGAAGGTCAATTGCACCTTGTCTTCGGCATCCACGTCGACCGACACGCGGCCGCCGTTCATCAGCTTGCCGAACAGCAGTTCGTCGGCCAGTGCACGACGGATCGTGTCCTGGATCAGACGCTGCATCGGCCGAGCGCCCATCAACGGATCGAAACCGTGCTTGGCGAGATGCTTGCGCAGCGCGTCGGTGAAGAGCGCATCGACCTTCTTCTCGTGCAGCTGATCTTCCAGCTGCATGAGGAACTTGTCGACCACGCGCATGATGATTTCTTCATCGAGCGAGCGGAAGCTGATCGTTGCGTCCAGACGGTTACGGAACTCAGGCGTGAACATGCGCTTGATGTCGACCATTTCGTCGCCGGTTTCCCGACGATTCGTGAAGCCGATCACCGACTTGCCCATTGCCTCGGCGCCCGCATTCGTCGTCATGATGATGATGACGTTGCGGAAATCCGCCTTGCGGCCGTTGTTGTCCGTCAGCGTGCCGTGGTCCATGACCTGCAGCAGCACGTTGTAGATGTCCGGATGCGCTTTCTCGATTTCGTCGAGCAGCAGCACGCAATGCGGCTTCTTCGTGACAGCTTCGGTCAGCAGACCGCCCTGGTCGAAACCGACATAGCCCGGCGGCGCGCCGATCAACCGGCTGACCGCATGACGTTCCATGTACTCCGACATGTCGAAGCGGATCAGTTCGATACCCAGCGTGAACGCCAGCTGCTTCGCCACTTCGGTCTTCCCGACACCGGTCGGGCCGGAGAACAGGAACGCGCCGATCGGCTTGTCCAGCTTGCCGAGACCCGCACGCGCCATCTTGATCGCGGCCGACAGCGCATCGATGGCCGGGTCTTGCCCGAACACCACGCTCTTCAAATCGCGATCCAGCGTTTGCAACTTGCTGCGATCGTCTTGCGACACGCTTTGCGGCGGGACGCGAGCGATCTTCGAGATGATTTCCTCGATCTCGTTCTTGCCGATGGTCTTCTTCTGCTTCGACTTCGGCAGGATGCGTTGCGCCGCGCCCGCTTCGTCGATCACGTCGATCGCCTTGTCCGGCAAATGACGATCCGTGATGAAGCGTGCCGACAACTCAGCCGCCGCAGACAGCGCGCCCGACGAATACTTCACGCCGTGATGCTCTTCGAAACGCGACTTCAGGCCACGCAGGATCGCCACCGTCTGTTCGACGGTCGGCTCGGTCACGTCGACCTTCTGGAAACGGCGCGACAACGCCGCGTCTTTTTCGAAGATGCCGCGATATTCCGTGAACGTGGTCGCGCCAATGCACTTCAGCGTGCCCGACGACAACGCCGGCTTGAGCAGGTTCGACGCGTCCAGCGTGCCGCCCGACGCAGCGCCTGCGCCAATCAGGGTATGAATTTCGTCGATGAACAGTATCGCGTGCGGACGTTCCTTCAATTCCTTGAGGACCGTCTTCAGACGCTGTTCGAAGTCGCCGCGATACTTGGTGCCGGCGAGCAGCGCGCCCATGTCGAGCGAATACACCTGGGCATCCGCGAGAATGTCCGGCACTTCGCCGCGCGTAATGCGCCAGGCGAGACCTTCGGCGATCGCCGTCTTGCCCACGCCCGCCTCACCGACTAGCAGCGGATTGTTCTTGCGACGGCGGCACAGCACCTGGACCACGCGCTCGACTTCCGACTCGCGTCCGATCAGCGGATCGATGCGGCCGTCTTTCGCCATCTGGTTCAGGTTCTGCGTGAACTGCGCGAGCGGGGTTTCCTTCTGCGCGGCGGCTTCGTCGGACTCGGCATTCGCGTCGCTCGCTTTCGCGGCGTCCGTGCTGCTCGTCTTGGCGATGCCGTGCGAGATGAAATTCACCACGTCCAGACGCGTCACACCCTGCTGTTGCAGGTAGTACACCGCATGCGAATCCTTCTCGCCGAAGATCGCCACCAGCACGTTCGCGCCAGTCACTTCCTTCTTGCCATTCGAGGTGGACTGCACATGCATGATCGCGCGCTGGATCACACGCTGGAATCCCAGCGTGGGCTGCGTGTCGACGTCGTCCGTGCCAGGCACGGTCGGCGTGTTGTCATGAATGAAGTTGCGCAGGTTCTGGCGCAGATCCTCGATATTGGCCGCGCATGCACGCAACACCTCCGCGGCCGTTGGGTTGTCCAACAGTGCCAGCAAAAGATGTTCGACCGTTATGAACTCGTGCCGCGCCTGGCGTGCTTCCATGAACGCCATGTGCAGGCTGACTTCCAGTTCCTGGGCAATCATGCTTCCTCCATCACACACTGCAGCGGATGCCCGGCCTGCCGTGCGTGGGTAACGACTTGCTCGACTTTGGTCGACGCGATGTCCCGCGTATAGACCCCACAAACTCCCCTGCCCTCGCGATGCACCTTCAACATTACCTGTGTTGCGGTTTCACGATCTTTATTGAAATATTCCTGCACGACCATCACGACAAATTCCATTGGCGTGAAGTCGTCATTCAGCAGCACCACCTTGTACATGGATGGCGGCTTGAGCTTTTTCTCCTGCCGCTCCAGTACGGTGCCGTCCTGCTTGTCCGGGATAATCGCCATACACCCATTCTAAACAACTAGGACAGGCCCGCAATCCTGTCAAAACCCGGCAACCGGCCGGTGAGCCCGTTCGCTACCGCCTGATGGGTGATTACCCGCCATGGGTGCGTTAAATCGACGAGCCGATTGCGGAGCCGGCCCCTATCCTGTGATGCCTTGCGGTCGTGTTGCACCGCAGTCGGATCGAGTATCGCACAACCTGCCTTAACTGGCTGACGGCTCGCCTGGACTCAACTTGAGCGGAGCGCGCCGCAGAACAGCATGTGAGTCGATTATGCGACTTTTCAAGACGGCCCGCTTGCGCAACCGCACATAACGAAAGCGGGAAAAACCCTGGAAATGGCCTGTTTGCAACGTCACAACTGCATCTCAAAATTTTCTTGACACCCGAATAAAGAGCCTCAACAATCAAGCTGGCACTTTTTTCACTGCGCCATAATTTCGAAAAAATGCCGATGGTGAGCTTGTGAGGAGGGAGCGGCTGCATCGCGCGGTCGTCGAGCTTTTCGAGGGCTCGTGGTAGTGACATGAGTTACAGGGGAAGTTGGAATGGCAACTGGTACGGTCAAATGGTTCAATGACGCAAAAGGTTTCGGATTTATCACGCCTGACGAAGGTGGTGAGGATCTGTTTGCACACTTCTCGGCCATCCAGATGAATGGGTTCAAGACCCTCAAGGAAGGCCAAAAGGTGACCTTCGAGGTCGTGCAAGGCCCGAAAGGCAAACAGGCATCGAACATCCAGGCACCTGCCTGATACTGCTCGATACCCGTCCTTTGAAACCCGGCTTCGTGCCGGGTTTCTTTTTTTGGACGTCAGTATCTAGTCGTGCTGATTGAACGCACGTCCCACATATCGGGTAGGGCTGCGGTTTAATGCCGGCTTCCGGTTTTGCGATGATGGCCGTGCGTCGTTTTCGCCCCAGGCGTCGGCAGGCAGCGCCGGCGCCACGCCTATGCGGCGGTATGGCGCATCGTCGCGCGCTGCAGTTCCAGACCTATGGATCCACATGAGATGCGTAAATCGATCCTCGGCGAGAAACTCCGCGACCATGGTGTTGCGGGCGCGTGTGATGAGACTGTCGAAACTGTTGAAGTTCACGCGCACGCCGAAGCCGTATTGCTGCGCCAGATCGTGCAGATCCAGCAGCCCGCGCGCCTAGCCGGTGGTGACGACCGCGCCATAGCTCGGCGTGGCGACATAGAGGTTCGCGACGACGGGTGTGAGGTTCGTATTCATCGTTATTGTGTTTGCATGCAGTGACGCGGCCGAGGCTCGGACCAGGTCGCACGAGCCTCGCGCCGGGCGAGCGGGCGCTCGCTGCGGCGTAACTTAACCGACGCCGCAAGGCAGGCATCTCAATAACGGTTTGCAATGCCTATGACGCTCGTGACGGCCGCGCCGGCGAAGCTATCGCGCGTTTTTTGCGTTATCGCGATGCATTCGAACTCGCGACATTCCGCGCGCCCAAAACAAACAACCCCGGCCGCTTCTCAGCGCCGGGGTTGCGGATACGGCCTGCATCAGTTCAGCGCGAACCGCGCTTCACAAATTCTCGATCAGCACCTGGCCAAAGCCCGAGCACGACACCTGCGTCGCGCCTTCCATCAAGCGCGCGAAGTCGTACGTAACGCGCTTTTGGAGAATCGACTTTTCCATCGACTTGATGATCAGGTCCGCCGCCTCGGTCCAGCCGAGATGGCGCAGCATCATTTCCGCCGAGAGAATTTCCGAACCCGGATTCACGTAGTCCTTGCCGGCGTACTTCGGTGCCGTGCCGTGCGTGGCTTCGAACATCGCGACCGAATCCGACATGTTCGCGCCCGGCGCGATGCCGATACCGCCGACCTGCGCGGCCAGCGCATCCGACACATAGTCGCCATTCAGGTTGAGCGTGGCGATCACGTCGTACTCCGCCGGACGCAGCAGGATCTGCTGCAGGAACGCATCGGCGATCACATCCTTCAGGACGATGTCGCCGCCGGTCTTCGGATTCTTGATCTTCATCCACGGGCCGCCGTCGATCAGTTCCGCGGCGAACTCTTTTTGCGCCAGCGCATAACCGTAGTCGCGGAACGCGCCTTCGGTGAACTTCATGATGTTGCCTTTGTGAACCAGCGTGACCGAGCGGCGTTCGTTGTCGATCGCGTATTGAATCGCTTTGCGCACCAGACGCTCCGTGCCTTCACGCGACACCGGCTTGATGCCGATCCCCGACGTATCCGGGAAGCGGATCTTCTTCACGCCCATCTCTTCGCGCAGGAACTTGATGACCTTCTTCGCCTGTTCCGATTCGGCCGGCCATTCGATACCGGCGTAGATGTCTTCCGAGTTCTCGCGGAAGATCACCATGTTGGTCTTCTCCGGCTCACGCACCGGCGAAGGCACGCCCTTGAAATACTGCACCGGACGCAAACACACGTACAGGTCCAGCTCCTGGCGCAGCGCGACGTTCAGCGAGCGGATGCCGCCGCCGACCGGCGTGGTGAGCGGGCCCTTGATCGACACGACGTATTCCTTGAGCACCTGCAGCGTCTCTTCCGGCAGCCACACGTCCGGGCCATACACCTTGGTCGATTTCTCGCCGGCGTAGATTTCCATCCAGTGGATTTTCTTTTTGCCGGCGTACGCTTTTTCGACCGCGGCGTCCACGACCTTGATCATGACCGGCGTAATGTCGAGGCCGGTGCCGTCGCCTTCGATATACGGAATGATCGGCTGATCGGACACGTTGAGCGAGAAATCGGCGTTGACGGTGATCTTGTCACCACCGGTCGGAACCTTGATGTGCTGATACGGCATGATCGGACTCCAGTGAAGGCTGTGCTGAAAGCTGATGGGGAGACTGCGAAATGGGGCGCTCCTCGCTACGCGCAATGCCGGACAACTGCAAGCGGCCTGGCCGCTATTCTAGCCCACGCGGCCGCCGCTTCGAGGCCGCGACGGCTCGGGGTTTTCCAACATGGACGATGCGAAACGGTGAGACACAAGTCTTATGTCTTATATAAGACTAAAGGTATCTGGTCGCGCATTTTGCTTTATTATCCCGCCATTTGCGGTCGGCCCGGTGCCACTTGGCGCTTTCACAAGCCTCGCTACGTCATTCTTCTTTTTCCTATGCACCTTCTCGCTCTGAACAAACCGTTCGGCACCATCTGTCAGTTCTCGCCGCACGAGACGCGCGCGTCGCTGACCGACTGGGTCAAGGTGCCCGACGTGTATCCCGCGGGCCGGCTCGACTCCGACAGCGAAGGCCTGTTGCTCCTCACCGACGACGGCGCATTGCAAGCGCGCATTGCCGAGCCGCGTCACAAGCTTGTCAAACGTTACTGGGCGCAAGTGGAAGGCGCCGTCGATGCGGCCGCGCTGAAAAAGCTTGCGCGCGGCGTCGATCTCGGCGACTACGTGACGCAGCCCTGCCGCGCGGAATACGTCGAGCCGACCGACGCGCTCTGGACACGCACGCCGCCGATCCGTTTTCGCGCCGCGATACCGACTACATGGATAGAGCTATCGATCACCGAAGGCAAGAATCGCCAGGTGCGTCGCATGACAGCCGCGGTGGGGTTTCCGACGCTGCGATTAGTACGTGTCGGCATCGGCGCGCTCGACATTTTTTCGCTGGAACTGCAACCGGGAGAGAGCGTCGAATTGCCACCGAAGGCGCCGTGGGAAGGCGTCGCCTGATCATCCGCACACGTGTCGACTGACGATCGAATCCACGACACGCCTGCGATTCACGTTACCAACAGATAAGCTAACTCGTTGTATCGGCAAACAAAAGAGCGCGTGAAACCAGTGTGAAAACGCGTGAAACAGTTGCATGCGCGCGTACGCCGCAGTCTCTCATCCGCATCAACGCAAGCGCATATAACTTTTCCACAAAATTCACGTCAACCGGTGCGCGAGCTCAGGCGTTATTCGACGCAGATGCCGCCTAAAGCTATCCGGCATTCAGCCTTAAGGGCCTTTGTGCAAGCCGCTCTTGCGGTAGGTGCGGGCAGTCTGAGCGCTAAAGCAGACGTGTCGAAAAATTTGTCGATGCGGATGTCAACCGAAAGGTGGATGGCACGTTTACCGACATGACTCCATATATAACCGGGTCATTTGGTTAATTAACTAAAGCTGAGGATTCACAAAATGAACAAACTGATCGCCGCTCTGGTCGCTGGTCTCTTCGCAACGGCAGCATTCGCACAAGCTTCGGCACCGGCAGCAGCTTCGGCAGCTCCGGCAGCAGCAGCTTCGTCGGCAAAGAAGACCACGAAGCACGCTCACAAGAAGTCGCACAAGAAGGCAGCAGCAGCTGCTGCAGCTTCGGGCGCTTCGGAGTAAGTTTGTTGTAAAAACGCAGTCAAGAACTAGCTTCACTGCCGTTCTTACGGCGTTGAAAGGCAGATCACCGCAAGGCGATCTGCCTTTTTGTTTTTGACGCGCTCGCGTAACATTCGCGGGTTAATTTCCAGCAAGGAGTCATGCCGTGCGATTTTCCATGCGCTCGTTGATTGCGCGTTTTGCTGTTGCCGTTGCACTGCCGCTCGCCGCGCTTTCCGCATCGATCACATTGGTCGCTACTACCGCCGCGCCTGCGCATGCGCAGCAGATGCCGGCCGGCGCCAAACAGCCTAGCGAATTTCCCCGCGCGAAGCTGACCGCGGGCATGTTCGTGATCGACGCCGCTGTCGCCGCGAACGACCCGGACCGCGAGCAAGGGCTGATGTATCGCACGAGCCTCGCGCCGAATGAAGGCATGCTGTTTGTCTTCGGCGAAAATGCCGTGCATTGCTTCTGGATGAAGAACACGCTGATCCCGCTGTCGATCGCGTTCATGCGCGCCGACGGCACGGTCACCGACATCGACGAGATGCAGGCCGAGACCACCAATAATCACTGCCCGAAGAACAACGGCGTATATGCGCTGGAGATGAGCAAAGGCTGGTTCACGTCGAAGGGCATCAAACCCGGGATGAAGATTCAGGGTTTGCCGGCCGCGCAATAAGTCGCTAGTCGCGCGCAGACACTGCCGCTTCGCCCCACCGCTTTCCAGGAGCCGGCGCCTCGTTTCGAGGCGCCGGTTTTTTTCTTTTCTGCGCCGCGGCATCTGACCACGCGATACAAGCGCGCCTTGTGGCGCAACGAAGCGCGCGGCGCCGGCAGCCGAAGCCTTGCCAGCACGCCTTCGCGTCCGGCTGGCAAGATTCCTGCAAAAGACGGGCCGACGCGCTATCCTAGTAATCTTAGTAAAGCAGCACCCAAAGCTCCCCGGGCAGCACAGACTGCCGCCCGGCAAGCGTTTCAGGCGCGCCATTCCAAGGAGGTTCACGTGCCCCGCAAGACTCCCATCGAGCGCTACCGGAATATCGGCATCAGCGCTCACATCGATGCCGGCAAAACCACCACCACTGAACGCATCCTGTTCTACACCGGCGTGACCCACAAGATCGGCGAGGTTCACGACGGTGCGGCAACGATGGACTGGATGGAACAGGAGCAGGAGCGCGGCATCACCATCACGTCGGCGGCCACCACCGCTTTCTGGAAGGGCATGGCCGGCAACTATCCGGAACACCGGATCAACATCATCGACACCCCCGGACACGTCGACTTCACAATCGAAGTGGAGCGCTCCATGCGCGTGCTCGACGGCGCGTGCATGGTGTACGACTCGGTCGGCGGCGTGCAGCCGCAGTCGGAAACCGTGTGGCGTCAGGCGAACAAATACAAGGTGCCGCGCATTGCGTTCGTCAACAAGATGGACCGCGTCGGCGCGGATTTCTTCCGCGTGCAGCGGCAGATCGGCGATCGCCTGAAGGGCAACGCGGTGCCGATCCAGATTCCGGTCGGCGCGGAAGATCATTTCCAGGGCGTGGTCGATCTGGTCAAGATGAAGGCGATTTACTGGGACGAAGAGAACCAGGGCATCAAGTTCGAATACCGTGATATTCCGCCGGAACTCGCGGCGACCGCGAAGGAATGGCACGACAAAATGGTCGAGGCCGCGGCTGAGGCGAACGAGGAATTGCTCGACAAATACCTCGGTGGCGAGACGCTGACCGAAGAGGAAATCAAGTACGGCATTCGCACGCGCTGCATCGCCAACGAAATCGTGCCGATGCTGTGCGGCAGCGCGTTCAAGAACAAGGGCGTGCAAGCCATGCTCGACGCGGTGATCGACTATCTGCCCTCGCCGGTCGACGTGCCCGCTATTACCGGCCACGACGAATACGACAAGGAAATCGAGCGCCATCCGACCGACACCGATCCGTTCTCGGCGCTCGCCTTCAAGATCATGACCGACCCGTTCGTCGGCCAGTTGATCTTCTTCCGCGTCTATTCGGGCGTGGTGAATTCGGGCGACACGGTCTACAACGCCGTCAAGGAAAAGAAGGAACGTCTTGGCCGGATCTTGCAGATGCACGCGAACGAGCGCAAGGAAATCAAGGAAGTCTACGCGGGCGACATCGCCGCGGCCGTCGGCCTGAAAGAAGCGACCACGGGCGACACGCTGTGCGATCCGAACAACGTGATCATCCTCGAAAGAATGATCTTCCCGGAGCCGGTGATCTCGCAGGCTGTCGAGCCGAAGACCAAGGTCGACCAGGAAAAGATGGGCATCGCGCTGAACCGTCTTGCCCAGGAAGATCCGTCGTTCCGCGTGCAGACGGATGAAGAATCCGGCCAGACGATCATCTCGGGCATGGGCGAGTTGCACCTGGAAATTCTGGTCGATCGCATGAAGCGCGAGTTCGGCGTCGAGGCGACTGTCGGCAAGCCGCAAGTCGCGTATCGCGAGACGGTGCGCAACAAGGTCGAAGACGTCGAAGGCAAGTTCGTCAAGCAGTCGGGCGGTCGCGGTCAATACGGCCACGCGGTGATCACGCTGGAGCCGGCGCCGCAAGGCAAGGGTTACGAATTCGTCGATGCGATCAAGGGCGGCGTGATTCCGCGCGAATACATTCCGGCAGTCGACAAGGGCATCGTCGAAACGCTGAAGGCCGGCGTGCTGGCCGGCTATCCGGTGGTCGACGTGAAGGTGACGCTGACCTTCGGTTCGTACCACGATGTCGACTCGAACGAAAACGCGTTCCGCATGGCCGGCTCGATGGCCTTCAAGGAAGCGATGCGCAAAGCCAAGCCCGTGCTGCTCGAACCGATGATGGCCGTCGAGGTGGAAACGCCGGAAGACTTCATGGGCAACGTGATGGGTGACCTGTCCAGCCGTCGCGGCATGGTGCAAGGCATGGAAGACATCGCCGGCGGCGGCGGCAAGCTGGTGCGCGCCGAAGTACCGCTTGCGGAAATGTTCGGCTACTCCACGTCGCTGCGTTCCGCGACGCAGGGCCGCGCGACCTATACGATGGAGTTCAAGCATTACGCGGAAACGCCGAACAACGTCGCTGAAGCCGTGATCAACGCGAAGCACAAGTAAGCACAACGCCGGAGGCAGCACACGCCAACGGCTCGAAGCCCGTCCCCTGTGGACGGGCTTTTTTTTGTCCGCTGCGCCGCACACAGGGCTTCTTCACACGCGCGTTTTTGAACATGCAAAAATGCCAGACGGCGCCGTGCCGAACGCCGGGACTCTCGCCCTCGAGGAGACACATCATGAGCCAGGATCACGAACACCCGCATTACAAGGACGCGCCGCCGGCTGCGCCGGTCGATTGGCGCGAACACGGCGTGAAGGTCATCAAAGGCGATCAGCTCGATACCAACACCGCGCAGACGCCGGGCATGAATCGGGCGGCCGCGATCAACGCCGCGCGCGTCGGCGCGCAGAAGATCTGGGCCGGCACCGTCACGATCCATCCGAATGCGAAGACCGGCGCGCATCATCATGGCGCGCTCGAAAGCGTGATCTACGTGGTGCGCGGCCAGGCGCGCATGCGCTGGGGCGAGCATCTGGAATTCACCGCGGAAGCCGGCCCCGGCGATTTCATCTTCGTGCCGCCGTATGTGCCGCATCAGGAAATCAACGCGAGCACGGACGACCCGCTCGAATGCGTGCTGGTGCGCAGCGACAACGAAGCGGTGGTGGTCAATCTGAACATCGACGCGGTGGAACAGCCCGAAACGGTGTTCTGGGTCGATCCGATTCACAAGCATCCGCACGATCACTAATTTTTGCCCACGCGACTCATGACGCCGACCGCTTCCCTGCGCCCACGCCTATTCACGCTGTACGCCGTGCTGATCGCCGCCAATCTCGGCGCGTGGGCGTGGGCGCTGATCGCGTTTCGCCACTACCCGCTGCTGCTCGGCACCGCGCTGCTCGCGTATGGCTTTGGCTTGCGTCATGCGGTCGACGCCGATCACATCGCGGCGATCGACGCCGTCACGCGCAAGCTCATGCAAACCGGCAAGCGTCCGCTCGGCGTCGGGCTGTCGTTTTCGCTGGGGCATTCGACGATCGTGATTCTCGCGACGATCGGCATCGCGTGGACCGCGCATTCGCTGCACGGCCGTTTCGAGACGTTCAAAGCCGTCGGCGGCACGATCGGCACGCTTGTCTCCGCGAGCTTTCTGCTGATGCTGGCCGCCGTCAACCTCGTGATTCTGCGCGACATGTGGCGCCGCTATCGGCACGTTCAACGCGGTGGCGAACTACCCGCTCAAACGGCGGATTCGATTGCACCGGCCGGTCTGTTGTCGCGCGCGCTGCGACCGCTCTTCAGGCTCGTGACGAAAAGCTGGCACATGTACCCCGTCGGCGTGCTGTTCGGCCTTGGCTTCGACACCGCGACCGAGATCGGTTTGCTGGCGATTGCCGCGTCCGAGGCCGGCAAAGGTCTGCCGCTCTATTCGATTCTCGTGTTTCCCGCACTCTTCACCGCCGGCATGACACTGGTGGACTCGACCGACAACGTGCTGATGGTCCACGCCTACGGCTGGGCTATGGACGACCCGAAACGCAAGCTCTACTACAACGCGAGCATCACGTTCGTTTCGGCGGTGGTGGCGATCGTGATCGGCGGCGTCGAGGCGCTCGGTCTGCTGTCGGACAAGCTCGGCTTGAACGGCGGCGTCTGGGCAGCGGTGGCCAGCGTGAACGAGCGCTTCGGCGCGTTGGGCTATGGCATCGTCGCGATGTTCATGGCGTGCTGGATCGGCTCGGTGCTGTTCCACCGCTGGCGGCGCCCGGACGCGGTCGCGCGGTAAATCCAACACCCTGCCGCGCGTCGCGGTCGGTAAGGTTTCCATTCGCCGCATTGGCCGTTGCGCTGCCGCAGCGGCGGGCGTCGCAGACATGGCTCGCGGCACAACCGCGACAAACGTTGTGGTGACGATACACAGCCGCCCTTTTATCCGCCAAACGTGAACCCGGCGGCGGCGCAAGCGCTCCGAATCCATGAGCAATCGCTTACACTAAACCCGCTTCGCCTCGACGCTTTCGTCATTGCAATACCGTCGCCTGTCGCGCGCATCCGGCGCGGCCCTTCAGAACCGGCAACAGAACGGACTGGACACTCCATCGATGAAGACTCCCGCGGACCGATTTCTCGCACTCGACGCAGCCCGCCTCACCGCCGACGCCTACGGCAACCACGCCATCGACGAATTCCTCGCCGGCCGCATCACGCGCCGCGATCTGCTGCGCTATGCCAGCGTGATCGGTTTGTCGCTGGTCGGCGGCGGCGTGCTGAATGCGCCGCGAGCACAGGCACAAGGCACTGCGGGCGCGTCGAATCAGACGATCCGCGTGGCTCACCTGACGCCGGCGGGCGCGGTCGATCCGCTCACGGTGACCGACGCCGCCAGTCTCGCGCTGCTGAACCAGACCGGCGAATTCCTGATCGACGACGACGGCGAAAAGCTCGTGCTGAAGCCGGCGCTCGCCTTGTCGTGGAAACCGAACGACAAGGGCGACGTGTGGACCTTCAAGCTGCGTCCGAACGTCAAGTTCCACGACGGCCAGCCGTTCACCGCCAAAGACGTGGCCGCCACCTTCGACCGCCTCGCCGACCCGGCAAGCGGCTCGGCCGCGCTGTCCGTGCTCAAGGGCGTGCTGTCGAAAGGCGGCGCGAAAGTGGTCGACGACCACACGGTCGCGTTCCATCTGGATGCGCCGAACGGCAATTTCCCCTACTACGTTTCCTCGGACAATTACAACGCCGTGATCCTGCCCGCGAACTATGCGGGCGGTTATGAAAAGAGCTTCATCGGCACGGGTCCGTTCAAGCTCGAAAAGTATCAGGCGAAGGTGGGCGCATCGTTCGTGCGCAATCCCGATTACTGGGGCGACAAAGCGTTACCGCAACGCGTACAGTTCTCCTTCTACGCCGACGAGCAGGCGCAATTGCTCGCGCTGCAAGGCCACCAGGCCGACGTGATGGGCACCTTCACCGTGCAGGGCGGCGCCGGAATTCTGAACAATCCGGATTACAAAGCCGTGGGCGTGAAGTCGAGCGCGCATCGGCAGATTCACATGCGCAACGACAGTCCGCTGTTCAAGGACAAGCGCGTGCGCCAGGCGCTGGCGTTGTCGCTGGATCGCGACGTGCTGGTGCGCGGCCTCTTCAAAGGGCGCGCGCAACTCGGCAACGACAGTCCGTTCGCGCCGGTGTTTCCGTCGTCGGATGCGGGCGTGCCGCAACGCAAGATCGACGTCGCGAAAGCGAAGCAGTTGCTTGCGCAAGCGGGCGTGCCGAACGGATTCGACGTGACGCTGACCACCGAAAAATACATGGAGATTCCCGATCTCGCGGTGGTCGTGCAAAACGCGGCGAAGGCGATCGGCGTGCGCATCAATCTGAAGGTCGAGAGCCAGTCGCTGTATTACGGCGCGGGCACGCCGGGCAAATCGGATTGGCTCGACTCGCCGCTCGGCATTACCGACTACGGTCATCGCGGCGTGCCGAACGTGTTCCTGAATGCGCCGCTCACCAGCACCGGCACGTGGAACGCCGCGCACTTCAAGAATCCGCAATACGATCAACTGGTCGCGCAATTCGTCGCCGCCATCGATCTCGGCTCGCAGAAGAAAATCTCCGGGCAGATCCAGACGCTATTGCTCGACGAAACGCCCATCATCATTCCGTTCTTCTACGATCAACTGATCGCCATGCGCAAGGGTGTGAACGGCGTGCGCTTCACCGCACTCGCGCAACTCTATTTCGACCGCGCGGTGTTGAGCGCGTGATGTTGAATGCCTGAGCGCCGGCGCGTTTGCGACAGGAGAGCACGATGTCGACCACGGTGACCCCTTCCGCTTCTTCTGCGCCGAGCGGCAACGCGGGCCGCGTCGTGCGTTTTCTGGCGACACGTGTGGGCTTGTCGCTGATCACGCTGTGGCTGCTGTCGCTGATCGTGTTCGCGGGCGGGCAACTTCTGCCCGGCGACATCGGCCGCGCGGTGCTCGGCCCGCTCGCCGACGCGCGCGCGGTCGCTGCTCTCAACCATCAGCTCGGCGCGGACCGTCCGCTGATGACGCAATACGTCGACTGGATTTCGCATTTCGTGCGCGGCGATATGGGGCTGTCCTACGCGTATCGCGAGCCGGTGCGGCCGTTCATTGCCGAGGCGCTCGCGCATTCCGCCAAGCTCGGCTTGCTGGCGTTCATCGTCGTCGTGCCGCTCGGCATTGCGGGCGGCGTGTGGTCGGCCATGCACGCGGGACGCTGGCTCGATCGCACGATCAGCATCGCGGGATTGTCGGCGACAGTCGTGCCGGAATTCGTTTCGTCGATCGTGCTGATTCTGGTGTTCGGCGTTTGGTTGCGCTGGCTGCCGATCGAAGCGTCGTATCCGCCCGAAGCGGGCGCGCTCGAACAATTGCGTCATCTGGTGCTGCCGGTCCTGCCGCTCGTGCTTGTGTTCTTCGGCTATATCGCTCGAATGGCGCGTGCGGGCACCGTCGAGGCGCTCGATGCCGACTACACGCGCACCGCGATTCTCAAAGGCTTGCCGCGTCATATCGTGATCTGGCGGCATGTGTTGCGCAATGCATTGCTGCCCACCATCACGGTCGCCGCCACACAACTTGGCTATATGATCGGCGGCCTCGTGGTGGTCGAGACGCTGTTCCACTATCAAGGTATCGGCTCGCTGATCTACAACGCGGCCAAGGCCAAGGACTTTCCGATGCTCGAAGCGGGCGTGCTGACCATCGGCGTGGTCTACACCGTCGCCAATCTCGTTGCCGACGCGCTGCATGTGCTGCTCAATCCGCGGCTGCGGGTGAGGAGCGCCGAATGAACACCATCGTTCCGCCGACTCCGCGCGCGGCTACCGAGCCACGCTTCGACCAGTTGCGCCTGCTGCTGCGCTCGCCGACCTTCGTGGTAGGCGTAGTGATCGTCGCATGGTGGATCGTGTGCGCGATTGCCGGGCAATGGATCGTGCGCATCGATCCGTACGCATCCGATCCGCTCAATTCGCTAACGCCGCCCGACAGCACGCATTGGTTCGGCACCGATCAACTCGGGCGCGACGTGTTCTCGCGCGTGATCGTCGGTGCGCGCGACATTCTCACCATCGCGCCGCTCGCGACCTTGCTCGGCACGATAGCGGGTACCACGCTGGGTTTGATCGTCGGCTACTTCGAAGGCTGGGTGGACAACGTGGTCGGACGTGCGATCGACGCCGTGCTCGCGCTGCCGCTCGTGATAGTCGCGTTGCTCGCGCTCGCCGCGGTCGGTGCGTCGAACTTGACCGTCATTCTCGTGATCGGCATCACGTTCACACCGATCACCGCGCGCACGGTGCGCGCCGCCGTCTTCGCCGAGCGGCATCTCGACTACGTCGCCGCGGCGCAATTGCGCGGCGAACGCGCACCCTACATCATGTTCGCCGAGATTCTGCCGAACGTGCTGCCGCCGATCATCGTCGAAGCGACGGTACGGCTCGGCTACGCGATCTTCGCCGTCGCGACGCTGTCGTTTCTCGGCTTCGGCATTCAGCCGCCATCGGCCGATTGGGGCCTCGCGCTGTCCGAGTCATATACGCTGATGGCGGGCGGCGCATGGTGGACCGTGGTGTTCGCGGCCGGCGCGATTGCGAGTCTCGTGGTCGGCGTAAATCTGATCGCCGACAGCGTGCAAGGCGTGCTCGACCGATGAACGGCCCGCCGCCCTCCTCGTTCCCCGCCTTCGACGTCTCGAAGAGCGACCGCACGGACGCGCTGACCGTCGTCGGCCTGACGGTCACGTACCGGATACGCGGACGCGACCGCGAAGTGCTGCAGGATATTTCGTTTCGTGTGCGGCGCGGCGAGGCGTACGGTCTGGTCGGCGAGTCCGGCTGCGGCAAATCGACGGTCGCGATGGCGGCGCTGCGCTATCTGCCGCGCAACGGCAAGGTGAAGGCCGGCAAGATCATCATTGCCGGCGAGGACGTGCAGAAGCTCAACGCCGACGCGTTGCGCAACATGCGAGCGAACGCGATCTCGATGGTCTATCAGGATCCGGGGCGCGCGCTGAATCCGTCGCTGACGATCGCGCGGCAAGTCTCCGAAGCGTTCGAAGCCGCCGGTGTCGCGCGCGACGAAGCCTTGCGGCGCACGCACGAGATGCTGCAGCGCGTACGCATCGCCGCGCCCGAGCGCGTGATGGAGAGTTATCCGCATCAACTGTCGGGCGGCATGCAACAGCGCGTAGTGATCGCCATGGCGCTCGCCTCGAACCCCGCGCTGCTGATTCTCGACGAACCGACTACCGGGCTCGATGCGACCGTCGAAGCGGAAGTGCTCGACCTCGTCGCGCAGTTGCGCAAAGAGCTCGGCACCGCGGTGCTCTTCATCAGTCATAACCTCGCGGTGATCGGGCGCATGTGCGAACGCGTCGGCGTGCTTTACGCGGGCAAACTGGTCGAAGAAGGCGCGACGCAAGATGTCTTCACGCGGCCTCGCCATCCGTATACGGTCGGGCTGTTGCGCTGCTTGCCCACGGCTGGGCGCAGCAAGGACAGCGAACGGCTCGATACGATCGCGGGCAGTCTGCCCTCGCCCGGTTCGGTCACGCAGGGCTGCATCTACGCGGACCGCTGCCGCCTCGCCGACGACCGCTGCCGCCGCGAAGCGCCGCCGCCGTATCGCGTGAGTGCCGCGCGCGGCGACCAGATGTCGCGCTGCCATTACCACGAACGCGCAATCGAATTGCCGCGTGCGAGCGCGGAAGATTTGCCCGAGCGCCGTGGTGCGCCGGTCGACGGCAAGCCCTCCGCTCTCGTGCTGCGGGCAGAAAAACTCTCGAAGACCTTTCACGTGTCCGGCGCTCCGCTGCGTGCGGTCGACAACGTCTCGATCGATCTCGCCAGCGGCGAAACGCTCGGCCTCGTCGGCGAATCGGGCAGTGGCAAGACGACGCTCGCCAAGCTGATGCTCGGCCTGCTCACGCCGGATGCGGGCAGCGTGCTCGAACTCGACGGCGCGCCGCTCGCCGCGCGCGTCACGCGGCGCAACACCGAGCAGGTCAAGTCGCTGCAGATCGTTTTTCAGAATCCGGACTCCGCGCTCAATCGCGCGCATTCGGTAAAACGGCTGATCGGCCGCGCGCTGTCGCGTCTCACCGCATTGCGCGGGCCGGCCATCGACGAACGGCTTGCCACGTTGACGGCCGCCGTGCGCCTGCCGCAGCGCTATCTCGGCTCACGCACGCGGCAATTGTCCGGCGGGCTCAAACAGCGTGTGGCGATTGCCCGCGCGTTTGCCGGCGAACCGCGCGTGGTGGTCTGCGACGAACCGACTTCCGCGCTCGACGTCTCCGTGCAGGCCGCGATCCTGAACCTGCTCGCTGATCTGCAACGCGAACGCGGAGTCAGTTACGTTTTCATCTCGCACGATCTTCACGTTGTACGCTATCTGGCGGATCGTATCGCGGTGCTGTATCTGGGGAGACTGCTGGAAATCGGACCGGCAGCGGCCGTGTTCGAAGGACCGCATCATCCCTATACGGAAGCATTGCTGTCCTCGGTGCCGACACTCGACGGTCAAGGCGGCGCGACCCGTATCCACCTGTCCGGCGATTTGCCGAGCGCGGCATCGCCGCCGTCCGGCTGCGTGTTTCATACGCGCTGCCCACGCAAGCTCGGCGCGATCTGCGAGCAGCGGGACCCGCCGTTCGTCGATGCCGGCGAAGGCAAGGCGGCGACGCCGTCCGCGCATCGAATCCGCTGCCACATCCCCGCGGACGAATTGCGCGCGCTGCAAACGGTCTCGCGCGGCGATGCGGGAAAAGTCGCGGGCAAGGTGCCTGGCGACGGATCGGCAAACGCGCCCTGACCTCACCGGCCTCACATTCCGATTTACCGTTCCCGATCCGCCGGCATCGACGGTGATGTCTCGATCCCCGGTCGAGCGATGCATATAAGCGGGCCGATAACCGCGGTGGCGCGAATCTGGACGGCACGCCGGGGCCGCACACTCGAACCGTGCACGCCGACCCACCCGTAGGCGGCAAGACCTCGAACAATCAGCCGCCCGTGCGCGCGCGCCTGGAACCAAACCGAAGCGATCGCCTCATATCAGAATCAACGTTCGATATGAGGGCACCACAACATGCAACGAAACGTCCCCCCTTCCGCGGCACGCGCGGCCACCGGTCTGTTGATCGCCGCCGCGCTCAGCCTTGCATCGCTCGCTAATGCGCAGACGTCGGCGCAAACACCGGCCCAAGCGGCACAGCCGCTCTCACCGACACTGTCGCAAGCCGCCCCGCCGGTCGATCCCACCTTCTCCGCCTATTCGCTCGCGCAAACCTGCAAGCAGAAAACCGACAACGTCGCGCAAGGTCAATGCGTCGGCGCGATTCGCGGGATCATCCACGGCTATCAGTACGGCGTGCTGTTCCTCGGTCAGCGCAGCGCGTTGCCGGCCAATGAAACGCAACGCGTGTCGCTGTGCCTGCGCAATGTGCAGGTGTCGTCGATCATCGACGAATTCGTTGCGGACGCCGCCCAGGTCAACGAGGATTCCCTCAAGCACACGCCTGCAGAAGTCGCGGTGCTCGGCTCCGTTCACATGCACCACAGCTGCAATTGACAAGGCGCGCCGCGCTTACAGCATTTCGAGCGGCCGCTTGCCGCGCGGCGGTTTGAAGTGAGCGTCGATAGCGGCTAGTTCATCGGCACCGAGTTGCAATTGCGACGCGCGATGGTTGTCGCGCACGTGCTCGACGCGCGCCGCCTTCGGAATCGCGAGCACGTCAGGCCGGCGCAGCACCCACGCGAGTGCGATCTGAAACACGGAGACGCCGCGCGCGTCGGCGATATCGTCGAGCGGTGAGCGCCTGGGCAAGCGCGCGTGATCGACCGGGCTGTACGCCATGCCCGGCATCTTGCGCGCGGCGAGCCACGGCAGCAGATCGAACTCCGGCCCGCGGCGCGCCACGTTGTAGAGAATCTGATTGGTCGCGCAGGCATCGCCGCCCGGCGTGGCGACGAGTTCTTCCATGTCCTCGGTGTCGAAGTTGCTGACGCCCCAATGGCGGATCTTGCCCGTGCGGCGCAACGCTTCGAAGCCCTCGACCGTTTCCGCGAGCGGCACCGAGCCGCGCCAGTGCAGCAGATAGAGATCGAGCTGATCGGTCTTCAGACGCTTGAGGCTCTGCTCGCAGGCCGCGATCACGCCGCGCCGGCTGGCGTTGTGCGGATACACCTTGCTGACCAGGAACACCTTGTCGCGCAATCCGGCCAGCGCTTCGCCGAGCAGCGATTCGGTCGCACCGTCGCCGTACATTTCCGCCGTGTCGATCAACGTCATGCCCAACTCGATGCCGCAACGCAGCGCGTCGATCTCGGCGGCACGCCGCGCCGGCAGTTCTCCCATCTCCCAGGTGCCCTGCCCCAGTTTCGGAATGCGTTCGCCGTCTGGCAGGCTCACGCTTGCGATGTCGCTCGTCATGCTGACTCCTCGAAGTGGCTCAGTGGTCGGCAATATCGCTGCGCAAGCGAATGCGCGGCGCGTGCCACGGAAAATCATAGCGACGAGTT
Source organism: Paraburkholderia sp. BL18I3N2 (assembly GCF_003001875.1). Taxonomy (NCBI): domain Bacteria; kingdom Pseudomonadati; phylum Pseudomonadota; class Betaproteobacteria; order Burkholderiales; family Burkholderiaceae; genus Paraburkholderia; species Paraburkholderia sp. BL18I3N2. The sequence continues at coordinate 45,608 of NZ_PVNC01000021.1, forward strand.
TAGCCGTTCAACGGGCATTCGATCGGGCACCAGGCAAAAGCCCGCTATAACACAGCGCGCCGATGTCATAGAATTGCCGCTTGCCCTTCTTGCGTGAGCTCCATGACCTCTGCCTCGGAAGACCGCTGGCGCGACCTGCGCCCGGACCCGGAAAACGACACGCCGCTATATCTGCAACTGGCTCGCAAGCTTGGCGCGGCCATCCACGAGAACCGCTGGAACGCGGGCGAGGCGCTGCCTTCGGAGCGTGTGCTCTCCGAGGCGCTCGGCGTATCGCGCATCACGTCACGCAAGGCGATTGCCTTGCTGGTCGAGCAGGGTTTGATTCGACGCACTCAGGGCGCGGGCAGTTTCATCACACCACGCTACGAAGATCCGCTGTCGCGTCTGTCGAGCTTTAGCGAAATGCTGCGGCGGCGCGGGTTCACGCCGAGTTCGAAGTGGCTGTCGCGCGAAATTTTGCCCGCCAATCGCGACGAGGTGATTCAGCTCGGCTTATCGCCAGCGGCGGCAGTGACGCGGTTGCGCCGCTTGCGGATGGCCGACGGCATTGTGATGGCGGTCGAGAATTCCACCTTTCCCGCCGCGGTGATTCCCGATCCTCAGGCGATTGGCGATTCGCTTTACACGTATCTGGAGAATCGTGGACTGACGATTGTCCGCGCGTTGCAGCATTTTCGTGCGGTGAACGCGAGCGAGGAAATCGCGCAGCAAATGAGCATCGCGCCGAACGAGGCGTTGCTGTTGATCACGCGTGTGGGCTACACCGCCGATCAGCGCGCGATCGAGTTGACCGATACGTACTGCCGTAACGATTACTACGACTTCGTGGCGGAATTGAGGAAGTAGCTGGCCTTTTGCACTGTGCACGGGGTGCGTTGGTTGTGTGTCGGCACACGCCCCGCCGGAGGCCAGCTGACCTGAAGCCCTCACGTCCACTTAGCCTCATGGGCGCCAATTCGGGTCGGCGGCAGCGCGAAGTACGCAGGCGTCTCGTCTAAAGCCTCAGCCGGCTGCACGCCTAGCACGCGTCCAAACTCCGACTCCACGGTCGTGAGGCAATCGCGCACATCGTCGAGTGTGACGTCGGGCGCTTGCCAGCCATCGGCGATCTGCCCTAACGATTGCAGCCACCGGCCCGTTTGCGCGAGCGAGACGCGTACATGCCAGCTTCCACCTTCGGTAGCCCGCCGCGCCAATGCGACCATCGCGCCGAATGCCGCGAGATAGCCGGTCGCATGATCCAGCGCCTGACAAGGCAAATGCTTGGGCTCGTTCCACCCCGCCGCCTGCCGCTCAGTGAAGGCAATCCCGCTCGCCGACTGCACCAGGCTATCGAACCCGCGTCGTTGCGCCCACGGCCCCTGATGCCCATAAGCCGACACCGAGACATAGACGATCCCCGGCCGCATACGCGCCAGTTCCTCCGGACCGAAACCGCGCGCGGCCAGCGCTCCCGGGCGATATGCCTGCAGAAATACATCGGCGTCGGCGGCGAGGCCGCGCAACATCTCACGCCCCGCCGCGTCGCGCAGATCGGCGAGAGCCGAACGCTTGCCGCGCCCGTTGTCGATCACCAGCGGCGCGATGTTCGGCAGATGCGGCCCGTTGATCATCAACACGTCCGCACCATGCTGCGCGAGCGCCCGCCCGGCCACCGGACCGGCAATGATGCGCGACAGATCCAGCACCCGCACGCCCGCCAGCGGCCGAGCCGCGCCGTCCTCGCGCGGCGGCCCGGCCGCCGCGTCGCCGATGCGCTCGATCTCGAAAAGCGGCAAGCCCGCGATCGCTTTCGCCTGATCGAGCGCGGCCCACTCGTCGGGCGTGCGAATCAGCGCCGCGCAGAGGCCGGCGTCAGCGAGGGTTTGATCGAGCGTCGCGCCATCCCAGTTGCGAATCGCGGCGGCCACGGCAGCAGGATCGTTCTCGCAGCCGAGCACCTGCAAAACGCCCCGGAGATGATGCGCGAAATTCGTATGCAGTTGAATCCAGCGGCCGTCGCGTGTCTCGTAGAAACCCGTTACAGGATCGCGCAAGGCGGGCGGCGGGCCGTCGTCGACACGCAGATAGCGCTCGCTGCGAAACGAGGCCAGCGCGCGCCGCATCTCCACCGTCACGTGCTGCCGGTGCCCTGTGCGCAAACGCTGATATTCGGCCGCAGCAAGACCGGTCGCGGCGATGCTCGCCGAGGCCAGGCTGCCGACCCGGTAGACCGACGGCAAGCCAGGATCAGCGCCCGTCATCGTCACGGAATGCAGCGCGGTCGGATCACATCCGGCCAGCGTCCAGATATGTTTGAGAGCGAGTTCAGGTGTCATGTCGTCCATAGCGAAGCAGGAAGAGGTGAACCGAGTCTAGAATTCCGCCCCGTCGCAATCAACCTTGATTATGATAATCAATATATATTGATTTCTTCGGTTTCCGCACTTTTCCATGCAGACCCATGCCGACATCCAACTCCCTGACCGCTGCTGAAGCCGCCGCCGCGCTCGGCATCAGCTTGCCTACACTCTATGCTTATGTGAGCCGCGGCATGCTGAGTTCGTCGCCGGATGCGCAAGGCAAGCATCGTCTCTACGACGCCGGCGAAGTGCGGCGCCTCGCGCGCCGCAAGGAAGACGGCAAGCGCGCGGGCAAGGTCGCGCAGAAGGTGCTGGACTGGGGCGTGCCGGTGCTCGAATCGTCCATCACGCTGGTGGCCGATGGGCGCTTGCTGTATCGCGGGCACGATGCGATGGAACTGGCGCAAAGCGCGTCGCTCGAGGACATCGCGGCGCTGCTGTGGGAATGCAGCACACGGCGCATTACCGATGCGCCGGCCGTGCCGTTCGCCACCGCTCAATGGGCCGCGTGGCTCAAGTTGTGGGGCGACAGCACGCCGCTCGATCGCGCGCTCGTGCTGTTGCCGGCCGCAGCGGCGCAAATGCCGCGAGTGTGGGCGCTCGGCCGCGATGCGCAACTCGATACGGCCTGCGCCGTCATGCGCCTGCTGGCCGCCGCGATGATCTCGGCGGCGCCGTCGAACGAACCGCTGCATCGGCAACTGGCTTTAGCGTGGCACGTGCGTAATCGCCAGCAGGCTGGCTTGCTGCGCGCGGCGCTGGTGGCCTGCGCGGATCATGAGTTGAATGCGTCGACCTTCACGGTGCGCTGCATTACATCGACGGGGACGCATCTGTTCGGCGCGGTGGCGGGTGGTCTCGCCGCCTTGTCGGGCCCGCGTCATGGCGGCGAAACGGTGCGCATCGCCGCGCTGCTCGAAGAGGCCGCGCGCGCGCCCGATCTCGACCGCTATCTGGCTAATCGCCTCGCCCGCGTCGAACACGGCGCGCACGGGCCGGTGCTGTCGGGCTTCGGCCATCCGCTTTATCCGGACGGCGACCCGCGGGCGCGACTGTTGTTAGCCTTCCTCGCTGACTGCGCGCCGGCGCGTTCGCCTTTGGCTGAAGTACTGGGATTGGCGCGCACGGTGCGCGATACGACCGGCGCGGAGCCGACTGTGGACTTCGCGCTTGCCGCCATCGAGCGTGTGCTGGCATTGCCGGCGGGCTCGGCCTTCACGCTGTTCGCGGTCGGCCGGGTGGTCGGCTGGATTGCGCATGCCATGGAACAGACGCGCGACGGCCGCTTGATCCGGCCGCGCGCACGTTACATCGGTGAATATGAGGCTGCCGGGCCGGACTGAGACGCCGCGGACCCGGCTCGATGGACCTCGCGAATCGTCAGGCTGCGCCGAGCCAGCGCGGCAGCCAGTTCAAGACCGGCGAGCCCGACATCGGCCTGGTTGCGGTGCGCTCGGAGCCGCTCGCCAGCGCGAAGCGCGCGCCGGCCTGACCCGCGCTGATCCACGCCACCGCCCGGCGCGGCAGTTCGATCGACTGGCCGGTCGCGAGCCAGTGATCCTCGCTGTCGCCCTGGATAGTCAGCCAGATCTCGCCCGAGATGACCTTGAAGATGGACGGACGCGCGACACGCCAGGCCGTCGCGGGCTCGTCATGTTCCAATTCGAAAATCCGGACTTCACGCATCGCTCTCTCCTTCAAAGAACTTTTCTGTTGTACCGATTATTGACGTGCGATGATCCGTTACCCATGCACAGTTCCGAACACTTCTATCGGAACTGTTCAGTTGAAAAACCGGACAGTTTGGGCGGGCAGCGGGTTCTTTGCGCAGAGTTCGGGCGAATCCGGCCTGCGGTTCGGTGAAGGAGGATCCTCTTGAAACTCGAAATCCAGCTCGATCGGGACAACGGCGTGCCGCTGACCGAGCAGATCGTCACTGGCGTCACGGCGTGGATCCGCTCGCGCATCGCCCACCCCGGCTCTAAGCTTCCCTCGATTCGCCAGTTTTCCGCCGACTACGGCGTGAGCCGCTTTCCGGTGATCGAGGCGTACGACCGGCTGGTGTCGCTCGGCTACGTCGACTCGCGCCACGGCTCCGGTTTCTATGTCGCCGATCGCCAGCCGGCGAGCACGCAGTGCCAGGGTTCCTCGGATCCGCGCCGCGCCGAGGACGAGTCGGACCATCTTTTGCAGCAGTTCAACCATCCGGGCGAAACGCTCAAGCTCGGTAGCGGCTTTATCCCTGAAGCGTGGCGCGACACGGACAGCATCGCGCAGGCAATCCGCCACGTGTCGCGCACCGATCTCGCGAGCATGGTCGATTACGCCACCCCGCTCGGCAACCTGACGTTGCGCGAACATCTGCAGAGCCGCATCGGCCAGTTGGGGATTCAGGCTGACACGTCGCAAATCCTCATCACCAACGGCGCAAGCCAGGCGCTCGATCTGCTGATGCGCTACATGCTCAAGGCAGGCGACACGATCTTTGTCGAAGACCCCGGTTACTACAACCTCCACGGTCTGCTGAAGCTGCACGGTGTGAAACTGGTCGGCATTCCGCGCACACGCAACGGTCCCGATCTGGACGTGATGCAGGAACAGTTGAAGTCGCATCGGCCCAAGCTGCTGTTCATCAACACCGTGTTCCACAATCCGACGGGCACCAATGTGGCGCCGCCGGTGGCTTTCCGGCTGCTGCAGCTGGCGCGCGAGCACGGCTTTTCGATCATCGAAGACGATATCTACGCCGATTTTCAGACCGACCTCACCGATCGGCTCGCCACGCTCGACCAGCTCGAACACGTGATCTATGTGGGCGGACTGTCGAAAACGCTGTCGTCGTCGCTGCGGATTGGCTGTGTGGTGGCGAGCCACGCGATCATCAAGGATCTGGTCGACATCAAGATGCTGACGAGCATCGGCGGCTCGCGTTTTGCCGAAGCGGTCGCCGTGGCGATGCTGGAGCGCGGCGCGTATCGCAAGTATCTGGAGCGCCTGCGTCGGCGTATGCGCGACGCGCTCGGCTCGACCATTCAGACGCTCGAAGACGCAGGCTGGGAAATTTTCGACAAGCCCGTGGGCGGGAAATTCGTGTGGGCTCGCGTGCCGCATGTCGCCAATGCGGAACGGCTGGTGGAATGCGGCGTGCCGCTGGGGGTGACCGTCGTGCCGGGGAATCACTTCCGGCCGAATATGGAAGTGAGCCCGTGGACCAGAATTCACATCGCATTCGGTAACGACCCGCGTGCGCAGGCGTTCTTTCACGCGGCGGCAGCATTGCCGGCGTCGGAGTGAGTTGAATGAGCACCAGCCTGCGCTTTTCCCTAGAATAGCGAGTCCCAGCCCGTCCCTGCGCGCCTAGCCGCCCTCCATGTCCACGCCGACTCCGCCCGCCGCCGCTTCCACTACGTCCAGTACACCTTCGCCCCGCTCGCTCACCGTGATGCTGTGGGTCGTCGCCACTGGCTTCTTCATGCAGACGCTCGACTCGACCATCGTCAACACCGCGCTCCCCGCGATGGCGACGAGCCTCGGCGAGTTGCCGTTGCGCATGCAATCAGTAGTGATCGCCTATTCGCTGACGATGGCCGTCATGATCCCGGTGTCCGGCTGGCTCGCCGACAAGCTCGGCACGCGCCGCGTGTTCTTCAGCGCGATCCTCGTGTTCGCGATCGCCTCGTTGCTATGCGCGAACGCGCATACGCTGAATCAACTGGTGGCCTTCCGCATCATGCAGGGCGTGGGCGGGGCGATGCTGCTGCCGGTGGGACGGCTCGCCGTGCTGCGCACCTTTCCGGCCGAACGCTATTTGCCGGCGCTCTCGTTCGTGGCGATCCCGGGTCTCATCGGACCGCTGATCGGCCCCACGCTCGGCGGCTGGCTCGTGAAGATCGCCTCGTGGCACTGGATCTTTCTGATCAACGTGCCGGTCGGGATCGTGGGTTGCATTGCCACGCTCATCTTTATGCCGGACAGCCGGAACGAACATGTCGGCAAATTCGACATGAAAGGCTACCTGCTGCTGATCGTCGGCATGGTGGCGATTTCGTTCGCGCTCGACGGCCGTACCGAGTTCGGCATTCAGCACGCCACGGTGCTGGTGCTGCTGATCCTGAGCCTCGCCTGCTTTGTCGCCTATGGTTTGCACGCCGTGCGCGAGCCCTCGCCGATTTTCTCGCTCGACCTCTTCAAGATTCACACCTTCAGCGTCGGCCTGCTCGGCAATCTGTTCGCGCGGATCGGCAGCGGCGCGATGCCCTACCTGATCCCGCTGCTATTGCAGGTGAGTCTCGGCTATAGCGCCTTTGAAGCCGGCATGATGATGCTGCCGGTAGCGGCTGCGGGCATGGCGTCCAAACGACTCGTGACGAGCCTGATCATCAAGCACAGCTATCGACGCGTACTCATCGTCAACACGGTGCTGGTCGGCCTGACCATGGCGAGCTTCGCACTTACGGCCGCGAATCAGCCGCTGTGGCTGCGCCTCGTGCAACTGGCGTTCTTCGGCGGCGTCAACTCGATCCAGTTCACCGCGATGAACACGTTGACGCTCAAGGACTTGGGCACCGGCGGCGCGAGCAGCGGCAACAGCCTGTTTTCGCTGGTCCAAATGCTGTCGATGAGTCTCGGCGTGACCGTTGCCGGCGCTCTGCTCGCGACCTTCACCGGCCTGCTGCCGCGAGTGACGGCCGCCAACTCGCTGCCCGCATTCCACGCGACGTTCCTGTGTGTCGGCATCATCACGGCAGGCTCGTCGTGGATCTTCGCGCAACTGTCGCCGGACATCCGCACGCCCGCGAAGAAGACCGATCCGTCCGAACGAACCTGATGCGCGGCCACCTAGCCGCCGGGCCCGCCGCCGACCCGCAACGGGGCGCGGGCCGCACCAGCAAAGTGCGGATCGCCGTCTTCGCGCCCGTACCGGCGCACAATCGTCTTATCCGAGTGTGACAATCGGGCATGCGTGCTGTGTTTCCGCACGCGCATAGTTCTTGCTCGCCTATCCTGTAAACTCACATTTTGCGCGTGCGAACCAGTGCCGAGCATGCAGGCGCGCAGCCACCTCCACACGACTGACATGATGAGCATGATCGACCTCGATCCTCCCGGCTTTCAGCCGCCGCGCCCGATGGCCGGCGACGAAGGCTCCCGGCGCACCGTTCTGTACGGCGGCTACACCGTTTTCAGCGTGTTCCAGCCGGTTTTCTCCGTATCGCACCGGCGCGCGATCGGTTATCACGCGTCGCTGCGCGCCCACGATGAACACGCACTGCAAGTGCCGTCCCACGAGGTCTTCACGCAAGCCGCGCGACGCGGCGACCTGCTCGAACTCGGACGGCTCGCCGAATCGCTGCATCTGGGCAACTTCAACGCGTTCGACAGTCACGACGAATGGCTCTTCCTGAGCCTGCACCCCGCCGCGCTGATGGACACCAGTTACGGCGACGCGCTGCTCGCAGGCCTCAAGGCGCTCGGCCTGCCGCCGCAGCGCGTGGTGCTCGAAGTGTCCGAACAGGCGGGCGGCGAAACGACGCGCTTTGCCGAAATCGTCGATGCGTTGCGTAAGTCCGGCTTCCTGATCGCGCTCGACGGCTTTGGCGCGAAACATTCGAACATTGACCGCGTGTGGAATCTGCGCCCGGACATCGTCACGCTCGACCGCTGCATTCTCGCGCAAGCCAGCGAACATTCGCACATTGAGCGCGTGCTGCCGGGCCTCGTCTCGCTGCTGCACGAATCCGGCCAACTGGTGCTGATGGGCGGCCTGAGCACCGAACGCGATGCGCTGATCGCGCTCGAATGCAACGTGGACTTCGTGCAAGGCGCCTTCTTCGCGGGCCCGAGCGTCGAACCGGTCAAGCCGCAAGCGGCGGCCGGTTTGATGGACTCGCTCTCCGCGGCGCTGCGCGAACGGGTCACTGCGCGTGAACACGCACAATCGGCGCGGCTCGCACCGTATGTCACGGCCCTCGAAACGGCTGCCGCGCAACTGGTGGCCGGCGAGTCCGTTGCGCGAGCCACTGCGCCGCTCCTGATGCTCGGCGAGACGGCACGCTGCTTCGTGCTCGACGGGTCGGGCCGGCAGATCGGCGACAACGTGCTCCCGCCAGGGCGCGCCTCGCAACGCGCCAAGCGTTTCCGCCCGCTTCTGCATTCGGAAGGCGCCAGTTGGGAACGCCGGCCGTACTTTATCCAGGCGATGCGCACGCCCGGCCACGTGCATCTCACCCCGCCTTATCTGTCCATCAACGAAGCGCATCTGTGCGTGACCGCCTCGATCGCCGCGCACACACCGACGGGCACGCAGGTGCTATGCGTGGACATCAACTGGGAAGTCGCAGCCCACCGCAACTGAGCTCATAGCGCGCTGCTGGATCCGTGCAAGCAGTTGCCTGACCGCCGCGCGGCCCAGCACGCTGTTGGTGGCCTGCAGACGCGCCGTGCTCGTCACCACGCGCATGGAGACGATCTTCGTTGAGCCATCGCCCAGGCTGTTCGTGGACACGTCGAGCACTCCGACGACGTCGCCCTCGAAGAGCAAGGCGATACACAATGTGCCCGCCACCGACACTGTCTCCGCGTTGCTCGCGTGCTCGACCAGCGACGTTACCGTGTCCATCCACCCTGCCGCCGCCGCTTTGCATGTGCTCACAGCTGCGCACACAGGCGCGTCGCTGACCACTTCCGGCGCGTCACTGAAGAGCTGCAATAGACCGCCCCGATCTTGCGCCTCCAGCACCGTGCGCAAGCGCTCCACGATCTGCGCATGAGCGGCGGGATCCGGTGGCTCGATCGGCGCACCCGCGCGTTGCACGCGCGCCTTGGCCCGATGGACGATCTGCCGGCAGGCCGCCGGCGTTCGCTCCAGTATGGCGGCGATTTCCGCGTAGTCGCAATCAAAGGCTTCGTGCAGCACGAACGCGGCCCGTTCATCCGGTTTCAGGCGCTCGAGCAGCAGCATCACGCCATAGGACATCTCCGCCGCGCGCAAGGCCAGTTCTTCCGCCGATGGCGCCACCTCGTCGAGCCACAACTCCGGCAACCAGCCGGCGGCCTGCGAGGCGCGTTCGCGCTGCACACGCCGCAACCTGTCAATCGCTACCCGCGTGGTGATCGTGGTGAGCCAGGCGGCGGGTACCTGCAGTTCCTGCGTGTCCGCGAGGTGCCATTTCAATCCGACGTCCTGCACCACGTCTTCCGCTTCGGCGCGGCTGCCGAGCATCCGGTACGCCAGCGCGAGCAGGCGGGCGCGCGCGGCCTCGAAGCTGGATGCCTTGTCGATTCCTTGTTCCGTCATATGTAGACCTCCAGATCGTGCGTGGTGAAAAGCGCGCGGCACCCTGCCTGCGAAGCGAACCGGGCGCGCGCCGGCATCCTGATTCTTTTTGTCTTGACGGCCGGGTATCCAACGATGTGACAGCCCCGCAAAAAAATATTTCTGTCACGTCGCGCTTCGTCGCGTCGTCATAGGGACAACAACCCACGCAAAGAATGCGCAGGTTCCGGATCGGCGAACGCACGGTCAGAGGCTTCGTGCCATGAAGCCACGCGCTCCGCACAAACCGCGGTCACCCAGGCCGCATACGCGAGGTCAATATGCATTCGAACTATCCAAACATTACGGGCCTCGGCCTCGTGCCCACCGTGATCGAACAGTCCGGTCGCGGCGAGCGCGCCTACGACATCTATTCGCGTCTGCTGCGCGAGCGCATCGTGTTTCTGGTCGGGCCCGTGAACGAGCAGTCGGCCAGTCTGATTGTCGCGCAGTTGCTGTTTCTGGAGTCCGAGAATCCCGACAAGGATATTTCTTTTTACATCAACTCGCCGGGCGGTTCGGTGTACGACGGCCTCGCGATCTACGACACCATGCAGTTCATCAAACCGGAGGTATCGACTTTGTGCACCGGCTTTGCCGCGAGCATGGGCACCTTTTTGCTGACCGCCGGTCAGCGCGGCAAACGGTATGCGCTGCCCAACGCGCGCATCATGATTCACCAGCCGTCAGGCGGCAGCCAGGGCACGGCGGCGGACGTCGAGATTCAGGCAAAGGAGGTGCTCTATTTGCGAGAGCGGCTGAACGCCATGATGGCGGAGCGCACGGGGCGCAGCATCGAGGAAATCGCCCGCGACACCGACCGCGACAATTTCATGTCAGCGCAGTCCGCGAAGACGTACGGTCTCGTCGACGAGGTGCTGGAAACACGCGCGGCGCTGAATGTCGCGCCGTATCACATGGATAGTTAGCGGTGGCCCGCGTGGTGCATTCACTGCTAATCAACGCCGTAGAGCTGCGATCCTGAAACTGCTCAGGCGCAGTGTCGACTGGCCTGAAAAAAAACTTGGAGAACGTCACAAGAAGCGCGCGCCGTCGCGGGTTCGTGCCGTGCGCATCGGTGCGCCCGGAATACAAAAGCTGATCACCTCCGCTGGAATCGCTATCATGGTCGCGATTCGTCGAATTCGACGATCGTTTCAAGGGAGAAAACCATGGCGTCATCCAACGAAACCGTCAGCATGGCGCTATTCTGCGACTTCGAAAACGTCGCACTCGGCGTGCGCGACGCGAAGTACGACAAGTTCGATATCAAGCTGGTGCTCGAACGTTTGCTGCTCAAGGGCAGCATCGTCGTGAAGAAAGCGTATTGCGACTGGGATCGCTACAAGAGTTTCAAAGGCGCAATGCACGAGGCCAATTTCGAATTGATCGAGATTCCCCACGTGCGCCAATCGGGCAAGAATTCCGCCGATATCCGGCTCGTGGTCGACGCGCTCGACCTCTGCTACACGAAATCGCACGTCAATACGTTCGTGATCATCAGCGGCGACTCGGATTTTTCGCCGCTGGTGTCGAAGCTGCGTGAGAACGCGAAGCAGGTGATCGGTGTCGGCGTGCAGCAATCCACGTCGGATCTGCTGATCGCGAACTGCGACGAGTTCTTCTTTTATGACGACCTCGTGCGTGAGAGTCAGCGCACGGTCGCCAAGCGCGAGTCGTCGCGCCCGCAACAGTCCGCCCAGCCGGCGGCTAAGCGTGCGCCCGACGAGGAGAAGACCCGCAACAAGGAAGACCTCGAAAAACGCCGCACCAAGGCGGTCGAGATCGCGGTGCAAACGTTCGACGCGCTCGCGTCCGAACGCGGCGACAGCGGCAAAATCTGGGCGTCGGTGCTGAAGAACGCAATCAAGCGCCGCAAGCCGGATTTCAACGAGACGTACTACGGCTTTCGCGCTTTCGGCAATCTGCTCGAAGAAGCGCATGCTCGCGGGCTGCTCGAGTTCGGCCGCGACGAGAAGTCGGGCGCGTATGTCTATCGGAGCACGGCTGCGAATGTGGCCGGCGACAACACGGGCGAGCCTGCTGAAATCGTCGAATCGGCGGAACAGTTGTATGAGGCACAGGTCGCCGAAACGGTGATCGCCGAGTCCGGCGGCAAACACGAGTCGCGCCGTCGGGGGCGAGGCAATCGCAAAGCGGGACGCGGCCAGCAGGAGACCGTTCACGAAGAGCGTACGGCCGTCGAACAGAGCGGCAGCGCTCAGCCTGGAACGGGCGAAGTGCACGCGCAAACGCCGGAAAATGCCCAGTTCACTTTTGAACTGCCGGAAACGCCTTCGGCGGTGCCGGAAACCGTGACGGCCGAGGAACCGGACGGCTCGGGGAGCCTGGCAGACGAGCGGGAGACAGGCGCGAGGCAATCCAAGCGCCGCAACGAACGCGCACCACGCAAGACGGCTGCAAAGAAAGCGAAGAAAGCCGCGCCGCGAAGCATCGACGACATTCCGGAGATCGCAGCGCCTGCTGAGTCACCGGCCGCGACTGCCGCAGCAGAAGAAACGCCCGCGCCGGCAAAAAAGGCCGCGCGCAAAACTGCGGCGCGCAGTCGTCGTCCGCGTAAGACGGCCGCGACGAGCGACGCGGAGTGAGTGTCATGCATTCGGCGTGACGTGTAGCGGCGCTGACGTGGGTGCCGCTGCACAAATGCAGCGGCAAACACACAGCCTTCGCGATCGCTTTCGCTCACAACAACCCGAACACCGCGACGCCATTGGTAGCGCCGACATACACCTTCCCGCGCGCGATCATCGGCGTGATGAACTTGTTGCCCGCGCCCCATTGATCGCGCGTGCCGGCCTGATTGCTGTTGTACAACTCGACCGCAAGATTGCCGGCGTTATAGGCATGCAAAGCGCCGGTCGTGCCGTTTTCCGCCGCCCAGACAATCCCGTTGCTCGTGCCGTTCGCCGACACGGCCGGTGTCGCCCCGGGATACGGGAACGTGGTCGGGCTCCTCGACGCGGCAGTCGTCGCGAGAAACGCCCCCGAGACCGGCAACGCCTTCAGGTTGTCGTTCAGGCCGCCGTAATAGACCACGCCGTTGTAGTAAGCCGGCGATCCCCAGATGCCACCCGCCAGCGTACCGATCAGCTCCTGCCAGATATTGTTCGACGTCGGGTTGAATTTGCCCATCGAATCGCGATCGACGACGTAGATATGGTTGTCCTTGCCGGCCGCCACCGCCAGATGCTTGACCACGCCACCTGCCGTGGTCTGATCCGGCAACACCATCGCGCCGCCCGAGCCGAAGTCGTTGTCGGTGGCCGCTTGCGTGACCACATCCGACATCGCGAAATAGTCGGTGACCTGCAGGTTGCCCAACGAAAGCTTCATCATGGAATCGCCGAAGTCGCCGTCCGCGGGAAAGCCCGCCGCATTCAGCGTGGTGCCGAACGTGCCGTTGCCGTCCACGACATAGAGCGACGTGCCGTCCGACGCCATGCCCGAGCCGGCCATCCAGATCGAGCCCTGACTGCCGTTCGGCGTGATGTTGAGCACGCTCGTCTGTTTCAGCGTGTCGGCGCTATAGGCCATCATCCAGCCGGTGTACGAGCCTCCCATGCAGTGCGCGGTCCAACCCATATAGATGTTGCCGCCGACCAGCGTGAGTGCCGCGCGCTCCGTATGCAGCGACGGGTTGAAGGTAATCACGCCGTTGACGCTGCCCGCGCCGTTGCCCGGATAAGTCGCCGCGATTTCCGTCGGGCCGCCGAGCACTTCGGCGCCGGTCGCCAGATCGAGCGCGTGCAGCCGGTGATGGTAGCCGCCGCCACTGTCCTTCGTCATCGCGACGGCATACAGCACGCCGTTCGTGCCGCGACTGCGGTCGATGACCGGCGTCGACGTAATGCCGATCTCGGGGGTGATGTCCGGGCACCCGTGGTCGTCGCTGGGCACTTCGCCGCTGCCGATCAACGAGACCTTCCAGAGTTGCGCGAACGAGTTGGCGTCGTAGGCGTAGACGCTATCGTGTTCGGTGACCACGTACACCACGTCGTGCGCCGTGCCGCCGATCGACAGGCTGGTGACGAAGAGCGGCTGTCCGTCCACTTTGCCGTCCGCGGCAAGAAACGCGACTTTGCCGAAGCTCGCCGAATTGACGTTCGCCAGCGTGAGCGTGGTCTCGGCGAGCATCTGACCGGTGCGGCCGAGATCGTTGTGATGCATGAGGACATCGGTGGCGTAGGCCGTCACCGCTGACGGCGTGTTGCCCGTGCCGTTCGTTCCAGTGCCTGTACCTGTACCTGTGCCTGTGGTCGAACCGCTGCCCGTGCCCGACCCCGTACCGCTGCTTCCCGCCCCTGAACCTGAGCCGCCCGACGTGCTACTTCCGCTCCCGCTCGCCGACCCGGACGTGCCGCCCGAACCACCACCGCCACACGACGCAAAACACGAGGCGATGGCGATCAGCGCCACTATCGTGCCCCGACGGGTCCATGCGGCTAGCCCGGAAGTCTCAACGCCAGCTTGCGAGATTCGCATGTTCGCCTCGTCTCCTGAACGACGCGACGGTCAACTCCGCACAACAAACGGTGCGCGCCGTGACTCGCGTCGCGAGCCGTAAGAGAGGAGTCCGCCACGCGCGTCTCCCGCTCCCTGAATACATTCATCGCCCATACGGCTAATTAACCGTACGCCGTTTGCAAAGGCGTTTATCGCCATCGTGTCGCCTCTCTCCGCCATACGAGGCAATACATGACGGCGACGCGATTCAGTGAATGCGGACGCTCGGCGGCATTCGATCAGTAGTACGGATAGGGGGCATACATTACCGGCGGCGGCCCGTAATAACGCGGCGGCGGAGCAACATATACCGGTTGCGGCGCGTACACAGGCTGCGGCGCATAGACCGGCATTTGCGGCTGCGAAATCGTATTGCCCTTCGACGTCATGCACTGCGCGTACGCCGCATCGTACTGCATCTGAAGGCTGCCGCCGGCATACTGCGCGCCGTTCGCGCCAGCGGCGCCGCCGACCAGCAAACCGCTGCCCGCGCCAATGGCCGCCCCCGCGCCGGCATTGCCCGCCGCCGCGCCAATCAGCGCCCCGACAGCGGCACCGCCTAGCGTGCCAAGAGCCGCGCTATTGACGCTGTTCGTGGTCGCGGCCTGCGAGGCGCCGGTCGCGTTGGTCGAGCGATAAGCGTAGTCGCGGCAGTTGTAGTCGTCTTGCTGGAACTGATCGAGCGGCTCGCCGCTGCGCGGTAGCGCGACGATGGAAGGAGCGCTCGGCGGCACCACCGCGCAACCGCCGAGGAGCGCCAGTGCGACCGCTGCCACAGGCAGTGCGACGCGTATCGATTTAGGACTTGAGATCATGGTGGCGCACGTTTCTTCATAGGGGGAAACATACGTTAGGCCAATTTGCGAGCGCTTTGTTTACGAGATAGTTACCGTATTTTCTCCGCCGGCATCCAGACCGGCCGTCGGCAGGCTGAATGCCGATTGGAAGCTGCGGTACCGTTACCAACTGTGACAAAGATTCAAGCGCAGCGTCGCGTGAAAAGCAATCCTATGCATTTCTGGCACGAGACGCATCGAAACCCGTCGAGACTCTTCGACGCACCTTTGCACGACTGCAACCACGCCAGGAAAAAGAAAAGCCCTCGCATGCGAGGGCTTTTCTTCCTGCAACTGCTGCGAAGCCTGACGCTCGACGCCGTGACCGGATCACCCAGCCTCAAGCGCCGAGTTCAAACTCACCGGCAATCTCACGCGAAGTTCTTCGACGCGAATTCCCAGTTGGCGATGTTCCAGTACGCTTCGACGAACTTCGGACGCGCATTGCGATAGTCGATGTAGTAAGCGTGTTCCCACACGTCGATCGTCAGCAGTGCTTTCGCGTCCGTGGTCAGCGGGGTAGCGGCGTTGCTCGTCGACACCAGGTCGAGCGAACCGTCGGCCTTCTTTACCAGCCATGCCCAGCCCGAGCCGAACGTGCCGACTGCGGTCTTGGCGAACTCTTCCTTGAACTTGTCGAACGAACCCCACTTGGCGTTGATCGCGTCAGCGAGCGCGCCAGTCGGCGCACCGCCACCTTGCGGCGACAGGCTGTTCCAGAAGAACGTGTGGTTCCACACTTGAGCTGCGTTATTGAACACGCCGCCCGATGCCTTCTTGACGATTTCTTCAAGCGACAGGTTCTCGAACTCCGTGCCCTTGATCAGATTGTTCAGGTTGGTCACATAGGTCTGGTGATGCTTGCCGTAGTGATATTCGAGCGTCTCTTCCGACATGTGCGGAACGAGTGCGTTTTTCGCGAACGGCAGCGGCGGGAGCGTATGTTCCATGGTGCTTTCCTTCTGTCTGTATCTGTTGTGGGGGAGGCTGCGGATAACGCTTTTGAGCACTCGATTGTAGGCGAGTTGGAATAACCCCGCAAACCAACGGACTTTATGCCTGGCATCGGCGAACATGCCGCGTTCATAGCGTAATTAATGCTTGTGCACGCAGTGTGCCCCACCCTCCCTACAGTCAAAAGTACGGCAGCGGATGCCGTTGGTGAAGTGTCAGAAACCGTCGGTCAGACGTGGTTGCACATCGGCCAGCGCGATGTCCGCGGCGCCCTCCGCGAGATGCACCGTGAGGCGCCGCCCCGGCTTCAACGACGACGGCGCGCGCACCGCTCGCCCGCTCTGGGCGTCGAGCACGGCAGCGTAACCACGCTCCAGCGTACGCTGCGGACTCAGCACTTCGAGACGTGCGGCGAGCGTGTCGATGCGCGCGGTCTGACGTTCGTGCTGACGCAATAAAGCCGCGTCCAAACGTTGCGAAAGATTGTCGAGTTTCGACTGATGCCCGGCGAGATCCGGCCGCCAGCGCTGCCAGCGCATCTGCAGCAGCGAAAACCGCGCTCGCGCGTCACGCGCCGGACGCGCGCCCGCCGAAGCGAGCCGCACGCTCAATTGCTGCAAATGCGTGCGTTGCCGCGCAAGCCGCTCGGCCGGCGACACCAGCCGGCGCGCGAGCCAGTCGAGTTGCTGGGCACGCCGCTCCATCATGCGGCCGAAACCGCGCGCGAGCGTCGCGTGACGATGGTCGAGTTCGCGCAACAGCAGCACGCGCTGCGGACTGACGAGTTCGGCGGCGCCGGTCGGTGTCGGCGCGCGCACGTCCGCGGCGAAATCGGCGATCGTGAAATCGGTTTCGTGGCCCACGCCGCTCACCACGGGGATCGCGCTTTCCGCGATCGCGCGCGCCAACACTTCTTCGTTGAACGCCCACAGGTCTTCGATCGAGCCGCCGCCGCGGCACACGATCAGCACGTCGACCTCGCGCCGTGCGTTGGCGGCGTCGACCATCGCCGCGAGCTTGCTGCTCACGCCGACGCCCTGCACCGGCGCTGGATAGACGATCACCGGAATGTGCGGGGCGCGCCGCGACAGCGTGGTCAGGACGTCGCGCAACGCCGCGGCCTGCAACGACGTGACGATGCCGATCGAACGCGGATGCGACGGCAGCGCGCGTTTGCGTTCGGCGGCAAAGAGACCCTCGGCTTCGAGCTGCGCTTTCAGCCGGAGGAACGCTTCGTAGAGACGCCCTTGTCCGGTGCGCCGCACCGCTTCCACATTCAACTGCAGTTCGCCGCGCGGCTCGTACATCGTCACCAGCGCGCGCACTTCGATGCGGTCGCCCTCGCGCGGGGTGAATTCGGCGTATTGCGCCCGCCCGCGGAACATCACGCAGCGCATCTGCGCTTGCGCGTCCTTGATCGAGAAATACCAATGACCGCTCGCGGCGCGCGTGAAGTTCGACACTTCGCCGGCAACCCAGACGAGAGGAAACGAACGTTCGAGCATCGTGCCGATCGCGCGATTGAGCGCCGAAACGGGAACGACGACTTCACCGCCGGGCGTAGCCGACGAGGAAAAAGGGCTTTCGGGATTCATGCGAGGAATAAGTGTGGCTGGCCGGACAGACGATAGACCGACCGGCCATCGCCGTCCAGCGCGGCGCTCGAATTGTTAAAAGTGTCCACATGGCGGGACCCGCCAGACAGATCCCGCCAGATCGCCCGCCGCGCCGCATGAATTCCAGGCATGTCGTTGATTTATATGGCGTTTACGTCTCACTAAAGAGAATGATTGCCGATACCGGGCGCATGGAACGGCCCTCTCCGTCCATCGGACGGCAGGTTCTCCACAAAGTTATCCACAGGCTGCGAGCCGCGCGTGAAGCGCTATTTCGTCGCGCGGCGCAGGGCGCGCGACTTGCCGGGCGGGACGCCAGCGCGCTAGAGTGGCGGGTTCGACGGCATGCCGAACGCCCCGCGGCGCCAGCATTGCGGCACACTGCGCAAGTGCGCCGCAATGCCGCCCAGATTCATTTTTCGCCTCACTTTCGATAGTCCGGAGAACCGCGTTGATGCTTGCCCCGCGTATTGCGCCTAGCTCCTCCACGCCGCCGTCCGGCTGGCTTTGCCCGAACGGCGCGCCGGTCGTTTGCGCGACGTGCCCATGAGCGACGTCAGCAACCGTCTCGAGGCACGCCTCGCGCGCGAATGGCAGCAGCGTGGGCCGCTCGCCTGGGCGCTGTCGCCGCTCGCCTGCGTGTTCGGCGCAATTGCCGCCGCGCGCCGCGCCGCCTTTTCGTTCGGCTGGTTGAAATCGGTCCGCGTCGGAGTGCCCGTGGTGGTGGTCGGTAATGTGACCGTCGGTGGCACCGGCAAGACGCCGACCGTGATCGCACTGGTCGAGGCGTTACGGGCCGCGGGCTTTAAACCCGGCGTCGTGTCGCGCGGCTACGGCGCGCGCGTGAAATCGCCGACGCGCGTCACACCGACCTCGGCGGCAAGTGTCGGCGGCGACGAGCCGCTTCTGATCGCGCGCCGCACCGGCGCGCCGGTATGGGTCTGTCCGGATCGCGTGGCGGCTGCGCAAGCGCTGTGCGCCGCGCACCGCGAAGTCGATGTGATCGTGAGCGACGACGGCTTGCAGCATTACCGGCTCAAACGCGACGCCGAACTCGTCGTGTTCGATCACCGGCTCGGCGGCAACGGTTTCCTGCTGCCGGCCGGACCGCTGCGCGAGCCGCTGTCGCGCCGCCGCGACGCGACGCTCATCAACGATCCGTATGCACGCACGCTGCCGGCGTGGCCGAATACCTTCGCGCTGCAACTCGCGCCCACCGACGCCTGGCATCTCGACAATCCCGCGTTGCGCCGTCCGCTCGCGCAATTCAGCGGCGATCGGGTGCTGGCCGCGGCCGGCATCGGCGCGCCGGAGCGTTTTTTCGCCACGCTGCGCGCCGCCGGTCTCACGCCCGCCACCCGCGCGCTGCCGGATCACTACGCGTTCGAGCGCAATCCTTTTACCGATGTGGACGCCGACGCCATCCTGATAACGGAAAAGGATGCGGTAAAATTAGGGTCCTGGCACGACGCGCGCATCTGGGTAGTCCCAGTCGAAGCCGCGCTCGATCATCGCCTCATTGCATTAGTTGTGGAGAAAGTCCGTGGACGCTCGCCTGCTTGAAATTCTCGTTTGCCCGATCTGCAAGGGCCCGCTCAGCTACGATCGCGCCGCGCAGGAGCTGATCTGCAATGCGGACAAGCTGGCCTACCCGATCCGTGACGGCATTCCCGTCATGCTGGTCGACGAAGCACGGCAGACCGTGGAAGGCACGCCGGTCGATCTGAATCCGGGCTCCGTGGCCTGAGCTAAACCGCCCTCGCGCGCGGCGGCCGTGTTTGAGGCGTGCGGCGCGGCGCTTTTCGCATTTGTCGTCTTGCCCGTGCGCAGCCGCGCTGCATACGCGGCCGCTTTCCTCCGGCTTCATCGCCGCCCGTCTTTGTACCTGTCCTGCCGATGACCCACCCCAACACCGCCACTCCCCCGTTTATCGCCGTCGTGCCGGCCCGGCTCGCCTCGACGCGTCTGCCCAACAAGCCGCTCGCCGACATCGGCGGCAAGCCGATGGTGGTGCGGGTCGCCGAACGCGCGCGCGAATCGGGCGCGCAGCAGGTGCTGGTCGCCTCGGACGCGCAAGCGGTGCTCGACGCCGCCCGCGATCACGGCTTCGAAGCCGTGTTGACGCGCGCGGACCATCCGTCGGGCACGGACCGTCTCGCGGAAGTCGCGGCGCAGTTCGGCTGGAGCGACGACACGATCGTGGTCAACGTGCAGGGCGATGAACCGCTGATTGATCCGGCGCTCGTGTGCGGCGTTGCGTCGCACCTTGCGGCAAGCCACGGCTGCGCGATCGCCACCGCCGCGCATCCGATCACCGACCCCGCTGAAATTTTCAACCCGAACGTGGTCAAGGTCGTGCTCGACGCGCGCGGCGTCGCGCTGTACTTCTCGCGCGCGCCGATTCCCTGGGCACGCGACGCCTACCAGCCGCACTGGCCGAATGTCGCGTCGATGCCCGAGCCTCATGCGCCCGCGGTGGTTCATCGGCATATCGGGCTGTACGCCTATCGCGCGCAATTTCTGCGCACGTACCCCAGCCTCGCGATTTCACCGATCGAACAGGTCGAAGCACTCGAACAATTGCGCGCGATGTGGCACGGCGAGCGGATCGCCGTGCTCGTCACGCACGAGGTGCCGCTGCCCGGCGTGGACACACCCGCCGATCTCGCGCGTGTGCAGGCTTTATTCGGGTCTTGAGCGTAAAAACCCATGGCATAATCGGGCGGTTGTGCGCGCCTCCCGCTACACGCGAGAGCCAGGGTTTGCCCGGTCGCACCGTTACCGTCTTGCAGCGCCGTCGTCACGTGCAGCGCGAGACCCGAACGGCAGCCGATGCGGGTCCCTCGGCTTTTCGTGGGATGTCCGCAGCGCCGCCAAAGAATTCACATAGATCTGGAGATATCACATGCGTTTGATCCTTTTGGGTGCACCGGGCGCGGGCAAGGGCACTCAGGCAAACTTCATCAAGGAAAAATTCGGCATTCCGCAGATTTCCACTGGCGACATGCTGCGCGCGGCCGTCAAGGCCGGCACGCCGCTCGGCCTCGAAGCGAAGCGCTTCATGGATGCCGGCGAGCTGGTCACGGACGAGCTGATCATCAATCTGGTGAAAGAGCGTCTGCAGCAGCCGGACTGCGCGAACGGCTATCTGTTCGACGGTTTTCCGCGCACTATTCCGCAAGCTGAAGCCATGAAGCAGGCTGGCGTTCCGATCGACTACGTGCTGGAAATCGACGTGCCGTTCGACGAGATCATCTTGCGCATGAGCGGCCGCCGCTCGCACGCCGCGTCGGGCCGTACGTATCACGTCAAGTTCAATCCGCCGAAGGTCGAAGGCGTGGACGACGTGACTGGCGAACCGCTGATCCAGCGCGACGACGACAAGGAAGAAACCGTCAAGAAGCGCTTGGAAGTGTACGAGGCGCAAACCAAGCCGCTGATCGAGTACTACAACACCTGGGCGAAGAACGGCGATTCGTCGACTCCGTTGGCCGCGCCGCAGTATCGGCGCATTTCGGGTCTCGGCAGCGTCGACGAAATTCGTGACCGCGCGTTCGAGGCGTTGAAGTAAGCTCGTTTCCGTTTGTCTTCGCTTCAGGAAAGACCCGCCCTTGCCGGCGGGTTTTTTTATGCAGCGAATGGTTCGAGTACAGTGAACGATTTCTCCGTGCCCGCACTTGGTATTAATTAGCCATCCGTAGCGATTTGCTCTGCCTGCACGCCGCCAGCGAGCCAATTCGCCGCCCGCCCGCTACGCTTTCCGCATCGCAGCATAGCCGTTACAATCGTTCATCGAAAAAATATTCGATCCAGACATTACTGAACCGTAGCAAAGGAGAAGACATGGAGATTCGTGACAACGTTTTCCTGATCACCGGCGGTGCATCGGGACTGGGCGCAGCCACGGCACGCCTGTTCGTCGAAAACGGCGGCAAAGTGGTGCTCGCCGACCTGAACGTGGATGCCGGCGAAGCGCTCGCCAAGGAACTCGGCGGTGTGTTCGTCAAATGCGACGTGAGCCGCGAAGACGACGCCATCCAGGCCGTTGAAGCCGCCACCAAGCTCGGCACGCTGCGCGGTCTGGTCAATTGCGCGGGCGTCGCGCCGGCCGTCAAAACAGTCGGCAAGGACGGCCCCCATCCGCTCGACGCGTTCGCGCGCACCATCTCGATCAATCTGATCGGCACCTTCAACATGGTCCGGCTCGCCGCCGCCGCCATGTCGAAGAACGAGCCGAACGCGAATGGCGAGCGCGGCGTGATCATCAACACGGCGTCGGTGGCCGCGTTTGACGGTCAGATCGGCCAGGCGGCTTATGCGGCATCCAAGGCCGGCGTGGCCGGCATGACGCTGCCTATCGCACGCGACCTGTCGCGCAACGCGATCCGCGTGATGACAATCGCACCGGGCATTTTCGAAACGCCCATGCTGCTCGGCATGCCGCAGGAAGTGCAGGACGCCCTCGGCGCGATGGTGCCGTTCCCGCCGCGCCTCGGCAAGCCGGCCGAGTACGCGATGCTGGCCAAGCAGATCTTCGACAATCCGATGCTCAACGGCGAAGTGATTCGTCTGGACGGCGCGATCCGGATGCAGCCGAAGTAAGCTGGCAGACAGCGCGCGCTTTCACAAACAGCCGCGCTAAAGGAAAACGCCTGCACATGAGCATTCATATGCAGGCGTTTTGTTTTGAGCCGTGGTTGCAATGCCCGTTGCGCGGGCGCGCTTTTATTCGCGGTCGTCGTGCTGAGTACGCTGACGCAGTTCGTGTAATTGCGATTCCACCACGGTTGCGTCCTCGGCATCCGGCCGGTCGCCGAGATAACGCTCGAGGTCCTCGAGCGCGGGGCGCAAATAGTCGAGCCGTGCATACGCGAAGCCGCGATCGCGCACTTCTTCGATACTTTCCGGCAGCAGGATCACGAGACGCTGCTGCACCGCCAGCAGACGCTGCCAGCGTTCCGTCTGAAGATACGTGGACTTCAGATTGCGCAGCATACGCGCGATGATCTCGCGGCGCGTGGCCGGTTGCAGCAGCATGCGCAGCGCCCTGCTCACGGATTCGCCCGCCGACGCCACGTACGGCTCCAACATTTCCACCATCTCGGATTCGGACAGCGAGTGGCCGCTGGTCGGATCCAGCATCACGTCGCCGTCTGGCGTGGTCACGCGTAAGAGGAAGTGGCCGGGAAACGACACGCCGCGTACCGGCACGCCGATCTGCTCGGCCATTTCCAGATACAGCACCGCCAGCGAAATCGGAATGCCGCGGCGACGTTTGAGCACGGCGTTCAGATGGCTGTTGTCGGGGTCGTAATAGTCGTTGAGATTGCTGGCGAAGCCCAGTTCGCGAAAGAAAAACCGGTTCAGAATACCGACCTTCTGCTTGATGTCGGCGTCGTCCGGCATGCGTCGCTGCAAGCGCACCACGAGTTCGTCGATCTCGGCGAGCGTGCCTTGCAGATCGAGATCGGGATAGGCGTCCTGCGCGAGCGAGAGCGCCGCCTCGGTCAGCGGAAGACTCTCATCTTCGGCGACGAGCGTGCTGAAATAGTCGAGAACCCGCGTCATCGTGATCACTTCACTCGCCTTTTGAAATACGCGTACTTGAAGCCCATCAGCCAAAGCATACCGAAATATAGCGCGGCGAACAGCACGAGGCACGCCGCGAGCAGCACCATGCGGTCGACCGGGCGGCTGTGCATGCCGATCCAGTCGAAGCTGATGGCCAGCCAATGCATCGTGCCGGCCAGCACCAGACAGGCGCCGAACAACTGCACGAAGAATTTGAGCCAGCCGCTCGACGGCGTATAAATGCCACGCTTGCGCAGCCCGAGAAACAGTAGCAACGCATTACCGCAAGCGCCGAGCCCGACACTCAGCGTCAAACCGGCATGCGCGAAGATCGGCACGAACACATAGTTGCTCAGCTGCGTGAGGATCAGCACGCCGACGCCGATCTTCACCGGCGTCTTGATGTCCTGCTTCGCGTAGAAACCCGGTGCGAGGATCTTGATGAGAATCAGGCCGATCAGGCCGACGCCATACGCCGACAACGCGCGGGCGACCATCACCACCGAATTGCCGTCGAACTTGCCGTAGTGGAACAGCGTGGCCGTCAGCGGCTGCGCGAAGAAAAACAGCGCGACGGCGCTCGGCGCGGCCAGTAGGAAGGTGACGCGCAAGCCCCAGTCGAGCAGCGACGAATACTCGTGCGGGTCGGCGTCGACGTGCGCTTTGGAAAGACTCGGCAGCAGGATTGTGCCGAGCGCGACGCCCAGCAGTGCGGTCGGAAACTCCATCAGCCGGTCGGCGTAATTGATCCACGACACGGCGCCCGGCCCGATGCGCGACGCGATATTCGTGTTGATGATCAGGCTGATCTGCGCGACCGAGACGGCGAACATCGCGGGCACCATCTTCGACAGCACGCGCTTGACGCCGCGATGCGCGAGCGCTTTCACCGGATTCAATCCGATGCGCGGAATCATGTCGATCTTCTTCAGACCCGGCAGCTGCACGAGGAATTGCAGCACGCCACCGGCGATCACGGCCCACGCCAGCGCATAGACCGGCGTTTGCAGACGCGGCGCAACGAACACCGCGGCGACGATGAAGGCGACGTTCAGCAGAACCGGCGCGAACGCGGGCAGCGAAAAGTTCTTGTACGTATTCAGCACGCCTGATGCCAGCGACGTCAGCGAGATGAAAATGATGTACGGGAACATGATGCGCGTCATGGTCACCGCGAGGGCGTACGCCTGACCTTCGTGCGCGAGGCCCGAGGCGACGATGAACACCACGCCCGACGCGCCGACGACGCCGATCAGCGAGAGGATCGCGAGCGCCCAGGCGAGCACCGTCGAGGTGGCGTCGACCAGCGCTTTGGTGGCGTCGTGACCTTGCTGGTTCTTGAACTCCGCGAGGATCGGCACGAAGGCCTGCGAGAACGCGCCTTCGGCGGAGATGCGGCGCAGCAGGTTCGGAATGCGGAAGGCGACGTAAAACGCGTCAGTGTATTGACTGGCGCCGAACGCGCGTGCGATCAGCGTTTCGCGGGCCAGTCCGGTCACGCGCGACAGCAGCGTGAAGCCGCTGACCGTCAGCAGGGCTCGGAATAGATTCATGGGGCGCTTATTATACGGGTGCCGCGAGTGCGGACGACGAGCCGGAACGCGATTCGGACCGATTTGCCGCGCGGACGTTCGATCGGATAAGCGAGTCGGCGCGTTTTTTTGTAGCGCGGCCGGGCGGTTCTGGACCCGCCGGACACGCCCCGCCTCCACTTTCCGGCCGGGCTGCGTCACGCTTGCCCTATATGGCTACCAAATGGGCGCCGGACTTTGCGTAACAGGGCGGCAGGCCTTATTGGCGCTTTCCCGTTGCCACGTGCCTGATTTTGTTGCTATAATCGCCGGTTTCGAAGCTCGCTCAATTTTCGGACGGGGTTTGGAGCGGCGCCACAGCGCCTGCCAGGACCTTCGCACACCCCGAAAACACAGGCCTGCCTTCGCGTAGTCCGATCGATTTTTTTCGACACTTTTGCGCTCTTGGGCAATCGCTTCCAAGAGTTCGATCTAAAAGCAGCACCTCACCACTTGAAGGTCAGGTACTGGAAACAGGAACAGGATAAGGAACCGTCATGGCTAACTCCGCACAAGCACGCAAGCGCGCCCGCCAGGCCGCCAAGGCAAACTCGCATAACTCGGCACTGCGCTCGAAGTTCCGCACGGCTATCAAGGCTGTCCGCAAGGCGATCGACGCCGGCGACAAGGCTAAGGCCGCTGAGATCTTCCAGGCATCGTCGAAGACCATCGACATCATCGCCGACAAGAACATCGTTCACAAGAACAAGGCAGCTCGCCATAAGAGCCGCCTCGCTGCAGCCATCAAGGGTCTGCAAGCGTCCGCAGCGCAGTAATTCCGGTCAGCCCGCTTCGGTGGGCTACCTCCTGTTTCCGCTGCACAGAAAGGCCCGCCTCGGCGGGCTTTTTTGCTTCGGACCGACAGATCCGCACTGTATCGCATAGCTCGTCGCGCTCACGACTGACGGACAGAGCGTAAAAAAAACCCGCTGCCAGCGGGTTTTTTCTTTTGCCGATCCAGCAGCTTCGCGCTAGATCACGTGCCTTTTCTCTTGCGGCGTGGCGTGCTCGAGTTGCAGCTCGCACGCCTCCGTCACGACGAGGTCGTTGTCTTTAGCAAAGTTGAGGACGAAGTCGAAAGCCATGGGTTCGATGTCGCGCAAACGCGAATCGAGAATCACGCACTTGAGGTCGCCGATCATGGTCGGCCGGACATACAACGAGTACTGCATATAAGCGTTCGGCCCCTTCCTTGCGCCGGGGCCGAAGCAGGCCATGACGCCTGCGAGACGCTCCGACCAGTCGCTCGGCCGAAACTTTTTTCCCTTCGACGTGATGCCCTGAATGAAATATTCGGTTGGAGCTGCTTCGGCCATGTAGGAATACCTGTGTGACTGCCCAGCGGGGTGGCGGCAAAACGGACGGCGCAACGGCTCTGAATTGCCTGGAACTCGCCGACCATGCCGCGATGGCGAACCACACCACCAGAACCGCGAAGAGCCGGCTAAGTTGCTCTCGCGCTCGTCATGACGGCGCACCGCGAGCAGGTCGTTCCGAACCGCGCGAGCCAAGGCTGGCCAAGCGGAATACCGGCCTGCTGGGCTTTGGGATAACCCGTAGATTATAGCGCAGCGGACCCTTTTCCGCAGCGCACACAAGACATGTCTGAGGGTTCCATTAGGCTTTCAGACAGCTTGCCCAGCCTTTTGGCCGACTCGTCAAACCGGGCGAAATCCTTTATGCTGCATTGAGTTACCACAAACGACGGCGGCGCCGTCCGGCAATCCTGCCGGGTGAGACCGCCGTATTTGTTTCATGACCGCCAAGAAAATTCGCCACTACCTGCAGTTCAAGGATTTCTCGCTGGAAGACTACGAGTACGTGCTGGAACGCGCGCGCATTCTGAAACGCAAATTCAAGAACTACGAGACTTACCATCCGCTGCACGATCGCACGCTGGCGATGATCTTCGAAAAAAATTCGACACGCACGCGCCTGTCGTTCGAAGCCGGCATCTTCCAGTTGGGCGGCCACGCCGTTTTCATGAGCACGCGTGACACGCAGCTCGGCCGTGGCGAACCGATCGAAGACGCCGCGCAAGTGATCTCGCGCATGGTCGACATCATCATGATCCGCACGTTCGGCCAGGATATTCTCCAGCGCTTTTCCGAGAATTCGCGCGTGCCGGTGATCAACGGACTGACCAACGAATATCACCCGTGCCAGGTGCTGGCGGACATCTTCACGTACTTCGAGCATCGCGGCCCGATTCGCGGCAAGACCGTTGCGTGGGTCGGCGACGCCAACAACATGCTGTACACGTGGATCGAAGCCGCGCAGATTCTCGGCTTCAAGCTGCGCCTTTCCACGCCGCCGGGCTACAAGCTCGACCGTGCCATGGTCGCTGCCGAGAGCGCACCGTTCTACGAAGAATTCGACGATCCGAACGAGGCCTGCGCCGGCGCGGACCTCGTCACCACCGACGTCTGGACCAGCATGGGCTTCGAAGCCGAAAACGAAGCGCGCAAGAAAGCCTTCGCCGACTGGTGCGTCGACGCCGACATGATGGCGCGCGCCAATCCGGATGCGCTCTTCATGCACTGCCTGCCCGCCCATCGCGGCGAGGAAGTCAGCGCGGAAGTGATCGACGGCCCGCAAAGCGTCGTGTGGGACGAGGCGGAAAATCGTCTGCATGTGCAAAAGGCCTTGATGGAATACCTGCTGCTCGGCAAGCTGAATCACTGAGCGAGCCACCCAGTCAGCAAGTTGAGCAGCATCTGCGGGAAGCGCGACGGGGCCTTGAATACGAGGCAAGGCATCCACGTTTCGCGCCACGCATCGAGCCGGCGTCCACGGCCGCGACCGGCCGTAAGCGGACCCGGCTTCAACACCGCAACGCCCCAAAAACGCGGGCAGCCTGCGGTTTAGTGTCAAAATAGTGGTTTTCCGCGCTCCGGAACCGCCGGCGCGCCTTGTTTTCCCGCTTTCTCCAGCTACGAGTTCACCATGAGCGATATCAAGAAAGTCGTGCTCGCCTATTCGGGCGGCCTTGACACCTCCGTCATCCTGAAGTGGTTGCAGGACAATTACGACGCCGAAGTCGTCACGTTCACGGCCGACATCGGCCAGGGCGAAGAGCTGGAACCGGCGCGCAAGAAAGCCCTGCAACTCGGCATCAAGCAGGACAACATCTTTATCGAAGACCTGCGCGAAGAATTCGTGCGTGACTTCGTGTTCCCGATGTTCCGCGCCAACACGATCTATGAAGGCGAATACCTGCTGGGCACGTCGATCGCGCGTCCGCTGATCGCCAAGCGTCAGATCGAAATCGCCCGCGCCACCGGCGCGCAAGCGGTGTCGCACGGCGCAACCGGCAAGGGCAACGACCAGGTTCGCTTCGAACTCGGTTACTACGCGCTGGAACCGGGCATCAAGGTGATCGCGCCGTGGCGTGAATGGGATCTGCTGTCGCGCGAAAAGCTGCTCGCGTACGCGGAAAAGGCCGGTATTCCGATCGAAATGAAGCACAAGCAAGGCGGCGCGCCGTATTCGATGGACGCGAACCTGCTGCACATTTCGTTCGAAGGCCGTCATCTGGAAGACCCGAAGGCGGAAGCCGAAGCCGATATGTGGCGTTGGACGGTGTCGCCGGAGCAGGCGCCGGACCAGGCTGAATACATCGACATCGAATACGAGCACGGCGATCCGGTCGCGATCAACGGCAAGCGTCTGTCGGCCGCGGAAATGCTCACCGAGCTGAACCGTCTGGGCGGCAAGCACGGCATCGGCCGTCTGGATCTGGTGGAAAACCGTTACGTCGGCATGAAATCGCGCGGCTGCTATGAAACGCCGGGCGGCACGATCATGCTGAAGGCGCACCGCGGCATCGAATCGATTACGCTGGACCGTGAAGTGGCTCACCTGAAAGACGATCTGATGGCTCGTTACGCGTCGCTGATTTATAACGGCTACTGGTGGAGCCCGGAGCGTCGCGCGATTCAGGTGCTGATCGACCATACGCAAGAGAAGGTCAACGGCTGGGTACGTGTCAAGCTGTACAAGGGCAGCGTATCGGTGGTCGCGCGCGATTCGAAGGAAACGCTGTTCGACAAGACCATTGCCACGTTCGACGATGACGGCGGCGCTTATAACCAGGCCGACGCCGGCGGCTTCATCAAGCTAAACGCGCTGCGTATGCGGATTGCGGAAAACGCGCGCCGTCAGCGCGATTAAGCTGGGGGCTTCCGTGAGGCTAACTTCGCGTAAGCGAAGTTAAGCGCCGCGAGGTGCAGGCCGAAGCCGCAATGCCAAGCCAGCTAAGCTGACGACGTATGATTCGGCAAAGGCTAAAGTTCATGTGAGTGAACGTCACCGCCGCGAAGCGCGGGCCCAAACGGAAGCGCAAACGCAAAAAGGCACCGGGAGTCTCCTCCCGGCGCCTTTTTTATCGCCTACGCGCCGGACAAGCCGATTCAGAGCATCACAAACAAACCGGCTCCGCTTCCAACTCCACCCCAAACCGCTCCAGCACATCGCGCTGGATCGCTTTCGCGAGCGCCAGCACCTCCGTCCCGCTCGCGCCGCCGCGATTCACCAGCACCAGCGCCTGCCGCTCATGGACGGCCGCCGCGCCCATCGCGCGACCTTTCCAGCCGCATCGATCGATCAGCCAGCCCGCGGCAAGTTTCACCCGTCCATCCGGCTGAATGTACGACACGACGTCCGGTTCTATGGTCTTCAGCGCCTCGAACTGCGTCGCCTCGACTACCGGATTTTTGAAGAAGCTGCCAGCATTGCCGAGTTCTGACGGGTCGGGCAACTTGGCGCGCCGCACCGCCACGACCGCGTCGAAGATCGCCTGCGCAGTAGGCGGCGTATCGGCATGGCCGTTCGCGGCCAATTCGCGAGCGAGATCGGCGTAGCCGGCACGCGGCTGCCAGACCTTAGGCAAGCGGAACGTCACCGACGTGATCACGAAACGGTCGCGCCCTTCCCGCTTGAAAAAACTGTCGCGATAGCCGAAGCGGCACGCGTGCGCATCCATTTCGACGACCTCACCGGTCGCCAGCTCCACGGCGCGCAGCGACGCGAAGCGCTCGACCATCTCCAACCCGTACGCGCCGATGTTCTGAATCGGCGCCGCGCCCACCGTCCCCGGAATCAACGCGAGGTTCTCGAGACCCGGCAGGCCTTGCGCCAAAGTCCAGCCGACGAACTCATGCCACGGCTCGCCGCCGGCCGCTTCGACGTACCATGCGTCATCATCCTCGCGCGCGACGCGGCGGCCCCGCAGCGCAATCAGCAGCACAAGTCCGCCGAAATCGCCAGTCAGCACGACATTGCTGCCACCGCCCAGCACGAGGCGCGGCAAGCCAGCCGCACGCGGATCGCGCACCGCAGCCATCAGTTGCTCTTCACGCTCGATGCGGCACGCGAACTGCGCGCGCACATCGAACCCGAAGGTGTTGTGCGCCTTCAGCGGAAAGCCGGCGATGAACGCGGCGGAATCGGATTGGGACATCGGAATGAGAACCGTGAAACGACAAATGGAACAACGAATAAAGCAGCCGTTGCAACCGGCTTCGGGCCCCAGCCCGGCGACAATGCGCGGCGGCCTTGGGCAAAAGGGAGTGGCGTCGGTAAAATGACGTCCGGTCCGTGATTATAGCGAGTGCCCCGTGAGCAGCCGTCCGGTTGCGTCACGCACCGCAGCACTATTGGGAGAAAAAAATGCCATCGTTTGACGTCGTCTGCGAAGCGAACATGATCGAAGTCAAGAACGCGATCGAGCAGTCCAACAAGGAAATTTCAACGCGCTTCGACTTCAAGGGGTCGGACGCGCGCGTGGAGCACAAGGAAAACGAAATCACGGCCTACGCGGACGATGATTTCAAACTCGGTCAGGTCAAAGACGTGCTGCTGTCGAAAATGGCCAAGCGCAACGTGGATGTGCGCTTCCTCGACCACGGCAAGATCGAGAAGATCGGCGGTGATAAGGTCAAGCAGGTTATCAAGATCAAGAAAGGCGTGTCGGGCGATCTGTCGAAGAAAATCGTGCGCCTCGTGAAAGACAGCAAGATCAAGGTCCAGGCGAGCATTCAGGGCGACGCGGTGCGCATCACCGGCGGCAAGCGCGATGACCTGCAAAGCGTGATCGCCATGCTGCGCAAGGATGTGACCGACACGCCGCTCGACTTCAATAACTTCCGCGATTGAGTTGCTGATACAGGACGCCCAAGGCGTCCCGAAGAAGCAGAGCGGTCAGAGCGGCGGAGCGGGTCGGTTCATGACGAGACCCTTGAGAGAGAGGCAGCCGTGCGCGCGTGCGGCCGCGGAACGCGCGCACGCCCCGCCGCGCATGACAGGTGTGCTGGGCCCTGAGAGTCAACCGCCGGGTAACTCAGCGCCGAGCACGGCGCACCAATCTCTAGACTGCCGGCGCGCAAGCACGTGCGTCTGTCCGTAGCGGTTGCCGGTATGCTCCACGCGGCACCTGCGCGACGCCGCGCATACCGGTGCACCGAGCAGTCACCACCAAGGCGCCAAGGCACTAAGTCACCCAGGAACCCAGGAACCGAGCACCAAAGCAACGCTGTTCAAACGTCGCTCCCCCCCGCCGGCTTCGCGGCCGCATCCGCCTTTTTCTTATCGCCAATGCGGCTCTCCTGCCCGCGCATCAGCTTGGCGATATTGCCGCGATGGCGCCACACCAGCAGCGAACTCATCACGACGATCGCCAGCGCGATCACATGCGGTCCGAACAGAAAACCGTCGAAGATCGGCGCGAACACCGCAGCGGCCAATGCCGCCAGCGACGAATAGCGCGTGAAGAACGCCACGATCAGCCACGTCAGCAGGGTCGCTACGCCAAGAATCGGATTGATCGCGAGCAGCACGCCTGCCGCGGTCGCCACGCCCTTGCCGCCCTTGAAGCGGAAGAAAACCGGATACAGGTGACCGAGAAACACGGCCACCGACGCAATCGCCACCGAAGTCTCGTCCAGCCCGTAACGCGCGCCGTAGTGCACGACGAACCACACCGGCAGCCAGCCCTTGAATGCGT
Source organism: Paraburkholderia sp. BL18I3N2 (assembly GCF_003001875.1). Taxonomy (NCBI): domain Bacteria; kingdom Pseudomonadati; phylum Pseudomonadota; class Betaproteobacteria; order Burkholderiales; family Burkholderiaceae; genus Paraburkholderia; species Paraburkholderia sp. BL18I3N2. The sequence continues at coordinate 77,343 of NZ_PVNC01000021.1, forward strand.
CGCCGATCAGCGTGAGAATCGCGGCCTTCTTGCTGCCGCTGCGCAGCACGTTGGTGGCGCCGGGGTTGCCCGAGCCATACGAGCGCGGGTCGTCGAGGCCCATCGCGGCGCTCACGATCACGGCGAACGACACCGAACCGATCAGGTAGGCAACGACAGCAACGATCAGGTTTTGCATCTGGGACTCTTATAAGGATCGGCGGTCTGAAACTCGATACCCCAACCGCAACAGGGCGCGCAACTCGGAATAAAGCGGCGCACATTCTACCGAACCCGCGCGCCCGGAAAACATTCAGGCAAACGTCAATCGACGCTCGCGCACTGCACCGCCTTGGCCGCCAGCAACTCCGTCAGCACCTTGGGGTCGATGCTGACCAGAAAACCGCGCCGGCCGCCGTTCAGCCAGATCTTGTCCATCTCGAGAATGCTCGACTCGACGTAGACCGGCATCTGCTTCTTCGTGCCGAACGGCGAGGTGCCGCCGATCAGATAGCCCGAATGCCGGTTCGCCACCTTGGGCTCGCACGGTTCGACCCGCTTCGCGCCGATCTGCCGCGCGAGGTTCTTGGTGCTGACGGTGCGGTCGCCGTGCATCAGCACGATCAGCGGCTGGGCGTGCTCGTCTTCCATTACCAGCGTCTTCACGACGTGATGCTCGTCCACACCGAGCTGGCGCGCCGATTCTCCGGTGCCGCCGTGCTCGACGTAATCATAAGGATGTTCGCCGAAAGCGACGCCATGGCGGCGCAGAAACTGCGTGGCCGGCGTCTCGGAGACGTGTCTGGATTTGCTCATCGGCGCATTGTAATGGCGACTTTGCACAACGGCTATTTGCCGAACGGCTAATTGTGCGGGTCCAGCGGTTGTGGCACGATCGTTCGCAAATATACCGGCGCGACGTACGCTGGGCACCGTATTGTTTTTTGGAAACTTGCATGGGACCGGAGTAAGTGCTTTGCATGGGACAGGAGTAACGCGCTAAAGCGCGAACTCCGGTCGACAGCTAAAGCGCCAACTCCGGTCGACAAAGGAGACAACGTTGAGCTTCGATTCGCCCACCCGTTCCACGATCGACATCCCCGCATTGCTGGCGGCCCTGCCCGCACGCATCGCCGACATTCCGGCGCTGGCCGCCGCGCGCGATCCACAGCACATCGCCCTGATCGAGGATGCGCGCCGCCTCACCAGCGCGCAATTGCTGGAGGCCGTCGACGCCGCCACCGCGCTCCTGCGCGAATGGGGTGTGCGCGGCGGCGATCGTGTGATGATCGTCGCGGAAAACAGCATCGTGCAGATCGTGCTGCTGTTCGCTACGGCCCGGCTGGACGCATGGGCGTTGGTCTCGAACGCGCGCCTGTCCGCCGCCGAACTCGACTCGATCCGCGTGCACGCGCAACCTCGCGTGGTCGCCTACGCCACGGAAAGTTCGGCCGACGCCAAGCTGCACGCAGAGCGCCATCACGCCGCCAGGGCACCCGTCATTACGCCAGACATCGGCGCCTGGTCGTACACGGTGGACAGCGCGGCCGTCGCCGAGCCGGTCGAAGCCGCAAGCGAGCGCCAGTGCGCCGCGTTGATTTACACCACGGGCACCACCGGCGCGCCAAAGGGCGTGATGCTGTCGCATCGTAATCTGCTGTTCATCGCCGCGATCTCGAGCCGTTTGCGCAAAGTCGGCCCGGACGATGTCGTCTATGCCGTGCTGCCGATCTCGCACGTTTACGGTTTCGCGTCCGTCTGTCTGGGCAGCCTGCATGCGGGCGCGACCTTGCGGCTGGTGCCGCGCTTCGCGCCGGAAGCCGTGCGCCGCGCCCTCGCCGAAGAGCGCGTGTCGATTTTCCAGGGCGTGCCGGCCATGCACGCGAAACTGCTCGAACATCTGCAGACACACGGTCACGCATGGTCCGCGCCGCAATTGCGTTTCGCCTATTCGGGCGGCTCGCCGCTCGACGCCGCCTTGAAGGCGCAGGTGGAAAGCGTCTACGGTCTGCCGCTGCACAACGGCTATGGCATGACCGAGAGCAGCCCGACCGTGTCGCATACCATGCTCGATGCGCCGCGCAGCGATTGCTCCGTTGGCGAGGTCATTCCGGGCGTCGAGGTGCGTTTCGTCGGACTCGACGGCATCGATGCCGCGCAGGGCGACATCGGCGAGCTATGGGTGCGCGGCCCCAACGTGATGCTGGGCTACTACCGCAGCCCGGAGCAGACACGTGCGGTCGTCACCGAAGACGGCTGGCTCAAAACCGGCGATCTCGCACGGCAGGACGCGGACGGCGCGTTGCATATCGTCGGGCGCAGCAAGGAGCTGATCATTCGCTCGGGTTTCAACGTGTATCCGGCCGAAGTCGAGCATTTGCTGAACGCGCATCCGCAAGTCGTGCAGTCGGCTGTGATCGGACGCGCGGTGGAAGGTAACGAGGAAGTGGTCGCGTTCGTCGAGTTGCTTGCGGGCGCAGCGGTGACGCCCGCCGAGCTGATCGACTGGTGCGGCGAGCGTCTTGCGCCATACAAGCGGCCTGCCGAAGTCAAAGTGCTCGCCGCGTTGCCGGCGGCATCGACGGGCAAGATTCTCAAGCACCGGCTGCGCGAGTTTCTCTGAACGAAGCGCAAGCGCACACGCAAAGCGCGCATCAACCTCGCGGATGATGCTGCGCATGCAGCGACTTCAACCGCTCCCGCGCCACGTGCGTGTAGATCTGCGTGGTCGAAATATCCGTGTGGCCGAGCAGCAGTTGCACGACGCGCAGGTCGGCGCCGTGATTGAGCAGATGCGTGGCGAACGCATGCCGCAGGGTATGCGGCGAGAGCGGCGCATGCACACCGGCCACCACGGCGTGACGCTTGATGATGTTCCAGAACTGCTGGCGCGTCATGCCTTCGGCGCGGTTCGTCACGAACAGCGCGTCGGTCGCGCGCGCGCCGAGCAACGCGGGCCGCGACTCGCGCAGATAGCGCTCGATCCAGCTATGCGCTTCCTCGCCGAACGGAATCAGGCGTTCCTTCGAGCCCTTGCCCATCACACGCACCACGCCTTCGTTCAGGCCGACTTCCACCGTCTTCAACGTGACGAGTTCACTTACGCGCAAGCCGCTCGCGTACATCAACTCCAGCATCGTGCGATCGCGCAGGCCCAAAGACGTATCGATGTCGGGCGCGCCGAGCAGCGCTTCGACTTGCGCCTCGCTGAGCGTCGACGGAAAACGCGGCGGCTGTTTCGCCGAGCGGATGCGCACCGTCGGATCGACCTTGGTGCGATGCTCGCGAACGGCCCAACCGTAATAGCGGCGAAATACGGAAAGCCGGCGGTTCGCCGAAGTGGATTTGTCTTTCTGCCGCGCCGCGCTATAAGCGTTCAGATCGGCTTCACTCGCAGTGTCGAGCGAGGCGTTGCGGCTCTGCGCGAGCCATTCGCAAAAGAGCCGCAGATCGCGGCGGTACGCGTCGAGCGTGTTGCGCGACAGTCCGTGCTCAAGCCACAGCGCGTCGCAGAATGCATCGATCGACGCCGAGCTGGCGACGAACAGAGGTGACGCGGTGGCCGCGTCGTCGATCAATGTATCGCTCATGCGTACGGAATGCCTTCATGCGCCAATAGCCAGCGCTTGATGTTGCGGAAGAAACCCTCTTCGGCGTGATTCGCGAAACCGCCGATGCCGCTCGAACTCACCACCCGATGACACGGAATCACGATCGGAAAATAATTGGCGCCACACGCCTGACCGACCGCGCGCGGCGCGCTGCCGAGTTGCCTCGCCAGTTGACCGTAGGTCAGCACGACGCCCGGGGGAATGTCGCTGATGGCCTGCCATACGCGCTTTTGAAACGCGGTGCCGACGGAGGCCAGCGGCAACTCGAACTTCGCCGACGCGCGCTCGAAATATCGTTCGATCTGCTCGGCTGCCTGTCTCGCCAACGGCGCGTCGGGCGCGACGTTTTGCATCGAATCCGGCAGATAGACGATCTCGCGCACGGCCTCGCCTTCGAGGCGAATGCCGATCTTGCCGAACGGCGCATCGATCACTGCGTTGAACATGATTGTCTGCTCCTCACTGGCGCGGGCGTTCAGGGTTGCAAGGTAGCGTACCTGCATGGGGCGCAGGCACGCCAAGCACGCGCCGCACCGCCCGGTTTGCCGCTACTCTACGCCGCTTCCAAAGCCCATTCCACATGCTCGCGCACGACGGCGGAGGCGTCATCAACACGCATTTTCAGCGCCTGCACGATCGCCTCGCGCGCCGGCTCGCTCAAACTGTCCGGCGACGCACGCAGCGCGTTGCCCATGCCCACCGCGAGATTGCGCAGCCAGCTCTCGTAACCGATGCGACGAATCGCGCTGCCTTGCATGCGCGTATCGAACTCGTCCGCGCTCCACGCGAACAACTCGACCAACGACGCGCGATCGAGCCCATGCCGCACGTCGAAATCCGCGACCGGCGCGGCCTGCGCGAACTTGTTCCATGGACACACGAGCTGGCAATCGTCGCAGCCATACACGCGATTGCCGATTAGCGGCCGCAATTCCAGGGGAATACTGCCTTTCAGTTCGATCGTGAGATATGAAATACACAAGCGTGCATCCACCTTGTAGGGCCCGACGATCGCCCCAGTCGGACACGCGCCGATACAGCGCGCGCAACTTCCGCAATGCGAGCCTGGCGTCTCGGGCGCGACTTCGGGCATGGTGTCGGCGTCGGTCGGCAACGGTACATCGACATAAATCTCGCCGAGAAAAAACAGCGAACCCGCGTCACGTTGCAGCAACAACGTATGCTTGCCGCGCCAGCCGATGCCGGCCTTCTGCGCAAGTTCTACTTCCAGCACCGGCGCCGAATCGGTAAATACGCGGTAGCCGAATGCGCCGATCTCGGCTTCGATTTTCTCGGCCAGATGTTGCAAACGGTTACGCATCACCTTGTGATAATCGCGACCGCGCGCATAGATCGATACGACCGCCGCCGACGGGTCCGTGAGCCGCGCATGCTCGGCTGCGCGCCAGTCCTGCGTGAGCGGGCCGTCCTGCAAAGCGCTTTCGCGCGCCTTTCCGCTCAATGTCTGGGCGGGCAAATAAGCGATGCGCGCCGTAATCACACGTCGCGTGCCGGCCACAAGCTCGGCGGGCCGCGCGCGTTTCATGCCGTGTTTCGCCATATAATCCATCTCGCCGTGGCAACCCGCTTCCAGCCAGGCTGCAAGCGGCGCTTCGGCGGCGGAGAGATCGGTATCGCTAATGCCGACCGCTCCGAAACCCAGTTCACGGCCCCACGTTTTGATGTTCAGCGCGAGCGCCTTCAGCGCCGCTTCATCGAAATGACGCTCGGCACGCGCATCGTCGTTAGACGCAGGCGTGCAGGAAACAGGGGACTCCGGACTTCGGTTCATCACGCCATTTTACGAGAATGCCTGCCAATCCCGATCTCGCGATCCAACCGCCCGCCAACGTTCTGCTCGAACGCACCTTCGCGCTCGCGGACGAAGCCGCCACCATGGCCTTCGGCGAGCGCTTCGCGCAGGCGATCGAAAGCGTGCGCGAAGTTGCGCAACACACGCCGGGCGCGGGCGGAGACAAGGCGTTCTACGGACTGCAGGTCCAGCTTATCGGCGACCTCGGCGCCGGCAAAACCACCCTCGTGCGCGCAACCTTGCGTGGCCTCGGCCACACCGGCCGCGTGCGCAGTCCCACTTACACACTCGTCGAACCTTACGTGCTCGAGCGGCCCACTGGGGAACTCGCGCTCTATCACTTCGATCTGTATAGATTCACCGATCCGGCCGAATGGGCCGACGCCGGCTTTCGCGAGTACTTCGACAGCGGCGCGATCTGTCTCGTCGAATGGCCGCAGCGCGCGGGGCGTCTCCTGGGCGTGCCGGATCTTGTCTTCTCGCTCGACCTCGATAACCACAACGAGAATGAAAGCGACGGCCGTGTCCTCGTCGCACGGGCATACAGCGAATCAGGAAAGGCATGTCTCGAAAGATGTTGATCAAACCGTTCCGCTCGATCGAATCGGCGGCTACCGCAACGCATAACTGGCGGCGCCGGCAGATTCTGCGCGCGGGTGCGTCCACGCTGGTGCTCGGCCTCGTCGCGCCGCGTCTCGCATGGGCGAGTTCGGTGCTCGGCGTGCGGGTCTGGCCGGCGCGCGACTATACGCGCGTCACGATCGAATCCGATCAGCCGCTGCAGAACGCGCAGCAGTTGCTGCAGGGACCGGACCGGCTGGTGGTCGATCTGAGCGGTCTCGATCTGGACCAGGCGTTGAAAGACCTCGTGTCGAAGATCACGCCGAACGATCCGCAGATCTCGTCGGTGCGCGTCGGGCAATATCAGCCGCACGTGGTGCGCATGGTGTTCGACCTGAAGGGCTCGGTGAAACCGCAGGTGTTCACGCTGCCGCCGGTCGGCGCGTACAAGTACCGGCTGGTGTTCGACCTCTATCCCGCGGTCGCGCCCGACCCGCTGATGGATCTGCTCGCGCAGACGGAACGCAAGCAGCAGACGCTCAACGAAGAGAACGCCGCACCGCCGCCCGCGACGCTGAGCGGTCCCGGCACCACGCCGCCCACCGCCGACAACAGCGAAGCGTTCTTCGAGCGTTACGCGCAGAACGGCGGCAGCGGCTCCGCACCGAGCGTGCCGCGTCCGCCGGTGCGTGTCGCGCCGACGCCCGCTCCGCCGATCCTCGGCAAGCCGGCAACGCCTGCTGTACCTGTGGCGCCGCCCACGGCCATCGCCCGCAACAAGGGCAACAGCGCCAGCACGCTGGGCGCGGACGACGCCGGCAGCGACGACACCTACGCGTTCACCACTCCCAAGTCCGGCAAGAGCAATACGGTGCGTCTGTTGACCGTCGCGATCGATCCGGGCCACGGCGGCGAAGACCCGGGTGCGATCGGCGGCTCAGGAACGTACGAGAAACACGTCGCGCTCGACATCGCGAAGAAACTGCGCGCGAAGATCGACGCGCAACCGAACATGCGCGCCATGATGACGCGCGACGCCGACTTTTTCGTGCCGCTGAACGTGCGCGTGCAGAAGGCACGGCGCGTCGGCGCGGACCTGTTCGTGTCGATCCATGCGGATGCGTTCACCACGCCCGACGCCAAGGGCTCGTCGGTGTTCGCGCTGTCGGAGCATGGCGCCACGAGCGCCGCGGCGCGCTGGATGGCGAACAAGGAGAACTCGTCGGATGAGATCGGCGGCATCAACATCAAGTCCGCCGACGCTACCGTGAACCGCGCGCTGTTCGATATGTCGACCACCGCGCAGATTCGCGACTCGATGCGTTACGGCAACTTCGTGCTGAAGGAAATCGGCGGCATCAACAAGCTGCACAAGGGCTCGGTCGAACAGGCAGGGTTCGCGGTGCTGAAAGCGCCGGACATCCCGTCGATCCTCGTGGAAACCGCCTTCATCAGCAATCCGGACGAAGAGCGCCGCCTGAACGACGACGCGTACCGCGAGAAGATGGCCGATGCGATCATGACCGGCATCAAGCGTTATTTTGCGGCGAATCCACCGCTCGCGAAGAACCGCATGACCTGATGCTCACGCACGCAAAGCAGTGATGCGATGAAAAACGGCCGCTCGAAGCGGCCGTTTTTTCGTCCTCGATCAGGCCAGCCGGCCGCTCAGCGCATGAGTGAAAACCGCTGCACGGCCCAGCCGCCGAACACGTTCACGGCCAACCCCGCCATTACCAGCAAAGCGCCCGCGATCTGCGCCGCGGACAGTTGCTCGTCGAGAAACAGCGACGCCGACGCGAGCCCGACAATCGGCACCAGCAGCGAAAACGGCGCGACCTGGCTCGCCGGATAGCGCGACAGCAGACGGCTCCACAACCCGTAGCCGATCAGCGTGGCGATAAACGCGAGATACACAATGGCGAAGATCGACGTCGCGCTGATGCCCGACAGCGCCGCGACGATCCGTTGCGGACCCTCGAGCGCGTACGACAGCGCGAAAAACGGCAGCGGCGGAATCAGGCTGCCCCACACCACCAGCGCGACGAGATCGACCCGGCCGACCTTCTTCGTGACGATGTTGCCGAGCGCCCACGAGCACGCGGCACACAAGGTGAGCGCGAAACCGGCCAGCGTCATGGCGTGGCCGCCCTGCATGCCGATCACGGCAAGGCCGCCCGCCGCGATCAGCAAACCCACCACATTCGGCAAGCGCAACCGCTCGTGCAGGAACATCGCGGCGAAAATCAGTGTGAAAAACGCCTGCGCTTGCAACACCAGCGAGGCCAGTCCAGCCGGCATGCCGACATACATGGCCGAGAACAGGAACGCGAACTGGCCGAACGAAATGGTCGCGCCGTAGGCGATCAGCCAGCGCCACGGCAAATTGGGCCGTTTGATGAAAAACACCGCAGGCACGGCAGCGAGCGCAAAGCGCAGCGCGCCGAGCAGCATGGGCGGCACACCATCCAGACCCACCTTGATCACGACAAAATTGACGCCCCACGCGACGACCACGATCATCGCGAGCAGCAAATCCCTCGGCGACATGCCGGACTCCAATTGATTGTTCGATCCGGCAGTTTAGCGGAGCCGGCAGCGTCCGGCACCGGCCCGCGCTACGGATTCCCGGAGCGCCGACTTGTCGCCGAGCCGTCGTCGTAACGCTCACCGCAGTAGAATCGTCCATTGAACAAAAATCCCCGCCCACCATTCCAACCGAGCCTGCCATGTCCTCCTCGATCAAAGCAGTCCTCAAACCGCATCTGCGCGACGTCGGCAGTCTGACCGTGCGGCGCGTGCTGCCGGCCATGGCGGCGCGCCTGATCGGCCCGTTCATCTTCTTCGATCACATGGGCCCGGCCACTCTCGAACCGGGCGTGGGCCTCGACGTGCGGCCGCATCCGCATATCGGTTTGGCCACGGTGACCTATCTGTTCGAAGGCGCGATCATGCACCGCGACAGCCTCGGCTCGATGCAAAAAATCGTCCCCGGCGACGTCAACTGGATGACGGCCGGGCGCGGCATCGTCCACTCCGAGCGCACGCCGGACGAGGACCGCGCGAGCGGCCAGACCATGCACGGCATTCAAACGTGGGTCGCGCTGCCGCTCGACGACGAAGAGATCGAGCCGTCGTTCGCGCATCACGCCGCCGACACGCTGCCGGTGGTCGAGCGCAACGGCGTCACGCTGCGGGTGATCGCGGGCACGGCGTTCGGCGCAACCTCGCCGGTCGCGACGTTTTCCGGCACGCTCTATGTGGCCGGCGAATTCGCGCCGGGCGGCGCCTTCGCGCTCGAACCGGAACACGAGGAACGCGGCGTCTATCTCGTCGACGGCGATCTGGAGATCGACGGCACGTCGCTCGAAGTCGGCCAGATGGCGGTGCTCGCGCTCGACGAAACGGTGACGCTGGCCAGCACCCACGGCGCGCGCGTCATGCTGCTCGGCGGCGAAAAGCTGGATGGCGAGCGCTTCATCGAGTGGAATTTCGTTGCCAGTTCGCGTGAGAAAATCGAAGCCGCGAAGCTGGCGTGGACTAATCAGGAAATGGGCAAGGTGCCGGGCGAAACCGAATGGATTCCGCTGCCCCAGCGCAAGTGAGCGACGCAAATTAGCCCCGCAGGTAAGCAACGCAGATAAGCAACGCGGATAAGCATCGCAAATGAGCGCAAGCGGTTCGGGCAGCATTGAATCCCCGGTGTTCGGCCCCAAATAGTCAACAGACCGTTTTATCGACGAGGACGCAATGGACACCACTCTGGCCACTTTCGAACAGGACGTCATCACGGCGTCGACACTGGCCCCCGTGCTGGTCGATTTCTGGGCGCCCTGGTGCGGCCCGTGCAAGACCCTCGGCCCGATGCTGGAAAAGCTCGAAGCCGAAGCCGCCGGCAAATGGAAGCTCGTGAAGGTGAACGTAGACGAGAACCAGGAACTGGCCGCGCACTTCCAGGTGCGCAGCATTCCGCACGTCATGGCTTTTGCCGACGGACGGCCCGTCGATCAGTTCGTCGGCGTGCTGCCGGAAGGACAGTTGCGCGAGTTTATCGAGCGGCTCGTCCCGCAAGGCGCGGACGCCGCGCGTCTCGAAGCGCAAGCCGCGCTGGCCGAAGGCCGCCGCGAAGATGCGTACGACGCGCTGCAAGCCGCCCTCGCCTACGACCCGGGTTTCGACGAAGCGCGCATGGATCGCATTGAAATGCTGCTCGAAGACAATCGTCTCGACGAAGCGCGCAACGAAGTCGATCTGCTGTCGCCGAAAACGACGCAAGGTATCGACGCGCGTTTCAACGCGATCAAGACACGCCTCGACGCCGTGGACGCCGCCGCGGATCTGCCGCCCACTGATGCGCTGGAAGCGAAGGTCGCGGCGGACCCGGACGATCTCGAAGCGCGTTTCGATCTGGCTAGCGCGTTTATCGCGCGCCGCAAATACGCGCAAGCACTCGAACATTTGCTGGCGATCGTGCAACGCGACCGCACGTTCCGCGACGATATCGGCCGTAAGACGATGCTGTCGGTGTTCGATCTGGCCGCGCATCAGCCGGAGCTGGTGTCGCAATGGCGGCGCAAGCTGAGCGCTTCGTTGTTCTGATCTGACTGGATCACTCGATATTCCAGCGCGGCGCCCCAGCCGCGCCTGAATGCGCCGCGGCACTCGTCGCGGCGCGAATCACCTCAAGCCGTCGCCTGCTTCGCCAATGCCCGCAGCACATGCGCGGCTGCGGCAAATCCGAAGCTCGCCGTCACGCACACGCTCGAACCGAATCCCGCGCAGTTCAAACCGACCGGCCCGGTATGGCCCGGCGACGTGGTGACGTGCTCGGCCTCCTCGTCGATATCGCAAACGGCGGCTTCCGGGTAGATCAACGGCTCGTCGGAATACACCGCACTCACCTTGAACTTTGCCTTCGGGCCGCGCGGAAAGCCGTGCTGTTTGCGCAGTTGTCCGCGCACTTTCGACAGTAAGGGATCCTGGATCGTCAGCGCGAGATCGTCGATGCGAATGCGCGTCGGGTCGAGTTGGCCACCTGCGCCGCCGACCGTGATCAACGGCTGCTTCTTCTCCACGCACCATGCGATCAACGCGGTCTTGGTGCGCACGCTGTCGATCGCATCGATCACGTAGTCGAAGCCGCCGCCGAGCGTCGACTCGAAGTTATCCGGCTCGACGAAGTCCTCGATCAGGCGCACGTCGCAAAATGGATTGATCGCCGCGATGCGTTCGGCCATGGCTTCGACCTTCGGTTTTCCGTAGTTGCCGTCGAGCGCGTGGATCTGCCGGTTAGTGTTGCTCTCGGCGACGTTGTCGAGATCGATCAGCGTCAGCGTGCCGACCGCGCTGCGCGCCAGCGCCTCGGCCACCCACGACCCCACGCCGCCGATACCGATTACCGCGACGTGCGCGCCTTCGAACGCGGCAAGCGCCGGCGCGCCGTACAAACGCGCGATGCCGCCGAAGCGCCGCTCACGGTCAGCGGTTTCTTTCCCGTCGAGGCTGGTAGTAAGATCGGTTTGCGCGGTGGTGCTGGACATGATGGCAGGGCTCGGTGGTGAGGCAAAAACACGAAGTGGCGACGCAAAGGCGTACGCAACCTCGTATTTTGCCTGAAGGCGTCGAAGTGCATCGCCGCAAAAAACTCGGCACCGAGAGCCACATACGCCGGCACGCATGACCGCACCGTGCGGGACCTTGATGTGGTTGCAGGCAAAAAAGCAGCGGCTTGGCTATACTGATTGAACTGTAGCGTTCGCATAAGAACATGACCTCACTCGCCGAACTTCGAAAAAACTATTCGCTGGGTTCTTTGGACGTTGCCGATATCGACCGTAACCCGTTTCGTCAATTCGATACGTGGTTTCAACAGGCGATCGACGCCAAATTGCCCGAACCGAATACCATGACGCTGGCCACGGTCGACTCGCGTGGCCGGCCGTCGGCGCGTATCGTCCTGATTAAGGGCGTCGACGAGCGGGGCTTCGTGTTCTTCACCAATTACGAAAGCCGTAAAGGCCGCGAACTGGCCGCGAATCCCTACGCCAGCCTGCTTTTCTACTGGATCGAACTCGAACGCCAGGTGCGTGTGGAAGGCCGCGTCGTCAAAACCAGCGCGGAAGAAAGCGACGCGTATTTCGCATCGCGCCCGCTCGGTTCACGCATCGGTGCATGGGCCTCGAATCAGAGTCAGCTAATTGAAAGCCGCTCGCAGCTCGAAACACGCGAACGCGAAATCAGCTTGCAATACGGCGACCAGCCACCGCGCCCACCACACTGGGGCGGTTATCGTTTGGTGCCCGAAGCAATCGAATTCTGGCAGGGCCGCCCGTCACGCCTTCACGACCGCTTGCTCTACACGCGCTCAGACGAACACAGCGACTGGCAAATCTCCCGCCTATCGCCTTGAATCGAAATACAACGCCGCAACCGCGTTGCCAACGCAGCAGCGCGCGGCGGCCGGATGGCAACTCGCGGCATGGGAGTCGCGCCGCACGGAGCTGCGATCCACACAGGCTTTGCTCTAATTCAACGGACACGGAGAGATCACATGTTCTGGGAGAAGAAGCTGGCGCAGTGGGTGGAAGAGGTAAAAACCAGGGCTAACGTTCCCGCACGCCTCGTGCTGTGGGACGGTCAGCAACATGACTTCGGGCAGTTCGCGGCGCCCCAGGTCACGCTACATGTCAAAAGCGCCACGGCGCTGCCCTATCTGCTCGAACCGAGCCTCGACAATCTCGGCGAGGCGTACGTGAAGGGCAAGATCGACATTGAAGGCAAGCTGTCGGACATCATCAATATCGGCTACCAGCTGGCGCGCAATACCGTCAACAGCGCAGGCAAGCTGGCGCGCGTGCGGCGCTACTTCAATCATTCGAAAGCCTCGGACAAGAAGGCGATCCAGTATCACTACGACGTCTCGAACGAGTTCTACAAGCTGTGGCTCGACGAGAACATGGTGTACTCGTGCGCGTACTTCGAGAACGGCGACGAAGATCTTCCTACCGCGCAGATCAAGAAGATCGACCACATCCTCACCAAGATCCAGTTGCAACCGGGGCAGCGCCTGCTCGATATCGGCTGCGGCTGGGGCGCGCTCGTTCTGCGCGCGGCGCAGAAGTTCGGCGCGCAGTGCGTGGGCGTGACGCTCTCGCAGAACCAGTTCGACCTCGCCACCGCCCGCGTGAAAGCGGCGGGTCTGGAAGACCGGATCGAGATTCGTCTGCAGGATTATCGCGACGTCGAAGGGCAATTCGATCGCATCACGAGCGTCGGCATGTTCGAGCACGTGGGCCGCAAAAATCTGCCGGGCTACTTCGAGAAAATCCGCGATCTGCTGGTCGACGACGGCATCGCCATGAATCACGGCATTACGTCGAGCGATTCGGACAGCGGCGAGACTGCGCTCGGAGGCGGCGAATTCATCGACCGCTACGTGTTTCCGGACGGCGAGCTGCCGCATATCAGCCTCGCGCTCGAATCGATGCAGCGCGGCGGGCTCGAAGCGGTTGACGTCGAAAGCCTGCGCCGTCACTATGCGCACACGCTGGACATCTGGGCGGAGAATTTCGAAGCGCATGCGGAGGAAGCCCGCAAGCTCGTCGACGACGAGAAATTCCGCATCTGGCGCGTGTACCTCGCCGGTTGCGCCTACGCTTTCGAAAACGACGACGTCTCGATCTACCAGGTGGTCTGCCGCAAAGCCGGCCGCAGCGCGAAAACCCTGCCGTGGTCGCGCCGCTTCATGTACGACAAGCCGCTGTGATACGGTTGCGCCGCGGCGCCGTGCATGAACGGGCGACGTGGCGCAAACCCTTGAACAGCAGGTCGAACACCGATGGACCCAAGCGGGACAAGCGAAGTTGAACAGCCGGTCGAGAGCGAAGCTGGCGCCGATGGCGAAGCCGTGCAGTTCGATCTGTTCGGGATGCCGGTGGACGCGGCGACGGCAATGCGCGATGGCGCGGTGAAGTTATCGCGCGGGACGAGCGGGGCCACTGGCACTGCTGCGGCCGCCGTAGCCGCTGGGGCAGATGCTGACGCCGCTCAGCAGAATCAGCAGACCGTTGAGCAGGCAACCGCGCCAGCTAACGCATCCGCGGCACCCGCCGCCGCGACGCAGCCCGAGCGCCGGCGTCAGCCGCGCGCGACAAAGGCCCCAGGCGCCGGCTCTTTGTGGCAGGAGGACGATGCCGCGGCGCCAGCCAACGCCGTCCCCGTGCCCGGAGCCATTACCGCGCCCGCCCCCGCCGACGCCCCCAAAAAACGCCGCGCTCGCGAAATCGTCGCCGCCCCGCCCTCGCCCGAACTCCTCGCGCTTGCGGCGCAACTACCGCCGCAAATCCACCTCGGCACTTCGACATGGTCGTTTCCGGGCTGGAACGGCATCGTCTATGGCGACGAGTACAGCAACAGCAAACTGTCGCGCGAAGGCCTCACGGCCTATGGCGCGCATCCGCTGCTTAAGACGGTCAGCATCGACCGGTCGTTTTATCAGGCGCTCACGGTCACCGAGTATTTGCGTTACGCGCAGCAAGTGCCCGAGCATTTCCGCTTCATCGTGAAAGCCCCGATGACGATCACCGACGCCACCGTACGCGCCGAACGCGGCGAGCCGGTCTCGATGAATCCGTGCTTTCTGAACGCGCAAATGGCGATCGACGATTTCGTCACGCCTTGTCTCGAAGGGCTGGGCGCCAAAGCCGGCGCGCTCGTGTTCCAGCTTTCGCCGCTGCCGGATCAGATGCTCGCCCAGCCGGCGGTGTTCATCGAACGGCTGGCCGAATTTCTGATGGCCTTGCCGAAGCTGCCGGACAGCGCCTGCTATGCGATCGAAATCCGTGATGGGAGTCTGCTTACGCCGCGCTTCATCCGTACGCTCAAAACGGCGGGCGTGCGCTATTGCGTCGGGATTCACGCGCGCATGCCCGATCCGTTGCGCCAGGCCGCGGCGCTTGCGTTACTGGACGGTGAACCGGCCGGGCCGTTGATCGTGCGCTGGAGCCTGCACGGCGGCTTCAAATACGAACAGGCAAAGGCCAAGTACGAACCGTTCAACCAGTTGGTCGATGAGGACCCGGCGACCCGCGCGTCACTCGCCGAACTGGCCGCGCGCTATGCGCTGGCCGGCCAGCCGGTGGTGATCGCTATCAACAATAAAGCGGAAGGCTCGGCGCCACTGAGTTGTGTGGAACTGGCGCGGGCGATCATCGACGCGTATGCACGGCTCGCTCATGAGCATGAGCATGAGCACGAGCACGAGCACGAGCACGACGATCACGCACCTGCGCCGTCTGAAGAGGACGAGCAGCCACCCGGCTCCGACGCCTGAGCCACGCGCAAGCCGCCGCCCATGCCGTTAGCTCGCCCTGACCCGGTGAGCAAACTTCTGACGAAACTTCGCCACCTTCGGCGCCACCACGAACAGGCAGTAGCCCTGATTCGGGTGCCGCGCAAAATAGTTCTGGTGATAAGCCTCGGCGGGCCAGTAATTGCCGTCGAGCGGTAGCACTTGCGTGACGATCTGGCCGTCGTAAATACGTTGTTCACCGATCTCGCGAATTGCCTGCAGCGCCGTTTCCCGCTGCGTGTCGGAATGCGTGAACACCACCGAGCGGTATTGCGTGCCGACGTCGTTGCCCTGCCGGTTCAACTGCGTCGGATCGTGGATCGCGAAGAAGATATCGAGAATCTCGCGATAGTTGATATTCGTCGGATCGAAATCGATTTTCACGACCTCGGCATGGCCGGTTTCGCCGTCGCACACCTGCTCGTAGGTCGGACGTTGGGTCTGGCCGCCCGCGTAGCCCGACTCCACCGCGTTCACGCCGTCGACGCCCAGGTACACCGCTTCGAGGCACCAGAAACACCCGCCACCCAGGGTGGCGACTTCGCCTGTCTGACTCATGCTGCTCGCTCCTTCAAACACATAGTCGGCCGATGCCGGTCCACGGTTCGCCGCAACGCTCATGCCACCATCCGAGCCTTCCAGCTTAGCGGCTTTTTCATTCACCGGCTGGGGTCGCGGCCGATCCGCCGCGATTGCAGTTAAAATTGGGGCAAATCGACGATTTTCACTATGACTTTCGAATCATTTGTTTCCAGCGGCACGCGAGATGGGTTCAGCCCGGCGCTCCCCCGGTTTGCGCCAGGGACTGGCCCCCGATGAAGCACGCCAGCCCGCCCAACTTCGACCAGAACGCCTTCAAACAGGCGCTCAGCCAATTTGCCACCGGCGTCACCGTTATTACAACGCGCGCGGCGTCCGGCCAGTTGATCGGCATCACGGCCAGCTCATTTAATTCGGTTTCGCTCAATCCGCCGCTCGTGCTGTGGAGTTTGGCCACGCGTTCGGCGTCGATGCCGGTGTTTCGCGCCAACAGTCACTACGTGGTCAATGTGCTGGCTTCGTCACAGCTCGATTTGTGCAAGCGCTTTGCCACCGTGAAAGGCGATCGCTTCGAAGGCGTGTCGCACGCGGAAGGCGACACCGGCATGCCGGTGCTCGACGGCGCGCTCGCCTGGTTCGAATGCCATAACCGCAGCCGCTACGAAGAAGGCGACCACGTGATTTTTGTCGGCGAAGTGGAGCGTTGCGGCGTGCACGAGAATGCCGCGAAGATGTCACCGCTGGTGTTTCAGAACGGCTTGTTTCACCGACTCGACGCGCTTTGAACGCGCCGCCGTGCCCACTCAGCGATCGTTATGCGCGGCGCTATGCCCACCGGTTTTCTTCACCAGCGAAACCGGCACGCCCGAATCTTCCTTGAGCGTCTGCAGCACGATATTCGAACGAATATCCATCACGCCCGGCGCCTTGTAGAGACGCTGCAGCACGAAATCCGAATAATGTTTGAGATTGTGCGCGAGGACTCGCAGCAGATAGTGCGTCTCGCCGGTCACGACGAACGCGCCGACCACTTCCGGCCAGTCGCGCACCGCTTCCGCGAAGCGTTCGTGCCAGTTCTCCTGGTCGTTGCGCATGGACACCTGCACGAACGCTTCCAGTTCGAAACCTAGCACTTCTCGATTCAGACACGCGCGGTAGTGTTCGATGACGCCCTGCTCTTCGAGCAGGCGCAGGCGCCGTAGACAGGCTGATGGCGAGAGCGAAATGCGCTCCGCGAGGTCGAGATTGCTGATCCGTCCTTCTTGCTGAAGCACCGTCAAGATACGGCAATCGGTGGCGTCGAGCGAGATCGCGTTCATATTCGGTCTCCCTTTCCCGTTTGAATCAAATTATGTTCCAAGACACGGCGCAGAAGGAGATTTTTTCGCAATCACATTTCGCGGCAAGCCACCTATCATTCCCGGATAGACACAAACCGCCGATGCGACTATGCCAACACTTTGGGACATCACCCCCGCCGTCGATACGGCCACGCCCGTCTGGCCTGGCGACACGCCGGTGGGCATCGAGCGCGTGTGGCGCATGGAGGCGGGCTCGCCCGTCAACGTCGCGCGGCTGACGCTGTCGCCGCACACCGGCGCGCACACCGATGCCCCGCTGCACTATGACGCCGAAGGTGCCGCCATCGGCGAAGTACCGCTCGACGCGTACCTCGGCCGATGCCGCGTGATTCATTGCATCGGCGCATCGCCTGTTGTGACGCCACAACACCTGACCGGCTCGCTCGACGACCTGCCGCCGCGAGTCTTACTGCGCACTTACAGAAACGCGCCGACCGCCGCGTGGGACAGCGCGTTCTGCGCTGTTGCGCCGGAGACCATCGACCTGCTGGCGGCGCGCGGCGTGAAGCTGATCGGCATCGACACGCCGTCGCTCGACCCGCAGGAATCGAAGACGATGGACGCGCACCACCGGATCCGCACGCATCGTATGGCGATTCTCGAAGGCATCGTGCTCGACGACGTCGCGCCCGGCGACTACGAACTGATCGCGCTGCCGCTCAAGCTGACCACACTCGACGCAAGCCCGGTGCGCGCGATCCTGCGCGCGCTGCCGGAATCGCAATGAACATCTCCATCTGACTGACGGAATCACCATGAACCACCGTGACGAAGCACTGGCGCTCGACAGCGCCGATCCTCTCGCGACGTTGCGCGACCAGTTCGCGCTGTCGTCGACCACCATCTATCTCGACGGCAATTCGCTGGGCGTGCCGCCCGCGGCCGCCGCGCAGCGTGCACAGACCGTGATCGGCGCCGAATGGGGCGAAGGCCTGATTCGTAGCTGGAACACCGCGGGCTGGTTCGATCTGCCGCGCCGCCTCGGCAACAAGCTCGCACCGCTGATCGGCGCGGCGGAAAACGAAGTGGTCGTCACCGATACGATTTCGATCAATCTGTTCAAGCTGCTGTCGGCGGCCGTGCGGGTCGCGAATGCGCGGGACCCGAAGCGTCGCGTGATCGTTTCCGAGCGTTCGAATTTCCCGACGGACCTGTACATCGCGCAAGGTTTGATCGAGCAGCTCGACCGCGGGTATGAACTGCGCCTCGTCGACGATCCGTCCGAACTCCCCGCCGCGCTCGGCGACGACACAGCCATCGCGATGATCACGCACGTGAACTACCGCACCGGCTACATGCACGACATGGCTGCGCTCACCAAGCTGATCCACGACAAAGGCGCGCTCGCGCTGTGGGATCTGGCGCATTCGGCGGGCGCGGTGCCGGTCGATCTGAACGGCGTCGGCGCGGACTATGCGGTGGGCTGCACGTATAAGTATCTGAATGGCGGGCCGGGTTCGCCTGCGTTCGTTTGGGTACCTAAGCGTCATCAAAACGAATTCGCGCAGCCGCTGTCGGGCTGGTGGGGACATCGCGCGCCGTTCAAGATGGATCCGGCGTATCAGCCAGACGACGGCATCGGCCGCTTTTTGTGCGGCACGCAGCCGATGGTGTCGATGTCGCTCGTCGAGTGCGGGCTTGATGTGTTTTTGCAAACCGACATGCAGGCGGTGCGCAAGAAGTCGCTGGCGTTGACTGATCTGTTCATCGAACTGGTCGAAGCGCGTTGCAGTGAATTTCCGTTGACGCTCGTCACCCCGCGTGAGCATGCGCGGCGTGGGTCGCATGCGAGCTTCGAGCATCCGCATGGGTATGAGGTGATGCAGGCGCTGATTGCGCGCGGGGTGATCGGTGATTATCGTGAGCCGCATGTGTTGCGGTTCGGTTTTACGCCGCTGTATACGCGTTTTGTCGATGTATGGGATGCGGTGGAAACGTTGCGCGAGGTGCTCGTGAAGGAAACCTGGCGGGCACCTGAATTCGCCGCACGCGGCGCAGTGACCTGAGGAGCGCGCGATGACCGATCACATGCAAACACCGGGGCTGCCGGAAGAAAAGCCTGCGCAGGGATGTCCGTTCGGGCATGGGGCTGTTGCGTCTAATGTGGCTACCCCGGCCGCCGATTCGGGCGATGGCTGGCATGATGCGCAGCTCGATTTTTCTGAGTCGATGAGTTATGGCGATTATCTGTCGCTAGGGACGGTGTTGGATGCGCAGCATCCGTTGTCGCCGGATCACAACGAGATGCTGTTCATTATTCAGCATCAGACTAGCGAGTTGTGGATGAAGCTCGCGTTGTACGAGTTGCGAGCGGCGCTGCAGGCCGTGCATCGGGATGAATTGCCACCGGCTTTCAAGATGCTCGCGCGCGTGTCGCGGATTATGGAGCAGCTTGTGCAGGCCTGGAGTGTTCTTGCGACTATGACGCCGTCTGAGTACACGGCTATGCGGCCTTATTTGGGAAGTTCTTCCGGGTTTCAGTCTTATCAGTATCGGCAGATTGAGTTTTTGCTAGGCAATAAGAATGAGCAGATGCTGAAGCCGCATGCGCATCGGGCTGATGTGTTGGCTGAGGTTAAGGCTTCGTTGGAAGCGCCCTCCTTCTATGATGAAGTTGTTCGGTTACTCGCTCGGCGCGGGTTTGCGATTTCGGCCTCCAGGTTGGAGAGGGATTGGACTCAGCCTACTGTGCATGATGCTTCTGTTGAAGCGGCCTGGTTGGAGGTTTATCGGAATCCTTCCCAGCATTGGGAGCTCTATGAGATGGCTGAGGAGCTTGTTGATCTTGAGGATGCTTTTCGGCAGTGGAGGTTTAGGCATGTGACTACTGTTGAGAGGATTATCGGGTTTAAGCAAGGGACTGGGGGCACTAGTGGGGCCACTTACTTGCGGAAGATGTTGGATGTGGTTTTGTTTCCGGAGCTTTGGCATGTTCGGACTATGTTGTAGTTCGGGGTTTTTCCTGGCGGACTCTATTGTCTGGGATCCTGACGTTTTGGCCTTTTCTTGATTTGTTTGTGGTCTATTAGCGTTGCCCCTGTGCGGGGCGGCACCTACTTCTCTTTGCCGCCGCAAAGAGAAGTAGGCAAGAGAAAGCGGCTCACACCGCTAATTCTTAAGCGGGCACCTCGCGCAGTCGCGGTAGTGGTGCATCTGGAATCTGTGTTCTCGCACACTCCGCGTGAGTGACAAAGCACTCATTTCTTCCCGCCTCGCGCTCCGCGCTCGCCGGAACGGTCCGCTTGAAAGCATCGGTTGCGTTTGTGCGCGGTGGGGGCCGTCGGCTTCGCCTCGGCGGGATGCCGTTAATGGCTTCCGGTTTTGCGGGCACCTTCGCGTCAGAAGGCCATGGTATTCAAAATCCACGCACTGGCGAGTCTCTCGTGCAGCGACGCGAGATCGGTCCAGTGCCGGAGCCTCTAGAAAAACGACCGCCATTGTGACGTTGCCGAGGCAAAGCCGACGGCCCACGACGCCCCAACACAACCACCGGTTTCAGGCAGACCGTTCCGGCGAGCGCGCAGCGCGAGGCGGGAAGAATGAGTGCTTTGTCACAGGCGCCGAATGCGCGAGAGCACAAATTCCAGATGCACCACTACCGCGGCTGCGCGGGGGGACCCGTTTAAGAATTAGCGGTTTGAGCCGCTTTCTCTTGCTTACTTCTCTTTGCGGCCGGCAAAGAGAAGTAAGTGCCGCCCCGCACAGGGGCAACGCTAATAGACCACAAACAAATCAAGAAAAGGCCAAAAACTTAGGATCACAGACAGACAAACACCCCACCACAAGCGCAAAGAACCGCTCACCTAGCCGTATACCCCCCATCGACAGCCAAACAAACCCCACTAATCATAGAAGCCCCCTCACTCAACAAAAACAAAATCGGCACCGCAACCTCAGCAGACTCAGCAAACCGCCGCAACGGAATAGCCTTAAGCGCAGGATCCCGCTTAACCGGATCACTCCAGGCCAGCACCGCCATAGGCGTCAACGTAACCGTAGGATTCACGCTATTAACCCGAATCCCGAACGGCCCCAACTCAACACACAGAGCCCGTGTAACAGCATCAAGCGCAGCCTTGGAAGCCGAATAACTCAAATGATCATCCAACGCGACAAGCGCAGCCTGGCTGGAAACATTAACAATACTGCCACCGCGTTGGGCATCGATCATCCCCCGCGCCACATGTTTGGCCACCAGCACAGCGCCCCGCGCGTTCACCGCCATCACCCGATCAAAACTAGCACCCGTCGTATCCACTGCACGTTCAAGCAACGCAATTCCCGCGCAATTCACGAGCCCATCGAACACATCGAGCGAACCCAACGCGTCATCGATAGCCGCTTCATCGCTCACATCAAGCACTAAAGGCTCGCAACCCGTCTCCTCCGCTAACCGCGCAAGCTCATTCACATTACGCGCGGCAGCCACCACATTCGCGCCCGACGCACACAACGCCTCAACCGTCGCACGTCCAATCCCACTCGAAGCACCCGTCACAAGAATCGAGCGACCAGAAAAATCAAAAGTAGCATTCATGATGTCTGCAACCGATGCATGACCGGCTTCAACGCCGGATACAAATCCGTATAAACGCCGAACCGTTGCTCATACAACGCCATCCGTTGTGCGTTCGGCTCCGCGCGTTCAACCAGCGTGACCCAGCCACTCTGCGCCTCTTCACGCGACACCAGTCCAACACCGACGCCCGCCAGCAAAGCAGCCCCCATCGCCGCCTCCACGTCCTGCTCGATGGTATAAACCGGATACCCGGTGACGTCCGCGATAATCTGCATCCACAAATCCGAATGCGCGGCGCCGCCCACCACGATCAGTTTGTCGTCCAGCGACTGCGCGCCTTTGCGTCCCGCTTCGATGTTGTGCTTCAACGCGAACGTGACGCCCTCCAGCACCGCGCGATACAAGTGCGCCCGCGTATGAAACAGGCTCAGCCCGACGAACGCACCGCTCGCCTTGGCATCCCACACCGGACTGCGCTCGCCCATCAGATACGGCAGGAACATCACGCCATCCGAGCCGGCCGGCACCTTCTCGGCCGACTCTTCCAGCAAGCGATGCGGATCGCCATGCGGCGTCGCGCGCGCGGCCGCGATCTCCGCATGACAGAACTGCTCGCGATACCAGGTCACCGACGCGCCCGCCGTAATCGCCCCGCCGAACACATAAATATCGCGCTGCCCGTTGAACACATGCGGCATGCTGATCAACCCATGCCGCGCGTCGACGCTCTGGTTGATATAGCCCCAGCACATGCTCGTGCCGATCATCGCGACGTGTTGCCCGGCGCGCGTGACGCCGGCCGCAAACGTCGCCACTGCGGCGTCCACGCCACCCGCGACGATCGCCGTGCCCGCGTCGAGGCCAAGCTGCTCGACCCACTGCGACAGCAAGCCGCCTACCACATCCGACGATTCGACCAACCGCTCCGGCATCATCGTCGCGGGAATGCCGAGCATGTCGAGCGCTTCGTCGGACCAGTCGCGTTTGCCAATGTCGTAGATGCCGCCGATATTGCCCGCCGAACTATGATCGACCGCAACCTCGCCAGTCAGCATGTAGATCACGTACGCATTCGGCGGCAGGAAATAACGCGTATGCGACCACACGTCCGGTTCGTGATCGCGCAGCCACAGCATTTTCGTGTAGCCGTAATAGCTATCCACGCCGTTACCGGTGATCGTATAGAGCCGTTCGAGATCGACGTTGTTGCGCACCCATTCGACCTGCTCGGTGGCGCGCCGATCCATCCAGATCAAACAGGGATAGAGCGGCCGCATCTCGCTATCCACCGGAATGCCGGAGCCGCCGTACAGGCTGCTCACGCACACAGCTTTAATCGACTTCGCCGCGACGCCCGCCTCCTTGGCCTTGGCAACGCATGCAGCGATACACTCCACCACCGCCTTCAACCAGACCGCGGGCCATTGTTCGGCCCACAGCGGCTTGGGCGTATCCGGCTGATAGCTCGACGCATGCTGCGCGACGATCGCGCCGTGCTGATCGACCAGCAGCGCCTTGGTGCTCTGCGTGCCGATATCGACGCCGATGACGTAATCCATACTGTCTCCGTTTAGATGCCGCTCGTACTCCGACCGCGTTCGACGCTCAGGCGCGCGGTTTCAGCAACACCTTGATCGAATCGAGCGAGTTGGCGATCTTGATCGCCTCGTCCCATTCTTCCAGCGAAAAGCCGTGCGTGACAATGCCTTTCGATGTAACCAGCCCGCGCGCCAGCAGATCGATCGCGATCGGATAGCAATACGGCCCGAGATGCGCGCCGCGCACGTCGAGTTCCTTACGATCGCCGATCACCGACCAATCCAGCGTCGTATCCGCGCCGAACACCGAAAACTCAACGAACCGCCCGAGCTTGCGAATCAGGTCCATGCCCTGATTCACGCCGATCGGCGCACCTGTGGTTTCAATATACACATCGCAGCCGTAACCGTCCGTGAGCGAATGGATGATTGCCAGCGCGTCGTCCTGTTTCGGGTTGATCGTCACGTCGGCGCCGTACTCGCGGGCAAGTGCGAGGCGCTCTTCGACGAGATCGATCACCACCAGTTTCTTCGGCGTTTTCAGATGCGCGATTTGCGTCATCATCAAACCGAGCGGACCGGCGCCGGCGATCACCACGACGTCGTCGAGTTGCACTTCGCCACGGTTGACCGTGTGAATCGCGCAGGCGAGCGGCTCGATGATCGCGGCGTCTTCCAGCGAAATGCCGTCGGGAATCTTGTGGACAATCGCCGTCGGCGGAATACGCATGTATTCGGCCATGCCTCCATCGGCGACTTCGCGCTGGAAGCCGAAGATGTTGTGTACCTCGCACATCCAGTACTGACCGGATTTGCAATAGCGGCATTTGCCGCACGGCACGATCTGTTCGGCAATCACGCGGTCGCCCATCTTCACGCCGAAGTGATCGGCCGCGCCTTCGCCGATTTCTTCCACGAAACCGAAGAACTCGTGGCCCGGAATCACCGGCGCTTTCACCCACGGGCTCGGGCCGCCCCAGAACATCTTCGCGCCCGAATGACATTTGCAGTCGCTCGCGCAAATCCCACACGCGGCAATGCGGATCACCAGTTCGTGCGCGCCCGCGCGAGGCTTCGACACCTGTTCGACGCGATAGTCTTTCGGTGCATGACAGACGATGGCTGTCATGTTCTGCTGGTCGTGGTCTGTGGATTGAGTCGTCATTGCATGGTCCTGCTTAAAAGTGGAAGTCGTTGAAGAGTTACTTTCTGCGGTCGCGGCTGATGTAAATCGCGAGCAAAATGATTCCGCCCTTGATCACGTTCTGCACATACGGATTCACGCCGACCATGTTCAGCCCGTTGTTCAGCACACCGAGCAGCAGCGCGCCGATCAACGTGCCGATGATCGAGCCGCGGCCGCCGGAGATCGACGTGCCGCCCATCACCACGGCGGCGATGGCGTCCAGTTCGAAGCCGACGCCGGCGTTCGGCTGCCCGCTCATCAAACGCGCGGTCAACACAATGGCGGCGAAGGCGGACGTCAAACCGGCAATCGTGTAGACGATCAGCTTGACGCGCGCCACGCGCACGCCGGACAGACGCGTGGCCTGTTCGTTGCCGCCAATCGCATAAACGTAGCGGCCGAACGGCATGCGCTCCAGCAGCACCCACGCGATCACATAGATCACCGCCATGATCACGACGGGCGCCTGCACGCCGAGAATCTTGCCGCTGCCGAAAAAGCTCACCCAGTCCGGCAAGCCGTCGATCGGATAGCCGCCCGTGTAGATCAGCGCGAGGCCGCGTGCGATGCCCATCGTCGCGAGCGTGACGATGATCGGCGGCATGCCGGCAAACGCCACGAAGAAACAGTTAGCCGCGCCGAAGCCGAGGCCGACCGCGACACCGATCGCGAGCGCAGCGATCGCGTTCATGCCGGCCACCATCAAACCCGCGGCGAGCGTGCCCGCCAGCGCCATGACGGAGCCAACGGAGAGATCGATACCGCCGGTCAAAATCACGCACGTCATCCCGACGGCGATGATCGCGTTGATCGACACCTGGCGCAGCACGTTCTCGATGTTCGCCCCGGACAGAAAACTGTCGCTCGCGAACACCATCACGATGCAGACCACCAGCAAGCCGATGAACGGATAGAACAGCGTGGAGCGTTTCAATGCGGCCCACGTGAAACGCACCGGTGCTCCCGGCGTATCGCTGCTGACAGTGGAGGTCTTGGGTGAAGAAGGATTAGGCGTGTTCATGTGTTGCTCCACGAGAGCCGGCAGTTGCATAGGTCATCACGGCGTTCGAGTCGATCGCGTCGCCTTCGAGCATCGCTTCGATGCGGCCCTGCCGGAACACGGCGACGCGGTCGCACATGCCGACGATCTCCGGCAGTTCGGACGAGATCATGATGATCGAGTAGCCGCGCGCGGTGAGTTCGCGCATCAGCAGATAGATTTCGGCTTTGGCGCCCACGTCGATGCCGCGCGTCGGTTCGTCGAAGATCAGGATGTTGGTGTGGTGATTCAGCCAGCGCGCGATCACTACTTTCTGCTGATTGCCGCCAGAGAGTGTCGCGACTTCCGTATGCATGGTCGGTGCTTTGACGCCCACGCGTTTCATGATGTCCGCGGTCGCGCGCGCTTCACTGCGCTGGTCGATGAAGAAACGCAACGAGCGATACTTGCCGAGGTTGTTGATCGAGATGTTCTGCTTGATCGAGAAATCGGTGATCAGGCCTTCGGTCTTGCGGCTCTCGGGCAGAATGCCGACGCCGGCGCGCAACGCGTCAGCGGGATCGGATAACTTCGCCACCGCGCCGTTGATGCGAATCTCCTTCACGTAAGCGGGATCCGCGCCGATCACGGCGAGCGCGGTTTCCGTGCGCCCCGAGCCGACCAGTCCCGCGAAGCCGAGAATTTCTCCTTCACGCAGCGTGAAGCTCAGCACGGGGCTGTCCTTGAGCAATTGCAGTTTGTCGACATGGAGCACGATCTTCGCGTCGGCACGCAGCGGCGGCTTCGGCGGAAAGCTGTTTTCTATGCGGCGCCCCACCATCATTTCCACCAGATGCCCCACATTGGATTGCGCAACCTCGGTCATGCCGACGTACTGGCCATCGCGCAGAACGGTAATGCGGTCGCACACCTCGAAAATCTCTTCGAGGTGGTGCGAGATGAAAATCATCGCGACGCCCTGCTGCTTCAGCTCGCGCATGATCGCGAACAGATGCTCGGCTTCGGCGGGCGTGAGCGTGGCGGTGGGTTCGTCCAGAATCAGAATGCGCGCCTCCAGCGAGAGCGCCTTGCCGATTTCGACGAACTGCTGCTGCGCGACCGAGAGTTCGCGAATCGGCACCGACAGATCGATCGTCACGCCGAGGCGCTGAAAAATCGCCGCCGCCGCGCGCCGCATCTTGCCGCGTTCGAGCAGGCCCAAGCCGTTCTTCAATTCGCGGCCGAGAAACATGTTCTCCACCGCGTTCAGATACGGAATAAGGCTGAACTCCTGAAACACGATGCCGACGCCGGCAGCCACCGCATCGTGATAGTTGGCGAAATGACGCGCCTCGCCTTCAATCGTGATCGTGCCTTCGTCCGGCTGATAGATGCCGCACAGGATTTTCATCAGCGTCGATTTGCCGGCGCCGTTTTCGCCAAGCAACGCGTGAATCTCGCCGCGCGCGATTTCCAGATGAATGCTTTGCAGCGCCTTCACCCCTGGAAAACTTTTGGTGATGTTGTCGAGCTTGAGTATCGTGTCCATCGGGTCCTCCTCTTCTGTCCGTTGCCGTGCTTTTTGCTCAACCCGACAACGGACATTCGGCTTACCAACTGAAACCCTTGGCATTGCTCTTGTCGATCATCTTCACGTCGACAGGAATGGTCTTCGGCACATTGGCGCCCCACTTCTTGGCGAGCGCAATGCCGAGTGCAATGCGCACCTGGTCAGCCGGGAATTGCGCGGACGTTTCGACGAACTTCGAATTCGGCTTCTGGATCGCGGCAATCGCTTCCGGCGCGCCGTCGACGCTGGTCAGCTTGATGTCCTTGCCCGACGATTCGATTGCCGAGAGCGCGCCCATCGAGCCGCCGTCGTTCACGCTGAACACGCCCTTCAAATTCGGGTGCGCCTGAATCATGTTCTCGGTGACGGACAACGCAGTCGCACGTTCCTGCTTACCGTTCTGCGTATCCACGAGCTTCACGCCTGGCGCTTTCGCGAGCGCCGCCTTGCAGCCGCGCACGCGTTCAAGAATCGGCACGACCGGAATGCCGTCGAGAATCGCCACTTCGCCGCTGCCGCCGATCGACTTCGCCAGATACTCGCAAGCCATCTCGCCCGCGTCGTAGTTCTTCGAACCGACGAACGAATCGACCGGACCGTTGGCGTTCGCATCGACGGCGACCACCACCACGCCCGCTTTCTTCGCCGAGGTCACCGCGGACTGGATGCCGGTCGAATCGGTCGGATTCACGAGCAGGATGTCGATCTTCTTCTGCAGCATGTCTTCCACGTCGCTGACCTGCTTGCTGACATCGTGGTGCGCGTCGGTCACGACAACCGTCGCGCCGGTGGAAGCAGCCGCATCGTTAAGCGCTTTTTGCATCGTCACGAAGTACGGGTTGTTCAGCTCCTGAAACGTCATGCCGATTTTCAACGGCGCGGCTTGCGCAGCCGGCGCGGCGATGAACGACAAGCCGAAGGCGAGCGTCGCCAGTGCCGCCGTGCTGTGTGCGAAGGTCTTCAACGAGGTTGGCTTCGAAAGGGATTGCGTCATGGTTGTCTCCATTATTGAAAGTGAGCACGTCCCTCACGCTGTCGTGGGACAGCGCGATACGTGTTGAAACGCAGGTGAAATAAAACGCTTCGGCGGAAAGCCTGGGCTTGGGACTACGTCGGTGGATAAGCGGCGGCGCTGCGCGGCAGACCCGGCGCGAGCACGATGGCGGGGGCGTCGTCGATACCCACGCCGCGGGCGGCGGCTTCTTCCGAGGCGTCGCGACTCGCGTCGTTCAATTGCTGATAGTGGCGGAATTTCGAAGGCGCCATGCCCTTCACCGCGAGAAACTGCCGGTTGAAATTCGACAGGTTGTTAAAGCCCGCCTTGAAACAGATATCCGTCACGCTAAGGTCGTCGTCGGTGAGCAACTGGCACGCGAGATTGATCCGCATGCGGTTCACGTACTGTACGAACGGCAGCCCGGTATGACGGCGGAAATAACGCGAAAACGCGCTGACGCTCTGGCCCGCGAGCTGCGCAAGGTCCGATTCGCGCAATTCGTTCGCGAGGTTTTTGCCGATATACGAGAGCACGTGATTGATGCGCGTCGACGCGAAACTGGTTGGATCGGCCTGATAAGCCGGACTCGCGAGCGTCTCGCGATCCTCGGCGTTCATCAGGATTTCGAGCATCGACATGAACAGAACCAGCCGGCGCAGGCCGCGCGCCGCCAGCAATTCGAGGAACAGCGGCTGGATCGCCGCGCTCGTTTTCGCGCCGAACGAGATGCCGCGGCGCGAATCGGCAAGCAGCGCTTCGACCTGACGCCACTCCGGAAAACTGTCCATGCAGCCCGACACGAACTCCTGCCCGAATTGCACGACCAGATTGCGCTGCGCGATGGTCTCGCCCTCCGGCACATCGCTCACCCAGTTGTGCGGCAGGTTCGGCCCCATCAACACGAGGTTGCCGGGCGTGTAGCTGCTGATGTGATCGCCGACGAACATCTTGCCGGTCGTCGCGACGATCAGATGAATTTCGTATTCCGGATGAAAGTGCCAGCGCACCGTACGGTACGGATAGCCGTGCGACCATACTTTGAACGATTCGTCACGACGTACGGCCACGAGTTCGAGATCGGGTTGCACTGTCTGTCTCCATGAAGCGGCCGCCTCGTGCGCCGCTAGTCTTCGTCTTGTATAGCAAAAGTAGTCTTCCGGCGCGCTATTCACCACTAGAAATGAAACCGCGGACCGATACTTTTTTGCATTCGGGTTAGTCCTGGCGCGGCCGGTGTCAAATTTGATGCAATGCAATACGCTCCGCAACACGCGTCCATCACGCTGCGGCGGACTGCCCATCGCGCTGAAAAGCCGCGCTGCGCGGCGCTGCGCCACAAAAAACCGTACTTCGTCGCCTTGACTTTCGTTTCGCCGGGTACGATCATTCGCTCACATGCAGAGCAAATGCTCCAACCCAAGAAGAAACGCACGCTACTAGCCGTGCGAGCAAGGACATTCAGGAGACGCACATGAACAGCGGGCAAGACAGCGGCGCGGCCGCACACGTGATCCTGCACATCGGCGCGGGATCGTTTCATCGCGCGCATCAGGCGTGGTATCTCCATCGATTGAACGAGGCCAACGTAGCGGGCGAGCCGCACTGGTCGCTGACGGTCGGCAATATCCGCAGCGACATGAACGCGGTGCTCGAAGCGCTCGCCGCGCAAAACGGCGTCTATACGCTCGAGACCGTCACGCCTCAAGGTGAGCGCGCCTACGAGACGATTCGTTCGATCGAGCGCGTGGTGCCGTGGACCGAAAGTCTCGACGCGCTGATCGAAGCGGGCGCCGACCCGGCCTGCAAGATCATCGCATTCACCGTCACCGAAGGCGGCTATTACCTCGACGAGCAGGACGAGCTCGACACCGCCAACCCCGATCTCGCGGCCGACCTCAAAGGCGGCCACACCACCATCTACGGCGCGCTGGCCGCGATTCTCGACGCGCGCATGAAAGCCGGCGCGGGCCCGGTCACGCTGCAGACTTGCGACAATCTGCGCAGCAACGGCGAGCGCTTCCATGCCGGCATGAGCGAGTTTCTCGAACGACGCGGCGCGCTCGAACTGGCGCAATGGTTCGATGACAACACCGCCAGTCCGAGTTCGATGGTCGACCGCATCACACCGCGTCCCATGCCGGACGTGCGCGAGCGTGTCAAGGCCGCCACCGGTGTCGACGACGCCGTTCCGGTGATGGGCGAAGCGTTCATCCAATGGGTGATCGAAGACAACTTCATCGCCGGACGCCCGGCATGGGAAAAAGTCGGCGCGGAACTGGTCGACTCGGTGATGCCGTACGAAGAGGCGAAGATCCGCATTCTCAACGCGACGCATAGCTGCATCGCCTGGGCGGGCACGCTGGTCGGGTTGAACTATATTCACGAAGGCACGCTCGACGCGGACATCAACAAATTCGCCTACGAATACGTGACCGAAGACGTGATTCCGTGCCTGACGCCGAGTCCGCTCGATCTCGAACGCTATCGCGACGTGGTGCTCGAGCGCTTCAGCAATCCTTATATCCAGGACACGAACCAGCGCGTCGCGGCGGACGGCTTTTCGAAGCTGCCCGGATTTATCGCACCGACGTTGTCGGAGTGTTTCGAGCGCGGCGTCACGCCCGCGGCGACGGCCATGTTGCCGGCGCTGTTCTTCCGTTTTCTCGATCGCTGGAACGCCGGCGAGTTGCCCTACGCATATCAGGACGGCGTGATGGATGAGCGTGTCGCGCGTGCTTTCTTCGAGGCGCCCGATCCATTGAAAGCGTTCGCCGCCGACCGTCTGCTGTGGGGCAGCATGGCGCAGACGCCGGAACTGGAATCGGCGCTGGAAGGCGCCCTGGCGCGCGTCGATGTATGGCTCACCAAACGCGGCGCGGTTTGAACGCCGCTGACTTGATGATTCATAAGGGCCGCGCACCGCGCGGCATAGAAGCGCGCAGGTGCCACGCCCGGCACAGCCAGGCTTAATGCGCATGGCACCGCGCGCCATGTGCGGCTAAAGTAGCGCATCTCCAACGACGAAGGTTCCGCGCCCATGTATCTCGGCATCGACCTCGGCACGTCCGAAGTGAAAGTTCTGCTGCTCGCCTCCGACGGACGCGTGATCGGCACCGCAGGCTCACCATTCACCGTTTCGCGCCCGCATCAGCGCTGGGCCGAGCAGAATCCCGAAGATTGGTGGGCCGGCACGCGTATCGCGCTCGCCGCGTTGCGCGCCAAACATCCCGACGAGTTCGCGCAGATTCGCGGCATCGGCCTGTCGGGTCAGATGCACGGCGCCGTGCTGCTGGACGCGCAGGACCGCGTGCTGCGTCCCGCGATCCTGTGGAACGACATGCGCAGCGACAAGGAATGCGCGGAACTGACCGAGCGCGCGCCCGAGTTGCACAGCGTGGCCGGCAATCTCGCCATGCCCGGTTTCACCGCGCCGAAGCTGCTGTGGGTCGCGCGCCACGAACCCGAGATCTTTGCGCAGACCGCCTGTGTGTTGCTGCCGAAAGATTACTTGCGCCTGCAACTGACCGGCGGCAAGGTGTCCGATCCATCCGATGCGGCCGGCACGCTGTGGCTCGATGTCGCCAAACGCGACTGGTCGGACTCGCTGCTCGCAGCCTGCAATATGTCGCGCGCGCAGATGCCGAGCCTCGCCGAAGGCAGCGAGCCATCCGGCACGCTGCTGCCCTCGGTCGCGCATGAATTCGGCCTGAGCGACGGCGTAATCGTGGCGGCCGGCGGGGGCGATAACGCCACCAGCGCGATCGGCATCGGCGCGACGCAACCTGGCGACGGCTTCGTCTCGCTCGGCACGTCGGGCGTGCTGTGCGTGGTCGGCGACAGCTTCCGGCCGAATCCCGCTTCGGCGGTGCACGCGTTCTGTCACGCGATTCCGGATCGCTGGCATCAGATGAGCGTGGTGCTCTCCGCCGCGAGTTGTCTGCGTTGGGTCTGCAAGCTGACTTCCACCGACGAACCGACCCTGCTCGCCGAAATCGAGGCGCTCCCCGCAGACGCGTTGAACACCGCGCCGCTCTTCCTGCCCTATCTGTCAGGCGAACGCACGCCGCACAACGACCCGTATGCGCAAGGCGTGTTCTTCGGCATGACGCACGCAACGGATCGCGCGTTGCTCGGCTACGCGGTGCTCGAAGGCGTCACGCTTGCGCTCACCGACGGCCTCGACGCGCTGCGCGCGGCCGGCACCGAAGCGAAAGCGCTGTCGCTGCTCGGCGGCGGCGCCCGCAGCGACTACTGGGCCCAACTGCTCGCCGACGCACTCGACACCGCCACCCGCAAGCACGGCGGTGGCGAGACCGGCGCGGCGCTCGGCGCGGCACGCCTCGGCTGGCTGGCCGCCGGCGGCGATCCGGCCACCGTGCTGACCAAGCCGCCGATCGCCAAGGAGTTCACGCCGAACCCGCGCCGCCATGCCGAACTGCGCGCGCGGCTCGAAGCGTATCGCGCGCTTTACCGTCACGTGCGGCCGTTGTTCGACCCCGCGCGGCAACCGCTTGCCTGACCGGCAATCCGCGGCCGGTTTCCGCGCCAGGGTTAGTTGAAGCGCGAAGACCGGCTGCTATCATCGGCGCACTTCAAGCGAACCGTCACCGTGCCCAAGTCCACAGAAAAATTAGATCTTGCTACCCGCGCCGCGTGGCTCTATTACGTTGCCGGCAACACCCAGAACGAGATCGCCGAGAAGCTCCAGGTATCGCGCCCGGTCGCGCAACGGCTGGTCGCCTTCGCGGTCGAAAAGAATCTGATTCGCGTGCGCGTCGATCACAAGCTGGCGGACTGCCTCGCCCTCGCCGATCAACTGTCCAAGCGCTACGGTCTGAGCATGTGCGAAGTGGTGCCCATCGACAGCGATACGTCGGATGAGGTCGATCGCAAACTGGCGGTGGCCGGCGCGCAGGTGATGGAGCGCTATCTCGGCGAGGAAAAACCGATGGTGGTCGCGGTGAGCAGCGGCCGGACCTTGAAGGCCGCCGTCGATCAGATCGCACAGCTGGACCGTCCGCAGCACCGGCTGGTATCGATGGTCGGAGCGATCGCCCAGGACGGCTCCTCGAACCGCTATGACGTCGCGCTGCACATTTCGGAGAAGACGGGCGGCAAGCATTTTCTGCTGCCCGCGCCGCTGCTCGCCGATAGCGAAGCGGAACGCGCGCAGTGGTGCAATCACCGGCTTTATCGGATTGTCGAGTCGCTATCGGCGCAGGCCGACGTGGCGTTTGTGGGCATCGGCAATATCGGGCCGAAATGTCCGCTGCTCGAAGACGGCTTCATTACGTCGGCGGAAGTGAAAGAACTGATGCAGAACGGCGCAGTGGCTGAAATGCTCGGACTGCCGATCGATGCAGCCGGCGCGCACGTCGAATCGCCGACCGGCCGGCGCGTCACGAGCATCGCGCTCGACTCGCCGCCGCAGCGCCCGACCATCGCTTTCGCCGGCGGGCAGCGCAAGCGTGAAGCGCTGATCGCGGTGCTCAAAGGCGGCTGGCTGTCGGGATTGGTGACCGACGAATCATGCGCGAGAGCCGCGCTCGAGGCGTAAGCGGGCGGGCTGCGGAAATGCCGCCCTACATCGCCGTCAGGCCCTCGGTGATGATGATCCGGTATTCCCCGCCCTGCAGACGTGTTTCGCTGACGGCCTGATACTCCGGGCTGCGATACCAGGCAATCGCTTCGTCGTAGCTGGCGAACTCGAGGATCAGAATTTCGTCGATCGGCGGACCTTCCACGACTTCCTTGCGGCCGTGGCTCGCCAGCATCATGACCGGATGCTGCTCGAAGGTTGCAGGTGCAACCTGTTTGTATGCATCCAGCTTCGCGGGGTCGAGCGTTTTCTCGCGCGTAATGACGACGTAGGCGGCCATGAGCGTTTCCGGGGCGTGGTTGAAAGGAAAGCGGCGCGCCCGCCGCTTTCCCAATCGTCACGCGGCCAGCACTTCGACGATCTTACGCTGGAATGCTTTCCCTGCGCTGTCGAACAGATGGCAGTGCTCCGGCGTCGCGCCGAGTTTTTGCGTCTCGCCTTTCGTATGACGTTCGAGCGGCGGAATGCGCGCGATCAGTCCGTCCGGAGCGACGCTCGATTCCGCGTACAGATAGGCTGCGTCGCCAAGAGACTCGACAGCCATCGTGCGGGCCGAGACGCCGTCGTCGGCCATGCCTACGTGCAGATGCTCGGGGCGAATGCCGACCGTCACCTTGTCGCCCTGCTTCACCGCGGCCGGTTCCACCGCGACGCGCTGCGTCTCGCCGGTTTCGTAGCGCACCGTGACGCCGTCATGCGTGACCGACTGCACCACGCCTTCCATGAAGTTCATCTTCGGCGAACCGATGAATCCCGCGACGAAACGGTTGGCCGGCGCGTGATACAGCATGGTCGGGCTGCCGACCTGCTCCAGATTGCCCGCCGACAGCACCACGATCTTGTCCGCCAGCGTCATGGCCTCGACCTGATCGTGCGTCACGTAGATCATCGTGGTCTTCAGTTCGTCATGCAGACGCGCGAATTCGAGGCGCATTTTCACGCGCAAGGCAGCGTCGAGATTCGACAGCGGTTCGTCGAACAGGAACACCTTCGGCTTGCGCGTGATCGCGCGGCCGATCGCCACGCGCTGACGCTGGCCGCCCGATAACTGCTTCGGCTTGCGATCGAGCAAATGGTCGATGTGCAGGATCTTCGCGGCGTTGCGCACGGCGGCGTCGATTTCCGGCTTCTTGGTGCCGGCGAGTTTCAGGCCGAACGCCATGTTGTCATACAGCGTCATGTGCGGATACAGCGCGTACGACTGGAACACCATCGCGATGCCGCGCTTGGCGGGCGCCACGTCGTTCACGCGCATGCCGTCGATGGTCAGATCGCCGCCGCTGATATCTTCGAGGCCGGCGATCATCCGCATCAGCGTTGATTTACCGCAACCGCTCGGGCCCACGAACACGACGAACTCGCCGTCCGCGATATCGAGGTTGATGTCGCGCATCACTTCGTTTTCGTCGTACGCCTTCCTGATGTTGCGCAGAGTTACGCTTGCCATGATGTGTCTCCGTGTAATGCTATGTGTTGCTTGTCCGATATTTCGGTTGCCTGAGTTGTTTGAGACGCTCAGGCGGCTACATTGATCCGCTTTCGATGCCGCCGCTTATGGCGCGGCGGCCGTCGCACTCAGCGTCCATTGCGCGACCAACTCCGGCAGCTGCTGCATGTCGTCGAAGACGTGACGCGCGCCGGCTGCATGCAGCTTGTCGATCTGCGCGTCGCTCGCGTGACCGCCGCCGATGAAACCGAGCACCGTCATGCCAGCCGCGCTTGCCGCGGTCACACCCGTGACGCTGTCCTCTACCACGAGGCACGCCGAGGGCGCGAGTCCGAGACCCTTGGCCGCCGCCAGATAGACGTCGGGCGCGGGCTTCGGATTCGGCACCGCGTCGGCGCAGAACAGACGGTCGCCGAAAAATCTCACGAGGCCCGTGCGCGTCAGCACCGTTTCCACATACGGGCGAAAGCTGTTGCTCGCGCAGCCTTTCGTGAGCGGCACCTGAGCGAGCGCGGCTTCGATGCCTTCGACCGTCGGCGCCTGCATCGCCGCCGCTTCCACAGCTTGCCGGATCGAATCGATATCCTCGTCGCTGAGGCTTTTGCCGAGCTGTGCCGCGGTGCCTTGCAGCACTTTCTCGATGCGCAGTCCGAGCAGCGGCAGCACGACCGGTTCGACGTCGGTGTCGGGCCAGCGCGCTTCGAGTTCGTGCACCAGCATGCGCGCCGCCACGGCTTCGCTGTCGATCAGCACGCCGTCGCAATCGCAGATCAGCGCGAAATTGCCGGCGAGCGTGCTTGCACTCGTGCCTGCCGTCATTTGACCGCCCCGAAGGTAAGGCCGCGCACCAGTTGCTTCTGCGACAGCCAGCCGACGATCAGGATCGGCGCGACCGCCAGCAGCGAAGCGGCGGACAGCTTGGCCCAGAAGAGACCCTCAGGACTCGAATACGAAGCGATAAACACGGTCAGCGGCGCGGCGTTCGAACTCGACAGGTTGATGCTCCAGAACGCTTCGTTCCACGAAAGGATCACGAGCAGGAGCGCCGTCGATGCGAGCCCAGGCAGCGACATCGGCATCAGCAGATAGACGATTTCCTGCCACGTCGCGGCGCCGTCGATCCGGCCGGCTTCGAGAATGTCACGCGGAATTTCGGCGAAGTACGTGAACGACATCCATACCGCGATCGGTAAATTGATCAGCGTGTAGACGATCACGAGACCCGACACCGAATCCAGCAGACCGCTGTTTTTCCACAGCAGATAGATCGGCACCAGCACGCCGACCGACGGCATCATCTTGGTCGACAACATCCACAGCAGCACTTTCTGCGTGCGCCGGGTGGGGAAGAACGCCATCGCATACGCGGCCGGCACGGCGAGTATCAGGCACAGAATCGTCACGCCCGCGGAGATCAGTATCGAATTCCACGCGAACGAAAAGTAATTGCTGCGCGCGAACACCTCGCGAAAGCTATCGAGCGTCGGGATGAAAAACAGCGACGACGCATAGGCTTGCTGCTCCGTCTTGAATGCGGTGATCGTCATCCAGAAGATCGGAAAGAACAGCAGCAGGGCGACGAACCAGGCGATCACGCCGGGAATGCCGCGTCGGATCGCGGCGAACGGCGACTTCGCCGGGACCGTCATGGCAGTCTGGTTCGACACCGGGGTAGAGGCAACGTGGCTCATTTTTCGTACTCCCCTTTCAGGTTCTTCGCTAGCATCCGCACCAGGAAGAACGACACGATATTGGCCAGCACGACAGCGAGAATGCCGCCCGCCGAAGCGAGACCGACGTCGAACTGTTGCAGGCCCAGCGAATAGATCAGGTACGACAGGTTGGTGGTCGCGGTGCCCGGACCGCCGCCCGTGGTCGTGTAGATTTCGGCGAAGATCGACAGCAGGAAAATCGTCTCCATCATCACCACCACCGCAATCGCCCGCTTCAGGTGAGGCAGCGTGATGTAGAAGAACATCGAGAACGGACCTGCTCCGTCGATACGCGCCGCCTCCTTCTGCTCCTGATCGAGCGACTGGATCGCCGTGAACAGAATCAGGAAGGCAAAGGGCAGCCACTGCCACGCAACGATCATGATCACGGCCGTCAGCGGATATTCCGCGAACCAGTCGATCGGTGTCATGCCCATGGCGCGCATGCCTTGCGCGATCAGGCCATACACCGGATGCAGGATCATGTTCTTCCAGATCAGCGCGCTCACGGTCGGCATCACGAAGAACGGCGCGATGGCGAGCAGCCGCGCGATCCCCTGGCCGTAGAACTTGCGGTCGAACAGTATCGCCATCAGCACGCCGCCGACCACCGTGATCACGAGGACCGAGACGATCAGTTCGAGCGTGTGACCGATCGAAGGGCCGAACGACGGATCGCTGGCAAGATATTTATAGTTGTCGAAACCCGCGAAGCCTTTCAGATCCGGATTCAACAGGTTGTAACGCGAGAACGAAAACCAGATCGTCATCGCAAGCGGAATCGCCATCCACAGCACGAGTACCGCGACCGAAGGCGTGGCTAGCCAGCGAGCGGAATTGGCTTTGCGGATTTCGCGTTCTTTTTCTGTCTGGGGATGGGCATGCATGATAGGTAGGCGCAGAGGACGCATGATTGACCACCTGTTCGGTAATGCGCGGACCGCCGCCCGAAGCCGCGACGACACCGTGCGATGTCGCGGCGCACGTGTGGCGGAAAGGCCCGCTGTGCCGCGTAAGCCGGCTGACGGGCGTCAGCCGGCGCGTGCCACGTAACGACCGTGGCTTACTTCTGGTAGCCGGCCTGCTTCACCGCGCGATCCGCGGTGGCGTTGCCGGCTGCCAGCGCCTGATCGATCGTCATCTGACCGGCAATCGCGCCGGAGATGCTCTGACCGACCACGGTGCCGAACGACTGGAACTCAGGAATCCCGACGAACTGCACACCGGTGTACGGCACCGGCTTGAGCGTCGGATGCTCCGGATCCGCCGTTTCGATCGCTTTCAGCACGAAGTCGCCGAACGGCGCCGCCTGCTTGTATTCAGCGCGCGCGTAGGTGGATTTACGCGTTCCCGGCGGCACCGAGGCCCAGCCTTCGTCCTTCGCGACCAGTTCGATGTACTGCTTCGACGTGGCCCACGTGATGAACTTCTTCGCCGCGTCAGGCTGCTTCGACGACTTCGGAATTGCCAGCGCCCAGGCCCACAGCCAATGTGAACCCTTCGGCGTGACCGCCACCGGCGCTGCAGCGAAACCGACCTTGTCGGCGATCTGCGATTGCTGCTTGTTGTAGAGCATGCCGGCCGCAACCGTGGCGTCGATCCACATGCCGCACTTGCCGGACGACATCAGCGTGAGGTTCTCGTTGAAGCCGTTCGAACTTGCTCCCGGAGGGCCGTCCTTCTTCAGCAGATCGACGTAGAAGGTCATCGCTTTTTTCCATTCCGGCGAGGTGAGCTGCGCGTTCCACTTCTCGTCGAACCAGCGGCCGCCGAAGGTATTCACCACCGTCGTGCCGTAGGCCATGTTCTCGCCCCAGCCCGCCTTG
The DNA here is from genome assembly GCF_003001875.1 of Paraburkholderia sp. BL18I3N2. Lineage (NCBI taxonomy): Bacteria > Pseudomonadati > Pseudomonadota > Betaproteobacteria > Burkholderiales > Burkholderiaceae > Paraburkholderia > Paraburkholderia sp. BL18I3N2. The sequence goes on from NZ_PVNC01000021.1 coordinate 115,930, forward strand.
CCGCGCAGACAGATGCCGTAAATGCCGTTGGCTTTGTCCGTGAGCTTGTCGGCGAATTGCGCGATCTGGTCGTAGGTCGGCTGATCGGGCATCTTCAGCCCCTTGGCCGCGAACAGGTCCTTGCGGTAATACGTCATCGAGCTTTCGACATAGAACGGCAGCGCGTACAGCTGGCCGCCGTTCGAGAGGCCGTCGCGGGCCGTCTTCACGACGTCGTTCAGATCGTAATCAGCGGGCAGGTTCGTGAGCGGCGTGAGCCAGCCGCGCTTGCCCCATTGCGGCGTTTCGTACGCGCCGATCGTCATCACGTCGAACTGGCCGCTGCCTGTCGTGATGTCGGTCGTGGCGCGCTGACGCAGCACGTTTTCTTCGAGAATCACCCAGTTCAGCTTGATGTCCGGATTCGCCTTTTCGAATTCGGGCGAGAGCTTCTTCAACTCGATCATGTCCGGATTGTTCAGCGTGGCGATCGTCACCGTCGCGGCCGACGCGCTCAATGCAAAGCATGCGACAGCGCCGGCAGTGACCGCCTTTAGCGTGGATTTGAGAGCTGGCTTCATGTGTTGTCTCCTTTCTCGTACGTTATGTAGTGCAGCGTTTGTTCTACGAAAATGACGATGGACGGCGCGGATTCAGCTCATCCAGTTGCCGCCGTCGACGTTCAGGGTTTGCGCGGTGATGTAGTCTGCATCCGCCGACGCGAGGAACAGAGCGGCGCCGGTCAGATCGTCCGGCACACCCATGCGGCCGAGCGGCACCGCTTCGCCGACAAGGCGTTTCTTCTCGCCGAGCGGGCGGTTTTCATAGCGGGCGAAGAGCGCGTCGACTTCGTTCCACATCGGCGTATCGACGACACCCGGCGCGATGCCGTTCACATTGATCTTGTGCGCCGCCAGCGCCAATGCCGCGGATTGCGTGTAGCTGAGCACGGCCGCTTTGGTCGCGCAGTAGTGCGACACGAGCGCCTCGCCGCGCCGCCCGGCTTGCGACGACATATTGATGATCTTGCCGCCGTGGCCCTGCTCGACCATCTTTTGCGCCACGGCTTGCATCAGGAAGAACATGCCCTTCACGTTGACCGCGAAGAGGCGGTCGAACACGTCCCAGGATTCGTCGAGGATCGGGCGCATGTCGAAGAGCGCCGCGTTGTTGAAGAGAATGTCGATCTGCCCGAAGCGCTCCAGCGTGCTCGCCACGATGCGCTGGATATCCTCACGGCGCGTGACGTCGGCGCTCACAGTCAGCACGCGATCGCCGTAGGTGGCACGCAGTGAGTCGCCGAAACTGTCGGCCGGCTTCACGTCGACCAGCACGCAACGCGCGCCTTCGTCCAGATATCGCCGCGCCACGGCTTCACCGATTCCGCTTGCCGCGCCCGTCAGAATGGCCACCTTGTCTTGCAATCGTGCCGCCACTGCTCGTCTCCGGTTCGTTTCGCTTCTTGAGGCGCGGTGAGCGAACGCTCATCGCGCGAACAATTGCTCTGTTAGTGATCGAATGATCGGATACGCACCGGGTCATGTCAAGGCGCCCGAGCAGATTTCGATGGTGCAGCGCGGCAGGATTCCGGCACCAATCATCCGCCCCGAACAACACTAGTACGAGAAATCGAAGACAGCCAATCTGCTTTCTGCTCGCCCTGCTGACAAATTCTCGAGATACGTTATATCATTGCGGCCTCGCTTCGTTTCGAAGCCGAAGGGTCGCGATTTCGCTTGCTTGCCATTTCGTCAGGAGCCTGCGCCGATGGCTACATCTACTGCAGCACACCATGCCGCGCGCCTCGCGCATGCCGAAGCGCATGCCGCGTTGCACGGGCTCGCACTGACGCCGCTGCGTCGTCAGGTGTATGCGGCGATCGTCGCCAGCGAGCGGCCGATCGGCGCTTATGAATTGCTGGATGCGCTCCAGCCAACACGCGGTCGTGTGCCGCCGACAACCGTATATCGCGCGCTGGATTTTCTACTCGCGCATGGCTTCGTGCATCGGATCGAATCGAAGAACGCGTTCGTGGCCTGCTGCGAAGTCGGCGTGCCGCACCGCAGCCAGTTTTTGATGTGCGACGGCTGCGGCGCGACCGTCGAAATTCCCGGCGACGACCTCGCCGAACAGTTGTCGCATAGCGCGCCGGCACATGGCTTTGAGGTGCATCGGCAGGTGGTCGAACTGAGCGGTCTATGCGCGCTGTGTGCCCGCGCGGCGCGGCCTGCGGGTGCTTCAGCCGGCGTGAAGCCGGCATAGCGCACACGCCCCTTCTAACGTCAGTGGTTCATTCAACTCTCACGCAGCAGGACACAACAATGAAGAAATTCGGCTCGATGTTGAACGGGGCGCAGCGTGCGCTGAAGCTGTCGAAGTACGTCGCGGTAAGCGCCGCCGTCTTCGCGTTCGGCCACGCCGCGATGGCCGCGGATGCAAAAATCCCAGTGGTCGCGGCAGAGAATTTTTACGGCGACGTGGTGCAGCAACTCGGCGGCGATCGCGTCGACGTGACGAGCATCCTCAGCAATCCGGACCAGGACCCGCATCTGTTCGAAGCGAGCCCGAAGACCGCGCGTGCGTTGCAGCATGCGAGCCTTGTGGTCTACAACGGCGCCGACTACGATCCGTGGATGGCAAAATTGCTGGCGGCGTCGAAGGGCGCGAAGCGCGTGACGATCGTCGCGGCCGACCTCGTCGGCAGGAAAGGCGGCGACAATCCGCACCTCTGGTACGACCCGGCGACTATGCCGAAAGTGGCGCGCGCGGTGAGCGAGGCGCTCGTCGCGGCTGACCCGGCGCACAAGTCGGCGTACGATGCGAACCTCGCGAAGTTTCTCGATTCGCTGAAACCGGTCGACGCCAAGGTCGCCGAGCTGCATGGCCGCTACGCGGGCGTGCCGGTGACGGCAACCGAACCGGTGTTCGGCTACATGTCCGACGCGGTGGGCCTGACAATGCGCAACCTGCGCTTCCAGCTCGCCACCATGAACGACACCGAAGCCAGCGCGGCCGATATCGCCGCGTTCGAACGCGACCTGCGCGAAAAGCGCGTCCGTGTTCTGATCTATAACAGCCAGGCAACCGAGGCCCTGACCACACGCATGTTGAAGCTCGCGCAGCAATCGAAGGTGCCGACCATGAGCGTCACCGAAACCGAACCGGCCGGCAAGACCTATCAGACGTGGATGCTGACGCAGCTCGACGCGCTGGGCACGGCGCTGGCCTCGGGCGATGCGAACGGCGCCAATGCGGCTGTGGCGTCAGGCGCGAAAGGAAAAACCCAATGACCCAGACTGGCCGCAGCGCGCCAGCGCGTGTGCCCAGCACCGCACCCGTGCTCGAACTCGAACACGTCACGCTCGAACTCGGCGACCGCACGATTCTGCGCGACACCGGCTTCGTGGTGAACCAGGGCGAATTTATCGGCGTGCTCGGGCCCAACGGCGCGGGCAAGACAACGCTGATGCGCGCCGTCCTTGGTCTCGTGCCTGCCGCTCACGGCGCGATCCGCGTGCTGGGGCAACCGGTCGAGCGCGGCAACGCGTCGATCGGCTACATGCCGCAGACGCGCAGTGCCCTGGCCGGACGCCGCGTGCGTGGGCGCGATTTCGTCGCGATGGCCGCCGACGGCCATCGCTGGGGCTTGCCGCATGCGGACGCGGCCACGCGCGCCGATGTCGAACGTGTGCTGGATCTGGTGGGCGGCCGCAAGCTGGCCGAGCGGCCGTTGTCGGAACTGTCGGGCGGCGAGCGTCAGCGGCTGTTGCTCGCGCAGTGCCTGCTCGGCAACCCGAAGCTGCTCTTGCTCGACGAGCCGTTGATCAGCCTCGATCCGCATCATCAGAAGAGCGTGGTCGAACTGGTACGGCGCGTGCAACAGGAACTCGGCATCGCCGTGCTGTTTTCGGCGCATGAATTGAATCCGCTGCTGCACGCGCTCGATCGCGTGCTGTATCTCGGCAGCGGCGTGGCGGCGCTCGGCACCGTCGACGAAGTGATCACCCGGCCGGTCCTGTCGCGCCTCTACGGCTCGCCGATCGACGTGATGCGCGTGAATGGCCGCATCTTCGTGATGTCCGGCGACGTCGAAGTGGAAAAGCACGATCACGAGCACGAACACGACGAGAACGGCGGCCACGGCCACTCGCATTCCCATTCGCACGGCCACGCGCACGGCCACTCACATCAGCACGACTCACGCGACGGACACAAGCACGATGTTTGAATACGATTTCATGGTGAACGCATTCGCGGCGTCGGGGATCGTCGCGGTGCTGGCCGGCGTGGTGGGCTATTTTCTGGTGATGCGCGGACAGACCTTCGCGGGCCACGCGCTCTCGCACGTCGGCTTTACCGGCGCGACCGGCGCGGTGCTGATCGGCATCTCGCCGATCTGGGGGATGATCGGCTTCACGCTCGCGGCGGGCGTCGGCATGGGCGCGCTCGGCGAACGTCTCGCCGGACGCGACGTGGCGATCGGCGTGATCCTCTCGCTGTCGCTCGGTTTCGGTTTGCTGTTTCTGCACTTTTTCATCGCGTATGCGACTCAGGTCACCGCGCTGCTGTTCGGCAACGTGCTCGGCGTGAATGCGTCGACGCTCGGCGTACTGGCGGGTTTGGGCGTCGTGAGTTTGCTGGCGCTCGCGGCGATCATGCGCCCGCTGCTGTTCGCTTCGTTGCAGCCGGAACTGGCCGAAGCCAAGGGCGTGTCGTTGCGCCTCGTGTCCGTGCTGTTTCTCGCAATCGCCGCGCTGGCCGTGGCGGCGTGCACGCAGATCGTAGGCGTGTTGCTGGTGTTCACGCTGATGGTCGGCCCGGCCGCCGCCGCGCAGAACATGACGACGCGCCTTTCAGCGGGTCTCGTGCTCGCCGCGGTATTCGCGCTGCTGCAGGCGTGGCTCGGTTTGACGCTCGCGTTCTATACCGATTGGCCGACGAGCTTCTGGATCACCGTGCTGTCGGCGGTGGTGTACGGCGGGAGTCTGTTGAGACGGCATTGAGTCTTCAGGGACGATGGCGGCGTCGCATCTGCATACCGCCGTCGTCGTCCTGCGAGACTCAGCCGAGCAGTACCTTCGCGTGATGCGCGAGATGATCCTCGATGAACGTCGAGATGAAGTAATAGCCGTGGTCGTAACCCGCATGACGGCGCAACGTCAGCGGTTGACCTGCGGTCTGGCAAGCGGCTTCGAACACATCCGGATTCAGTTGCTCCGCGAGGAACTGATCCGCGAGCCCCTGATCGACCAGAATCCCTTCCGAGAACTTGCGCGACGTACGCGCGACCAGTTCGCTCGCGTCGTACTGTTTCCACGCTTCGCGGTCGTCGCCCAGATAGCCGCTGAACGCTTTCTCGCCCCAGGGGCAACGCGTCGGCGCGGCGATCGGCGCGAACGCCGACACCGATCGATAAATCTCCGGATTGCGCAACGCGAGCATCAACGCGCCGTGACCGCCCATCGAATGCCCGAAGACGCCCAGACGCGCGCCGTCCACCGGCAGATTAGCGAGCACCGTTTCGCGCAGTTCGTCCCGCACGTACGAGTACATCCGGTAGTGCTGCGCCCACGGCTGCTGCGTGGCATCGACGTAAAAGCCCGCGCCCACGCCGAAGTCCCACGCCGCGCTTTCGCCCGGCACGCCCGCGCCGCGCGGACTCGTATCCGGCGCGATCAACGCAATGCCGTGCTGCGCGGCGAAACGTTGCGCGCCGGCTTTGACCGGAAAGGTTTCTTCCGTGCATGTGAGACCCGCGAGATAGAACAGCGCGGGCACGTTCGCGTTGGCCTGCAGGGCCTGCGGCGGCAGATAGAGGGAGAACCGCATCGACAGGCCAATGGTCTGCGAGTCGTGCCGATAGATGCGCTGCTCGCCGCCATGACAGGCGTGCGACGACAAGAGTTCGAGCATGACGAAGCTCCGGTTCAGTACAGCACGACCGAGCGGATCGACTCGCCCTTCTTCATCAGATCGAAACCCTCGTTGATGCGTTCGAGCGGCAGACGGTGCGTAATCAGATCGTCGATATTGATCTTGCCTTCCATGTACCAGTCGACGATCTTCGGCACATCGGTGCGGCCGCGCGCGCCGCCGAATGCCGAGCCTTTCCATTCGCGGCCCGTCACCAGCTGGAACGGACGCGTGCTAATCTCTTCGCCCGCCGCCGCCACGCCGATGATGAATGACTGGCCCCAGCCCTTGTGCGTGCATTCGAGCGCCTGACGCATCACCTTGGTGTTGCCGATACATTCGAACGAATAGTCCGCGCCGCCATCGGTGAGTTGCACGATGTGATCGACCACGTTCTCGACTTCGTTCGGGTTGATGAA
>NZ_PVNC01000022.1:0-95629 GCF_003001875.1 Paraburkholderia sp. BL18I3N2
ATATCAGCCTGTTCCACTACCGCAACCAGGGCGCGGACTACAGCTCGATTCTGGTCGGCATCCAGGTGCCGGACAGCGAGAACGAGGCGTTCAACAAGTTTCTCGCCACGCTCGGCTATCCGAACTGGGAAGAGACGCAGAATCCGGTGTATCGACTGTTTCTTGCGTCGTAGCGTGGCTCGGGGTTTACCTTGATCTAGTGGAACACTGCGTGGAGGATGAGTCGTCGAGCGAATGGGCCACGAGCCCATCTGGACGGCGTTCGGGCCCGACTGCGCCTACCGGCTGCACGCGCCCGACCGCGACTGCTATCTCTAAATCAGATACGGCCTATCCACCATATCGCGTTGCGCGATACCGTACGTGATCGTCAAACTGAGCGCAAATCTAACGCCGCATTCAGGAGACAACTCATGCGTACTCAAGTTGGCATCATCGGTGCCGGGCCTGCGGGCCTGCTGCTTTCCCATCTTCTCCATTTGCGCGGCATCGACTCCGTCGTACTCGAGTCGCGGAGTCGCGATCAGATCGAATCCACCATCCGTGCCGGCGTGCTCGAACAAGGCACGATGGACCTGTTGACCGAAGCCGGCGTCGGCGCACGGATGAAAGCGGAAGGCGCGCTGCATCACGGCTTCGAACTGGCTTTCGAAGGCAAGCGGAGGCGCATCGATCTGACCGGACTCACGGGACATTCGATCACGGTCTACGCGCAGCATGAGGTCATCAAGGATCTCGTCGCGGCGCGTGTGGCCGACGACGGCAAGCTGCGTTTCGGCGTTTCGGAGACGTCGATTCACGGCATCGATACCGACACGCCGTCGATCCGCTATCGCCACGAAGGCGAAGCGCACGAATTGCAGTGCGACTTCGTGATCGGCTGCGACGGTTCGCAAGGCGTGTCGCGCGCATCGATTCCCCATGCGTTGCGCAGGGATTTCGAACGTGTGTACCCGTTCGGTTGGTTCGGTATCCTGTGCGAAGGGCCGCCGTCATCGGACGAATTGATCTACGCTCGTCACGAGCGCGGCTTCGCGCTGATCAGCACGCGCTCGCCGAACGTGCAGCGCATGTATTTCCAGTGCGATCCGAAGGATTCCGTCGAGAACTGGTCCGACGACCGCATCTGGGCAGAACTGCATGCACGAGTCGACTCGCATGACGGCCAGCAGATCGTCGACGGCAAGATCTTTCAGAAGAACATTGTCGGCATGCGCAGTTTCGTATCGAACACCATGCAACATGGCCGGCTGTTCCTCGCAGGCGACGCGGCGCATATCGTGCCGCCCACCGGCGCGAAGGGTATGAATCTGGCGGTGGCCGACGTGCGCGTGCTGACCGAGGCGCTGAATGCGTTCTACGTAGAGAATCGCACGGATCTGCTCGACGGTTACAGCGCAACAGCGCTCAAACGCATCTGGCGCGCCGAGCATTTCTCGTACTGGATGACCAGCATGATGCACCGTATCGAAGGCGCGTCGCCTTTCGAGCAGCAGCTTCAGGTGGCCGAACTCGAATACGTGACGACATCGCGCGCGGCGGCCACCGCGATGGCGGAAAACTACGTCGGCATCGCAGGCGCTCAAGCGTGAACGAGCAGGGCGCGTCGCATCGAGAGATCGGGCGGCGCGCCTCAGAGACGATCTGATCGCGCGGAAAAGCGCTCATCTGCGTGCACGCGGTTGCTTAGGCAGACTGATCGTGTCGAACCACCGATTGCGACTCACGTTATCGCGGTGCGCACAAAGAATCATCCATACGGCGGTGTGCCTGTCACTCGCGCGGGCCGAACGGCACGCTGCGCTGACGAGCGAATGCGCGGTCGCTTTCGAAGCGCCGTTCATGACCAATGTTCGCGGCGTTGCCGAGCGTGACCGCATAGGCGCGCGTGTGCTCGCGAGCGTCGGCGGGCGCACTCCACTAAGCCTCGCGGCAGCGGCAGCTTGCCTCGCAGGTTCCTGCAAGAGATGTTCAGCGAAATGGTCGTGAAGCAAGACGCTTCATTGATCGCTCACTACCACCATCCGGATTTCATTCTGGAGACCAACGGCCAGAAACAGGACTACGACGCTTCTGCCGAAGGGCACCGCAAGGTGTACGCGGCCGAGGATACCAACGAAATCCGCTACGACGACGGCACTTGGGCTGAGAGCCCGGAGAGAATCGCCACGCGCGTGTGGATCAAAACGCGGCGGCCGAACGAGGCGCCGCCGGAATTCGAAGTCGCGCTGATCGCAAGCTATGTCGATCGAAAAATTCACCGCGTATGGGAATTGACCTGACCGGATTGGACACAGGTGAAGGCCTTCGAAAACTATTCATGGGGACGCACCTCGCGCTGTCATTTTGCCAGGGTAAGCTGTGCCTCTGGTGCGTTCTCAATATAGGGGCAGAGGTCAATGCGGCGTGTGATATTCAACCAGAAGGGCGGTGTGGGCAAATCGACCATCGTATGCAACCTGGCGGCCATCAACGCCAGCGAGAACTTGCGTACGCTAGTCATCGATCTGGACCCGCAAGGCAACTCCAGCCAGTATCTTCTCGGCAAGCAGGCCAGCGATCTCAAGCCCAATGTCGCGGACTTCTTCGAAACGGCTTTGAGCTTCAGTTTCCGGCCAACGCCGGTCTCGACGTTCATCCACCCCACGCCGTTCGAGAACCTCGATGTGATGCCCTCGCATCCGGATCTCGACACGCTGCACGGCAAGCTCGAATCGCGCTACAAGATCTACAAGTTGCGCGACGCGTTGAACGAACTGGATCAGTACGATGCCATCTACATCGACACACCACCGGCGCTGAATTTCTATACCCGCTCAGCGCTGATCGCGGTGGAACGCTGCCTGATTCCGTTCGACTGCGACGACTTCTCCCGTCGCGCGCTGTACACGCTGCTCGACAACGTCAAGGAAATTCAGCAGGACCATAATCCCGGACTGGAAGTCGAAGGAATCGTGATCAACCAGTTTCAGCCGCGCGCAAGTTTGCCGCTTCAACTGGTCGAGGAACTGATCAGCGAAGGCTTGCCTGTGCTGGAGTCGCGACTGTCGACGTCCGTGAAGATTCGTGAGTCGCACCAGTACGCGAAGCCGATGATTCACTTCGATCCCCGTCACAAGCTCGCTCAGGAATTCGTGGCGTTGCATCGGGAATTGATCGACTAGCCGGCGCCGCAGGGCAACGTCATCGAGGCGAATCTGCCGCCAGCCAAATACCCGTTTTGCGTGGATGCCGAGGCCGGTGGCCACGCTCGCTAGCGGATCGCCGAACACGAACTCGGATCGCTTTCCAGTTAGCCTGCAGTGCCGGCAGTTCTTTCTGGAAAATGCGTTTTATCGACGTACGGATTGGACTTCAGTGTCGACAACGTGTACCGGAGGCAATTGATCGGCGCGAGGAACTTCGAATGATCTGATAATTGCCGCCAAAAGCCGATCGGGACATGACCGCCACTGTGCGCGCAACGCAGAACAGTCTCTCGATTGCTGCCGGAGAAACAGCGAATTTCAGTCAAATGAAATTTAAAAAGCACTCGCTGAACAGCCGTTTTTCATTGTAGTGGCAGCAGCAACAGTGAATTCAGGATTGGCGGATTTATCCCGCCGCGCTCGCCACCTACACTCCTTTTACCGCTGCAACGACAGCCCTTGCCGCAGCGCGCAGAAAGACAATCTCTGGAGGTGGTTTCATGAAGTCGCTCATTCAAGCCGTTGCTATCGCCGTTGTTCTCGCCGCGCCGGTAGCCTCGTTCGCCCAGTCGTCCAATGACCCTGTATCGCAAGGCGCGCAAACGCAAGCCGCCGGTCGTCAGGATTCGGCTCAGGCCAATAACAGTGGATACGGTTCGGCCAGCGTCGGCACGTGGCAGGCAGGTCAAGGTAGCGATACGACGGTCAGCTCGTACTCGCCGCCGATTCACAACGCGCGTTAAGCATTTCACGAAGCGCGCGGCGAGCTATCACCGCGCGCGAGACTGACTCTCTTCTTCTATGGCGTGCGCAGCAGTGTCATCTCGTTGTGCAGCAGCGCCAGCAAATCATCATCGCTAGGCCGCGTGCCCCAATGCCGCGCGCCCGCCACTGACGCAATCGCGATCCACGAGTGAGGTGGAAACCATTCGCGCAAGAGTGCGCCGTCCTGACGCAGACACAATTGACCGGTCTGTTCGCTGTATTCGGCGCAGATCAGCGTGTCGTTGATGTGCGCGGTGACTCGTCTTGGATCGCTGCGTAGCAAATCGTCGCTCCTACAGAACGTGTGGCGCGAATGCGTGCGCGGCACGGCCGCGTCATCGACGCGGCCGCGGCCTATGCATCAATGATCGCCGTGGCCGTGGCCATGATCGTGATCGTCGCCATGACCATGCCAGCCGTTATCGTGACCGCGCCAGTCGCCGTGCGGACCACGCGCTTCATGCCACTCGCGTCCGCCGTGATGACGCTCTTCCCACTCGCGCCGTTCCCAGTAGCGGTTGCCGTCGTAGTAGCGCTCACCGTACCAGCCGGGACTCACGACGACCACCGGCGGAGCCGGAGCATAGACGGGCGGTGGCGGCGGTGCGTACACGGGTTCGGGCGCATAAGCGACGCCCGGAACGCCGATGTTTACGCCCACATCGACGTGGGCCAGCGCGAGCGACGACGCGCCGATTCCGAGACCCGCGACGAGCGCCATGGACAGCCAGCGGTTTTGTGATTGCTTCATGTTTTATTTCCGGCTTCTACGATGGTGGGTGGAAAGTCCTGCGCGACTCGCGTTCAATAGCGATCGTGATAGTGATTGTGGTAGCCGCCTTCAGGAACCACGATGCAACCGCCCAATGCGCTGCCGAGCGTGACGGCCAGAATCACCAGCGCGAAAAATCTTTTCATGACAATGCTCCAGTTTCCTTGTGACCCGAACTCTACTGAGCCGCGGCATTTCCGGTGTGTTTGTGTGTAACAGGACGTGTCGATTGCGACGTATGCCGGCAGCGCGTGCGTCGCGTGGATAGCGTGCTTGAATGTGCGGTGAGGAGAGGGGGCGAAGCGAGCGGCCGCAAGTGCAAGCCATTGAACGCATTGTGGAAAAGACGGGGTGGTCGAGCGTTTCCCGGGTTGCGGCGCGTCCAACGGCGCGTGTATCCACGGCCGTCGTGCATGCTGCGGCGCGTGTCGTTGCAGCTATGCCGTGCGGATACATTCGGTTGCAGACTAGCGGCGCCGACCCACATTCTCAGCCGATTTATCGCGCCGACCGCACGTCCGCATGCGCTCGCGCGCCACGCGAGCGTCGATAGCGAACATGAACGACAGTACCGTGACGATATCGGCGTCATCGCATCCGCACGCGATCCTTATGCCGTCGCATGTGATAAGGACATGAGAAACAAGTGTTTTACGCGCGCCGCGGAGACTGGTTAGATCGCTGCATCGGCTGACCGTCAGCCACTTCAGTCCAATCGCATTCGTGCCGGTCCACGCCGGCCTCTCTCGTCCTCGATCGTCCTCACACCAGGAGTGGCATAGCATGTCGAATCTGAGTCTCGCGACGTCCAACGCACTGGACATTCATCCCGTCACTGGCCGCATCGGCGCGGAAATTCGCGGCGTGCGGCTGTCGAGCCAACTCGAAGCGGCCACGGTCGAAGCGATCCGCGCGGCGCTGGTACGTCACAAGGTGATCTTTTTCCGCGGCCAGACGCACTTGCAGGATGCCGATCAGGAAGCCTTCGCCAAGCTGCTCGGCGAGCCGGTTTCGCATCCCACGGTGCCGGTGGTGGACGGCACGGACTATCTGCTCGAACTCGACTCGCATCGTGGCGGCCGCGCCAATTCGTGGCACACGGACGTAACGTTCGTCGACGCTTATCCGCAGGCATCGATCCTGCGCGGCGTGACGATTCCAGAAGTGGGCGGCGACACGGTGTGGGCCAACACGGCCACCGCGTACGACGATCTGCCGCCGCCGCTCAAAGCGCTCGCCGATCAGCTTTGGGCAGTGCACAGCAACGACTACGACTACGCGAATCACACCAGCGTCGGCGAGCGCGGCCGCGACGCCGAAGCGATCAGGCGTCACCGCGAGGCGTTCGTCTCGACGCGTTACGAGACCGAGCATCCAGTCGTGCGCGTGCATCCGGAATCGGGCGAAAAGACGCTGATTCTCGGGCACTTCGTCAAGAGTTTCGTGGGTCTCGCGCCGAGCGCGTCGGCGCATCTGCTGGAACTGCTGCAAGGCTACGTGACGCGTCACGAGAACATCGTGCGCTGGCGCTGGCAGGCCGGCGACGTCGCGATCTGGGACAACCGCGCGACCCAGCACTACGCGGTCAACGACTACGGCGATGCGCACCGCGTGGTGCGCCGCGTGACGCTGAAGGGCGACGTGCCGGTAAGTGTGGACGGCCGCCGCAGTTTCACGCGCAGCGTGCAGCCCAATCCGGCGGCGAAGGCGGCCTGATGGCCTGACGATCTAGCGATCTAACGTTCAGCGCGGCTCGGCGGCGGTCTGTTCCGGCGCCGTCGTTTCGCGATAGCCGAGCCGCGTCGAGATCGCGAGGCCCGACTTCCTGAGCAGCGCGACGTAGTGCGACTTCGTGTCAGCGCCGCAGCGCATGGTCGGAAACGAAATCGACAGGCCGGCGATCACGCGCCCGAAGCGGTCGAACACCGGCACCGCGAGACACCGCAGACCTTCTTCCTGTTCCTCGTTGTCCTCGCCGTAACCTTGCTCGCGCACGTGCGGCAGAATGTTCAGCACGGCTTCGGCGGAGGAGAGCGTCTTCTGCGTCGACTTGCGGAATTCGACGTGCGAGAGCACTTCGCGCGCATCGGCCGGATCCATCCACGCCAGCAACACCTTGCCGATCGCCGTGCTGTGCAGCGGATTGCGCCGGCCGATGCGCGACTGCATGCGCAGCCCGTAGTCCGAATCGATCTTGTGAATGTAGATGATGGCGTCTTCGTCGAATGCGCCGAGGTGAACCGCCTCGCGCGTCGCTTCGCCGATGCGGCGCATTTCGACGTCCGCCTCGCGCACCAGGTCGACACTTTCCAGTGCCTTCGCGCCGAGTTCGAACAGGCGGATGGTCAGCCGGTAGCGCTCGGTTTCCACTTCCTGCGTCACGTAGCCGAGCGCCTTTAGCGTCTGGATCACGCGGTGCACGGTGGTCTTCGACATGCGGAGCCGTTGCGACAGTTCGCTGATGCCGATCTGTCCGCTGTCGCCGATCGCGCCGAGAATCGCGAAGACGCGGCCAATGGACGAGGCCGATTCGCCCCGCTCGCCGCAGTCGGCGTTCTCCGCGTCTTGCGCCTGTGCGGCGCCGTCGTCCTTGCGCCGTTTTCCTGTCGATGCCATTTCCGTGTTCCCTGTCTATCCGTTCCCGCGACGTTCCCGCGAGTTTTGTCGCGACTGTGTCGCGCTTGCCGGCATGCGCCGGCGAGGCGCCGAGAGCATACCGCGTCCGGCGCCGGCTGCCGAGTCAGCGCGCGAGCCAGCCGCCGTCCACCGCCAGTGTATGCCCATGCACGTAGTCCGAAGCCGGCGACGCGAGGAACACCACCGGTCCCGCGAGGTCGTCCGGCGTGCCCCAGCGGGCGGCCGGAATGCGGCTGAGAATCTCGTCGTTGCGCTGGGCGTCGTCGCGCAGCGCGGCCGTGTTCGCGGTCGCCATGTAGCCCGGCGCGATCGCGTTGACGTTGATGCCTTGCGCCGCCCATTCGTTCGCGAGCAGTCGCGTGAGACCCAGCACGCCGCTTTTCGACGCCGTGTAGGACGCAACGCGGATGCCGCCCTGGAACGACAGCATCGACGCGACGTTAATGATCTTGCCGCCGCTTTGCTGCTTCACGAACTGCCGCGCGGCGGCCTGCGAGAGAAAGAACAGGCTCTTCAGATTGACGTCCACCACGGCGTCCCAGTCGGCTTCGGTGAAATCGAGCGCGTCCTCGCGGCGGATGATGCCTGCGTTGTTCACCAGCACGTCGATGCGGCCGAACGCTTCGACCGCGGCGCGCACGATGTCCTCGACCGGCGCGATCGAGCCGAGATCGGCGCGCACGTCCGCGAAGCGGCGTCCGCATGCTTCGACGCGCGCGGCGGTGTCGCCGGCGTCGGCGCGGCTCACGCCGACGATGTCGCAACCCGCGGCGGCGAGTGCGACGGCCATGCCGGCGCCGAGGCCCGTATTGCTGCCGGTGACGATGGCGACGCGGCCGGTGAGATCAAAGGGATTCACGATGTTCGAGCCCATGTCGTGCGGTCGTGGTTGCTAATGTGAAAAGGGCCGCGCATCAACGCAGATCCCGCACCGCGATGTGATCCATATCACTGAACACCTGGTTTTCGCCGACCATGCCCCAGATGAACGTGTACGCCCGCGTGCCGACGCCCGAGTGAATCGACCAGCTCGGCGAAATCACCGCCTGCTCGTTGTGCACGAGAATATGCCGCGTCTCGTTCGGCTCGCCCATCATATGAAAGACGGCGGCGTCGTCGGCGACGTTGAAGTAGAAATACACCTCCATGCGGCGTTCGTGCGTATGGCACGGCATGGTGTTCCACAGGCTGCCCGGTTCGAGTTTCGTCATGCCCATGGAAAGCTGGCAGGTGGGCAGCACTTCGGGAACGATGAACTTGTAGATGGTGCGGCGGTTGCTCGTGGCGGGGTCACCGAGGGTCTGCGGCGAGGCTTGCGCGAGCGAGATCGTGCGGGTCGGATACGACGTGTGGGCGGGCGCGCAGTTCAGGTAAAACTTGGCGGGACGCGCGGCGTCGTCACTGCCGAAGGCGATGGCTTGCGTGCCTTTGCCGATGTAGATCGCCTCTTCGTTGCGCACCGTGTGGCGCGTGCCGTCCACGTCGACCCAGCCGTCGCCGCCGATGTTGATCGCGCCGAGTTCGCGCCGCTCCAGCAGATAGCTCACGCCGATCGCCTGGCCGATGGAGCCGGGCACCTCGACCGCGCGCGCCGCCGGCATCGCGCCGCCGACGATGATCCGGTCGATATGGCTATAGGTCAGCTTCAGCGCATCTCGTTCGAACACCTGATCGACCAGAAACGCCTTGCGCAGCCCGTCGGTATCCAGCGTCTTCGCGTATTCGCTGTTGATGGCCTGTCTCACTTCCATTGTTCTTTCTCCGCTGGGGTTGTGGATTCGACTGTAGCGCAGAAATATGGTTTCGGAACAGTGGTCCGAAAATATTGCGACGCCGCATGATGACTGACAAGGCTTTCCAAGAACACGCGGGTAAACGATGAGCGAGATTTCCGAATGAAACGGAACAGTGTTCCTTTCATGATGCTATATTGCGCCGAAAGGGAGCAGCCCGGCGCGAGAACGGGACATTACCCAGGGTGAATTACCCAATAACTGGACGCAAAGTCCATGGAGGAGGCATGAAGCTCAAGAAGGCCATCGACCGCATTCCTGGCGGCCTGATGTTGGTGCCGTTGCTGCTCGGCGCCTGCGTCCACACATTTGCGCCCGGCGCGGGCAAGTACTTCGGCTCGTTCACCAATGGGTTGATCTCCGGCACCGTGCCGATTCTGGCGGTGTGGTTCTTCTGCATGGGCGCGACGATCGATCTGCGGGCGACCGGCACGGTGCTGCGCAAGTCGGGCACGCTGCTGGTGACGAAAATGCTCGTGGCGTGGATCGCGACGATCGTCGCTTCGCATTTCATTCCAATCGACGGCGTCAAGGCTGGGCTCTTCGCGGGCCTCTCAGTGCTGGCGATCACGACGTCGATGGACATGACCAACGGCGGTCTCTACGCCGCCGTGATGCAGCAATACGGGACCAAGGAGGAGGCGGGCGCGTTCGTGCTGATGTCGATCGAATCGGGGCCGCTCGTCAGCATGATCATTCTCGGCGCAACCGGTGTGGCGTTCTTCGAGCCGCGTCTGTTCGTCGGCGCGGTGCTGCCGTTTCTGGTCGGCTTCACGCTGGGTAACCTGGATGGCGAGCTGCGCGAGTTCTTCGGCCGTTGCGTGCATCCGCTGATTCCGTTCTTCGGCTTTGCGCTCGGTAACGGCATCGACCTCGGCGTGATCGTGAAAAGCGGCCTGCCGGGGATCGTGCTGGGTCTCGGCGTGATCGTCGTGACGGGCATTCCGCTGATTTTCGCGGACCGCTGGATCGCGGGCGGCAATGGGGCGGCGGGGCTGGCGGCCTCGTCGACGGCGGGAGCCGCGGTGGCGAATCCGGCGATCATCGGCGAGATGATTCCGAGCTTCAAGCCGCTGGTGCCGGCCGCCACCGCGATGGTCGCGACGGCGTGTCTCGTGACCGCGGTTCTGGTGCCGATCCTCACGGCGATGTGGGTGCGCCGGCATCATGCGCGCGATGCGTTACGCGAGGAGTTCGCGGCGGCCGCGGCAGGCAATGCGCCGCCGCTGAATGAACGGGATGTGCATGTGTAGAGCAGGGTGACGGCGGCTCGCTTGCGCACTTGTATTTGCGGCGTAAGCGGGCCGCCCGCTGATGGCTTTGTTATCGCGCCAGCTTCGCCTCGAGCATCGTCTTCACTTCACTCCATTCCTCATCGATGATGCTAAAGCGCACCGAGTTGCGCTTACGCCCATCCGGCATGATGCGTTCGTGCCGGACCACGCCCTCCTGTTTCGCGCCGATGCGCAGAATCGCCGCGCGCGATTTCTCGTTGAGCTCGTCGGTGGTGAATTGGACGCGCACGCATTGCATCGCTTCGAACGCGTGGCACAGCAGCAGATACTTCGCTTCGGTATTCACCGCCGAGCGCTGCACCGATTCGCTCAGCCACGTGTGGCCGATTTCGAGCTTGCGATTCACGCGATCGATCTTCCAGAACCGCGTGCTGCCGACCAGCGCGCCGGTGTCGCGGCGCACGATCACGAACGGCATCACGGTGCCGGCCGCGCGGCCTTCGAGCGCGGTGGCGATATAGCCGTCGATGCTGCCGGCTCCGGGCACCACCGTCAGCTTCATATTCCACAATTGCCCGTCCGCGGCGGCGTCGAGCAAACCTTGCGCGTGCTCCCGCTGAAGCGGCCGCAGTTCCACGGTCTTGCCGGTCAGCGTGGGCTGAATGAGTCGTTGGTCGATATCGTTCATGGCAATAAAAAAGGTCCGCGAATCGATGACTCGTGGACCCGGCACGGTAGTGTAAAAAGAGGCGGCCAGCAAGCCGCCTCTGTCCGTCTTAAACCGACATCACCGATACCGCCTTGGTGACCAGGTAGCCTTCCATCGCTTCCGGGCCGCCTTCCGAACCGTAGCCCGAATCCTTCACGCCGCCGAACGGCATTTCCGGCGACGGCGTAGCCGGCTGGTTAATCCACAGCATGCCGACTTCCAGTTGCTGCGACAGCAGATGCACGTTGGTGAACGACTTCGTGAACGCGTAACCCGCGAGCCCGAACGGCAGACGGTTCGCTTCGGCGATCGCTTCCTCGAGCTTGTCGAAGCCGCGGATCGCGGCGATCGGGCCGAACGGCTCATTATTGAACACGTCCGATTCGAGCGACACGTTGGTCAGCACGGTCGGCGCAAAGAAGTTGCCTTCCGAGCCCACGCGCTCACCGCCCGTTTCGACCTTGGCGCCGGTCTTGCGCGCGTCGTCGAGCACCTTGCTCATAGCCGTGAGGCGGCGTGCGTTGGCGAGCGGGCCGAGCGTGGTGCCTTCGGCAAGGCCGTCGCCCAGCTTGAGGCTTTCAGCATGCTTGACCAGCGCCGCGGCGAATTCTTCGCGGATGCTGTTGTGCACGAGGAAACGCGTCGGCGAGATGCAGACCTGGCCGGCATTGCGGAACTTCGCGCCGCCCGCGGCCTTCACGGCGAGCGCCACGTCGGCGTCTTCGGCCACGATCACCGGCGCATGACCGCCCAGTTCCATCGTCGCGCGCTTCATGTGCGAGCCGGCCAGTGCGGCCAGTTGCTTGCCCACTGGCGTCGAGCCGGTGAAGGTGACCTTGCGGATCACCGGATGCGGAATCAGATAGCTCGAAATCTCAGCCGGGTCGCCGAACACCAGGCCAACCGTGCCCGCCGGCACGCCGGCTTCGACGAAAGCCTGCAAGAGCGCCGCCGGCGACGCCGGGGTTTCTTCCGGCGCCTTGACGAGGAACGAGCAGCCGCATGCAAGCGCGGCGCTCAGCTTGCGCACGACCTGATTGACCGGGAAATTCCACGGCGTGAAAGCGGCGACCGGGCCGATCGGTTCCTTCAGCACCAGTTGCTGTGCCGCGAGGTTGCGCGACGGCACGATGCGGCCGTAGACACGGCGGCCTTCGTCGGCGAACCATTCGATGATGTCCGCCGCCGCCAGCACTTCGATGCGCGCTTCGGCGAACGGCTTGCCCTGTTCCAGCGTCATCAGGCGGCCGATGTCCGAGGCACGCTCGCGCACCAGCGCGGCGGCCTTGCGCATGGTCGTGGCGCGCTCGTTGGCCGGCACCTTGCGCCAGGCTTCGAAGCCGCGCTGCGCGGCTTCGAGCGCGCGGTCCAGATCGGCGATGCCGGCGTGCGCCACTTTGCCGATGGCCTTGCCGGTAGCAGGATTGATGACGTCGAGGGTCTTGCCGCTGGCGGCGTCGCACCACTCGCCGTTGATCAGAAGTCGGGTATCGGTATAGCTCGAGGTTGCCATGCTGGGGTTCCTGTGTAGGGGAAAACGACAAGGCCGCGCGTTCATGAAACATTGGGCTGGAACTGCGCGGGCCCTGGATGGACTGCCGATAACCAAACAGTTTATCTGATTGGACGGAATCGCACCGGCGGGCCGCCCGCTTGTGACGCGCGGCACGGCGCTTGCGACGCGGCTGTCGCGGCGCCGAAAATCCGGGCGAAGCAGTGCCGCGCAAAGAAGCGTAGAGTCGAGCGGCGGAGGCAGAATCCGGCGCACACCCGCGGCGGCGGGCGAAGCTCGGCGAATGCAGCCCAATCAACCCAGATGCACAGAGGAAACGACATGCCAACCGGTACAGTGAAATGGTTTAACGACGCGAAAGGTTTTGGCTTCATCACCCCCGACGACGGCGGCGAAGATCTGTTCGCGCACTTCTCGGAGATCCGCTCCGAAGGTTTCAAGTCCTTGCAGGAAAACCAGAAGGTCAGCTTTGAAATCAAGCAGGGGCCGAAGGGCAAGCAGGCGGCGGATATCAAGCCGGTCTGACGTCATGGCCGGTTCGCGCGCGCAACGCGTGCGGCCGGCCATCATTGCGTGTGATCCGCACATAAAAAGCGCCTCGTTCACACGCGTGACATGAAGCGCCGCTAGCGGAGTCTTGCCCGTTTCTTGCCCGTTCGATCCTCTCTGCTACACCTATCCAGCCGCCTGTTTCGAAGTAGATGAAGCAGCGCCCCCCGGCATCGCCAGCGCCCGCATTTTCCTTAAGGTTTCCTTCAGCTTTGCTCCGTAGTATTTCCGCGATTCCCCGCCGCCCGGCGGGCGATAGTTCCGATAGTATGTCGACAGAGAACTGAAAGCGCCCATTCAAGGCTTGCTGGAGCATCCATGAAAACCCTGTTCTTGCAGGCGCCGTCGTATGACGGCTTCGATGGTGGCGCGGGTTCGCGCTATCAGGCCAAGCGTGAAGTCCGCTCGTTCTGGTATCCGACGTGGCTCGCGCAACCCGCCGCACTCGTGCCCGATAGCCGCGTGCTCGACGCGCCCGCCGACGGCCTGTCGGTCGAGGCCACGCTCGACATCGCGCAGCACTACGATCTGGTGGTGATCCACACCAGCACACCGTCCTTCCCCACCGACGCGCTATTCGCCGAAGACCTGAAAAAACGCAAGCCGTCGCTGCTGATCGGCATGGTCGGCGCGAAGGTCGCGGTCGATCCGCACAATTCGCTGACCGCGAGCGAGGCGATCGATTTTGTGTGCCGCGAAGAGTTCGACTTCACCTGCCAGGAAGTCGCCGAGGGCAAGCCGTTCGCACAAGTCAAAGGTCTCAGCTATCGCAACCGCGACGGCTCGATCGAGCACAATGAAGCACGCCCGATTCTCGAGAACATGGACGAACTGCCGTTCGTCGCTCCCGTGTACAAGCGCGATCTGAAGATCGACAACTACTTCATCGGCTATCTGAAGCATCCGTACGTGTCGATCTACACGGGCCGCGGCTGCCGCTCGAAATGCACCTTCTGTCTGTGGCCGCAAACCGTGGGCGGGCATCGCTACCGCACGCGTTCGGTCGAGAACGTGTTGGCGGAAGTGAAGTGGATTCGCGACAACATGCCTGAAGTCAAGGAGATCATGTTCGACGACGACACCTTCACCGACTTCAAGCCGCGCGTCGAGGAAATCGCCCGCGGTCTCGGCAAGCTCGGCGTGACGTGGTCGTGTAACGCCAAGGCGAACGTGCCGTACGCGACGCTCAAGATCATGAAGGAAAACGGCCTGCGCCTGCTGCTGGTCGGCTACGAATCTGGCGACGACCAGATCCTGCTGAACATCAAGAAGGGTCTGCGCACCGATATCGCGCGCCGCTTCAGCAACGATTGCCGCACGCTCGGCATCAAGATTCACGGCACCTTCATTCTCGGTTTGCCGGGCGAAACGCAGGACACGATCCAGAAGACGATCGAGTACGCCAAGGAGATCAATCCGCACACGATCCAGGTGTCGCTGGCCGCGCCGTACCCGGGCACGACCCTCTACAACCAGGCGGTCGAAAACGGCTGGCTCGAAGAGAACAAGGTGATCAATCTCGTGAGCAAGGAAGGCGTGCAGTTGGCCGCGATCGGCTATCCGCATCTGTCGCGCGACGAGATCTACCATCAGCTCGAGAACTTCTACAAGCGTTTCTATTTCCGCCCGTCGAAGATCTGGGAAATCCTGCGTGAGATGTTGACGAGCTGGGACATGATGAAACGGCGCTTGCGCGAGGGCGTCGAATTCTTCCGTTTCCTGCGCGCCCGCGAGGCGTGAACGCCGCGCATTGGGTCGCCGTCACGCTCGCCTGCACGTGCGCGGCGGGCGCGGTTCTCGGCGTCGGCTACACCGTGCTCGCCGGCGCGTTGATCGGACGGTTCTTCGCGCGAGCGGTGTCTGAGCCGACTGCCTTTCCGCCGGTCACGATCGTCAAGCCGCTGCACGGCAACGAGTGGGCATTGCTCGCCAATCTGTCGAGCTTCTGCTGCCAGGATTATGCTGGACCCGTGCAATTCCTGTTCGGCGTGCACGACTCGGCCGACCCCGCGCTGCAAACCGTCGACGACCTGCGCCGTCTCTATCCCGACGCGGACATCACCGTAGTGGCCGACGCGCGCCTGTACGGCCCGAACCGCAAGATCAGCAATATCCTCAACATGCTGCCGCAAGCGCGGCATGACGTGCTCGTGTTCGCCGACAGCGACGTGAGCGTCGGCGTGGACTATCTGCGCAATGTGATCGGCGAGTTGCAGAAGCCGGGTGTGGGACTCGTTACCTGCGCGTATCGCGGACAGCCCGATCCGGGCTTCTGGCCGCGGCTGTCGGCGAAGGCGACCAATTACCAGTTCCTGCCGGGCGTCGTGACCGGGCTCGCGCTCGGACTCGCGCGCCCGTGCTTCGGGCAGACCATCGTGATGCGGCGCGATACGCTCGAAAAAATCGGCGGCTTTACGCCGTTCGTGCGGCATCTGGCGGAGGACCATGCGATCGGCGAGGCGGTGCGCCTGCTCGGCGAGAAGGTCGTGATTCCGCCGTTCACGATCTCGCATGCGTGCGTCGAATCGAGCGCGGCGCAACTGATCGCGCATGAACTGCGCTGGAGCCGAACCATTCGCCGCATCGATCCGCTCGGCCATCTCGGCTCCGCGCTGGTTCATCCGTTGGCGTTCGCGCTGCTCGCGGTGGTCTTTTCCGCCGGCGCATGGTGGGCGTGGTCGCTCGCATTGGCCGCCATGGGCGCGCGGCTCGCCTTGAAGCTGCTGTCCGATCGCGCGTTGAAACAGGCGCATCGCGATCTGTGGCTGCTGCCGTTCTGGGATATCGTATCGTTTGCGATTTTTGTCGCGAGCTTCTGGTCGTCGCGCGTGATCTGGCGAGGCTTCAGCTTCAAGGTGGACGGCGACGGCCTGTTATCGGCGGCACAGGACGAATGAACGGCAGTACGGAACGGCCATGATGCACAGGGTTTTTAAAGCAGCGGTTAAAAGCAGGGCAATGCGCGTCAGGCGCGCGTACGAGGTGCGCGCGTGATGAAGCATCTCGGCCGCATCGCCGCGTTAGCCGGCTTGCTGGTGTCGCTCTGGCTCGTCTGGCATGACAATCCCGGCGCCGTGCTCGGCGCGCTGCGAGCGGCCGGCGCGGGCCTGCTGCTGGCCGCGCTCGCGCACGTGCTGCCGATGCTCGCCAATGCCTGCGACTGGCGTTCGCTGATTCGCGGCGCGACCCGTCCCAGCCTCGTCAATATGCTGCACCTCGTGTGGGTGCGCGAATCGGTGAATAGCATGCTGCCGGTGGCGCGTATCGGCGGCGAAGTGGTGTCGTTTCGCATGCTCAAGCGTTGGGGCGTGCGGCCGTCCATGGCGGTGGGCAGCATCATCGTCGATATGCAGCTCACGGTGATCAGCCAGCTGCTCTTCACCATGGTCGGCATCGGCTTTCTGTTCGCGCATGCGCATTCCGACACGCTGCGGCTCGCTGGACAACTGGCATGGGGCGTGGTGGTGCTCACGCCCCTACTGGTGCTGTTCGCGCTCGTACAGCACGCGAGTCCGTTCGAGCGCATCACGCGCGCGCTCAATCATCTGACGAGCGGTAAGCTCGCCGCATTGGTCGGGCAGTCGGCGCAGATCGATCAGGCCATCAAGCTGATCTGGCGGCGGCGTGGCGTGGTGCTGCGCTACCTGTTCTTCTGGCAACCGCTGCAGTGCTTTCTCACGTCGCTGGAAATCTGGCTGGCACTGCACTTTCTCGGCGTGCAGGTCACGCTCGTGGAAGCGGTGGTGATCGAATCACTGATCCAGGCGATCAGCAGCGCGGCGTTCTTCGTGCCGGGCGGTCTCGGCGTGCAGGAGGGCGGCTTCATTCTGATCGGCGGCGCGTTGGGCCTCGATCCTTCCACCTGCCTCGCACTGGCCGGCGCACGCCGGATTCGCGATCTCGTGATGTTCGTGCCCGGCCTGATCGCGTGGCAGTTCGCGGAGTCGTCGAACCGGGCACCGGAGCGCGCGTTCGAGCGCGCGCCTTAGAGACGAACGGCGCGCGGCGCACGGCCGCCAAGGCACCACAGTTCGCAGCACATGGGCCGCGTGGGCGCGAGAAAGCGCACCTTCACAAGCGAGACGCGCCGCTGCGAGGCCGCTTCCGCATTCTCCTCAACTCGCCTGCGCATAGGCCGGGAACGACACCTCGACCGCGAGCCCGCGCTCGCCGATGCCTTTACCCAGATGCAGGCTCGCGCCGAAATGCTCCGCGATCCGCGCGACGATCGAGAGCCCCAGCCCGCTGCCCGTGGCCTGATTGCCGGTCGCGCGAAAAAAACGATTCGTCAGACGGTCGAGGTCGCCCGGCTCGACACCGGGGCCGTCGTCGCGCACGGTCACCTGCACGCGGTCTTGCGCGTGCTGCACCGCCACTTCGATGCTGCCGCCTGCACGTCCGTACTTGATCGCGTTATCGAGCAGATTGTCGAGCAGGATGCCGATCAGCACGGGCTCCGCGTCGATCTCGGCGCGCAGGTCGCCGAGCAGCGTCACGTGAATATCTTTTTGCTGCGCGTTGCGCTCGTTGGCGAGCAGCGCGTCTTTGGCCACTGCTGCAGGCTTGAGCGGCGCGGTCGAGATTTTTTCATGCACGTCCAGACGCGCGAGCAGCAGTAGTTGCTCCGCGAGCCGCGCGCTGCGATCGACGCCTTGCACCACGCGCTCCATCGCCAGCCGCTGGCGCGCCGTGTCCGTTTCCGCCAGCGCGACTTGCGCCTGCACCTTGATCGCGGCCAGCGGTGTTTTCAGTTCATGCGCGGCGTCGGCGGTAAACGCGCGTTCACGCTCCAGCGAATGCAGCAGACGCGACAGCAGCAGATTGATCGCATCGACGAGCGGGCGCACCTCGGTCGGCGCGTGGCCTATGTCGACCGGTTCCAGCCGGTTGACGTCGCGCGAACGGATGGCGCGCGAGAGCAGCCTGAGCGGCGCCAGACTCCAGCCGATGCTGAACCACACCAGCACCGCCAGCACCGGCAGCGCGACCAGGGTAGGGCGGGCGATGCGGCTCGCGACGCCGCTCACCAGGT
The DNA here is from genome assembly GCF_003001875.1 of Paraburkholderia sp. BL18I3N2. Classification (NCBI taxonomy): domain Bacteria; kingdom Pseudomonadati; phylum Pseudomonadota; class Betaproteobacteria; order Burkholderiales; family Burkholderiaceae; genus Paraburkholderia; species Paraburkholderia sp. BL18I3N2. The sequence continues at coordinate 18,194 of NZ_PVNC01000022.1, forward strand.
CGCTGCGCGTATTGGCCGGTTCGAAGACGCGCACCGTGTGGCCGAGCGCGGTGTCGCGCAAGGTGAACGAGTGATACATCTGGCCGCCAAGCGTGATGTCCTGCGTGCCGCTCACCGCCGGCACCGGCAGATCCCAGGCCTTGAGTTCGTGCAATTGCGGACTGCCCGCCAGCACCGCGCCGTTCGGGCCGCGCACCTGGAACAGCGCATCGCGCGGCAGCGCGTCGTCGTCGTCGCGGTCGTTGGCGCCCGGCTCGCCGCCTTTTTCTTCCTCGCGCACGTCGATGCGGGCGTTGGCGAGCGTGGTCAGATTGGGCTGATCGAGCAGGGCGAGAATCTGCGCGAGTTCCGCGAGACGCGCCTCTTCCCATTCGGCGACTTCGCGGGTGGCCTGACGATAACTCGACACCAGCGCAATGCCCCAGACCAGCGCGATGCTGGTAAGGACCAGCAGCACGAGACGCCGGCGTATCGACGCGCCCATCATTCTTTCTCCACCACGTAGCCGATATTGCGCACCGTCTTGATCAGCTTGGCGCCGAGTTTCTTGCGCAGATTGGACACGTGCACCTCGATCGCGTTGCTCTCGATTTCTTCCTGCCAGCCATACAGGCTTTCTTCGAGCCGCGAGCGCGACTGGGGAATCCCCTGGTTGGTCAGTAACTGCAACAGGATCGCCCATTCGCGCGAAGTGAGCGGCACGCGCGTCGCGCCCACTTCGACGGTTTGCGCGGCCGGGTTGACCGTCAGGTCCTGATAGCGGATCTGCTCGACGCTGCGGCCCTGCGCGCGGCGCAACAGGGCCCGGCAACGGGCGATCAGTTCGGTCAGATCGAAGGGCTTGCCGAGATAGTCGTCGGCGCCCGCTTCAAGGCCGCCGACACGGTCGACCACCGTGCCCCGCGCGGTCAGCACCAGCACCGGCACGTCCTTGCCCGAATCGCGCAGCCGTTTCAGCAGTTCCATCCCCGATACGCGGGGCAGGCCGAGATCGAGCAGCACCAGCGCGTAGGCGGTGGTGTCGAGCGCGAGACCGGCCTTGTGGCCGTCGCGCGCCCAGTCGACCGTAAAGCCTGCCTGACGCAGTCCCGCTTCGATACCGCAGCCGATCAGATCGTCGTCTTCTACGAGGAGTACGCGCATGAGTCTGTTAGTTCCATTCGATGTTTCATTGCACGGCAGCCGCAATATTCAGGCAAGCGCCGACCGTAATCTGAAGTTTAACCATGCTGTTCATTACCCGCTTTATACGCTTTCTTCCTTAAGGTTTCCTTCAGCTTGGATCGCTACTATCGCCCCTCAACAGGTCACGAGACCCAGTCATGAAGCCAGCCACCGTCGACATGCTGCGCGCCCACCTGCTGGTGGCCTCGCTCACCGCCATGGGCGCCGAGGTGCTCGCGTGCCTCGCGCTGCTGGTACTGCCGGTTTCGCAGAGCGCCCTCAGCTCCCTGCCGTTCCGGCTGCTCGCCATTGCTGTGATTCTCAGCGGCGTGATCGTGACGCGCCAGTTCGCGCATGCCGCCTTCGAACTCGCGCTGGACAGCCGCTTTGCCACGGGCGCGAGCCGGCCTTCGCGACCGGTCGCGATCGCCGTGGATTGTCCGCGGCGCTGGCTCGTGATTCTTCATCTGCGCCTGACCGGCAGGCCGTTCGTGCTGGCCGAGCACTGACGGAACGGGACGATGGCGGCGCACCCAGTGACGGCATGCCAATGGGTCCTGTTGGCTGTCTGCTCGATCGCGTCCCTTTACGCGTTGCTGGCGGCGGTCGCGATGCCGTTTTTTGGCTCGCGCAGCGGCGCGGCGAGTCGCGCCGCATATTTCCCTGCGCACGTTTCGCCTACGCACGTTTCGCAGCCGCAGCATCGCTTCGCGCGGGTCGGCGTAAGCGTACTCAAGCCGCTGTGCGGCGCGGAGCCGCGTCTGTACGACAATCTGCGGACCTTTTGCGACCAGCATCATGAGCATTTTCAACTCGTGCTCGGCGTGTCGTCACCGGACGATCCCGCGATTGCCGTGGTGCGCCGTCTGCAGGCCGCCTATCCCTTGCACGATATCGAACTCGCGATCGACACGCGCGTGCACGGCAGCAATCTCAAGGTCAGCAATCTGATCAACATGGCGGCGCGGGCGCGCCATGACGTGATCGTGATAGCGGATAGCGACATCGCCGTCGAAGCCGATTATCTCGACAGCGTGGCCGCGCCGCTCGCGGATCCGCGCGTGGGCGTGGTCACGTGTCTCTACGTGGCGCGTGGCATCGGCGGCTTCTGGCCGCGCGTGGGCGCGCTCTTCATCAACGAATGGTTCGCGCCGTCGGTGCGGGTCGCGCACGCGGCCGGCTCGCGCCGCTTCGGCTTCGGTGCGACGCTTGCGTTGCGGCGCGCGACGCTCGAACGCATCGGCGGTTTCGAGGCACTGAAAAACTGTCTCGCGGACGATTACTGGCTGGCCGAACACGTGCGCGCCCTCGGCCTGCAAACCGTGCTCTCGCGCGTCATGGTGGCCACCGACGTGATCGAGCCGACGTTTGCCGCTTTGTGGCAGCGCGAGACCCGCTGGCTGCGTACGATCCGCTCGGTGAATGCACCGGGTTTCGCGTTCCTCTTCATTACCTTTCCCACGCCCTGGCTCGTTGCCGGCGCGTGGCTCAGCGCCGGTCTCGCGGCCACTTCGTCAGACGCGGTGCACACGTGGGCCGCGTTCACGAGCGCGAGCGGAGCGGCCGCGGGCCTCGCCGCGCGTCTGCTGATGCATCTGCGCTCGGCGCGTCGTGAGCGCACCTTCTGGCGCGATCTGCCGCTGGTGCCGTTGCGTGATGCGTTGCTGGCGTTGCAGTGGTGCGCCGCCGTGTTCGGCTCGCATGTGACGTGGCGCGGCGCGCGTGTGCCTGTCCAAACTTCGACGTCGAAGGCCGCGCGCAACGGCGCATTGAATGTGATGGATGTGATGGAGGCGTCGGATGGCGGCTAAGCCACGCGCATTGATCGTGACCGCCGACGATTTCGGTCTGCACGCGCGAGTGAATCTGGCCGTGGAGCGAGCGCATCGCGACGGCGTGCTGACTGCCGCGAGCCTGATGATCGGCGCACCGGCCGCGCGCGACGCGGTGGCGCGCGCCCGCGCGTTGCCGCGCTTGCGTGTCGGCCTGCATCTGGTCTTGGCCGACGGCGACGCGGTCTCGCCGCGCGCGGGGATTGCGGCCTTGCTCGACGAGCATGGCCGCTTCGGCGACAACATGGTGCGCGATGGCGTGCGGTTCTTCTTTTTACCGCACGTGCGCAAGCAGCTTGCGCGGGAAATTCGCGCGCAGTTCGATGCCTTTGCGCAGACCGGCCTGACGCTCGATCATGTCAACACGCACAAGCATTTTCATTTGCATCCGACCGTGCTGGGACTGATTCTGGAAATCGGCCGCGAGTATGGGATGAAGGCGATGCGCTTGCCGTTCGAGGCGAATGCGCCGCTGTGGTTGCGGCCGTGGATCGCGCGAGTCAAGGTGCGCCTCGATCGCGCTGGCATTGCGCATAACGATTATGTGGTGGGGATCGCGGATAGCGGCCGGATGGATGAAGCGGCGTGGCTGGCGGCGCTCGCCGATCTGCCGCATGGGGTGGGCGAGATTTACTGCCATCCCGCGGTGGCGGGCGAGCGGGCGTTGAGCGACGGGATGAAGACGTACCGGCACGAAGATGAACTGCACGCGTTGTTGTCGCCGAAGGTTGCGATGGCGATTCGTGCGGCGCAAGTGCGAGTTGGCGGGTTTGGGGATGTGCTGAAGGCGTAGATCTCCCGCTGCGTGAACCGTGAACCGTGAACCGTGAACCGTGAACCGTGAACCGTGAACCGTGAACCGAGTCCGGGGCGCACCCGCGGCGAGCCGCAGGCGCACGGACCGGACAGGCCACCCAGGCCGTGAATTCCAACCTAAATCGCTTCCTTCTTCATCAACAACTTCAACAGCACCGGCAGCAACAGCAACACCAGCGGCAACTGCACAATCAAGCCGGAAATAATCGCGATCGCCAGCGGCTGCTGCATTGCCGAACCTTGCCCCAGTGCAAAAGCCAGCGGCAACAGCGCCAGGATCGCGGCAATCGTCGTCATGGCGATAGGGCGCAGACGATTTCGGCCGGCGCTCAGCAGCGCGTCCTCGAAAGGCATCTCGTCGTCCCGCACGAGCCCCTGCAACTCCGACACATAAAAAATCGCCACCTCGGTCACGATGCCGATGATCATCGTCATCCCCATCATCGCGGAAATGTTCAGCTCGATACCGGTGATCCATAAGCCGATGAAAACCGCGCCCGCCGCAAGCAACGGCATCGCCATGACGGCTAGCGCGACGCGAAAACGCTCGTAGAGAAACAGCAGCAAGCCGAACACGAGCGCAATCGCCGCGCCGAACACGCTCAGCAGCCCTTTGAACGCAATCTGCTGCTGCTGATACAGACCGCCCAATTCGTAATACACGCCGCTGGGCAACAGGCTCTTATCGCTGAGCGTCTTCTGCACGTCGGCGATCGTCGAGCCCAGATCGCGGCCGTCGATGCGCCCGGTCACCGCCACCATCCGTTTGAGATTGTCGCGGCTGATTTCCGGCTGGCCGGTCACCGTCACCCGGTCGGCGACGCGATCGAGCGCGAACAGATGGCCGTCGGGCGCGCGAATCTGCAACTGTCCCAGTTGCGTATCCGTGAGCTTCATCGCGCCGGCCACGCGTACGCGCACGCCGACCGTTTTCGGGCCGCTCTGGAATTGCGTGGCCACATTGCCTTCCACCATGTCGGACACGGCCTGCGCGATCGATTGCGGGTCCATGCCCTCGGCCGCTGCCGCTTCCGGGCGGATGTGCAGTTCGAGGGCGTCGCCGGCCGGATTGATGCCGTCGTTCACATCCACCACGCCCTGAATCTTGCCGATTTGCGCCGCCACCTTGCGCGCGGTCGTCTCGAGCGTGTTCGGGTCGTCGGAATAGATCTTGATCTGGACCGGCTGCGGCACCGCCGTCAGGTCGCCGATCAGGTCCTCCATCAACTGCGCGAGTTCGATACTCACGCCGGGCACCTGTGTCTCGACCTTCGAGCGGATTTCTTCCATCACGGTGTCGATCGGCTCGCGGTTGGCGGACTTCAGCCGCACGAAGAAGTCACCCTTGTTGGGCTCGTTCAGATCGCCGCCGAGACCGGCGCCGGTACGGCGCGAATAGGTCGCGACATTCGGATTCGCGCGGATGATCCCTTCGATCTGCTTCATCAGCCGATCGGTCTCGGTCACCGACGTGCCCGGTTCGGTGTGGTAATCGAGCACGAAACCGCCTTCGTCCATGCTCGGCATGAAACCGCTCCCGACGCGCGTGAACGCGAACGCGGCCACCACGATCAGCGGCAGCACGCCCAGCAGCACGAGCACCGGCCGCGCGTTGACGCGCTCGACCAGAAACGCGTAGCGACGGTTCATCCACGAGGCGAAGCGGGTTTCCTGATGTTCCTCGGCGTCTTTCGGTTTCAGCCAGCGGTCGCACAGAATCGGCACCGCGAGCCACGTGACGAGAAACGAAATGAACAGCGCGCTCGCCATGGTGACGGAGAGCGCCTTGAAGAACGCGCCCGTCACACCGGATAGAAACGCCAACGGCACGAAAATGATCAGCGTCGCCGCCGACGACCCCGCCAGCGGCCGCGTGAATTCGAGCGCCGCCGCCATCACGCGGCCATGAAAAGCGCGCGCGCCGCCTTCGCGCATGCGCCGCACGATATGTTCGATCATCACGATCGCGTCGTCGATCACGAGACCGACGGCGGCGGCCATGCCGCCGAGCGTCATGATGTTAAAGCCCATGCCGAACACGTCGAGCAGCAGGATCGTTGCGGCCATCACCACGGGCACCAGCGCGACGGCGATGGCGGTGATCTTCCAGTTGCGCAGAAAGGCGAATAGCGTCAGCGCCGCCAGCACCACGCCGATCATGATCGCGTCGCGTACGCTGGTGGCCGAGGCGATCACCAGTTCGCTCTGCTCGTACCAATTCGAAAGATGCACGCCGGCCGGCATCTGGTGCTGGAAGTCGGCGAGCTTCGCGCGAATCGCTTTGGCCATCGCCACGCTGTTCGCGCCCGGCTGCTGGTACACGTTGATAAGCACGGCGTCCTGGCCGTCGGCGGTGACGCGCATCCATTGCGGCACCACGCCCTGGCGTACGGTCGCGATGTCGCCGAGGCGGATCTGTGTCGCGCCGCTCGCCGACACCACGACGTTGCGCAGTTCGTCGAGCCGCGTAATGGTGGTGTCGGCGATCACGAGATAGAGCTTGTAGTGATCCTCGATGCGGCCGTTCGCCATCAGCACATTGCTCGCGCCGATCGCCTTCGACACATCGGCGAGCGAGAGTTTGTACGCGGCGAGCCGCGCGGGATCGATCGCGACTTCGAACTCGTCCTGCGCCCCGCCCATCACGTCGACACGCGCCACGCCTTCCACCGAAGACAGCAACGGCCGCATCTGGAACTGCGCGAGGTCGTGCAGCGCGGAGAGCGATTGCTGCTGCGAAGTCAGGCTGTACGCCAGCACCGGAAACACGGTCGGGTCCATACGCCGCACCTGCATCGAGGTGCCTTGCGGCAGCGTCGCGAGAATCTCGCTGATGGCCGACTGCGCCTGCAAGGTGGCTTGCGCCATGTCGGTGCCCCAGTCGAAGTTGATCGAGATTTCCGCCGCGCCGCGGCTCGTCTTCGATTCGACGTCGCGCGCGTTCGGCACGCGCCGCAGCGCTTCTTCGACGGGCATCGTGACGAGCGTGGCCATCTGCTCGGCGGGGCGGTCGCCCGCGTCGAGCGAAACGACCGCGCGCGGAAACGCGACGTTCGGGAACAGCGAGATCGGCAGGCGGAACGCGGTCAGTGCGCCCGCTATCGCCAGCAATGCGATCACGAACAGCAGCGAGCGGCGATGCTTCTGCATCCATTGACCGAAATTCATCGCGGCGCGCCTCCGCCGGTGCGCACCGCCATGCCGTCCCTTAACTCATAGTTGCCGCTGACCACGAGGCCTTGCGCCGCGTCGAGCGCGCCATCCACGCCGTAGCGCTCGCCGTTCTCGACCTGCAGGGTCACTGCCACGCGGCGCGCCTTGTTCTGCGGCGTGATCTGGAACACGTATGCGCCTTTGTCGTCTTTCAGCACGGCGGCGCGCGGCACGATCCAGTGCGTGCCGTTGCGGGTCGCGATGTCGGCGCTCACGCGCGTGCCGGGAATAAAGGCCGTCTGACCAAGCGGCACGTTCGCACCGACGTCGACGAGCTGGCTCTGCTGATCGACCGACGCGCCCACCAGTGCCACGTGGCCGTTCGCCGAAGTCCTGGCAAGCGACGTCGACAGGCCGTGCAACGTGACAATGTCGCCGGCGTGGATCGCGGCGGCATCGGCGGGCTCGACGCCGAGCATCACGTTGGCGCGCGCGTCCTTGCCGCTGCCGCCGGCAAGTTGCAGGATCGCCGTGCCGGGTTGGACCTGATCGCCTTGAGCGGCCGAAACTTGCAGCACGACGCCGTCGTTCGGCGCGGTGATGATCTTGTTGCCGTTTGCCACGCCGGTCTGATTTTGCGCGGCGAGCGCCTGCTGCGCGTCGTCGGCGGCCTTGCGGGCGCTGGCGAGTTGCGATTGTGTGGCGAGCCCTTTGTCGTACAGCGATTGCGTGCGCGCCAGTTCGCCTTGTGCGAGCGTCACGGCGCTTTTCGCCTGGGTGGCCGCGAGCACGGCGGCAGGGTCGGCCTGCACGACGAAGAGCGGCGTGCCGCGCGTCACCGTTTGCCCGGACTGCACGCGCATCTGCACGATGCGCGCGGTGTACGGCAGATTGACGGTGGTGAGGTTCGACGCCGACGCGGCGACGATGCCATACGCCCGCACCGGCTGCGCGATCTCGGCGCGTTGCACGCGCACGGTCTGCACGGCGACCACGGGTTGATCGGCGGCGTCGGCGGCGGGCGTTGCGGCGCTGGCCGTTTGAGCACCGGCGCACGGCAGCGCGGCGCAGGCGATAGCAATCGCGCCAGCGGCAAGGCGTGGCCGCAGCGCTGAAATCAGGCTATTTCGCATGAGTGTCGGTGAAGGTGAGAGCGGTGGAGTAGGCGTCGGGAATCGCGCTGCCGAGCAGCGCCTGTAAGCCAACGCGTTGTTCGGCGAGCGACTCGCGCAAGGTCGCGACGTCGATCTGTTTGGTCAGCGCGGCGCTTTGCGCGTCGGTGTAGGCGCCGAGCGCGAGGTTGTGTTCCGAGTAGGCCGCGGCCGCGTGCTGGGCGGCGACGTCTACCTCGGGTAACGCGGCTTCGGTCTGCTGCAACTGCCGCGTGAGGATCGCGTTGTCCGCGCGCAGATGCGCGACGTCGGCGTAGGCGCTGTTCAGCCGCGTTTGGTATTCGTCGCGCAAACGCTGGCGGGTCGCCTGCTCGATCGCGACATTGCCCTGGTTGCGGTTGAAGATCGGCAGGCTGAGGTTGATCTGGAAACCGCTCGTATAAATGTTCGACGTGTCGCGTGCCCGCACGAAGCCCACCGACAGACTCGGGAACTGGCTGAGAATCGCGGCGCGATATTTCTGCTCCTGCGCCTCGTAGCCTGCTTGCAGCGCGATCAGATCCGGGCGGCGTCGAGGCAGTCCGGCGAGCGCGGCATCGAGGGTCGTGTCGGAGAGCGGTGCGATGTTTTCGCCTCCGGCGAGTTGCAGTTGCACCTCGGGCGAGATGCCGAGCAGCGCGTTCAGATCGTGGTGCGTTTGCTCGGATGCGCGTTCGGCATCGGTGTATTGTTTGCGGGCGTCGCTATAGGCGGTGAGCGCGGCGGTGAGCGTATCGTCGGTGAGATTGCCGTCCCGGCGCGCTTCGGCCATGCGTTCGTAGCGCGTGCGCGCCAGATCGCGCTGGCGCTGCAAAAGCGGCAGCGTGTCCTGCTGGAAGCGCGATTTGATGAACAGCTGCCGCGCCTGCGCGACGATCTGCCATTCCTGCCACAGCAGGCCGAGATCGGTCTTGGCTACGGTGGCGTCGGCGGATTGTTTATTGGCGCTGCGCAGCACGATCGCCATCACGTCCATGCTCAAGCCGTAGCTGAACGCGCGCGTGGTGCCGATCTGGCCGGGGTAATCGCTCGCTATGCTCAGCTGCGGGTCCGGCAGCAGACCTGCCGAATAGGCTTGAGCGCGGGCGATGCCAAGGTCGTCGCGAGCCAGCTTGAGGTCGGGATTGTTGGCGACCGCGAGCATTGCGACCTCGTCGATATCGAGCCCGTCGGATGGGTCGAAGCGGTGCGCAGCGAGTTCCGGCAACGGCATGCTTGCCGGATCGATACGGATGCGTTCGAGCGAATGGGCGGAGGTGGACGTATCCTGTGGCGCGAGCGGCTCGCGGTGATACCACGTGCAGCCGCCCATCATCAGTGCGCAAAGCGGCGCGCAAAGCGGCACGAGAGCGCGCAGCTGTGCGTAGGGTCGCAGCGCGGGTTCGATCGCTGGCCTCGCGGCCGAAGCAAACATGGACACGACCGCTGATATAACCGCTCGCGCGGCTTTGATAACGGGCAAAATCCGGCTCCTGAATGAAGAGTGCGGCATCCGGAAAGGGATGCCGGAATACAGGAGGCGATTCTGCTGATGGACTGCTTAAGACATGCTTAACGCCAATTTAAGCCTCCCTTCAGCGTCCCTTCAGCAAAACCTAAGCAAACCATAAGGAAGCGTTAAGCTACCGGGCGGGACAATGCCGGAGCCAACAAGGGAGAGGAGAGACCATGCGTCTGCTACTGGTCGAAGACGACGACATGATCGCGGAAACGGTATTGGGCGCGATGCGCCGCGCCGGCTACGCGATCGACTGGGCCGAAGACGGCCGCGCGGCGGAGTTGTCGCTGGGCAACGGCGTGTACGACCTCGTGCTGCTGGATCTTGGTTTGCCGAAGAAGGACGGCATCGATGTCCTCAACGCCTATCGCAAGAACGGCGGCGCCGCGCCGGTCATCATCCTGACGGCTCGCGACGCCGTCGACGAACGCATTCGCGGCCTCGACGCCGGCGCCGACGACTATCTGATCAAGCCGTTCGACCTCGACGAACTGGCCGCGCGCGTGCGTGCGCTGCTCAGACGCCGCACTGGACAGAAGCAGCCGGTGTACGCGCACGGCGAGCTCACGCTCGACCCCGCCGCGCACGAGGTCACCAAGTCCGGCGAACCGCTGCCGCTCGTGCCGCGCGAATTCGCGCTGCTGCAGGCGCTGATCGAAGAACCCACGCGCGTGTTCACCAAGGCCGAACTCGAAGAGAAGCTGTACGGCTGGGGCGAGGAAGTGGGCAGCAATACCATCGAAGTGCACGTGCACAGTTTGCGGCGCAAGATCGGCGCGGACCAGGTGGTGACCGTGCGCGGCGTGGGTTACCGTCTGAAGAGGTGCTGATGACGTCGATTCGCCGCTGGCTGCTGGGCTGGCTGATCTTCGGTCTGGCGGCTGCCTCGGGCGTGGCCGGCTACGGCATCTTCCATACGGCGCGTGAGGAAGCGAGCGAACTGTTCGACTTCGAATTGCGCACGATCGCACTGTCGCTGCCATCCAATCTCGCCGGCGCGGGCGACGGCGAACATCGCGGCCCCGACCTGGGCGGTCTGGCTGACGACCGGGTCGTTATCGAAATCTGGGACCGCGCCGGCAAGCTGATCTATCACTCGCTGCAGGCGCCGGTGTTCGCGCGCCAACCCCCGGGTTACGACACGGTGGAGCGCGGCGAGTATCACTGGCGCACATTCGCCGTGCAGCAGGGGGAACGCTATATTCAGGTGGCGCAACCCATTTCCGTGCGCGAGGACCTCGCGATGCGGCTCGCGCTGCACACGCTCTGGCCGCTCGGCGTGCTGGTGCCGGCGACGATCGTGCTAGTGCTGCTGGTAGTGGCGCGCGGGCTGGCGCCGATCGGCGGGCTGTCGCGCGCGCTGGCCACCCGTACGATCGATTCACTGGAACCGTTGCGCCTGGACGGCAGCGTGCCGGTCGAGATCAAGCCGCTGGTCGAAGCGCTCAACGATCTGCTGCAGCGGCTGCACACGGCGTCGCAGGCGCAACGCACGTTTATCGCCGATGCCGCGCACGAATTGCGCTCGCCGCTCGCCGCATTGAAGCTGCAATTGCAGGCCGCTTCACGCGACGGCTCGTTAAAGGGCGAAGGGCAAACGCTCGAACGCGTCGAAGGGCGCGTCAACCGCATCATTCATCTGGTGCAGCAACTGCTGACGCTGGCGCGCGAAGACGCGCATCCGGTCACGTCGATGGTGCCGGTCAGCCTGCGTCGAATCGGCGAGCAGGCGGTGGGCGATTTTTCGCTGCTGGCGGAAACGAAGGAGATCGACATAGGCCTGGAGTGCGAGGGCGCGCGCACGGAGGGCGATGCTTATACCGTGCTGGCCGAGCCGCACGGCATGAGCGTGCTGCTGGGCAATCTGATCAACAACGCGATCCGGCATACGCCGCGCCGCGGCCGCGTCGATGTGATCCTCAAGCGTGACGGTACGCGCGTCGGCTTCGAAGTCGCGGATACCGGCTCGGGCATTCCGGAGCCCGAACTCGAACGGGTCTTCGATCGTTTTTATCGCGGCGAAGAGGCGCAAGGCGAGGGCAGCGGTCTCGGCCTCGCGATCGTGTCGCGCATCGCCGAGCGGCATCAGATGGATCTGTCTCTGGGCAACAACGAAGGCCAGCCCGGCTTGCGGGTGTCCGTGTCCGGTCTGAAGGCGCATGACGTCGGCGCGCCGGTCGCCCTTAAAACCTGACGGTGTTCAATTCGCACCGCCACGTTCAAGCGCTGCGTTCGTTGCTTGACGAAAACGCTGGACGTGGATCATTCGACCCATCACCGGACGGCGCGCTCAGCGTCGCGTCCAGTTCGGACGCGCTCGACACCAGGCGCAATTCGTCGGCGATGATCGACACGAGCGCGTCCGCCGCGGCGCTCAACGGGCGTCGTGGATGGCTCACACACACGATATGCCGCACGATGCGCGGCGCGAGAATCGGATAGGCGCGCAGGCTGCCCAGGCGCACCGCGCGCTGCACGGCGATACGCGGCAGGATGGTCGCGAAGTGGGTGGTTTCCACCAGCTTCACGATCGTGCTCAACACGTCGATCTCGAAGCGCGGCGCGAGCAGCACGTCTTCATGCTGTGCCGCCGTATCGAGCACGCCACGCAAGCCGTGACGCTTGGTGGGCAGCACCAGTTCCAGGTCCGGCAGTTGCGCGAGTTCAATGACGTGCGGCAACTCGGGGCCGTGCTCGGCGCTCGTTACCAGCACCATTTCCTCGTCGAGCAAGGGCTGCGCGTCGAGTGAGAGGCGCGCGCGCGGTTTGTTGATCAACGCCGCGTCGAGCTGGCCGCCCGCCACCCAGTCGATGAAGGTCGCGCTATAGCCGTCCGCCACGGTCACTTCCACGTGTGGATAACGCGCGTGAAAACGCGACAGCGCATCGGCCAGCACGCTTTCCGTAACCGATGCGATCAGTCCAATCGACACATGGCCGGTCACCACCTCGTCGCGCTGCACGAGTTGCTGACGGGCGTGCGCGAGATCGCGCATGATCGGCAGAAAGAGCCGGTACATCAGCCGGCCTGCGGCTGTCGGCGCCATGCCGTGTGCGTTGCGCTCGAAGAGCTGCTGGTGCAGTTCGTCCTCGAGTTTGGCGATCTGCATGCTGAGCGCGGGCTGCACGATGTTCAGGCGTTTCGCTGCCCGCGTGACCGAACCGTCCTCGAAGAGCGCGATGAAATACTGGATTTGCCTGAGGTCCATGCTGGTATGAATAAAACATCAACAAACGTAATGAGAATGGCGCGCCGTATCAGATAAAGACAGGAACTGCGCTCCGCGAATGCTCCGGAACCCTGGCTACGATTCCGCAGAATGCGCCGCAAGCCGCCCGGTGTCTATTGATATCCCGCCTACAATTGGCTGTCATTGGTGCTAACGCGCATATCATCGGGAATGATTCGACGCATCAATAATCAGTATTAGAAGTTATAAGGCAATCTCGTTACGCTTCCATCATCAACTGGCTGTCCGGTTCGGACATGAAGCCGGGCACGGATGGAGACGTAGATGAATACTCGCGACGCCGCATCGCACGGTAATTTCCAACTGACGTGGGGCCGCCCGTCCGGCGCGCTCACGCTGCGTGACTGGCTGGCGCATCTGGCCCGCACGGACCGGGTGGCCACGATCGACCAGCCGGTGGCGCTCGAACACGAACTTGCCGCGATTGCCAAGCGCCTCGACGGCACGCAGGCAGCGTTCTTCACGAAACCGGGCGGACACGACGTGCCGGTGGTCAGCGGTTTCATGTCGCGCCGCGCCTGGATCGCCGAAGCAATGGGTGTGGCCGAGGCCGATCTACTGACGCGCTTTCGCGACGCGGCCGATCAGCCGCTTGCCTCGAAGGAAATTTCACGCGCCGAAGCGGCCTGCCAGCAGGTCGTGCATACCGGCGGCATCGATCTTCACAAGCTGCTGCCGATTCCCACCCACAGCGAACACGACAACGGACCGTACATCACCGCGGGTCTCGTGATCGCGCGCAATCCGCGTACCGGCGTGCAGAACGTGTCGATCAACCGCATTCAGGTGCATGGGCCCGACCGCATGGCGATCCTGCTGCTGCCGCGCCACCTGTACGCATTCCAGAAAGCCGCGGAAGAGGCGGGCGATGCGCTTGACGTCGCCATCGCGATCGGCGTCGATCCGCTGACGATGCTCGCCTCGCAAGCCATTTCCCCAATCGATTCGGACGAACTGGAAATCGCCGGCGCGCTGCATGGTGCGCCGCTGCCGGTGGTCAAGTGCGTGAGCAATGGCGTGAATGTGCCCGCCTTCGCCGAGATCGTGATCGAAGGGCGCATTCTGCCCAACGTGCGCGAACTGGAAGGCCCGTTCGGCGAATTCCCCAAGTACTACAGCGCGCAGGAAGCGCGTGAAGTGATCGAAGTCACCGCGGTGACGCATCGCGAGAAGCCGATCTTTCATACGATCGTGCCGGCGGAAATGGAGCATCTGCTGCTCGGCGCGATTCCGCGCGAGGCGACTCTGCTCGCACATCTGCAACGTAGTCATCCTAATGTAAAGGACGTGCATCTGTCCGTCGGTGGCGTGTGCCGCTATCACCTGTGGGTGCAGTTCGAGAAGAAGCGCGAAGGCGAAGCGAAGAACGTGATTCTGTGCGCGTTCGGCGCGCACTACGACATCAAGCAGGTGGTCGTGGTCGACACCGATGTGGACGTGCACGATCCGGCGGAAATCGAATGGGCCATCGCCACGCGCTTCCAGGCCGATCGCGACCTGGTCGTGATCGGAGGCGCGCAAGGTTCGCCGCTCGATCCGTCGACCACCGTCGGTCAGCCGGAAGACGCGCCGCCGCATTTGCAAGGCGTGAGCGCGAAGATGGGACTCGACGCCACGCGGCCTGTGGTGTATCCGTCGCACGTGTTCACGCGGGTGCGCATTCCGGGCCAGGACACGGTAAATCTGGACGAACTCGTTGCCGCCGACAACACCGCGTTCGATACCTATCTGGGTGGCGCGCATGACTGAGCACGCACACAAGCCTCAGCGCATTGTCGTCGGCATCTCCGGCGCGAGCGGCGCGTCGATCGGCGTGCGGCTGCTTGCGGCGTTGCGCCGCCTCGGCACGCACGAGACGCATCTGATCGTGTCGGCCTCCGGCGCGGTCACGGCGGCGCAGGAACTCGGCCTGACGCGCAGCGACCTCGACAGTCTCGCCGACGTTGTCTACAACGTGCGCGACATCGGCGCGGCGGTGGCGAGCGGTTCGTTCATCACGGCGGGCATGGTGATCGCGCCGTGCTCGATGAAGACGCTCGCGGGCGTGGCCAACGGTTTCGCCGACAACCTGCTCACGCGCGCCGCCGATGTGATGCTCAAGGAGCGCCGCCGGCTCGTGCTGGTCGCGCGCGAAACACCGCTCAACCTCGCACATCTGCGCAACATGACTTCCGTGACGGAGATGGGCGGGATCGTGATGCCGCCGGTGCCCGCCTTCTACGCGCATCCCAAGACGATCGAGGACGTGGTCGATCACACGGTGGGGCGCATTCTCGATCTGTTCGCGATCGAACATCGCGAGATCGCGCGGCGCTGGAACGGACTCGCTGACGAATTCACGGAGCGCCGCTCGGGAGTGGACGAATGAATCAGCGCGACTTGATCAACGCAGGCGACACCGCGACGCATGAACGCGATCCGGAACTGGACAAACGCCCCCAACGGCATCTCGGCCGTCCGATGGAGCGTCTGGAAGATCCCGCGATTCTCACCGGCCACGGCCGTTACGGCGACGACATCGGCATCCGTCCGGGCACGCTGCACGCCGCGATCCTGCGCTCGCCGCACGCGCATGCGGAACTGGTGTCGATCGACACCGATGCCGCGTCGAAACTGCCCGGTGTCCACGCGATCCTGACACGCGACGACCTGCGCGCCTGGTCGCGGCCTTTCGTGGTCGGTGTGAAATCGCCGATGGAACAGTGGGCGCTCGCGATGGACCGTGTGCGCTATGTCGGCGAACCGGTGGCGGTGGTGCTGGCGCAATCGCGCGCCTTGGCCGAAGACGCGCTCGATCTGCTCAAGGTCGAGTACGCGACGCTCGATCCGGTCACATCGATCGAGCAGGCGGCGAGCGATGAGTCGCCGGTGTTGCACGAGAAAGTGGGCAGCAACGTGATCAGCGACCGGCACTTCCGCTACGGCGAGCCGGAAGCCGCGTTTGAGAAGGCGCCGCATCGCGTGAAACTGGTCGCGCACTATCCGCGCAATACCTGCGCGCCGATCGAATGCGGCGTGGTGATCGCGGAGTATCTGGCAGGCGACGAAGGCTACGACGTCACGTCGAATTTCATGGGCCCGTTCTCGCTGCACGCGGTGATGGCGATGGCGCTCAACGTGCCCGCCAACCGTCTGCGCCACAAGGCGCCGCGCGATTCGGGCGGCAGCTTCGGCGTGAAGCAGGCGGTGTTTCCGTACGTCGTGCTGATGTGTCTCGCCTCGCGCAAGGCGGGCGCTCCGGTGAAATGGGTCGAGGACCGGCTCGAGCATCTGAGTGCGGCCACCTCCGCGACCGCGCGCGTCTCGACGCTCGAAGCCGCCGTGGAAAGCGACGGCCGCATCACGGCGCTCTCCTACGATCAACTCGAAGATTGCGGCGGCTATCTGCGCGCGCCGGAACCGGCCACGTTCTATCGCATGCACGGCTGTCTGACCGGCGCGTATGCGATCGACAATCTGCTGGTGCGCAACCGCGTCGTGCTGACCAACAAGACGCCGACGGGTCTGGTGCGCGGCTTCGGCGGACCGCAGGTGTACTTTGCGCTCGAACGGCTGATGCAGCGCATCGCGCTCGAACTGAAGCTCGATATGCTCGACGTGTACCGCCGCAATTTCGTCGCCGCCGATGCGTTCCCGTATCGCGCCGCAGCGGGCGCGCTGCTCGACTCGGGCAACTATCAGGAAGCGCTGCGCCGCGCGCTGGCCGAAGGCGGCTACGACGAACTGCGCGCGCGCCGCGAGGCGGCACGCAAGGAAGGGCGGCTGTACGGGATCGGCTTTGCGGCGATCGTCGAACCGTCGGTGTCGAACATGGGTTACATCACGACCGTGATGCCCGCCGAGGCGCGCAAGAAAGCCGGGCCGAAGAGCGGCGCGATCGCCAGCGCGACCGTGAGCGTCGATCTGCTCGGCGGCGTGGTGGTGACGATTGCATCGACGCCCGCGGGCCAGGGGCATATGACGGTGTGCGCGCAGGTGGTCGCGGACGTGCTCGGCGTTTCGCCGCAGGATGTTGTCGTCAATGTCGAATTCGATACGCACAAGGACGCGTGGTCGGTGGCGGCGGGTAACTATTCCAGCCGCTTTGCCGGCGCGGTGGCGGGCACGGTGCATCTCGCGGCCGTGCGGGTGCGCGACAAGATCGCGCGAATCGTGTCGAAGCAGATGGGCTGCGCGCCCGACGATATCCGTTTCGAAGAGGGCCGCATCTTTGCAAGGGGCGCCGAGGACCGCGCGCAGCCGTTCGGCCGCGTCGCCGCCAATGCGCCGCATTGGGCGCCCGCGCTGTTGCCTGAAGGCGAAGAGCCCGGCCTGCGCGAGACAGTGTTCTGGAATCCGCCGAACATGGCCGCGCCGGATGAGAACGATCGTGTCAACACGTCGGCGGCCTACGGTTTTGCTTTCGACATGTGTGGCGTCGAAGTGGATCGCGCCACCGGCCGCGTGCGGATCGACCGCTACGTCACCGCGCACGACGCCGGCACGCTGCTGAACCCGGCGCTCGCCGACGGCCAGATTCGCGGCGCGTTCGCGCAAGGGCTCGGCGCGGCGTTGATGGAGGAGTTTCGTTACGGCTCGGACGGCAGCTTCCAGTCGGGCACGCTGGCCGACTATCTGATGCCGACCACCTGCGAAGTGCCCGATCCGGTGATCGTGCATCTGGAAACACCGTCGCCGGTCACGCCGCTCGGCGCGAAGGGCCTCGGCGAAGGCAACAACATGAGTACGCCGCCGTGCATCGCGAATGCGGTGGCGGATGCGCTCGGCGTCGAGGATATCCGTCTGCCGCTGACGCCTTCGAAGGTGATGGCGCTGATCGGCATCGACGATCCGGAGCCGTCGCGACCCGAGTTCCGTGAAGCGCCCGCCGCCAGGCCCGCGACGCCGGGTAGCGGCAAGGCGCTCACCGCGCAAGGCAGCGTCGACCTGCCGGCGTCGCCGGAAGCGATTTTTGCCGTGCTGCTCGATCCGAACGCGCTCGCGAAAGTGATACCCGGCTGTCACGCGCTCGAAGCCGAAGGCACGAACCAGTATCGCGCGGACGTGACGGTCGGCGTCGGCATGATCAAGGCGCGCTTCGAAGCGAAGATCGGCCTGTCTGAAATCGACGCGCCGCATCGGCTGCGTCTGGCGGGCGCGGGCATGTCGTCGCTCGGCAGCGCACGCGGCAGCGGCCTCGTCGAACTGACGCCGATCGAAAACGGCACGCGTCTTTCCTACGACTACGAAGCCCAGGTGTCGGGCAAGGTCGCGGCAGTGGGCGGACGCATGCTCGAAGGCGCGGCCAAGGTCGTGTTGCGGCAACTGTTCGAATCGCTCGGCCGTCAGGCAGCGGGCAAACCGGTTCACACCGGCGGCTCGTGGCTCTCGCGCCTCTTGGCCCGTTTCAGGAGACAGGCATGAAACCCGCGCCGTTCGATTATCTGCGCGCCATGACGACGCAGCATGCGCTCGACGCGCTCGCGCAAAGCGGCGAAGACGCCCGCGTGCTGGCCGGCGGCCAGTCGCTGATGGCGGTGCTGAACATGCGGCTCGCGCAGCCGCGCATGCTGATCGATATCTCGCGCACCGACGAGTTGAACTCGGTGCGTGCCGATCACAAGGCCGGCTTGCTGACAGTCGGCGCGGCGGCGACGCAAGGCAGCGTCGAGTGGCGCGAAACGCTGCGCGACGAAGTGCCGTTACTGGCGATGGCGTTCCCGCATATCTCGCACTTCCAGATCCGCAATCGCGGCACGGTATGCGGCTCGGTGGCGCATGCCGACCCGAGCGCGGAACTGCCGCTGGTGCTGGCCGCGCTCGGCGGCGACGTGATGCTGCGCTCGAAAAAGAAACATCGCGTGCTGCCGGCCGGCGAGTTTTTTCAAGGCATGTTGATGACCGCGCGCGAGCCGGACGAACTGGTCGAAGCCGTGCGCTTTCCGCTGAAGCGGCCGGGCGAACGCTACGGCTTCACGGAATTCTCCGCGCGCCACGGCGACTTCGCGATGGTCGCCTGCGCGGCCGTCGTGACGAGCGATTCGATCCGCCTGGCGGTGGGCGGCGTCGCGGACAGGCCGGTGGTCGAGCAATGGCCGCGTCTGCGTGACGAGGACCTGCGCGGCGCATTGAACGATTTGAGCTGGAAACTGGGCGCGCAGGACGACGCGCATATCAGCGCGGCGTACCGCCGGCATCTGGTCCGGCAACTGGGATGGCGCGTGATCGAGGAGGCGAAGTGAGCAAGACATCGAACGGCAACGTCGTGCACGTGATGCGGCAGGGCGACCGGCAATGCGTCACGCTGACGCTCAATGGCCGTGAACGCAGCGGCTATTGCGAGCCGCGCGAGCTGCTGTCGGATTTTATCCGTCAAGAACTGGGCGCGACCGGCACGCACGTCGGCTGCGAGCATGGCGTGTGCGGCGCGTGCACGGTGCATGTGGACGGCGTGGCGGGACGCTCGTGCCTGATGCTGGCGGTGCAGGCCGATGGCCGCCGCATCGACACCGTGGAGGGACTCGCGCCCGACATGCAACTCGGCGATCTGCAGCAGGCGTTCCAGCGGCATCACGCGTTGCAGTGCGGCTTCTGTACGGCCGGGATACTGATGTCGTGCGCGGACTATCTGCAACGTGTGCCCGATCCGAGCGAAGCCCAGGTGCGCGACATGCTCTCGGGCCATCTGTGCCGCTGTACGGGCTATACGCCGATCGTCGCAGCGGTGCTCGACGTGGCGGCACGGCGCCGGCAAGGCAACGCGGCTGGTGAAACCGTGGAGGCCGCTCATGCTTGACCTCGGCCGAACTTTTTTACAGAGCGTTGAACGCAGCCCCAATGCGCTCGCTATCGTCGACGGTGAACTGACGCTGACGTACGCGCAGTGGCACCGGCTCATCGTGAAGGTGGCCGAAGGTCTGCGCGGCCTGGGTCTCGCGCATGGCGACCGCTTGCTGGTCGTACTGCAGAACCGCTGGGAAATGGCGACCCTGCATTGGGCCTGTCAGTTCGCGGGCGTGGTGATTGTGCCGCTGAACTGGCGCGCGAAACCCGATGAACTCGAATACTGCGTGACCGACGCCGGCGTGAAAGCCATTGTGTACGAGCCGGTGTGCGCCGACGCCGTCGCGCAAAGTCCCGCAGCGCAACGTCTGCCGCGTATCGGTCTCGACGACGTGCAAGGCCGCACCGCGAGCTTCGAAACGCTGATGGCCCAGAGCACGCCGGACGCGCTGAACGCCGGGCATACCCGCGCGAATGCCGACGACTACTCGCTGATTCTCTACACCTCAGGCACCACCGGCAAGGCCAAAGGCGTGCCGCGCCGTCATCGGCATGAACGCGCCGCCGCGCTCGCGCATGTCGCACAGAATCTGTACGGCCACGGCGAACGCACGCTCGGCGTGATGCCGCTTTATCACACCATGGGCGTGCGCTCGCTGCTCTCGATGGCGTTGGTGGACGGCCTGTTCGTCTGCGTGCGCCGCTGGAATGCGCGCTTCGCACTCGATGCGATCGCGCAGCACAAGCTCACCTGCCTTTACCTGGTGCCGACGCTGTATCACGATCTGCTGGCCGATCCGGCTTTCGCGCCGACGGATACGTCCACGGTGAAGAAGCTCGGTTTCGCCGGCGCGCCGATGAACGACGGTTTGCTCAAGCGCCTCTCGGCGGCGTTCGAACCGGACCTGTTCGTCAATCACTATGGCTCGTCCGAGGTCTACACCTTCAGCATCGATCAGGACGCCACGCGCAAGCCGGGCAGCGCGGGGCGCGCGGGTATCAATACGCGTTTGCGCGTGGTCAGGCTCGACGCCCTTACGCCCGAAGACCTGGCGCAGGTGGGCGAAGAAGGCCAGATCATCGCCGACCTGCTCGGCGACGAAGCCTTCGAAGGCTACTGGAACCGTCCCGACGCGAACGCCAAATCGTTGCGCGACGGCTGGTACTTCACGGGCGACACCGGGTTCTTCGACGCCGAAGGCGACCTGTACGTGTCGGGCCGCGTCGACGACATGATCATCAGCGGCGGCGAGAACATTTCGCCGGTCGATATCGAGTCGGTGCTGTCGCTGCATCCCGCGGTCGACGAGGTTGCGGTGGCCGGCGTGAAGGACGAGCGCTGGGGCCAGCGCGTGGTCGCCTTCGTCAAACGCCGCGTCTACGTCGACGCCGACACGCTCGATGCCCATTGCCGCACCTCCGACCTCGTGAACTTCAAGCGTCCGCGCGAATACGTGTTCGTCGACGACATACCGAAGTCGCCGGTCGGCAAGATTCTGCGCCGCAAGCTGTCCGCCGGCGAGTACCAGCGCGACGCCCGCGGCGAAGCCATTGCACCTCATACCGAAACCACCAAGGAGTAACTCATGACCGATTTGACCCACCGCGGCCAGAGCCTGCTGCAGGACCTCGACGGATTTGCCATCGAGATCGACGCGCAACGCGAGCGGGCCGACATCATCCTGCACCGGCCGCCGCTGAACGTGATTTCGATGCACGCGCGCGACCAGTTGCGCGCCGCCTTCGAGGCGCTCGACGACGACCCGAGCGTGCGTGTGATCGTGGTGCGCGCCAAAGGCGAACATTTTTCGAGTGGCGGCGACATCAAGGGCTTTCTCGACGCATCGCCGGAAACCGTGTCGAAGCTCGCCTGGAATATCGCCGCGCCCGCGCGTTGCTCGAAGCCGGTGATCGCCGCCAATCGCGGTTTCTGTTTTGGTGTGGGCTTCGAACTGTCGCTTGCGTGCGATTTCCGCATTGCCACCGACACCACTTTCTACGCCCTGCCGGAACAGAAGCTCGGGCAGATTCCGGGTTCGGGCGGCTCGGCCCGTTTGCAGCAGATGGTCGGCATCGGTCGCACCAAGGACATCGTGATGCGCTCGCGCCGGATTCCGGGCAAGCAGGCTTACGAGTGGGGCATCGCGGTCGAATGCGTGGCCGACTCCGAACTCGAAGCGACGACCGACGCGCTGGTAAATGAATTGCGCGCGTTCTCGCCGCTCGCGCAACGCACCGCGAAGAAGCTGCTCAACGATACCGAGGACGCGCCGCTGTCGATCGCGATCGAACTCGAAGGGCACTCCTATAGCCGTTTGCGCGCTTCAGATGATTTCCGCGAAGGCGTCGAGGCGTTTCACGGTAAGCGCAAGCCGGTGTTTCGCGGTAGTTAAGGCGAACGTTGAGCACGGGCGAACCCAAATAAGGGAGACAGACGGATGGAGCGCTTCGATTACGTGATCGTTGGCGGTGGCTCGGCAGGGTGCGTGCTCGCGCATCGCCTGTCGGCAATTCCGTCGTTGCGCGTCGCGCTGATCGAAGCGGGCGCGGATACGCCGCCGGGCAAAGTGCCCGCGGCGATTCTCGACAGCTATCCGATGCCGGTTTTCTGCGGCGACGAATACATCTGGCCGCAGCTGAAGGCGAGCGCCACGCGCGGCGCCGCGCCTCGTGTGTACGAGCAGGGCCGCGTGATGGGCGGCGGGTCGAGCATCAACGTACAGTCGGCCAATCGCGGGCTGCCGCGCGACTACGACGACTGGGCCGCCAACGGTGCAACCGGCTGGGCATGGCAGGACGTGCTGCCGTATTTCCGCAAGCTCGAACGCGATGTGAATTTTCCCGCCGGCGAACTGCACGGCAGAGACGGCCCGGTGCCGATTCGCCGTATTCTGCCGGCATACTGGCCCGCGTTCTGCGATGCCTTCGCCAACGGCATGCGGAAAAACAGTTTCGCGGCCTTGCAAGATCAGAACGCCGAATTCGGCGACGGCTATTTTCCCGGCGCGTTTTCGAATCTCGACGACCGGCGTGTATCGACCGCAACGGCCTATCTGGACGAGGCGACGCGGCAGCGCCGCAATCTGCATATTTATGCTGACTTGCGCGTCGAGTCGATCGTCATGGAAGGGCGTGTCGCGCGCGGCGTGGTCGCGGTGGAGCGCAGCGGCGTGCGCCTCCGTTTCGAAGCCAATGAGGTGGTGGTCAGCGCGGGCGCGTTGCAATCCCCCGCGTTGCTGATGCGAGCCGGCATCGGCCCGAAGTCGGAACTCGACGCGCTCGGCATCGACTGCAAGGTCGATCTGCCGGGCGTGGGACGCAATTTGCAGGACCATCCGTCGCTCACGTTCTGTCATTTTCTCGAACGGCGTTTTCGCATGCCGCTGTCGCGCCGTCGCGCGAGTATGACGGCTGCGCGTTTTACCTCGGGCGTTGCGGGGTGCGATGAATCCGATCTGTATCTATCGAGTGCGACGCGCGCCGCCTGGCATGCGCTCGGCAACCGCCTCGGTTTGTTTTTTCTCTGGTGCAACCGGCCTTATTCGCGCGGCCGTGTGCAACTCGTGTCCGCTGATCCAGCGGTGGCGCCGCGCGTCGATCTGAATCTGCTCGACGATCCGCGCGATCTCGCGCGCCTCTCGTACGGCGTGCGGATGCTGACGAAGATCGTCGAGGCGTCGAGTCTCGGCGACAACCCGCGCGACTTTTTCCCGGCCGTGTTTTCACCGCGTGTGAAAGCGCTGAGCCGCGTCGGCAAGGGCAATGCGGCGCTGACTTCGCTACTCGGCATGCTGCTCGATACGCCCGCGCCGTTGCGGCGTCTGCTGATCGAGCGTTTCTTCACGCGTGGCCAGCGCATGTCGGCGCTGCTCGCCGAGCCCGGCGCGCTCGAAGACTTCATCCGCGCCAATGTGTTCGGCGTCTGGCACGCCAGCGGTACCTGCCGGATGGGCGACGCGCACGATGTCATGGCCGTGACCGACACGTCGGGCCGCGTGCACGGCGCGTACGGCCTGCGGGTGGTCGATGCCTCGCTGATGCCCAGGCTGCCTTCGGCGAACACGAATATCCCGACCATCATGATGGCCGAAAAAATCGCCGATGCGATGCTCGCGCGGCGCGCGGCAAACGCTGCACCGAATACGGCGCCGCTCACCGCGGCCTCGCCATAAGGTTTCTTAACACCACCAAGAGCACGCGCAAGAGAACGTGCCTCAAAACGGGGACGATCGAGAGACGACCCGCAGATAGTCAAGGAGATGACGATGTCCGTAGCAGCGCAAAATGGCGCCGCCTTGCCCGCGATTGACCAGCGGCAAGTGATGGGTGCGGTAATGGCCTCGTGCCTCGGCTGGGCACTGGATCTGTTCGATCTGTTCGTGTTGCTGTTCGTCGCACCGGTGGTCGGGCGGCTGTTCTTTCCGTCCGAGCACGCGATGCTCTCGCTCGCAGCGGTGTATGCGTCGTTTGCCGTGACGTTGCTGATGCGCCCGCTGGGTTCGGCATGGTTCGGCTCGTACGCGGACCGGCATGGACGCAAGGGGGCGATGATCATCGCCGTGGTTGGCGTGGGCCTCTCGACGGCCGCGTTCGGTTTGCTGCCGACCGTCGTGCAGGTGGGTCTCGTCGCGCCGATCCTGTTCCTCGCGCTGCGGCTCGTGCAGGGCGTGTTCGTGGGCGGCGTGGTGGCGTCGACGCACACCATCGGCACCGAATCGGTCGCGCCGAAATATCGCGGCGCGGTGTCGGGGCTGATCGGCGGCGGCGGAGCGGGGCTCGGCGCGTTGCTCGCCTCGCTCACGTATCTGGCGATGTCGGCGCTGTTTCCCGGCGCGGCGTTCGAGGTCTGGGGCTGGCGTTGCATGTTCTTCACCGGCATCATCAGCTCGGTGCTCGGCCTGTTCGTCTTCAGCAGTCTCGAAGAGTCGCCGCTGTGGAAAAAGCTCGCTGCCGAAAAGGCCGCCAAGGCCGCCGCGCAGAAGCTCGACACGCCGGTCGAAATCGTGCGCTCGCCGCTGCGCACGCTGTTTTCCCGCGACTATCGGTCGATTCTGTTCGTCAACCTGCTGCTGACCATCGGCGGCGGTAGCGGCTATTACCTGACCTCGGGCTATCTGCCCACCTTCCTCAAGGTGGTCAGCCACGCCCCGAATGGCGCCGCGGCGGCGATCCTGCTGATCTGCAGCGTGGCGGTCGTGATCGCGTCCGTGGCGGCGGGGCATCTGAGCACCTTCATCGGGCGCAAGAGCGCTTTCATCTGGCTCGGCCTGATTCGCCTGTTCGCGCTGCCCGCGCTGTTTCTGCTGCTGCCCACCGCGCAGAGCATCACGATGATCGGCGTCTACGCGGTGATTCTCAGCGCGCTCGGCAGCGCGGGCTATGCGCCGGTCCTGATTTTCCTGAACGAACGGTTCCCGACCGCGATTCGCGCGACCGGCACCGGGCTTTCATGGAACATCGGCTTCGCGATCGGCGGGATGATGCCGACCGCCGTCTCGCTGGTGGCGAAAGACGCGAGCGAGTTGCCGATGACGCTGGCGATCTTCGTCGGGGCGATCAGCGTGATTTTCCTGATCGGCGCGTTCGTCGTGCCGGAAACGCGCGGCCGGCTGGAGCAAGGCGCGGTGCGCGAGCCGGTTTAGCTCTCGGGTGGGTCGGCGGGCACGCCCGTCGTCACGCGCCGGATCTCCTCGCCGATGATCTCGATCAGCGCGTGCGCCGCGGGCCCGATCGGCCGCTTCGGATGGCTCACGCGGATGATGTGCCGCACGATCGGCGGCGACGTGATGGTGCGCGCGCACAGCACGCCTTCGTCGACCTTGCGCTGAACCACCACGCGCGGCAGGATCGTCGCGACGCTGCTCTGTTCGACGAACTGCACGATGGTGTTCAGCAGATCGATCTCGAACTTCGGTTTGATGACCACGTCCGCGGCCAGCAGCGCCGCGTCCAGCACGCCGCGCAGGCCGTTGCGGCGGGTCGGCAGCACCAGCTCGATGCCGCCCAGTTGCGCGGAATCGACCGCTGGCGGCAGGTCGGGGCCCAGCGCGGCACTGGTCACCAGCACCATTTCCTCGTCGGCCAGCGGCACCATGTCGAGCGTGAGGCGCCCGCGCGGCTTGTTGATGATGGCCGCATCCAGCCGGCCCGCTTCGACCGCGTCGATCAACTGCGCGCTGAATCCGTCGGCGACCGACACTTCGACTTGCGGGAACATCGCGTTGAACCTGGCGAGCGACTCCGGCAGCACGCTTTCCGCCTCCGACGACACCATGCCGAGCGACACGCGCCCCGTCACGATCGCGTCCTGGCGGCTCAACTGGTCGCGGGCCCGCTCGATATCGCGCATGATCGGCGTGTACAGGCGGTACATCTGGCGCGCCGCGTCGGTCGGCGTCATGCCGTGCGGGCCGCGTTCGAAGAGTTTCTGGCGCAATTCGGTTTCGAGCTTCGAAATCTGCATGCTGAGCGCGGGTTGGACGATATTGAGCCGTTTCGCCGCGCGCGTGACGGAGCCGTCTTCGAAAAGCGCGATGAAATACTGGATTTGCTTGAGGTCCATGAAGCCAGGGTGCGGAGGCGGGAAGGGGAAAAAGACGGCGGAAAGCGCCGCAGATACCGAGTTTAAACGCACCGCGCCGAGCATACGCGCAAGCCTGCGTGCGAGCCCGCGCGGTGTCGTCACGAATGTGTTTCCTTACACTGCTACAATCTCGTCTTTCTCGATCGATTGTGCGCTATGGGTTTCGAACAACTCGCTGAACTGAAGAAGCAATTGGCCGCGGCTCGCCGCGAGGCTGCGCCTGCCGCGAAGTCCGGCGCCAAGCCTGCTTCGAAGGACGCATCCAAGCCGGCCAAGGACGTTTCCAGGCCCGCTGCCAAGGATGCGGCCAAGCCGGGCGCGAGGCCTGCCCGCAAGCCCGCGCCGCCGCGCCGTGCCGCGCCCGCAGCCGCATCCGACGCCAAACCGGCGGTGGAGGCGAAGCCGGTGGACCCGGTGGTGAAATCGATCGGGCGGCTGCAGAAGCGCTTCCCCATTGCCTTCCCCAAGAATCCGGCGCCCAAGCTGCCGCTCAAGGTCGGTATTTTCGAAGACCTCGTGGTGCACGCCAAGGAACTGTCGCTGAGCGAAGCCGAGTTGCGCGACGCGATCAAGACGTGGTGCCGTGGCAGCCGCTACTGGAAATCTCTCGTGGAAGGCGCGGCGCGCGTCGATCTGACGGGCGCCGAGGCCGGTAAGGTCACGGCGCAGGAAGCCGCCGGTGCGCAGCGTCTGCAGGCGCATCGCGCGGGCAGGGGTGCGGCGAAGGCGGCAGCCGGCGCGGCGAATGCAAGCGCGAATGCGGCTGGCGAAGCAAGCGCGGAAGCGGCGGCTGAAGCAGTCACGCAAGCGTCCGCCGAGACGCCCGCGCAGCCGAACGCTGAAGCCGCCGTGCAAGCCGCTGCGGAAGCGGCGAACTCACCCGCCACCCGCGAAGCGTAAAACCCGCCACCCCGCCTAGGCGTGGCTGCCTTGCCGCGACGCAGCCCCCAGCCGGCTGCGTACGAAGCCGACGTGTTCGCGCAACACATAGAACGCGTCGGCGTAAGCGAGCGGCATGCGCAGCCGATTCAACGAATCCTCGATCTGATCCAGCTCCGCGAAGAGCCGCTTGCGCTCCTCGTCGGTCGAATCGGCGAGCGCGCCGCGCTCGATCGCAATCAGCGAACCATAGTAGCGATAGATGCGCGAGCGCACCCGCCAGCGGTAGAGCGCGGGAATCAGGCGCATGGCCGGGAACAGCAGCACGGCCATCGGCAGCAGCAGAACCAGCGTACGGTCGCCGATGCTCGCCAGCCAGAACGGCAGCGTGCGGTACAGAAAGCTCTTGCCCGTCTTGTAGTAGCGCTGCGCGTCCTCGCTGATCTGATATTCACGCGCGACCGGACTCGGAAATTCTCCCGCCCGCTGCAATAGCCCCGGCATGCCATGCACTTCCTGCGCCGCCTCGATCAGCAGATCGGAAATGGCCGGATGCAGCGTGGTGCGGGCCACCAGCTCGACGGTCGGACTGATCAGATGCACCGTTTCCGGCGGAATTCGGCGCTTCAGATCCAGCACGCCGGCCGGCAGGTCGATCTGATCCAGATAGGGAAAAAGACGCGTGTAGGCGCTCGCCTCCGCGAAGTTCATCACCGACACGCCGGGCAGCTTGAGCAGGCGCAGCATCAAGCCGCGCGTGGCCGAGTCGCCGTTCAGGATCGCCGCGTCCACCTCACCCGCCACCAGCTGGGTGGCGGCCTGCAAGCCGTCGCTCGGGACCAGCGTGGTGTCGCCGCCCGGCTCGATGCCGTTCGCATCCAGCAGTTTGAGCGCCAGCATGCGCGTGCCGCTGCCTTCGCGGCCCACGGCGATCCGTTTGCCTTCCAGTTGCGAAAGCTGACCCAAGCCCGAGCCGCGATAGAACACCACCACCGGAATATAGAAAACGCTGCCGAGCGACATCAACGATGAGGTATCGAGGCCGTCGGCCACGCCGCCTTGCACCAGCGCGGCGTCGACGCGCTGCTTCGGGTCCAGCAGACGTTGCAGGTTCTGCACGGAGCCGTCGGACTCCAGCACGTTCAGCTTGATGCCGTTGCGGGCGAGGATTTTCCTGTACTGCTCGGCGGCGAGGAAAAACGAGCTGTCATGCGGCCCGGCGCTCAGGGTGATCGTCCTCGGCGGCGCCGGATCGATCAGCCAGACGACCAGCGTGACCGTCAGGATGATGACCGTCGCCACGACGACATACAGCAGGGTATGGTCGCGCCACTCGGCATGCGGCTCTTCGCCGGGAAACCGCGGGGGACGTGGGCGCTGCGCTTTCATGGACACTCCGTGCCGGGAGCCGGGATGAACGCATTGTCCACCGTCCGTGGCGGGTTTGCCGTCGGCAGTTTGCTCTATTGACCGTGGCATAATCCGCGACAGCTTCCCCATCGTGTCGCCGGGCGCATCGTGAGTCGTTTCTATCGGAAGATCGGCAGTTGGCTGGGATTGTTCGCGATCCTGATGGCCACGCTCGCGCCGACGATCTCGCACACAGTCGCCGCGCACGCCGACGAAAGCGCCATGTCGGACGAGCATTGCGATATGCCGTCGATGGCGTCCATGGGGTCGATGGACTCCATGCGGAAGGACATGCCCGACGCGTCGTCGGTCATGCCGAGCGCGCCCGATCAGGCAGCCGGCAAACAGACGGACCACGCGGCTATGTCCGACGGCGACGCCTGCGGCTATTGCAGCCTGCTCGCCCACATGCCGGCCGTGCCGAGCGTCGAGGCGCTGTTCGTTGTCACCGTCCGCGCCCTGCAGCACACCGTCGCGACCCGCTTCCAAAGCGTGCGCCGCGTCGAGCCGCTCACTTTCGCTCAACCCCGCGCCCCTCCGTTCGCATCCTGATTCGAGTCACCACGGCGCGATGCATCGAGTGCATCGCGGCTGCCGCCGCACGTCCCTGTCGACTGTGCGCGCCGGCATCGTCACGACCCATGAAACAGGATCGATCATGCGTATCCTTTCAACGCCCCGCGCGCAGCCGCTGCGCTCGGCGGCGCTTCTCGCCGCCACCGGCGCCTTGCTGTGCGCGTCAACGCTCGCCGGCGCCCACGCCATTGCGGGCAACCGCGTTTTCCCAGCGACGATCGCTGTCGACGACCCCGGCGTCGGCGATGAAGCCAACCTCCGGTTCGGCCATCAACGCGTGCCGGGCGACGACGGCGACCAGAGCATCAACACCTTCGACTTCGAGTACGACAAGCTGATCACGCCGCGGCTCGCGGTGTCCGTCGACGGCACGTATGCGATGCAGAACAATCCGCGGGCGCGCGGTTTCGACAACTTCGGCGTCGGCTTGAAGTACCTGCTGTACGTCAACGACGCGCACGAGTTCATGACCTCGATCGGCGTGAATGCCGAACTCGGCGGCACCGGCAGTCGCGCCATCGCCGACAACTTCTCGACGATCTCGCCGACTATCTATGCGGGCAAGGGCATGGGCGATCTGCCCGACTCACTGGCGTATCTGCGGCCGATCGCCATCACGGGCGAAGCGGGACCGGCGCTGACCACCGGCGCGGGACAACCGAACGCCTTCAACTACGGCTTCACCGTGCAATACAGCTTGCCGTATTTGCAACAGCATGTGCGCGATGTCGGTCTGCCGCAGCCATTCGCCAATCTGATTCCGCTGGTGGAAATTCCGTTGTCCCGCAGCCAGGGGCAGACGACCGGCACGGTCAATCCGGGCTTCATCTGGATCAACCGTTATGGGCAGTTCGGCGTGGAGGCGCAAATCCCGATCAATCGTGCGAGCGGCTCGCATGTGGGCATTCTGGTCCAGGCGCATATCTTCTTCGACGATGTCGCACCGACCACGATCGGCAAACCGCTGTTCCAGTAAAGCAGGAGAGGGATGATGAATGACACGATGAAACATGCGCGATTGCGTGGCACACACGCCGTGGCGAAACCGGCGGCGCTGTTCGCCGCACTTGCATTCGCCGGCGCGGCTTTCGCGCATGTGTTCCCGCAGAAGCAGGAGCCAGGAGCCGGCGCGACGGTGGCGTCACCCGCGCAGGTGCGGGTAATGTTCGACGGCCCGCTCGAAGCGGCGTTCAGTTCGCTGACGGTGACCGACGCGAGCGGCAAACAGGTCAACACGGAGAAGGCCGCGGTCGATGAGCATCAGCGGGCATTGATCACCGTGCCGTTGCCGACGCTCGCGGCCGGTCACTACACGGTGCACTGGGTGGCCGTGGCGGCGGACGGACATCGCACCCATGGCGACTATGCGTTCAATGTTAAGTAGCTGAAGCGGTGATGCGCTGCGTTATCTATCGGGCGATGGCGCAGCGTCTGAAAGGTCTACTATCGAAAAGACGCTTTACGCGCGTGTCGGCGCGGATCATCTCGCGGCGCGACGCATTGACTACATCGGCCTGCGATTATCCGATCGACTGTTTCGTCAAAACCGTCGCGTCGGCTCTGGTTTTTCAGTCCGATACCGATCGCGCCGATGTGCTCTGACTGCCACGCGCGCCGCCACGGTGCGTGATCAATGCGATGCCACGCGTTTGATGCGATGGAAGTTGCGATCGAAGTAGATCAACCCGTCGCCATCGCTGCGCACGCTGATGCGTGTGGTCTTCACGAACATCACCGAGTGTGAGCCGACTTCCTTCAGGTCGACGATCTCGCCTTGCAGACTCGCCAGCGCGTCGCGCAAGACCGGCACGCCGTGCGTGCCTTCATCCCAGATCGGCCAACCGAAGCGTTCTTCCATTGGCACCTGGGTCATGCCCGCGAAGTGGCGCGCGAGCAGTTCGTGCTCGCCGGGCAGCACGTTCACGCAAACGTGCCGGTTGCTCTGGAAGGTCGCGTGCATCGCGCTCGACCGGTTCAGGCAGACGAGCAGCGTGGGCGGCGCATCGGTGACGGAGCACACGGCGCTTGCGGTCACGCCGCAACGTCCATGCGGGCCGGCTGTCGTGATCACGTTCACGGCGGCGCTGAGGTGCGCCATGGCTTGACGGAATTGCTGTTTGACGTCGATGTGAGCTTCGGCGTCGGGAGTCGCGTGTGGGGTCGGCGTCACTGTTAGATTCCTCGGGCAGGTGTCGAGTGGTTGGGTTCAAGCGTACTCAATCGCCATGCGGAAAAATATCCGCACGAGCGGCAGGCGGGCAGGCGTGTTTCCCAGTGCATCTAAAGCTTTCCCCAACGTGTGGTTGAGCACTGGCGCATGGTCCATGATTGATGAGTCTTTCAGGGTAACTATTGCTTTGCAGCGCTTTTCCCGCTGGTTATGATGGACCGGGTATTACGCTTCGAATCGCCTCTAAAACGACCACCATGTCCCAGCCTTCGCCATCCATCACGTCACTTGCACCGATCGTCTACATCGTCGACGACGACAGCGGCATGCGCACGTCGCTCGCGTGGCTGCTCGAATCGGTTGGCGTGAAGTCGGCGGGTTTCGCCAATGCGAGCGAGTTTCTCGGCGCATTCGATGCGGACGTGCCTGCCTGTCTCGTGCTCGACGTGCGCATGCCGGAGCACAGCGGCTTCGACGTGCAAGCAGAATTGAATCGCCAGGGCGTCACGCTGCCGATCATTTTCGTGAGCGGCCATGGCGATATTCCGATGTCGGTGCGCGCGCTGCAAAACGGCGCGATCGATTTCGTCGAGAAACCGTATAACTCGCAGCAGATGCTCGACCGCGTGCAAAGCGCGCTAAAGCTTGCGTCGCAACGTCACGTAGCGGGCCAGAAGCAGCGCGAGTTGCGCAAGCGGATCGAGTCGCTGACCGCGCGTGAAAAAGAAGTGCTGCGCGGCGTGATCGACGGTAAAGGCAGCAAAAGCATTGCCAGCGATCTGTCGATCAGCGTGAAGACCGTCGACGTGCATCGCGCGAGCATCAAGGACAAGCTCGGCGCGCCGTCGATCGCGATGCTGGTGCGCGAAGTGATGGCGGTGTGGGATCAGGATGCAAACACGGGCGGCATGCAGCGTTGATGCATGCCGCTGTGGTGTTCCCACGCAACCGCAACCGCATCAGCGCATGAAGAGTCCGCCGTTCACATCCCAGCACGCGCCGTTCGCAAAGTAGGCATTTTCCGCAGCGAGCATGACGGCGACATCCGCGACATACTCCGCCGAGCCCAGACGTCCTGCGGGAATGTTCGCGATCACCGCCTTCAGTTTGTCGGGCGCGACGCTTTCATGCACGATCGGCAGATCCATCGGTCCGGGCGAAATGGCGTTGACGGTCACGCCCGCCGCGCCGAGATCGCGCGCGAAAACCTTGGTGAGCGTGATCACACCGCCTTTCGCGGCCGCATAGTGCGCGCCGGTCGCCGAGCCACCGTTCTGTCCCGCGAGCGACGCGATATTGACGATACGGCCCGCGCCCACGTCGGCGAAATGCTGGCCGAACACCTGACAGCCGAACAGCACGCTGCGCAAGTTGACGTTGATGACCTGATCGAATTGCTCGGCGGTAATGTCCATCACGGAGACGACTTTGGAGGCACCCGCGTTATTCACCAACGCGTCGATACGCCCCCAACGCTGCAACATCGCGTCGCGCGCCGCAGTGAAGGCCGCTTTCGCGGTGACGTCGAGATTCAGCGCGAACGCAGTGGAACCGTCGGCGCTCAGATCGCGCGCGAGCGCTTCTGCGGCATCGAACGCGATATCGCCGATGGCGACCGCGTAACCCGCCGCGTGAAAGCGCGTGGCGATCGCGGCGCCCAAACCGCGCGCGGCGCCGGTGACAAGAACGACTCTCTTCTGCATTGCATCCACTCCACTTCGAAATAACGGCCGCTGTTCGAGCGGCCCGAGGCACAGCGCAAGCGATTCAAGCGGCGAGGGCGGCTTCGAAACGCCCGGCGATCGCACACACCTGCTCATCCTGGCCCTTGCGTCCGACAATCTGCAAACCCGCCTTGAGCGGCGAACCGCCGATCGGCAACGGCAAACTCAGCGCGGGATGGCCGCTCAGATTGAACGGCCGGATCAGCGACGACATTGCGATCACCGATGTGCCGCTGCGCGCCTGTTCAAGTGTGATCGGCAGGGCGGGCAGCGTGGGCAGAATCAGCAGGTCGACGTTGTCGAGCGCGTGGTCGACCGCCGCGGTGAAGTCGCGGCGCACCTGTTCTGCCGCGTCGAGTTGCGCGGCGGTGGTGTTGGCCGCGGCGCGCAAGCGTGCGTCGAGATCCGCGCCGAGTTTGCCGCTTGCCACCAGATGGCCGAATGCACGCGAGGTCTCGACATTGATGACGGAGAGGCCCGCGTCGAAGGCGGCGGCGAGTCCTGCAAGCGGCACCGTCTGGGCGACACAACCCGCCTTGTCTGCCGCGCGTGTCACGGCTTGGAGGATTTCGGCCGTGGCTTCGGCTTGCACGATGCCGACCTTGCACGCGCCTTGCCACGCATGCGCGGCATTCGCATCGAAGTTAGCGGTGATGGCCTGCATCGCGGCAACGAGCATGCGCATGTCGCGTGCAAACGGGCCGACACAATCGAGCGTGGATTCTCGCGGCGCCACGCCGAGTCGCGACACGCGCCCGAAGGTGGGCTTCAATCCGATCACGCCGCAGCATGCGGCGGGGCCGCGAATCGAGCCGCCGGTGTCGGTGCCGAGCGCGGCGTCGGCGAGTTTCAGTCCGACTGCCGCCGCCGATCCGCTCGACGATCCGCCCGGAATGCGCGCAGCATCTTGCGGATTCTGCGGCGTGCCGGTGTAGTCGTTGATACCGGTCATGCCGAACGCCAGCTCATGCATGTTCGCTTTGCCGACGATGCGCCAGCCGGAAGCGATCAAACGTTCGACAACCTCCGCATGCTGTTGCGCGGGCGGCGTATCGGCCAGCGCGCGGCTCGCGGCGGTGGTGGCGTAACCGGCAATATCGATCGTGTCCTTGATCGCGATGCTCGGGCCGGCGCCGCCTATCGACAGCGTCTGGATAAACTCGTTCATGGATGCGTTTTCCTTGCGTTGACCTGCCACGGCGCGTCGAACAGACGCTCCGTGCGAAAGTGCGTGATGAGCCAGTCGCGGCTGCTATCGGCGGGCGCGAAATCCACTTCGAGGCGCGCCGAGATCAATTCGGCCGGCGCATCGACATAGCCCGAGGCCTGCAGCATGATCCAGCGGCCTTTCGCGCTCGCTCCCTGCACGTCGATGGTTTCCGACGTTAGGAAGTGCACGTTCACCGAGAAATGCGGTGAGGGCGGCAGGTAGCGCGTGAGCATCGTGAGAATTTCAGCGTGGCCCGTCAGGCGGCCGAACTTGTTCGCGTACTGTGGGCCGATGCCTTCCCAGATCGCGTCGGCGCAGAAGAGAGCCGCGAGCGTTTCGCCTTCGAGCACGCCGGACGGCACGTCGCATAGCGCCATATAGCGCGCCATCGTCCGGCGCACGGCCGATTCGGCTTCGAGCGCGGCGAGCCGTTCGGTCAACGTGGCAAGCGCATCCTGGTTGACGTTCATTGCATTGCTCCAATACGGTCAAGCGGCATTGGCATGTTGCGGCGGTACTTGCAGCGCGCGCCCGACACGCGCTTCGATCTTGCCATAGCGCCACAGGTTGTATTCACCCACCGGCGTGGTGCGATACAGATTGCACACGGCGACAGTCGTGTCGAAATTACGCACGTCGGCCATGATGTAGAAGGTCCACGGCGAGTTGTCGGCGTGGCCCACGGTGAGACGGTCGTCGTCCATGATGCCGAGCACCTTGACGCCTTCCATCGACTCGATCGCGGCGAGCATCTTGCCGTAGGCCTGCCAGACTTCGCCGATCTGTTCGCGTGGCAGATCGAAGAAATTCTGCGTGACGCCGCAGCAGAACAGAACACGCAGCGGCAGCGTTGAAGTATCGGACATGAGATGTTGCTCCTTGCAATCCTGGTTGTGCGGATAGTGATCAATCAGAAAACGGCTTACAGGTAGCCAGGAATCGGCGGCACACCGACGAACACCGCGCCCGCGCCGTCATAGTTGCCTTCGCCGAGAAACGCGTGCTGCGTGACGACCATCGAGTCGCGCATCAGACGTTGCAACGGATGCGTGCGATAAATCGCCGTCGTGCCGCCGAGCCGGTAAGCGCGCTGCACGACGTCGGCGCCTTCGCGGGCGATCTGCGTTGCCGAAAGACGCAGCAGGCTCACCTGATCCGCTGTGACGGGATTGCCGGCGAGGATCGATTGCCAGACCTGGTGAGTGGTGTCGTAGAAGAATGCGCGCGCCGAGCGCAATTGCGCCTCGGCTTTCGCAAGTTCGATGCGGTAGTACGCGCGGTCGGCGAGTTGCGGCGCGCCGGTGGTCGTCTTGCGGCCGCCGGCCATGTGGTTCGCGACGTCGAGCGCGGCGCGCGCGAGGCCGAGGTTGACCACGGCGAGCACTTGCGCGGCGTAGGCGATGGTTGGGTAGCGATACAACGGCTCGTCCACGCAGGGTTCGCCGCCACGCACGAAGGTCCAGTCGTCCGCAACGAACTGGTCGGAGACGCGCAGATCGTGACTGCCGGTGCCCTGCATGCCGACCACGTCCCAGTTCTCGACGATCTCCACCTGATGCGGACGGAACACGGCCGTGCGCGGTTTACCGCCCGCGCCTGGAGCGCTTGGAGCACCTACGCCGATGCCTACGCCGAGCCAGTCCGCGCCTTTGCAGCCGCTCGCGAATTTCCACGTGCCGTTCACGCGCCAGCCGCCTTCAGCGGACTGCGCAGGCTGCACCGGGAAGAGTCCGCCCGCGAACACCTGGTCGGGCCCGTCCGCATAGATTTCCGCTTGTGTATGCAACGGCAGCGCCGCCAGGTAGACGTTGGCCGAGCCGAAGCTCGCGACCCACGCCGCCGAACCGTCCGCGACCGCGATACGCTCGATCATGTCGAGAAACAGGGCGGGCGCCAGCGCGTCGCCGCCGAACCGCCGCGGCGTGGCCGCGCGATACACACCCGCACGCTTGAGCTTCGCGATCACGTCACGCGGCACATGCGAAAGGCGGTCGAATTCATCGCGGCGCGCTGCGATCTCGGCGATCACTTCGTCGAGCGGCAGGCGCGCGGTATTCGACGTGTTCGATTGTTCGGCAGCAACGGCGGCGGTGTCGGACATGGTGGGGTATCTCCTTGATTCGTTATTGACTGGAATGCGCGGCAAGTTGGACCCGAAACGGTGAGCCGCGCAGATTCGAATCAGTCTAGAAATGCAAAAAGAACGCTTCAATTGGGACGCGAGGCGCCGTTTTAGGTAATGCTCCGGGGTCGTCTAAAGAAATCTTCAGACGCGCAACACGCGCACCGGTGTTATGTTTCTGCCCATACGTGATCGAACCTGTGTGCGGTACTGCCCGATGAATTTCCCCGCCGAAGAAGACTTCCACCGCCTGCTCGACGCGCTCACGCTGTGCGTGCTGCTGCACGACGCCGAAACCAAGGCGATCGTGTGGGCGAATCGCGCGGCCTGCGAGGCGCTTGGCTTTACGCTCGCCGAATTGCTTCCGCTCAAGGCAAAGGACATGACGCGTCCGGTGCCGAAATACCGCCGCGAGATCGGCGTCGGCGCGATGGACCGTTCGATCACCGAAGGCCCGCAGGTGTACGAGTGGTGTTACCGCTCGCGCACCGGTGCCGACATGTTGTCCGAGGCGATTGCCACTTACGTGCCGCTGCGCGAGCGCGCGGTGGTGATGGTGCAGTTCCGCGACATCAGCGTCGAAGACACGCTCAAGCAGTCGCTGCGCCGTTACGAATCGCGGTTGCGCGAATTCATGCAGGATCTCGGCGAAGGCGTCGCGGTGCTGACACCCACGGGCGAAGTGGAGTTCGTCAGCGAATCCGGGCGGCGTGTGCTCGGTCTGGAAGAGGGCGCGCCGATGGGCGACCTGCTCGACTATTGCAGCGAGCCGGACCGCGAGCGTCTGCTGGAGCAGCTCGCGAACGCGCCGCGGATTCAACCGTCGGCGCCGCAGCGTTATCGCATCACGCGCCGCGACGGCACGCCGGGCTGGTTGCGCATCACGTGCCGGCGTATCGAGATTGAAAACGACCTGAATGGAAGGCTGCTGCACTTTCGCGACGTGACGGACGAAGTCGCCGTCGAAGAAGCGCGGCGCAATGAAGCGCGTCTGCTTGAATACGCTGGACGTTACAACGCGATGGGGGAAATGGCGACCGCCATTGCTCATGAGCTGAGCCAGCCGCTTGCCGCCGTGCGCAACTTCATCGAAGGCGCGATCCGGCGGCTCGCGC
Source organism: Paraburkholderia sp. BL18I3N2 (assembly GCF_003001875.1). Classification (NCBI taxonomy): domain Bacteria; kingdom Pseudomonadati; phylum Pseudomonadota; class Betaproteobacteria; order Burkholderiales; family Burkholderiaceae; genus Paraburkholderia; species Paraburkholderia sp. BL18I3N2. The sequence goes on from NZ_PVNC01000022.1 coordinate 55,610, forward strand.
AACCCGCTTCGATCGACGACGCTGTATGGGGCCTGCGCAGCGCCGATCGTCAGGCTGAACATGCGGCATTGATCATCAAGAGTGTGCGCGATTACATGGTCAAGCGCGAGCCGAGCGAGACGCATACGGATCTGCGCGAGGTGCTCGCGGAGGTTGCGTACTTCATCGAATTGCGCGCGCGCGAGGCGGGCGTGACGCTCACGATCGAGCAGGCGACGCAGCCGCTGCCTGTGTACGTTGAGCGCGTGTTGATCGGCCAGGTGGTGTTGAATCTGGCCTTCAACGCAATCGAAGCGCTTGGGGAAGGGACAAACAGAAGCGCGACCTCGGAAAGCCGCGAGCTTCGCCTCGTCACGCACTTGCGCGGTAAATACGCGATCGTCCAGGTGATCGACAACGGCCCAGGCGTACCCGCCGATGCTCATGGCCGCCTGTTCGACGGCTTCTCTTCGTCGAAAGCGGGCGGCAACGGCATCGGACTTTCGCTGTGCAAGAACATCGTCACGCGACACGGCGGCGAGATCTGGGCAAAACCGGCGCTGCACGGCGGGCTCGAATGCAGCTTCTCGCTGCCGCTCGCCGCCGCGCCGGCCGGTTGATTGCAACAGTTCAATCATGCGTGATGCTGGTGTTGCGCGGAATCGTCACGAGCGTGAGCGCGGTAATCACGCCGAAGCCGATCAGCATCAGCGCGACCGGCCACGGTGCGCGCACTTGCGCATACAGCGCGGTAGCGACGAGTGGCGCGAGTCCGCCGGAAAAGACCGAAGCGATTTCGTGGCCGAGCGCCATGCCCGAGTAACGCACTTCAGTGGGGAACAGTTCGCCCATCAACGCGGGTTGTGTGCCGATCATCGCCGCGTGGCAGAAGGGCAGACCGAGCACGAGCGAGAGGAACACCAGCATCGGTTGATGCGTGTCGATCAGCCAGAAGGCGGGAAACGCGATGACCACCAGCCCGAGCGCGCCGATCATATACACGGGCCGCCGTCCGATTACATCCGATAGACGTCCCCACAACACGATCGTCACGAGTTCGAGCAACATGGCGAGCATCACGCCGCCGAGCATCACCGAAACGGGCACGCCGATCGTCTTGCCGTACACCAGCACGAACGAAAGAAAGATATACGTGCCGCCGTTTTCGGCGACGCGCAGCCCCATCGCTTGCAACACCTGCTTCGGATGATTGCGCAGCACCGTCAGCACAGGCATGTGCTTCGGTTTGGCGGCGGCGAAGTCGCGGCTCTCCGGCAGGCGCCGGCGAATGTACACGCCCACGCCGAAAATCAGCACGCTGGCCAGAAACGGCACACGCCAGCCCCACGACATGAAGCTTTCTAGCGGCAAGCGCTGCACCAGATAAAACGCGGCCGCCGACAACACGAAGCCACCGGCCACACCCAACTGGCTGAACGCCGCATAGTAGCCGCGACGATTGGCCGGCGCGCTCTCGCTGATCAGCAGCACGCCGCCGCCCCATTCGCCGCCTGACGCGATGCCTTGCACGACTCGTAAACACACGAGCGCGGCAGGCGCGAGAAAGCCGACTTGCGAGAACGTGGGCAACAGGCCGATGCCGAAGGTGGCCACGCCCATCATCATCAGCGTGATGACGAGCGCGCGCTTGCGGCCGTGCCGGTCGCCGATATGGCCGAACACGATGCCGCCCAACGGCCGCGCGAGGAAACCGATCGCGAAGCCCGCGAAAGCGGCCAGCGTGCCCAACAGCGGATCGCCGTGCAGCGGGAAGAACAATGGTCCGAAGATCAGTGCGGCGGCCGTGCCGTACAGAAAAAAGTCGTACCACTCGAGCGCATTGCCGAGCACGGAGGCGATGATGATCCGCCGCAAGGTTCGCGAGGTGGCCGGCGCTGCGGATACAGGTGGCGATCCGGCCGTGGGAGAAAACGTGTCGTTTTGCATCTGCGTGCCCGTTGGTTCGCGTTGACTAAAGGAAAGGCGCTAGCGCCCGAGTGATTTCGCGGTCTGCCCGCCGATGCCGAAATCGGTGTTCGGAATGTCCTTGATCATCACGCGGGCGGCATCGAGCGGCGTGTCGAGCAGATCCGCGCCGGTCTTGCTGAGCGCGGCGATCAGGGCTTCCTTTTGCGCGGGCGTGCGGCCCGCGATCAGGATCGCCACGATGGTGAGCAGCGGCGCTCGAACATTCGCGTTGCTCACGCCGCCCAAACCGAAATCGTGCGACGGCAGTTCACTCAGCAGAATCCGCACCGATTCAGCGGGCGCGCCGATTGCCGCGACCGTGGCCTTCGTAAGAGCCGCGATCAATTGCGCCTTGCGCGCCGGCCAGTGACCATCCGGCAAATAAACTTCCAGTGTAGGCATTGCTGCGCTCGCAGTTTCAAAGACGAGAAGATCAGAGCAGGAAGCCGATCGCGCTCAACGCTTCGGTCGAATCGATCAGGCGGATCACCTTCTGCACGATGCGCGGCTCGCCGCTCGCGAAGCTGATGCGATGCGTGAGGTCCGCGGCGAACAGCGTCGACTTGCCGCGTTTGTACGCAACGATGACTTGCGCCGAATTCACCGTCACTTCATCGCTGGCGTCGCTCGTGAGCGTGAAGCGCGACACGGTGCGCACAGTGCGGGCGGCGTCGGTGGCCGATGCCGAATAGCCGGACGTCATGCGCTGCACGCGTTTTTCGCGCATGTCCTGATCGTCGTACGCGTAGTTCAGCGTGGCGGCGAAGTCGGTGGTGTTGTGATCGATCGGCACCACGTAGAAACCCGCCGGGTCCCACAGCGTGAGCCACTCGCGATAGTCCTTGCGGTCCAGCAACTCGGCTTCGCGCCAGATGAGTTCGATCGCGCCGGCAAAAGTCTTCTGCGAAAACAGCGTGTTTCTGTCATCCATCATGCTTGCTCCATCATCGTGCGCCATTGCGCGTACGCTTCGCGCATGCCGGTCTCGTCGGTGGCGTGGGCGGTCTTTTCGCCGTTCGGCGCGGTGCGTTCGCGATTCAAGCCACGGTTGACGAGAATCGGCAGATCGGGGCCGGCATGCGAGCCGCGCTGCACGCGCTCCCACGCTTCGGCGTCGTCCGGGCTGCCGAAACCGAACGGGCCCTGGAAGTGTTCGTGAATGCGCAGACGCACGCGGTTCGCTTCCTCGGGGCCGCCGTCCATCGCGAGGGCGACGTGACGGATCTCGGTCTCGTTCGCGGAAATGGGCCGCAGTACGCGGAAAAACGCCATCGACAGCGCGAGGTTCGGAAACAGATTCAGGTTGAAGCCGACGCCCATCAGCGAGCGCACGATGCGGCGCACTTCCTCCGGCGTGTGATCCCTGGCGAGCGAGGCCGCCAGTTCTTCGAAACGTTCGGGAATCGGCGCGCCGTCGTCCTTGTCGAGATCGACGATTTCGGGCACCAGCACGGCGAGGCTGTGGCCGTTGCCGAGCGAGCGGCAGAAGGCCTGGTCGCTGGTCATGAAGCTCGTGATCGCGGCGGCGGTTTCGTCGTCGATCGATTTCATCCAGGACTTGTGGACCACCGGGAAGTGGTACAGGTCGGTGGTGTTCTCCAGCTGGATCTTCCAGTTGCCGTTGAAGCGGAAACGGTGTTCGCCGTTAGCCTTGATCGGATAGCCCGCGCCTTGCTTCATGAACAGATCGATCCACGGCTTGGCGCCGCCGAGGAAGTCTTCCAGCGGCTCGATCTCCTGATTGAAGCTCGCGAAGATCAGGCCTTGATAGATGCCCACGCGCAGACTGGCGAGCGGCAATTCGGCTTTGTCGACCACGCCTTCATAACCGTCGCCATACGGCAGCGCGCGCAAGGCGCCGTCAAGGCCGTAAGTCCAGCTGTGATACGGACACGTGAACCCCTTTGCGTTGCCCTTGTGCTGTTCGCAGACGGTCGCGCCGCGATGACGGCAGCGGTTCTGCAAGACGTTGACCGCGCCGCTCTTGTCGCGCACCACGATCACCGGCTGACGGCCGATCGTGGTGGTGCGGAAGTCGCCCGGATTCGGCAGTTCGCTTTCGTGCGCGACCCAGATCCACGTCTTGTAGAAAATGCGCTCGAGTTCCGCTTCGAAGACGGCCGGGTCGTAGTACAGCGACGGGGCCACGCGGTCGGACTGCGCGCGCTGATACAACGCGCTCGCATCGACGGTCTGATATGAGGATTCGCTCATGGCTTGTGTAAGTGGGTGGTCGATGAAGCCAAGTCTCGCCCGCCCGTTGATATGCGTCAAATTGATCTAAAATGAAATATAAAATCAACCGCATGGATATCTGGATGAACTCGCTGGACCACGTCGACCTCAATTTGCTGCGCGTTTTTCAGGCGATCGTCGAGGAGCGCAGCCTGACTCGCGCGGGCGAGCGGCTGGCGCTCTCGCAGCCGGCCATCAGCTATTCGCTGGGGCGTTTGCGCACGCTGTTCGACGATCCGCTGTTCATCCGCACGCGCGCCGGCATGCAGCCCACGCCGATCGCGCTGGAACTGTCGTCTATCGTGTCCCGCGCGCTCGACACCGTGCGCGAAGCGCTGCGTTACGCGGAGCATTTCGACCCGGCGGTGAGCACGCGCACGTTCCGGCTGTCACTGTCGGACGCGGGCGAACTGGCTTATCTGCCGCCGATATGCGAGGCTTTGCACCGGCAAGCGCCGCGCGTGAGGCTGCGTATCGAGCCGCTGCCGGTGGAGGAAATGGAAGATGCACTGCGCGCGAGCCGGCTCGATTTCGCCATCGGCAATCTGCCCACGCTAACCGCGCGCACGCGGCATCAGGCGCTGTTCGAAGAGACGTACGTGTGTATGACGAGAAAGCGGCGCGGCCTGCCGCGCACGAAGGAGCTGAGTCTGAAGGCGTTTCTGGATGCGTCGCACGTGCAGATCACGTCGGTCGAGCACAGCCACCACGCGCTCGACGACGAATTCCGCGCGCAAGGCGTCGGCCGTCATATTGCGCTGGAGCTACCGCATTTCGTGGCGTTGCCGAGTGTGCTGGCCGTCACCGATCTGTTCGCCACGCTGCCGCGTCGCCTCGCGCACATTTTCAATCGCGACGGCGGCTTTCAGATCTACGAATTGCCCGTGACCTTGCCGATCGCGGCGGTCACGATGCACTGGCACGAGCATTTCGATCAGGACGAGGGCAACGTGTGGCTGCGCAATCTGATGGCGGATATCGTGAGGCGCTTCGACGAGTGACAAGGCCACGCTCTCGGTATTTCAGTTCTTCTTGAACAGGTCTCGCGCGATCGAACACAGCAACGTGGTGGTTGGCGATTCGTCCTGCAAGCGGCGGCTCATGATGATCGGCGAAGCGACGTTGGCCGCCGGAATTGGGCGGTACACCACGCCATGCGCGCGCAAACCTTCCACGCTTTCCGGCACGAGACACACGCCCACTTGCGCCGCCACCAGACCCAACGCGGTCTGCAATTCGCGCACTTCATGAATCGCCTTCGGTTCCAACGCATGATCGTGCATGGCCGATAGCTGCTGGTCGGCATAGCTCGGCCGCGGCGTGCTGGGGTAGACGATCAAGGTTTCCTGGGCGAGCGCTGCCAGCGTCAGCGGCTTCTTTTGTCGTGCCAGCGGATGGTCTTGCGGCAATGCGGCAATCATTTTTTCTTCCAGAAGCACCTCGCGCGCGAGTTGCGCGTCGTCGAAACGCAGGCGGCCGAAGCCCACATCGATGCGACCGCCTTTGAGCGCCGCGAGTTGTTCGATGGTGAACATTTCGATCAGCGACAGTTCGATATGCGGCGCGGCCTCGCGAAACGCGCGGATCACGGCGGGCAGCGCGCCATACAGCGTCGACGGCACGAAGCCGATGACGACGCGCTCGGCCAGTTGCGCGAGGCGCCGCGTGAGCGGGGCAAGTTCGTCCGCCTCGTCGGCGAGGCGCTTCGCCTGTGTATAGAAAATCCGGCCGGCTTCGGTCAGCCGCAGCGGCCGCGAGCCGCGCTCGAACAGCGCCAGCCCGACGCTTTCCTCGATCTGCTGGATCTGGCGGCTGAGCGGCGGCTGGGTCATGTGCAGGCGCTGGGCGGCCCGCGTGATGTTCATTTCTTCGGCGACCGCGATGAAGTAGCGGAGTTGGCGAAGTTCCATGCATACCCCTACGGTATGGAAGTAGTCGGAATCGGTGTTGGACTGCTTCGCGGGTTGTTTCTACTATGAGGGCTCCCGGTCAGGCAGTTCAGGAGGGCAACGAATGATAGCAACACCCGTGAAGATCGAGAGCGTGGAGACGATTCTCGTCGACGTACCGACGATCCGTCCGCACCGCCTCTCGGTCGCAACGATGAACTGCCAGACGCTGGTGCTGGTACGCATCCGTTGCGCCGACGGGTTGGTCGGCGTGGGCGAGGGCACCACGATCGGCGGCCTCGCGTACGGCGAGGAAAGCCCGGAAAGTATCAAGGTCAATATCGACACCTATTTCGCGCCGTTGCTCAAAGGCATGGACGCGACGCGTCCGGGCGCCGCGATGGCGAAACTGCGCGAACTGTTTCAAGGCAACCGCTTTGCGAAGTCCGCGCTGGAAACGGCGTTGTTCGATGCGCAGGCACAGCGCCTCGGCGTGCCGCTGTCGGAACTGTTCGGCGGCCGTGTGCGCGATTCCGTGGAGGTGGCTTGGACGCTCGCAAGCGGCGATACGCAACGCGATATCGACGAAGCCGAGCAGGTGTACGAGACGAAGCGCCACCGCGTGTTCAAGCTGAAGATCGGCACGCGCGCTGTCGCCGACGATGTCGCGCATGTCGTCGCGATCCAGGAAGCGGTGGAAGGACGTGGCGAAGTGCGCGTCGACGTGAACCAGGCATGGAGCGAAGCGGACGCCATCTGGGCCGCGCGGCGTTTTGCCGATGCAGGCGTGACGCTGATCGAGCAACCCATCGCCGCGGAGAATCGTGCGGGTCTCAAGCGTCTGACCGACCTCGCGCTGGTGCCGATTATGGCCGACGAAGCGCTGCACGGTCCGGCCGATGCGTTCGCCGTCGCCAGCGCGCGCGCCGCCGATGTGTTCGCCGTGAAGATCGCGCAATCGGGCGGCCTAGTGGGCGCCGCGCAGGTGGCGGCCATCGCGTCGGCCTCGAACATCGATCTGTACGGCGGCACGATGCTCGAAGGCGCGGTGGGCACGATCGCTTCCGCGCAACTCTTCAGCACCTTCGGCGAGTTGAAGTGGGGCACGGAACTGTTCGGCCCCTTGCTGCTGACCGAAGAGATTCTCACCGAACCGCTGCGCTACGAGAATTTCGCGCTGCATCTGCCTCAAGGTCCGGGTCTTGGCATCACGCTCGACTGGGACAAGATCGATCGCCTGCGGCGCGATACGCGCAAAGGCGCCAGCGTTGCCACGAACTGAAGCATCGAAGCACTGAAGGCTCATCCGTTAGCCATCCAGAACATCAATCGAAGGAGATACCCCATGAACAAGCAAGCAATCGACGCGCTGCTCAATAAGATCAACGACAGCGCCACCAGCGAAGGCAATCCGCGCACCAGGCAGATCGTCAACCGGATCGTGCAGGACCTGTTCTATACGATCGAAGATCTCGACGTGCAGCCCGCCGAATTCTGGACCGCGCTGAACTATCTCGGCGACGCCGGCAAGAGCGGCGAACTCGGTCTGCTGGCCGCGGGTCTGGGTTTCGAGCATTTTCTCGATCTGCGTCTGGATGAAGCGGAGGCAAAGGCCGGCATCGAAGGCGGCACGCCGCGCACGATTGAAGGTCCGTTGTACGTGGCCGGCGCGCCCGTTTCCGACGGACATGCGCGACTGGACGACGGCACCGATCCGGGCCAGACGCTGGTTATGCGTGGCCGCGTGCTCGGCGAAGACGGCAAGCCGCTCGCTCATGCGCTCGTCGAAGTGTGGCACGCGGACCATCTGGGCAACTATTCGTACTTCGACAAATCGCAGCCTGCCTTCAATCTGCGCCGCTCGATCCGTACCGACGCCGAAGGCCAATACAGCTTCCGCAGCGTGGTGCCGGTCGGCTATAGCGTGCCGCCGCAAGGCCAGACGCAATTGCTGCTCGATCAGCTCGGCCGGCATGGGCATCGTCCGGCACATATCCACTTCTTCGTATCCGCGCCGGGTTTTCGCAAGCTGACCACGCAGATCAACATCGACGGCGATCCGTATCTGTGGGACGACTTCGCCTTCGCCACGCGCGACGGCCTCGTGCCGGCGGTCAAGCAGGCTGAAGGTGCCGAAGGCAAACCGTATGGCGTGGACGGCAATTTCGCGCTGATCGATTTCGACTTCACGCTGTTCAAAGAGCGCGACAACCTGCCGGACGCCGAAGTGGAGCGTCTGCGCGCCGAAGCCTGATGCTGCGTTCGCAGGGCTGAAGCCGGGCGTTGAACAGAAAACGCCCTGACGTATCGCACGAATCTGTCAGCCCCGGTTGCGCAGCGCGATTGGCCGCGCCGCCGGGGCTTTTTTTTACCGATCAGAGAGGAGAGCAAGCATGCTGTTTCACGTCGAGATGACCGTCCACCTGCCGGCCGATATGGATGCCGAACGCGCGGCGCGCCTGAAGGCCGATGAGAAAGCGATGTCGCAAAGGCTGCAACAGGAGGGCGTGTGGCGGCATCTGTGGCGCATCGCCGGCCGTTACGCGAATATCAGCGTATTCGACGTGGAGAGCCCCGCGCATCTGCACGACGTGCTGAGCCAGTTGCCGCTGTTTCCGTATATGGATGTCGAAGTGCGCGCGCTGTGCCGGCATGCGTCGTCGATTCGCGACGACGACCGGTAAGAAGAGGCGCTTGTGAAAGGTGCTGCGAATGCAGCACCTCGTGGAGTCTTCTAAAGATCCAACACCAGCACGGGCGACGTAGCGCGTGAAATGCAGCAGCAGATCACTTTGCCGCTCGCGCGTTCCGCTTTGCTCAGGCAATGGTCGCGATGCTCGGGCGTGCCGCTCAACACGTCGACCATGCACGTGCCGCATACACCTTCTCCGCACGACGTATCCACTTCAATGCCGATCGACGCCAGAGCCGCGACGATGGTCGTGTCCTTGTCGACGCGCACGGTCGCGCCGCTGCTCGCGATCCGCACGTCGAAGGTATCGAGCGCGGCCGCTTCGGCGCTCGTAGTCGAAACCGGCTCAGCGGCGAATCGTTCGAGGTGAATCGCTTCAGACGCGATACGCGTTTCGCCGATCGCCACCACACGTTCCATGAAAGGCGCCGGCCCGCAGGTATAAACGTGCGTGCCTTCGCGCGCGTTCGCGAGACAATCGCCAAGCACCGCGTCGAGTTGCTCGCGCGCGACGCCGAAGTGGAGCTTCACATAGTCACTGAAGGGCGCGCGTGAAAGCAGCGGCAAGAACGCCGCGTGCTCCGCGCTGCGCGCGAAATAATGCAACACGAAGCGCTCTTGTTGCCTGAGCAGACGGTACGCCATGCTTAGCAACGGCGTCACACCGATACCCGCGGCGATGAGCACATGTTCTTCGGCGCCCGGAGCGAGCCGGAACAGATTGCGCGGTGCGCCGATAGTCAATTCGCTGCCGACCGTGACATCGTCATGCAGCGAACGCGAGCCGCCGCGTGATGTGTCTTCGCGCTTCACGGCGAACAGATGCGCGTCCCGCTGGTCCGGGTCGCCGCACAACGAGTATTGCCGTGTGAGGCCGGATGGTCCGGTCACGTCGATGTGCGCGCCGGGTTCGTAGTGATCGAACGGTTGCCCGTCCAGTCGCGAGACGCTGAACGAGCGCACGCCATGCGCTTCGTCGCTAACGCTATCGACGCGCACGTTGAAGGTGGTTCTTTCCATGATCTTGCCGGCAAAAAAAGTGGCGGACGGCGCATGCATCGAGCCGCATGCGGTTGTGGGTCAAGGATAAGAAACCGTGCTAAATCAGGCAAATCGATTAAAAATAGGCAGTTAGATAAACCAGACTGATAATAGTGCGGTGCAGGCATTCCAGACGGAAATTCAAATCCCCGCCAGATGCCGCACCAGCGCCTTTTCCGGCCGCGGCATCGCGTTCAGATCGCGCATGCAGATCAGCAACTGGCGCGCGGCCCAGCTATCGGTCAGCTCGATCGTGCGGATGCCGGGCGTGCCGCGATAGCGCTTCGCCGCCGTGGCCGGCACGATACCGACGCCGGCGCCTTGCTCGACCATGCAGCAGATGGCGTCGAACGTCCGCACGTGGGTGCGGAAGCTGAGCGGCTGGCCGGCCAGCAGCGCTCGCTCGCCTAGATAGGCCTGCAACGCGCTGTCCGCGCTCAGCCCGATGAATTCCCGCTCCGCCACTTCCGCTAGTGTCGTGCGGCGCAGCGCGGCAAGCGGATCGTCGCGGCTCGTGATCAGCACGAGTTTGTCGACGGCGAAGGGGAAGGTCTGCAGCGCGCCGTGATCGACCGCGTCGGAGATGATGCCGATTTCAGCCGCGCCGGTCAGCACGGCCTTGACCGTTTCGCTGCTCTGACGCTCCTTCAGATCGATCTGCACGTTGGGGTGATCGCGCAGAAAGAGGCCGATCGCCGAGGGCAGGAACTCGGTGATGGCCGCGGTGTTGGTCCACAACCGTATGCACGCTTTGCGGCCTTCCTGATGCTCGCCTAGTTCGCCCTGCATGCGTTCGATCTGTCCGAGCACGAGCCGCGCGTGATGCGCGAGCGTGTCGCCGGTCGGCGTGGATTCGACACCGCGGCGGCCGCGTTCGAGCAGCGGCATGCCGAGCGCGTCTTCCATGCCGCGCAGCCGCGCGCTCGCCGACGGCAGCGACATGTTCGCGCGCGCCGCGCCGTGAGTGATGCTGCCGGTTTCGAGGATATGCAGAAAGAGGCGTAGGTCGATGAGGTCGAAGCGCATGGAAGACGGATCGTTATGTGTGTGGAAGCGGGTGGGATTCAGCAAGGGTCACAGCCTTAGCCCCAGCCTAAGTCACGGTAAGTATCTTACGCATTGTGGCCGCGCTTGCGGCGATTGAAAATTGCCGGCATCACTTCAACAACAAGCTCCCGATGATCTCTTCGTTTGCGATGCGTGCGGGCGTGGTCGCCGCGACTTTCGTGGTTGCCGGCTTCGTCAAGGGGGTGACCGGCATGGGACTGCCAACCGTCGCCATGGGCGTGCTCGGCACGCTGATGCTGCCGGCGCAGGCCGCCGCCGTGCTGTTGTTGCCGTCGTTCGTGACGAATGTCTGGCAACTGTTCGCGGGGCCGAGCGTGCGGGCGCTGCTCATACGTTTGTGGCCAATGATGCTCGGCATCGTCGCCGGCACTGTCGGGGCCGCGTCGTTCATCGCGGGCGGAGGCGGCGAATGGGCCGTGGTCGGACTCGGCGCCGCATTGACGCTCTACGGCGTGGCCGGTTTGCTGGCGTGGCGCTTTTCGGTGCCGGCGCGGCACGAGCGCTGGTTGTCGCCGGCGATCGGCGCGGTGACGGGCCTCGTCACCGGCGGCACTGGCGTGTTCGTCGTGCCGGCGGTACCGTATCTGCAAGGGCTGGCGCTGAAGAAAGAGGAACTGGTGCAGGCGCTCGGCTTGTCGTTCACGATGTCGACCATCGCGCTGGCAATCGGGCTCACCAGGGAGCACGCGTTCGCCGCCGGCGATCTGGGCGAATCGATATTCGCCGTGGTGCCGGCGCTGCTCGGCATGTGGATCGGACAGCACGTGCGCGGACGCATCGGCGCGGACACGTTCAGACGCTGGTTCTTTATCTGTCTGCTCGGACTGGGTATTCAATTAATGGCACGAGCATTCGTTTAATCAGGCAATGGTGAAACGAATGTGGAAGGAGCGATATCGTGTGGCACGTTATTCTGGATACACTCGGCGCGCTGGCGGTGCTGGCCAGCGTGGCCGCGCAAATCATGTTGCTGCGTAAGTGCTGAATTCATTGCGTGGCAGGCTGCGTCACAGGTTTTGACGGAGCCGTTCTTGATAGAACGACTCCGCTGCCGTCTCAGAACGGTTTGGTCGGCAGATACTTTCCGTCGAGCGTGATCACGGCACGCTGACCGCCTTCCGGATCGTCGACTTTCTTGATGTCGAGCTTGAAGTTGATCGCGCTGATAATGCCGTCGCCGAACTGCTCGTGCACCAGCGCCTTCAGCGTCGAACCGTAGATCTGCACCATTTCGTAGAAGCGGTAGATGGTCGGATCGGTCGGCACGCCGCCCGGAATGCTGCCGCGTAACGGGATGGTTTGCAGCAGGCGCACCGCATCTTCGCCGAGTTCGAGTTTGTCGGCCACGACCTTCGCGGCGTCTGCGGGCAGCGGATGCTGGCCGAGCAAGGCGGCGGTGACGAATGCAAGACTCAGACCGGTGCCTTCGTTGATCTGCTCGAACGTCAGATTCTTGCGAACCTTCGCGTCGATGATCGCGTCGGTCAGTGCTTCACGCGGGGCCTGGCTGTATTGGGACTGCGTCATGATGAATTTCCTCAGAGTAAGTCAATGAAATAAGTGCGGTCAGGCCGCGACGTCGAGTCGAGCCGGGGTGGCACACGTATGCGGATGATCCGCGAGAGAAACGAAGCGATTCGTCGAGCCGTCGAGCGCATCGATCGAGCCGGTTTCGATGTCGTACACCCAGCCGTGCAGCGCGAGATGTCCCTGTTCGAGGGCGAGCCGCACGGAAGGATGAGTCTTGATGTTAGCCAGTTGCGCGATCACGTTTTCGCGGACCATCGAGTCGACCCGGTCGCGTTCGCTCTTGTGCTCGCGCGCCTCGTTGACGACTTTCGCGGAGTCCGCGTAGTGCAGCCAGCTGCGCACGGCAGGCATATGGTCCATGCATTTGCAACTCGCGATGGCCGTCATCGCGCCGCAGTCGGAATGACCGCAGATCACCACATCGGTGACACCGAGCGCGGCGACTGCGTACTCGACCGTGGCGGTCACGCCGCCCGGCTCCGGACCGTACGAAGGCACGATGTTGCCCGCGTTGCGGATCACGAACAGATCGCCTGGTTCGCGCTGCGTGACGAGTTCGGGCACGAGCCGGCTGTCCGAGCACGAAATGAACAAGGTGCGCGGGTTCTGGGTCGTGGCCAGCTTCCTGAAAAGCTCGGAGCGCTGCGGAAAGGCGTCGCGCTGAAACTTCAGGAAGCCGTCGATGATGTCTTGCATGTTTCGCTCCATCAGGTTGTTCGTGGGGAATCAATGGACGAACAATGCGCCGATCAAGCTATAGCGTCCAAGACCGGTTTATTATTCTCTCGATAAGAAACACCAATAGTTCAAGAGGACGTCATGCTACTCAGGCACATCCGTTACTTTCTTGCAGTCGCCGAGCACCGCAATTTCACGCGCGCGGCCGAGGCGCTGCACGTGTCGCAGCCGACGCTGTCGCAACAGATCAAGCAGCTGGAAGACACCTTGCGAGTGCAGTTGCTCGACCGGTCCGGCCGCACGATCCAGCTGACCGACGCCGGCACCGCCTATGTGCATTACGCTCAGCGCGCGCTGCAGGACCTCGAGGCGGGCAAGCGGGCGATTCACGACGTGGAGGAGTTGAGCCGCGGCTCGCTGCGTCTCGCGATGACACCGACCTTCACGGCCTACCTGATCGGCCCGCTTCTGGAGAAGTACAACCGCCGCTATCCGGACATTACGCTGAACATCCTCGAAATGCCGCAGGACCGGATGGAAGCGTTGCTGAGCGAAGACGCGCTCGACGTCGGCATCGCATTCGACGACACGAACACGCCGGACATCGAGACGCAAACACTATTCGTCGAAGCGCTGGCAATGGTGGTCGGCAAGGCGCATCCGCATGCGAAGCGTCGTTCCGCGTTGAAGCTGAGCCAGTTCCAGAAAGAAGCGCTCGTTCTGCTTAATGAAGAGTTCGCAACGCGTCAGTACATCGATCGTTATTGCAAGCTGCATGGCGTGTCACCTCGCATCGCGATGGAGGTGAACTCGATTGGCGCGGTCGTCCAGATCGTGCGTCGCAGTGCGCTCGCCACGCTGCTGCCGGCCGCGATCGCGCGCGAGCAGAGCGAACTGTTTCTCGTGCAGTTGGAGCCGGCTCTGCCACAGCGTACGGCTGCGCTGCTATTGCGCAAAGGCGCGTACCGGAGCGCGGCAACGCGCGCGTTCATCGAACTCGCGATGGAGGGGCTTGCGGCTGATACAGGCGGGCGGCGGGCAAAGGCTGTTTTATAGAAACGCCGACGCTTCGAACCGCCTACACTGACAGGGGGAAGTACTGTTCGTTCTTATGTGCGTGCTTACTCGTGCTTTCCCATTCGCACTGGCGGGCGACACCGCTGGTCGCATCGAGCCTTCGGGCCATCCGCGTCACGTGTCTTCCGATTGTTCGTCTCAACCGACGTATCTATTCGCCTTCAGCCGCTTTATCCGCGCGGCCGACGTAACTACATTGTCACCAGTGTCAGCGCCAGTGCATTTCCACCGCAGCCCGCGAATCTTCGCGACAGCGTCGGCGCCAATCCCATCTATAGGAATCGATCATGAGCAAGCTCACAGGTAAAGTTGCAGTCGTAACCGGTGCATCGAAAGGTATCGGCGCGGCAATCGCCAAGGCATTGGCCGCACAAGGCGCTTCGGTGGTGGTGAACTACGCGTCGAGCAAGGCCGGCGCTGACAGCGTGGTCGAGGCGATCACCGCTGCCGGCGGTAAGGCCGTGGCCGTCGCGGGCGACGTGTCCAAAGCAGCGGACGCGCAAGGCATCATCGATACGGCGGTGGAAAAGTATGGCCGTCTCGACATTCTGGTCAACAACTCGGGCGTGTATGAATTCGCGCCGATCGAAGAGATCACCGAAGAGCATTTTCATAAGCACTTCAACGTGAACGTGCTGGGTCTTCTGTTGACCACGCAGGCAGCGGTCAAGCATCTCGGCGAAGGCGCGAGCATCGTCAATATCAGTTCGGTGGTGAGCCGCATCACGCCGTCGGGCAGCGCGGTCTACACCGCCACGAAGGGCGCTGTCGATGGCATCACCGGCGTGCTGGCACGTGAGCTTGGCCCGCGCAAGATTCGCGTCAATTCGGTGAATCCGGGCATGGTCGCAACCGAAGGCACGCACACCGGCGGCATCCTCGGCTCCGACTTCGAAACGTGGGCCGTCAGTACGACGCCGCTCGGCCGTATCGGCCAGCCTGACGACATCGCCGATGTGGTCGCCTTCCTCGCTTCCGACGATGCACGCTGGCTGACTGGTGAAAGCCTGATCGCTAGCGGCGGATCGCGTTAAGCGATTCGGTGTGAAGGGATGTAGCGTGGCCGCATAAGTCCACGCCGCAATCGCAACACGAGAAAGAAACGAAAGAAGCGCCGCCCGCAGGCATCGCCTGCCGGGCGGCTTGTCGTTTCATTCAGCCGGAGCAGCGGGAACTGGCTTGTCGTTTAATGCCGCGGCCGGCTTCCCCAACTCCACCGCGAACAACGCGTCCAGCAGATTCGAGCCCGGCCGCTCGGCGAGCCGCGTCAGCGATTCGATCATCTGCACCCGGCAGTCCTGTAGCGGAATCATCCTGATCCGCCGCGACTCCTTGAATTCGGCGCGCGCGATGACCCCAACTCCCATGCCTTGCGCGACTGCTTCTTCGAGCGCCTCGCGGCCGTCCACATACATCACCGGTTCCACTTGCAGCGACTCGCGCACCAGTTCGATTTCGAGCAACTGCTGCGTGACGGATTGCGACTCGCGGAAAATCATCGGCTGCTGCACCAGTTCGGCGTAGCTCAGCTTGCGTTTTTTCGCCACCGGATAGCTTGCCGGCACCATCGCCACCAGCGGATCGCGCCGCAATACGCGCGCCTCCAGCCGGCTGTGCACTTGCGGCGCGGCGGTAATGGCCGCGTCGACGACGCTCGAGAGCACGCGCTGCATGCAGTCCGCGGCGTTGGCGATGGACAGCGTCACGACGATGCCCGGATGCAGCTTGCGAAACGCGCCGATCAGCGCGACCGCCAGGTCGGGCGCGTCCGCGGCCAGCGACAGCGAGCCGGATTCGAGCCCGCCCGCCGATTCGAGCAATTGCCGCGCGTCGCGCTCGCAACTGAGCATCTGCCGCGTCACGCTGAAGAGGCGCAGGCCGAGTTCGGTGGTCTCGACGCCGCGCGGCCCGCGTTCGAACAGTTTGACGCCGTAATCCTGTTCCAGCCGCCGCACGTGATCCGACACGGCCGGCTGCGTGAGCGAAAGCGCCTGCGCCGCTTTGGAAAACCCGCCATGTTCCGCGACCGCATGAAATGCCCGCAACTGCGCGTATTGCACGTGTACCTCGCTACCCTATAAGTTATTGCGATACCTGCATCGATTATATCGATTTTACCGATGCCACGCGTTTCTGTACTGTGTAAGTCACCAAACCAGCGATATCGGAGATTCCGAACATGGACAGCGTGATCGACCGTTTAGCAGCCGTGAACGCCGCGGGACCTTCCGCCGTCACGTGCGCGGCACCGGCCGGGGGCGAGCCGTATCTGTTGACACCCGGGCCGCTCAGCACGGCGCTCTCGACCAAGGAAGCGATGCTGCGCGACTGGGGTTCGTGGGACGGCGATTTCCGCGCGATGACAGCGCTATTGCGCAGCAGCTTGCTGGAGATTGCCGGCGACACGGCGGGCGACTACGACTGCGTGCCGCTGCAAGGCAGCGGCAGCTATTGCGTCGAAGCGATGCTCGGCAGCCTGATCCCGCGTGACGGCCATGCGCTCGTGCTGGCCAACGGCGCGTACGGCAAGCGCATCGCGACCACGCTCGGTTATCTTGGTCGCGCCTATACGCTGCTCGACAAGGGCGACTACCTGCCGCCGCGCGGCGCTGAAATCGAGCACATGCTGGACGCCGATCCACGCATCACGCACGTGGTCGCCGTGCACTGCGAAACCAGCTCGGGGATTCTGAACCCGCTCGAAGAAATCGCCGCCGCCACCGCGAAGAAGGGCCGCAAGCTGCTGATCGATTCGATGAGCGCCTTCGGCGCGGTGCCGCTCGACGTGCGCGAGATTGCCTGCGAGGCCTTCGTGTCGTCGGCGAATAAATGTATCGAGGGCGTGCCGGGTTTCGGCTTCGTGATCGCCCGCAAGGGTGCGTTGCAAGAAGCGAAGGGCCGCAGTCACTCGCTCGCGCTCGACGTCCATGATCAATGGGACGTGATGAACCGTACCGGCCAGTGGCGTTTCACGCCGCCCACGCACACGGTCGCCGCGTTTATCGAGGCGCTGCGCTTGCACAAGCTCGAAGGCGGGCAGGCCGGACGTCTCGCGCGCTACGCGAACAATCGCGACGTGCTGGTGGCCGGCATGCACGAACTCGGCTTCGAGCCGCTGCTGAACGCGCGCTGGCGCTCGCCGATCATCGTGACGTTCTTCGCGCCGGCGCATCCGTCGTTCAGATTCGAGCGCTTCTATGAATTGATGAAGCAGCAGGGTTTCATCATCTATCCGGGCAAATTGACGGTGGTGGACAGCTTCCGGATCGGCTGCATCGGTCAGGTGAACGAGCACGTGATGCGCCGCGTCGTGGCGGCGTGCGGCAACGCGCTCGGGACGATGGGCGTCGAGCACGCGGCTCCGCCGTCGGCCGCGCTCGACGAGCGCAAGAGATTGGCCGACGCGGCCTGAAGCACACAGATCGGGCGCACCGCGCGAGCTTGGGAAATTCCTTGGGATCGAAGTAAATGAAACACGTAAAAGCAGTGATTTTCGATTGGGCCGGCACAGTGGTCGATTATGGTTCGCTGGCGCCGATGGGCGCCTTCGTCGAAACCTTCGAACAGTTCGGCGTGTCGATCACGATCGATGAAGCGCGCGGCCCGATGGGCATGGCCAAGCGTCCGCATATCGCGGCGCTGATGGCGTTGCCGCGCGTCGCGCAGGCGTGGGCCGACAAGTACGGCCGCGCGCCGGGCGAAGCGGATATCGACGCCGTATACGACGTGTTCGTGCCGAAGAACATCGCCGTGGCGGCGAGCTACAGCTCGGTGATTCCCGGCGTGGCCGACGTGGCGAGCGCGCTGCGCAGCGACGACATCCGGATCGGCACGACCACCGGCTATACGCGCGAAATCATGGCCGAGATCGTGCCGGGCGCGGCCGCGCAGGGGTTCTCGCCGGACAGCATCGTGTGCACCTGCGATACACCGGAAGGGCGGCCCTCGCCGTACATGATCTACAAGACGTTGCCGGAACTGGGCGTGTGGCGCGCGAAGGATGCGATCAAGGTCGACGACACCGAAGTCGGCATCGAAGAGGGCATCAACGGCGGCACGTGGGCGGTCGGCGTCGCGGTGAGCGGCAACGCTTTCGGCATGGCTGAAAACGACGTCAAGGCGCTGGCCCCGGATGAGTTCGCGTGGCGTCGCAAGGCGGCGATTGAAAAGCTGCAGGCGGCGGGCGCGCACTACGTGATCGACAGCGTCGCGGATCTGATGCCGGTGGTGTATGACATCGAGGCGCGGCTGGCGCGAGGCGAGCGGCCTTGATCGGGAGAGGGGCCTAAGACGCCTCTCTCTAAGGCATTACTCGAAAAACCCCACCGCCAGATCGATAAACTCCCGGATCTTGCGCGGCACGAATTCCCGGCTCGGATACACGAGCGACACCGCCACGTCGCCGTTGAGCACGGCGTGATCCTCGAGAATCCGCATCAGCGTGCCCGCGCGCAATTCGTCATCGACCATCTCCAGCGGCAGCAGCGCAATACCCATCGCGCCGAGCGCCGCCTGTTTCTGCATGATCATGCTGTTGACGGTGAACGACGCATCGAGCGCTATGCTGTCTTCGCCGCCGTCGCCGTTGTCGAACACCCAGGTCTGCGGACTGGTGTCGAGCGGCGCGGTGATCACGCGATGCCGCGCGAGATCGGCGGGCGTTTTCGGATGGCCGGCCTGCGCGAGGTAAGCGGCCGACGCCACCGGCACCGCGTGCGAGTTGATCAGCCGGCGCACCACCAGCGACTCCGAGCGGATCATATGCTCGGTCACGATCCCCACGTCGAAACCGCCTTCGAGCAGATCGACGCGTTTCTCCGTCAACGTGACCCGCAGATTCACACGCGGAAACTTGGCCTGATACTCCGCGAACAGCGGCGTGAGGCGGAATAGCGAAAAGCTGCCCAGCGCCACGATGCGCAGATCGCCCGCGACTTCCTTTGAAGCAGTGGTGGCGCGCGATTCGACTTCTTGGAGTTCGGCCATCAGGAGGCGGCAGCCGTCGGCATACTCGGCGCCGGCTTCGGTCAGCACGACCTTGCGCGTGGTGCGCTGGAATAGGCGAATGCCGAGATGCTTTTCAAGGCTCGACACGTGGCGCGTGACCACCGAGGTCGAGACGCCGAGTTGCTCCGCGGCCTGCGCGAAGCTGCCCGCGTCCGCGACCTTGACGAACGCTTGCATGGCCTGGAAGAGATTGATCATGAGAATGCGAAATGCGCGCGGCGAGAGCGCGTGCAATTGTCTATTGAAAAGGCCGCGCTGCCTGTTACTCGAGTAAACGCAGGCGGCGCGTGACCGGCGGGTGAATTGTACGTCCTGGCACCCCGCGCCGATCCGCGCCGCCATGCGTGGCTTGCGCGCCGACAAGGTTTCGCGGCCGCTCAAGTTTCGCGCGGTTGTGCCGTTGACACGAGCTAATCACATTCCGGGACCCAGCCGTGCAACTCGCCTTCAGTAACGACCGTCTGTCCAGCCGCATGCAGTTCGATTCGTCCGCCGCCGGTGAACCCGAGGTGGAGTCGTCGGTGATTGAATGGCTGTTGCACGACGATCAGGTGATGCGCGAATGCTTCACCCACGCGGCGGAAATTCTCAAGAGCGTGACCGGTGCGGCGATCACCGCGATCACGCTGCTCGACGAGGAGTACCAGCATTACCGCGCCGAGGTCGGCATGGCGATGCCGCTCGTCACGCGGGCCCGTTCGCTCGCCGACTATGCGGTGCGCGACGCCGAGCTGTTCGTCATCGAGGACGCGCACGACGACACCCGTTTCGGCGAATGCATGCTGGTGCAGCGGCATCCGTTCGTGCGTTTCTACGCGGCGATCGCGCTGCGCGCGCCCAATGGCGAGATCGTCGGCGCGTTGTGCGCGATGGACCCGGCGCCCGGCCGCCTCGACGCGGGCCAGCGCGGCGTGTTCTATCACCTGCGCGCGATGATCGAGAACGACCTGAAGATGCGCACGGCCACCGCGATCGATCCGCTGACGCAGTTGTACAACCGGCGGTTCCTGCTGGAGAGCATCACGCGCCGCTGGAAAGAGGCACAGGACGGCGACGTGATGGGATCGGTCGTGGTCGACGTCGACTGGTTCAAGCAATACAACGATACCTACGGCCACCAGGCGGGCGATCGCTGCCTGCGCGAAGTAGCCTCGGTGATGCAGGCCGCGGCCGATGGCGAACGCATCATCGTCGGGCGCATGGGCGGCGAGGAGTTCGGCCTGCTGGTGCTGCACGCGGAGCACGCGGCGCTCGAAGACACGCTCGACATGCTGCGTCAGGGCGTGGCGGATCTGGCGATCGAGCATCGCGCGTCGCCGCTCGGCAGGGTGACGGTGAGCGTGGGCGCGTCGTTGACGCGCATCAGCGAAACCTCCCGGCCGGCGCATCGCGAGGGTTTCGCGAGCGCGGATCGCGCGCTGTATCGATCGAAACATGGCGGTCGAAACCAGGTGACGATGGCGTAGCGCGCCTCTGCGTTCAGGCAGTCTCAAGCTGCGCGTAGAGCTGGCTCACCCAGTCGGCGAACACGCGGAGTTTGGTGCTGTAACGGCGGCTCGGCGGATAGGCGAGATAAACCTGCAGCGGGTCCGGCCGCCAGTCCGTGAGAATCGGCACGAGCTCGCCGCGCTCCACGGCCGGCCGCACCATGAAATCCAGCGTATGAACGATGCCGAGTCCCGCCAGCGCAGTGGCCAGATGCGCGTTGCTCTCGCTCACCATCACCGTATTGCGGACCTTGTCGAGCACGATGCGCTCGCCGTCCTTGAGGAAATGCAAGGGCGGCGCGAGTCCGCTGCTCGCCGAAAAATAGCCGGCCACCGCATGCCCGTCATCGACGATCTCGCGCGGATGTAGCGGCGTGCCATGTTCGGCCAGATACGCCGGGCTCGCACACGTGGTCCAGCGCAGCGTGCCGATGGCGTTTGTCACGAGATTGGGGTCGTCCGCCGTGCTGCGAATCGCGCAGTCGATGTTCTCCGCGATCAGATCGGCGGTCCGGTCCGTCACGCTCAGGCGCACCTGAATGTCCGGGTAACGCGCGCAAAATTCGGGCAGCGCGGGAATCAGAATGCCGCTCGCGGTCGAGCCGCCGCTGTCGACCCGCAGCACGCCGCGCGGATTCGCGCGGTCGCGGCCCAAGGTCGCCTCGATATCGTCGAGTTCACTCAGCAAATACCGCGTGCGCTCGTAATACGCCGTGCCGTCCGTCGTGACGCTGACGCTGCGCGTGCTGCGTTCGAGCAGTTTCACGCCCAGATGGTCTTCGAGCGACTTGACCCACTTGCTGACCGTCGCGTTCGGCATCTGCAGCGACTGCGCCGCCCGGCTGAAGCCGCCGGTTTCCACCACACGCGCAAAGATGCGGATGGCCTGCAAATGATCCATGCGGACTCGATTTCCCGGTGATTATCCACATAGGTGGATAAAGAAGTCACAGTATACCTATTTATCTCTACGTGTGCATGAAATAAGCTTCTCTTCATGGTCAACCGACCTCACAAACTTAGGAGCAGATCATGAACACGTCCACACTTGGAAACGTCAATTCCCGCAAACACGCTGGCAAGATCGTGCTGGTGACGGGCGGCAGCAGCGGCATTGGCTTCGCCGCCGCAACGCGCTTCGCTCAGGAAGGCGCGACCGTCTACATCACCGGCCGGCGTCAGGCCGAACTCGACGATGCGGTGGAGCGCATCGGCCACGGCGCCACCGGGATTCGCGCGGACATCTCGTCAGCCGAAGATCTCGACCGCATGTTCAACACCGTGCAGACCGCCCATAACCGGCTCGACATTCTGTTCGCGAATGCAGGCGGCGGCGAGTTTTCGCCGCTCGGCGCGATCACCGAGGCGCAGTTCGACAAGTACTTCGGCATCAACGTGAAAGGCACGCTGTTCACGGTGCAGAAAGCTTTGCCGTTGATGCGTCCGGGCAGCGCGATCGTCATCACGGGCTCGATTGCCGGAAGCAAGGGCATGCCGGCCTTCGGCGTGTATGCGGCGACCAAGGCCGCGCTGCGCTCGTTCGCGCGTACATGGGCGACCGATCTGAAGGGCCGCGGAATTCGCGTCAACGTGGTGGCGCCCGGCGTGGTGGTGACGCCGGCCTACAAATCCGAACTCGGAATGAACGACGAGCAGATCGCCGCCTTCGCCCAGCAGGCCAGCGAAACGACACCGCTTGGCCGCGTGGGCGAACCGGACGAGATCGCCAAAGCCGTCTCGTTCCTCGCTTCGGACGACGCGAGCTACATCACGGGGATCGAAATGGCTGTCGACGGTGGCATGGCGCAGGTGTAGCACTACCAGGCAAGCGTCGAGACTTCATAATAAAAGGCCGGTTTTTCCGGCCTTTTTTGCATGTGAAGGGTCAAAGGCCACGGCGCATTCAGCAAAACATTCCGATATTCATCGAACGAATAGATTGCGTTTCTCAAGCGTGCCTCTGCGTGAGCTTTTATCCGTTACGCATAAGGTTCTCTTAAGCTTGAACTGTTCAGATAGAAGGAGACGGTTGCGTCGGGCCGGAGCATAAGAACGCTTCGCCTCGCCAGCGGGGAGAGCCGCTGGTTGCACGCGCAACGAAAAACAACCGAGAAAAACAACGATGCATAACGGACGAAAATCCGCTCGAGAGGCAGAGAAGACGCTTTGCAGATCCACCTACATGATGGAGTTGGCGCGCGGCAGTTCGTACATTGCCAGCACGTTGACGCCGGCGACGCAACAGGCCGCCATCGCTGAAGTCCTGAACGGATTTCGCGAGGAGCACGGCGCCGACGCATTGCTCATCTTCCGCGATCTGCTCGCGGAGAGTCTCAAGAATCGCAAGCACAAACTTGCGGCGGAGGCGGTGCTGAATTTCGAGCTGCCCTAGTCGCGCCAGCCTCAGCTCGCGATCAGCTTCAGCCCCGCCGGCAGCGACTCGCCGAACACGCGGCCTTCGTCGGCGTTATCGAGCTCGACGCTCTCGCTCACCATGGTGATCCACGCGCGCGGCGCGTTAGCCGCTTCGAGGCGGCGCACTACCGCAAGACGCAAGTCTTCGGGCAAGTCTCGCGAACGGTCGCCGGTCATGCGGGCGATCTGCACGGCGGCGAACGCGGCGGGATCGACCTTCTTCCAGTCGAGCGCGAGGATCGCGTTGAGCCATACACCGGCAATCTCCGGCGGCACGACGCTATGCGCACTGCCGTAGAACGGCCGCCGCGCACCGATACGGCCGACCGCCCACCAGCTTTGATGATTCTCAGCGGGTTTTTTCAGACGCGTCAGCACCGACTCGCCGAGTTCGATCTTGCGCTCCACAGGAATGCGTTCGAGCGATGCGCTCAAACGAACCATGTCGGTGAAGCCGGTCTTCGCCACGTCGAACGGCAGCTTGTGACGCGATTGCGCGGCGCCTTGCAGATACGCCATCGCGTCGAGCACGCGCAGCTGCGCGCTCTCGTCGAGGCCGCCGGCGGCGCGACGCCAGAGCGTCCACCATTCCGACCAGACCTGGCTTTCGTTGACGTACTGGATGCCGTCGTCGAACAGCGACCAGAGTTGTTCGACGCGCCATTCGTCGAGCGGATAGCCGAAGCCGGGCCGCACGCAATAGCCGGCCAGATTCAGCCAGAGGCGCTCGTGATCCGCCGAGCGGCGCCGGCGGCGCGCGCGTTCCCACAGCGCGCCGAACAGTTCGCGCAGCAACGCGCTGTTCCAGCTTTCGCGCGGGCCCAGCAGTTGTTCGAGTTGCGAGCGCAGACGTTTGACTTCTTTCGGATCGACTTTCTGCGCGCGCGAGCCGAAGCATCGGTCGATGTGGTCGATCGCCTGATCGAGCGCCGGATGACGGGCCTGCGCGGCATCGTCGGTCAGGTTCACTTGCGCGTGTTCGCGGCGCAACTGGAATTCGAGCAGCCAACGCTGGGTGGGATCGTCCAGTTCGATGCAGTGGACGTCGAGCGTGCCCACTTCGGTGAGCGACGTCGCGATCTGCACCGCGGTTTCGCGCGCACTCTTCGCGCCGCGCGGCTGCACGATGGTCGCGATCGGTGGCAGGCGGACAAAATCGCCGCCGGCGAGATCGATCAGTTCGCCGGGTACATACACCGTATCCGCGCTCGACGAGACAAGGTGAAACCGCACCGGATGCCCGAGACGCAGCGCGAAGGTGCGGTCCGCGATCAGAATCTCGTGGCCTTCTTCCGTGCCGCGCGGCAGCAGGCAGATGCCGCGTTGCACGGGTTCGGCATCGGGCTTGCCGTCGCCGGCTTCGTCGAGCACGAGGAAATAGCTGCGCGGCGAGCCGCCGCCGATTTTCGGCGCGTTGCCGGCGCGCGCGAGCGAATAGGCGACCGCGCCGCGCGCCACGGCCACGTCGGGATTGTCGTTGTGCAGCACGTTGAGCGCTTCGCCGCGCCATGTGCCTAAGGTGCTCGCCAGACGTTGCGTGAGCGCTTCGGCGCGGAATACGCCGCCGTTCAGCAGCAGCGTGTCGGGTACGGGCAACGTTGCTTCGTCCGATGAACCGGAGGGTTCCGCGACGCCCAGCGCCTTGCGTGATTGCGCCGCGAAGCGGCTCAGGAACGCCGCGATATGACGCGTGACCGCGGCATCGGTCGCATAGGGCAGACCGAATTCGACGATCGCGCCACGCGGCCGGCCAGGCCGTTCATGCGACGCCACCGCCGGAAAGAAACCATCGACGATGATCCGCTCGACCTCGTCGCGCGTGACTTGTGCTGTGCGCGCGCCACCTATCAGCTTCGAGCCCGCGCCCAGCAGTGTGATCGACGTGGAGTCGGGCGCCTGCGCGCCGAGCAGTTGTTCCTTGGCGTTGCGGCAACGCTCGACCAGCTGCGACAGGCTCGCCGCCGACAGACGCGCGCGCTCGCCCGGCTGGTTCGAGCCGCCCGGCAACCGCGCTTCCACCAGATGCGCGAGCGCCAGGTCCATGTTGTCGCCGCCGAGCATCAGATGATTGCCCACGCCGATGCGCGTGAGCTGCGGCTCGCCGTCGCGCAGGCCGACTTCGATCAGCGTGAGGTCGGTGGTGCCGCCGCCCACATCGCAGATGAGCACGAGACGCGTGTCCGCGAGTTCGCTTGCGAGCCGCTCGCGATGATGAAACAGCCAGTCGTAGAAGGCCGCTTGCGGCTCTTCCAGCAGCTTCAAAGTATGCAAGCCGGCCATGCGGGCGGCTTCCACGGTCAACGCTCGCGCGCCTTCGTCGAAAGACGCCGGCACTGTCAGCACCACGTCCTGGCGTTCGAGCGGCGCGTCTGGAAACCGCTGATTCCAGGCCGCGCGCACGTGCGCCAGATAGCTCGCGCTGGCTTCGACCGGCGAGACTTTGCGGACGTCGTCGGCGGCGCCCCACGGCAGGATCGGCGCGGTGCGATCCACCGACGCATGCGAGAGCCAGCTCTTCGCGCTCGACACCAGCCGGCCCGGCACCTGAGCGCCAAGCACGCGCGCGAGCCGGCCGATCACGACCGGCTGTGCGTCCTGCGTGGCCTGCTGTGCATCCTTGCGCGCGCCGCTCTGAGCGGCGCCGGACCACGGCAATTGCAGATCGCCGGGGTTCAGTTCGCCTTGCGCTGCCTGATAGCGCACCGAGGGCAGAAGCGGCCGCGCGGCCACTTCGCCGGGGCTCACCAGTTGCTCGATCTCGAAGACGTGGATAAGCGGCGACCCACCCGGCGATCCCGCCTCCGCATAGGCGAGCACCGTGTTGCTGGTGCCGAGATCGATACCGACGCTGTACCGCTTCATCTCAGTCATGCATTCGCGTTGCCGCGCACGTCGAACTCGACCTTCCAGCGCTCGTCGGTGCCGCGCGGCACGGCTTCGAGTTCGAGTGTGCCCGCTTCGGTGACGCGCGCGTGCAGCTTGACCGGCACGACTTCACCGGCGTTGCGGCCGGAGGCGGGCAATGTCGCCTGAATCTCCTCGAGTTCCTGCAATTCCTCGGGACCCCAGAAGTCGAGCAGCGTGCCGACCTGATCCTGACGGCGCACCGACGACCCGAAGAAGCGGAAGTGCACCGGCTCGCCGACCACGAGTCCGAATTCCTGCGCGGGCAGCTCGGCCTCGGTGCCTTCCTCCATGCCGAACGGCGCGACGCACAGCGCCTGGATCGGCGGTTCGAGACCGGGCACGGCGGGCATCGCCGATTCGATCGCGATGTAATACGCGCGCGCCGTGCCGCCGCGAATCCGCACGCCGCGGCCGCGTCGCACGTAGCCGTAATAGGCCGCGCCGCGCGCCACGGCGAGATCGAGATCGGCGCCTTCGAGCAGCCGCGCCGGCGCCGCGCCTTCCGCGGCGAGCCAGTTGTTCAGCGTGCCCATGATCCGTTCGACCAGCAGCGGCGATTTGAACACGCCGCCGTTGAACAGCACCGCCGTGGGATGCAGGAAGCTCGCATTCTCAGCGGCCGCGATGCCGCTCGTTCCCGCCAGCTCCGC
The DNA here is from genome assembly GCF_003001875.1 of Paraburkholderia sp. BL18I3N2. NCBI lineage: Bacteria > Pseudomonadati > Pseudomonadota > Betaproteobacteria > Burkholderiales > Burkholderiaceae > Paraburkholderia > Paraburkholderia sp. BL18I3N2. The sequence continues at coordinate 82,233 of NZ_PVNC01000022.1, forward strand.
GAGCGCGCCCACTTGACGGCCGAGGAACGCCGCCAGATGACGCGTGATGCCGGCGTCCTGCGCATACGGCAGGCCGAGCTGCGTCAGCCCGGCGCGCGCGCGGCTCACCGGACGCGCGGCGCTGTCCACCTGCGGGAAGAAGCCTTCGAGGATCGTCTGGGTCAATTCGGCGCGCGTGAGCTCGGTGCGGATCGAGCCGCCGATCAGCTTCGAGCCGCGGCTCGGCACGACGAGCGGCACGGTATCGGTGGCCGGATCGCTGAGCAGCGTTTCCTTGGCCGAGCGGCACGCGTAGGTGAGGGCGCGCAACTGCCACGCGTCGGCCTGGGTGCCTGCCGCGGCCAGCTTGCGCGCGACCACGTGCGCGAGCGCGAGGTCCATGTTGTCGCCGCCGAGCAGAATGTGTTCGCCGACCGCGACGCGATGCAGTTCGAGATTGCCTTCGCGCTCGATCACGGCGATCAGCGAGAGGTCGGTCGTGCCGCCGCCCACATCGACCACGAGGATGATGTCGCCGATCTTGACCTGCTTGCGCCAGTCGCCGCCGCTCTTCTGGATCCAGCTATACAGCGCGGCCTGCGGTTCTTCGAGCAGCGTCATGCGGCCGAAGCCCGCGGCCTCGGCGGCTTCGGCGGTCAGTTCGCGCGCGGCCGGATCGAACGATGCGGGGATCGTCACCGTGATGTCCTGCTCGCTGAACGGCGCGTCGGGATGCGCGTGGTCCCAGGCTTCGCGCAAGTGCGTCAGATAACGCACCGAGCTTTCGAGCGGCGAGACGCGCGCGACTTCGGGCGGCGCGTCGTTGGGCAGAATCGCCGCGCGCCGGTCGACGCCCGGATGGCACAGCCAGCTCTTCGCGCTCGACACGAGCCGGATCGGCGTGGCCGCGCCGCGGCTGCGGGCGAATTCACCGACGGCGAATTCGCGCTGGCCGGTCCACGGCAGATAGAGGTCGCCCGAGGCGAGTTCGTCAGGATGCGGCAGATAGAGGAACGAGGGCAGCAGATCGAGGTTGTCGATCGCGCCGGGGCCCGTGAGCTGCGCGATCGGCAGCACGCCTTGCGAGGTCTTTTCGCCGTCGCTGGCGCTCGTGTCCACATAGGACAGCGCGCAGTGCGTGGTGCCCAGATCGATGCCGATGGCGTAGCGTGATTGGCGTGCGTCGCTCATAGCTCCACCTCGGCCGGTGCGATCACTTTCGCGTTGTGGCTGTCCGCGAGCTTCGGCAGACGCACTTCGTCGACGCGCCAGCCGCGATGGCTGATGCTGCCGTTGAACGGGGCCTTGCCGACGACATTGCCGGTCAGGCGAATCGAGGCCGCATCGAAACCTTCGGCCAGCGTGACGCGGCTGCCTTCGGCTTCGTCGCGCACCGGGCGGATCGTGAAATGCTCGCGCAGCGTCGCGCGGCAACCGTCGTGCACGAGGCGCGCGGCCGCGCCGATATCGGCGTCGCTGTAGCTCTTGATGTCTTCCTCGACGAAATCGATGAAACGCGCGTCGCGTTGCAGCAGGCCGAGCAGTTGCAAGGCGGCGTCGGGGCTTGCTTCCTTCAGGACGGGCGCGGGTTGCGGCGCGGGTGCTGGCGCCGGCGTGGGAGCCGGGGCGGGCGCGGCGCTGGCGGCAACGCCGCCGTCACGCAGGCGCAGCACGCCGGCGGCGAATTCGCCATCGCCGAGGATGCGGAAGAACGTGCCCACGGCCAGCGAAATCCTGCCGAGGAAGGATGGGTTCGAATCGGTCATAAATGCTCCTGAGGTGCTCTGTTAGAGGACGAGCTGTCCTGGCTGCGCCGCACGCGGCCGGCCGCTGGAGCCCCGTTGGGCATGAACGGGCGGTCGTCGTGCGAGTTTGCTAAGGCCGTCGGCATGCGTGCCGCCGGCGTCTGATTTACCGGGATGCGCGGCGCGGCTGGCGCGCGCAAAACCCGTATTTTGCCTTGTGGCGAGCCCGAAGCGGGCAAAGGCGGCCATTCTAGCGGGCAATGCGGCGAGATTGGCGGCTTGTCATGGGCGTGTGGTGAGCATTTCCGTGCAGCTCGTTCGCGCGATGTTCGTGGGATCTTCACGCATGGTTCACGCATTGTGCGGGCCGAATTCGGCGACCACCTGGTCGATGAACGCACGCAATTTCGGCGTGACGCGGCTGGCCGGGAATACCAGATGCATCGGCCGCGCGGTCGCCTCGTAGCCGGTCAGCAGGCGCACGAGGCGGCCGGCCGCGAGTTCGTCCCTGACCGCGACTTCGGGGGCGAGCATCACGCCGCCGCCGTTGAGCGCGGCGGCCAGCAGCGCCTTCACGTCGTTGGCCTCGAAGCGGCCGGCAATCGGCACCGCCTGTTCGCCTTGTGCATCGGCGAAACGCCATTCGGTATCGGCCGGCATGCTCGTGTAGGCGAAGCTCAGACACTCGTGGGCCGTCAGTTCCTGCGGCGTGCGCGGTTCGCCGCGTTCCGCCAGATAGCCGGGCGATGCACACGCGACCAGCCGGTATGGCATCAACGGCCGCGCGATCAACGACGAATCCGACAGCGCGCCAAGGCGGATCGCGGCCTCGTAACCCTCATCGATCAGATCGACGAAACGGTCCGTCAATGTCAACTCGACGCGCACCTCGGGATGCGCTTTCAGATAGTGCGCGATCAGCGGCGCGAGACAGCAGGCGCCGAACGTGACGGGCGCGGTGATGCGCAGGCGTCCGCGCGGCGACGCCGACAGTTCCTGAGCGACCGACTCCGCCGCCGCCGCGTCGGCGAGCAGCGCCTTGCAGCGCTCGTAGAAGATCTGGCCGATTTCGGTGAGGCTCTGGCGGCGCGTGGTGCGGTTCAGCAGCCGGGCGCCGACGCGCTCTTCGAGCGTGCTCACGTGCTTGCCGGCCATCTGCGACGAAATGCCGAAGGCGAGCGCCGCCGCGGCGAACGAGCCGCTGTCGGCCGTTTTGACGAAGATCGCCATGCTGGTCAGTCGATCCATGATTCCCTATTCCTGCTTTCGACAGTCGTCGAACTGCGCATGTTTATCCCGTTTGAGTTTTGAATCATAGTGGTTCTCACCGGCGAGCGTGGGCTCGACGGAGCGATCCCCGGACATGCATGGAGTGTGAAAGATGAAGATAGGTATTCTCGGCGCCGGCTTTATCGGCCGCGCGATGGCGACTTTGGCGAAGCAGAACGGTCACGAAGTCATGATCAGCAATTCCCGCGATCCGCGGACCTTGATCAGCACGGCTGCGGCGCTCGGTTGCGCGCTCGGCACGGCGCAGGAGGCGGCGAGGTTCGGCGAAGTGGTCGTGGTCGCCGTGCCGTTCAGCAGCATCGACGCGCTGCCGGCGGCGGCGCTCGACGGCAAGATCGTGATCGACACCTGCAATCATTATCCCGAGCGCGACGGCCAGATCGAGGCGCTCGCCAGCCACGCCACGACCACCAGCCAGCTGCTCGCCGCCGCCTTGCCGGGCGCTCGCGTGGTGAAAGCCTTTAACGCGATTCTGGCGAGGGACCTCGAAACGGATGGCTCAGCGCCGCATACGCCGAAGCGTCGCGCGCTGCCGTTTGCCGGTGACGATGAATCGGCCAAACGCGTCGTGAGCGAACTGCTGGATCAGTTCGGTTTCGATCCCGTCGACGCGGGCGCGCTGGCGGACAGTTGGCGCTTCGAGCGCGCCAAGCCGGTGTATTGCATTCCGCTCGATCGAGCCGGCATGCTGGAAGGATTGGCTGCGGCACAGCGGCATGTGGAGTTGCCGCATGGGTCGTGGCGGCATTGATTGGCGCACGGGCAGTTCAGCCCGAAGAGAGCCTTCAGCTTGCCGGTCCAACGTATAGACGAACTATGCGCGGGCGCGAACCCCACGCTCCCGCGCCTGATCGATTTAGCCGCTCGTAGTAGCCGACAGTTGCGTCATATCCACTGCCGTGCTGGATGCGCGGATCGCGCGCATCGCCACCCATGCCACCAGATATGCCGACCCGCAGATGACGAACAGGATGTTATAGCCGGCATTGATCTGGCCAAGCAATTTGAAATGGTCGAGCAGCGTGCCGACCAGCAAAGGAAACAGCGTCGCGCCCAAGGCGCCGGCCAGCCCCCCGATCCCCACAACCGAGCCGACAGCCGCCTTCGGGAACATGTCTGAAGCGGTCGTGAAAAGGTTGGCCGACCACCCCTGATGCGCTGCCGCAGCCAGACTGAGGAGGCCCACCATCGCCCACATGTTATCGATCCACGGTGAGAAAGCGATCGGCGTGACCAGAAACGCAAGTCCGAGCATCGTGGTTTGACGCGCCTTCGTGACCGGCCAGCCTCGCTCGATCAGTGCAGAGGAAATCCAGCCGCCGCCGATGCTGCCGATCGAAGTAGCAACGTAGACGATGACAAGTGGCAGACCGAGATTCTTCAGGTCGAGATGAAACAGCGAGTTGAAGTAGGACGGCAGCCAGAAGAGCATGAACCACCAGATGGGGTCGGTGAGAAGTTTGCCCGCGAAAAAAGCCCACGTGGGACGCAGCTTCAATAGCGAGAACCAGTGCACCCGCGCGGCCGGAGAAGCCGGCACCGGGTCGTCGTTGATGTACTCGATTTCAGATCTGGACACCTTCCCGTGTTTCAGCGGGGCCTGGTACATCACGTACCAGAAGCCAAGCCAGATGAAGCCCGTCAGACCGGTGATCAGGAAAGCCGCTTCCCAGCCATACGTCGCGGCAAGCCACGGAACGACGGCGGGCGCGGCAACGGCACCGATACTCGTACCGGAAGTGAGGATCCCGACGGCCAGGGCCTGTTCCTTGCGCGGGAACCATTCGGATACGGTCTTGACCGCGCAGGGAAAGCTGCCCGACTCTGAAAGACCCAGCAAGGCGCGCATGACTCCGAACCCGAACGTGCTGCGCACGAGAGCATGGCCGCACGCGGCAATGCTCCAGAGCAGAACACAGACGCCATAGCCGAGCTTCACGCCGACCCTGTCAACGAGCTTGCCCGAAAGGAGCATGCCGATCGCGTAACAGCCGGTGAAAACGATGACGATGTAACTGTACTGGGTTTCCGACCAGTCGAATTGCAGCGCAAGTACAGGCTTGAGCAGCCCGAGAACCTGCCGGTCCAGATAATTGATCGTGGTCGCGAAGAACAGCAGAGCGCAAATGCGCCACCGGTAATTTGAACGATCTTCCATGAAGTACTCCTGTCTCCTGATATGCGCTTGCGCAGGTTAGCGACTGCGCTGACGCGTTGGTTTGCACTGTCGCTGGTCAATTGAACTTTGCCTCGCGTTTTTCCCGGAACGCTGCCACGCCTTCGATTGCATCGGGCGATGCTTTGCAGACTGAAGCGGCGAATTCGTGGGCGTATTCGGGCTGACCGGTTTCCATCATCCGGACAAGCCTCTTGCCGACCGACAGCGAAGTTCGTGAGCGCTTCTGCAAGGTGTCGCAGACAGCGTCGATTCGTTGCTGAAGTTCGTCCGGCTGCAGGGCTTCATTGACAATTCCCCACTGCGCGGCGCGACTGGCCGTGATGGAATCTCCGAGCAGGATCAGTTCGCGCGTGCGCGTCGCCCCTACGAGCTCAACGAGTCGCGCACATCCCATCCATCCCGGGATGGCGCCCACCGATGACTCGGGGAAACCTACCTTCGCATCGACGCTCGCGTAACGGAGATCGCAGGCCAACGCCAGTTCAAAGCCGCCTCCTAGCGCGCTGGCGGAAAGCACGGCGATGGTGGGTTTGTCCAGCTCCGCAAGTCTGCGGAACACGCGGTTTCCTTCCCGGATGAACCGGGAGCCCATTTTCGCGGCTTCGAGGTCACCCCATTCATTAATGTCCGCGCCGCTGCAAAAAAAACGCTGACTCGATGTCTCGAGTTTCAGCACGCGTACTTCATCGTTACGCTCGACGCTCGCAATCGCGTGCTCGATCTGTTCGAGCATGTGAATCGTCAATGCGTTATGGCGTGAAACTCGATTGAGCGTGATGGTTGCAACACACCCGCTGATGTTGAAGAGAACGTCGGAATTCGACTGCATGTAGGCACCCGGTTTTTTAAGGAGAAGAACAACCCTTGTATCGCGATCGACGAGGTCGGTTACTGTGCGGCCTCGGCTTCAAGGAGGTGCTCATCGACTACGGGCGTGAACTCCATGCGCGACAGGACATCCTTGTGGACGTCGATGCCCCTGGCCACCTCGATCAGACGAACCCCAAGCGGATCGAGCTTGAACACGGCACGCTCCGTGATGTACAGAACCTCTTTGCCTTCGAGTCGGGCCTGAACCCCGCTAAAGGTCACGTGGCGAACCTTTTTCACCGCCTTGGGAACGGAACCGGGGCAGACAATCTCAAGCGTTCCTTCCTGCCGACTGACCTTCAGCCCTTTCGCTTCGAATGCGCCGCAGAACACGATCTTTTTGGCGCCTTGAGCGATGTCCATGAATCCGCCCGGTCCGACAACGGTGCTGCCCAGTTTCGAGACATTGACGTTGCCTTCTTCGTCGAATTCCCCCATGCCGAGGAACGTGACGTCGATACCGCCGCCGCTGTAAAAATCGAACTGGTCGACGCTCGGCACGATGGCGTCCGCATTGCGGGCTGTGCCGAACATCGCGCCGTCTAGCATGGATCCGCGATGGATGCCCTGTTCGACCGAGCCCCAGTACTGGCCGCCTCGTCCTTGCCGCGAGAGCACGGCAGGGATTGCACCGGGAAAACCAAAACCGAAGTTCACCGACCGGTCCACGCCCAGTTCCTGAGCGGCGCGTTCAGCAACAAAGAGACGCATGCCTTCCGGCATTTCCATCTCCGCATCCGCACCATGGGCTTCACCGCTCAACGTCGGGTCGTAATCACTAATGGCGCACTGGCGCTGGCTACCTGTCTCGACAAGTTGATCGACCATTACGCCGGGGACTCGCACGAGACGCGCAAGTACGTGGTCGGCAGACTTCGCCTTGACTTGCGCGATGACCTTTCCGCCGCTGTTGTGCGCAGCCAGTGCGACCGCGTAGATGTCGAGATCGGCCGGCTCACGTTGGGTGGTGAGATTCCCGCGGTCGTCGGCCGACGACGCCATGACGAGGGCGAAGTCGATCCTGAACGGCTTGAAGCGCAGATACTCTTCGCCACCGACGTTGACGAGTTCTACGAGATCCTCAGTCGTCGCCGCATTGAGTTTGCCGCCGTCGAGCCGGGGATCGACAAAAGTTCGCAGGCCAACTCGCGTAATCACGCCTGGGCGCCCAGCCCCGATTTCGCGGAACAGGGTTGCGATGACGCCACCAGGAAAGCTGTAAGCCTCGATCTGGCCGCTTTCAGCCAGTTTCTGCATTTCCGATGACCACACCCAGTGGCCGCCAATGACGCGCTTGACCATGCCGGCGTGCGCGAGCCTGCCGAGGCCGCTGCCTTGTCCGTCTCCAACACCGAGGGCATGGACAACTGTCAGATTTCGCGGGTGCCCGCTCTCGAGATACCGCGCTTCAATTGCGGCGAGTAGGGCGTCCGGTTCGAGCAGGCCGCCACCGGAACCGGTGATCGCAATCGTCGCACCGTCAAAGATTGAAGCGGCAACCGCTTCAGCGCTCGTCCATTTGTCCACCGTGCCTCCTTGTCATAAATTCGCATCGGTTCTGGTCTAAACCGAACTGAATCGTTACTTGTTTATAATGGTGGCACATGACTCGACGAGGTTCAAGAAATTGTGGCTTGTGGTCGGGTTTACGACAGGTTGCTGGCTGCTTCGGCTGGACTGTGCAGTGCTTCAAAGAACGCTAAAGTGTGGCGATGGAAGTGAAATTATTCAAGGACAATGGAGCGTGTGTCGATCACTGATGGGTCCCGAGTCGTCCAGTGGCCTGGTGAAAACCCTTTTGACGGCGATCGCTTGAACGTATTAAAGTAGAACCGAGTCGTTACTTAACTTATTTACCGGTGATTCATGCCGTGGACTCGAATTCATCTCGACCTAACGCAGGAGGAAGCACCCATGCCACAACGCCCGATCGCGCTCGTAACAGGCGCCCGACGGGGAATCGGCCGGGCCATCGCGCTCGAACTCGCGGATGCCGGTTTCGACATCGCGCTGACCGACGTGAGCGCGTCCGACGAACTCGACAGCGTGCGCCACGCCGTCCAGCAACGAGGCGCACGAGCAGCGACGTTCGTCTCCGATCTGGCCCGCATCGAGACTCATGAAACCTTGCTGCAGTCGGTCGAGGACGCGCTTGGAGCAGTCACGTGCCTTGTCAACAATGCGGGTGTCTCGGTCATGTCGCGTGGCGACTTGCTGAACGTCACACCCGAAAGCTATGACCGATGCCTCGGAGTGAACACGCGCGGCACGTTCTTCCTGATGCAGGCATTTGGCAGGAGGGCCGAGCAGGCGGCGCGAGCGGGCGCCGCGGCCGGCACCTCCCGTTCGATCATCACGATCACGTCGTCTAACGCAGTCGCGGCGTCGATACAGCGCGGCGAGTATTGCGTATCGAAAGCCGGCCTATCCATGGCAACGACGCTTTTCTCGGTGCGCCTCGCCGAGGTCGGCGTGCGCGTCTACGAAGTGCAGCCGGGCTTCATCGAAACCGAGATGACATCTCCATCCAAAGCGCGCTACGACGCGCAAATGGAGAGCGGGCTAACCACCATCAAACGATGGGGTACGCCTCAGGAGGTGGCGACCGTCGTGCGCACCCTCGCGACAGACTGTCTCCCCTATAGCGTTGGCCAGGCGATTCGCGTAGACGGTGGCCTGCTCGTTCACAAGTACTGAGTCAATCATGCAAATCAATCTTCCCGGTAGTGACGGTCAAACGTACGAATATCTCGTCAGAGGCACGCCTCTCGCGCCCGTGCGTCCCGCCAGACCATTCACGCGGATCGCTTACTCGGCGGCGCATGTCGTTGCGGACCCGCTGCGCGCCGGCGAACTGAATCACCCTTGCGCAATCGACTGGACCCGCACGATCGAATACCGCCGCTATCTGCTCGAGCAGGGTCTGGGCATCGCAGAAGCAATGGATACGGCACAGCGGGGCATGGGACTTTCATGGCCGCAAGCCCGCGAGCTTGTTGTGCGCACCCTTGCAGAAACACGAGACATTTCTGGAGCGCTTATCGCTTCAGGTTGCGGTACGGATCACCTGCTGCCCGGCGAAGCGACGACGTGCGACGACGTGATTCGTGCCTACGCAATGCAGATCGCCGAAGTGCAGCGTGCGGGAGGCCGGATCATCCTGATGGCGAGCCGCGCATTGGCTCGGGTCGCGCGCGGTGCGAGCGACTACCTCCGTGTATATCGCGAAGTGCTGTCGATGTGCGAGCAGCCGGTGATCCTGCATTGGCTGGGCGAAGCATTCGATCCGGAGCTGGCGGGCTATTGGGGGCATGCGAGTTTCAAAGACGCTGCGAACGTCTGCCTCGAAGCTATCGCGACGAGCAGCGCCAAGGTGGACGGGATCAAAATCTCTTTGCTCGACGATGCGAAGGAAATCGCATTCCGGCGCCGCTTGCCCGCATCCGTGAAGATGTACACCGGCGACGACTTCAATTACCCCGAGTTGATCGCCGGTGACGAGGCGGGCTATTCACACGCGCTCCTCGGCATATTCGATGCCATTGCCCCGGCCGCGTCGCAGGCGCTGGCCGCGCTGGCTGACAACGACCGCGCCCGTTACGAACGGCTGCTCGTGCCGACCGTGCCCCTGTCGCGCCATATCTTCCGCACGCCGACGCAGTACTACAAGACCGGCGTCGTGTTTCTTGCCTACCTGAACGGGTTCCAGCCTCACTTCTTCATGCTCGGCGGCCACCACGGCATGCGGCCGCCAGTCTACCTGGCGGATGTGTTTCGCCTCGCCGACGAAGCGAATCTGCTGCTCGATCCGGAAGTCGCGGTTCACCGGATGCGCAACGTCATGACGACGTTTGGCATCGCCTGATCCTCACTACGCTTTTGGGCGTCGCTTTCGGAGGGCGTCCTTTCTTCTGGACCGGAACTCATCATGGACTCACTGCGCGGGCGACTCGATCGCTGCTCGATCAATACGGCCACGCTAGGCCATCGCGAACCCCTGAGCCTGACGATCGACCGCATTGCGCGTGCCGGTTTCGGCGGCGTCGCTCCATGGCGGCACGAACTCGACGCGGCCAATCTCGACGATATTGCGAAGCAGATACGCGCTCTCGAACTGACGGTCACTGGCTACTGCCGCTCGACCTATTTTCCTGCGGATACCGCAGCGGAAAGGGCTGCCGCAATCGAGTCCAACGTGAACGCGTTGCGGCAGGCCGCGCAAATCGGCGCGCAATGTTTCGTGCTGGTCGTCGGCGGTCTGCCGGCCGGCAGCCGCGATCTGTCGGCCGCACGCGAGCAGGTGGCGGAAGGCGTCGCTGCACTTTGCGGCGAGGCACGCAGGCTTGGTGTCCGACTTGCCATTGAACCGCTGCATCCGATGTACGCGGCCGACCGTTCGGTAATCAATACGATCAGTCAGGCACTGGCGTTGTGTCAGGTCATCGAACCGGATGGCGCGGACGTGTTGGGCATCGCCATAGATATCTACCACTGCTGGTGGGATCCGCAACTCGCCGAATCGATACAGGCGGCGGGCGACGCACAGCGGATCTTCGCCTATCACGTGTCCGACTGGCTGCCCAATACCCGCGATATGCTTCTCGATCGCGGAATGATGGGTGACGGGGTGGTGGACCTCGAACACATCCGCGGACTTGTCGAGCATGCCGGCTATCGTGGCCTCGTCGAAGTCGAAATCTTTTCGAAGGAGCGCTGGTGGACTACTGCGCCTGACGAGGTTCTGCAGATGTGTGCCGGCCGCCTGCAGTCCGTCTGCTAGAAGCGGCTGTGCGCCGGTTAAGAGTAATGTCGGTGGGGGCGACGCGGGTGGTGTAAAGTTCTGGAACCTGTTTCACGAATAAAGCAAGGTTGAAGCAATGTCCACCATGTCCGCGACCGAAAAGAAAACGCGCTTGCCGGAGCGTTCCACGAAAATGCGGGACCCGGTCCAGACCCAGATCAAGATCCTGGCGGCAGCCAAGGCGGAGTTCGCGAAAGTGGGGCTAGGCGGTGCCCGGATCGACACGATCGCGGAAAAGGCCGGCGTCAACAAGCGGATGATCTATGAGTACTTCGAGGGAAAGGACCAGTTGTTCCAGGCTGTCCTCGAAGACGCGTGGGCCGAAATTCGTACCGCGGAGAACAGGTTGCAACTCGACGCGCTACCTCCGGTGGAAGCCATCAGGCAATTGATGATTTTCACGTGGGAGTACTACCTCAGTCATCCGGAATTCATTTCTCTGGTGAACAGCGCAAATCTGCATGAGGCCCGTCACGTGAAGAAATCACGGCGGTTTCATGAACTGCACGGCGGTTTCATCGACATGCTGCAGCGTATCCTCGACCGGGGCGTCGCTACGGGGGATTTCCGGCCCGGTGTCGACCCGCGGCAGCTGCATCTGACGCTCGCGGCGGTCGGCTATTACTACCTGAATAACCGCCACACCGGTGAAGTGATTTTCGGTTTTGACTTCATGTCGAAAGAGGCGCGTGAGGCACGGCTCGAATTCAATATCGATACCGTGCTCAGCGTCCTGCGTCCGCGGTAAGCGCCGCCAGGCTGCCGTCGACACGGGCCGACGACGCCAACCATCGGCGAAAAAAGATCGGAACAAATTCTGGCAAGTCTCGCGGACGAACTACCACTCCGCTTCACTATGACGACGATACAGCGCCTGATTAATGCGAGGCCGCGCGCTTTATCCGGCCATGAGGCCGGATAAAGCAACCCGTTCACCTTCGACGGACCCGGGCCTTGATGCGCCCGGCGCCGTCTCCCGAAAGCCGCTTCAAACCTTGACGACAGAGGCCTGATAGATCTCGTCGACGGCCTTCTCGAGCGCTGCGTTGAATTCGCTGTCGCTCATCGATTCCTTGAGCTCGTTGATCAACGCCCTCGAAAAGCTGGCGATCATGCCGTGATTCGACGCGAGCCGTTGACACGCGTCGGCGCGCGTGTAGCCTCCGGACAGCGCCACCACCCGTGCGACACGCGGGTGTTCGATCAGCGGACGATAGAAGTCCGCCGCATCGGGTATGGTCAGCTTGAGCATCACGCGGCGGCTATCCGGCAACGCGTCGAGACCTTTGATCAGTTCGGCGCGCAGGGTGGCTTCCGCGCCGGGCTTGTCCGGACTCTTGATCGAAACCTCGGGTTCGAGGATCGGCAGGAGGCCGTGCGCGTCGATCTGCGCCGCCAGTTCGAACTGTTGCTTGACGATCGAAGCGATCCCGGTTTGCGAATTCAGATTGATCACCGACCGCATCTTGGTGCCGCAGATGCCGAGCTTCACGGCCCGCGCAAGCAGGTCGTCCAGGCCGGGAATGGGCTTCATCAACTGGACACCGTCGGCTTCGGCTTGCAGGCCCTTGTCGACCTTCAGGAACGGTACGACGCCGCGCTCTTCCCACAGGAAGGCCGGAACGGGTTTGCCCTGGGCCTGTCCGTCCATGGTCGCTTCGAACAGGATGGCGCCGATGATCTTGTCCCCCGTAAAGGCGGGCGCCGTGATGATGCGCACGCGCATCTCGTGTATCAGTTTGAACATCTCGGCGTCACCGTTGTAGGCGGTCTCCGGGATGCCGTAGAGCCGCAGTGCGCCAGGGGTCGATCCGCCGCTCTGGTCCAACGCGGCAAAAAATCCCTGTTTTTCACAAACTTGCGCCAGCATCTTTTCATCAGCCACGATCGTCTCCCTCTCTTTCACAGTGGAATATCGAACCGGCACGTCCGCTCGCGACGCGTCGAGTTGCATACGTTCAGTGTCACGATGTTAATGCAAATGTGAGATTTGACGAAAAAATGGTCGCGGCGCGGCCGTTGCCTTGCTCCGGCTTTGTTCCGGCACGGCGTTCAGGCGATCGACGCCGCATATGCTCCGGGTGTGGCGCGACGCGATGACCGCACCGTTCGAAAGAGAAGAATCATGTCGTTTCTCGTAGCGACCGGCATGCAAACGGTATTTAAGCGGGGGGATTGGTAGCGATCCTTCTGAACTGCCTTGCGCTGATGCACCGCTCGCGGCCGGTTCTCTTTGAGATCGCAGTGTTACCGATCATCGTGTGCAGTATTCGCGAAAGGCGGTTCGCCCCGAAGGGGCGAACAGGTTCGTGCTCACGAATCAATGAGGACTGTCCTGCCTGGCATACGTCGATTCCCATCCACCACCGAGCACCTTGCACAGCGTGATGAGGTTCGCGTCAGCGTCGGCCTTGCTCCGTTCGAGATTACTCTGCGCGTCGAGCAACTGTTTCTGCACGTTCAGCACGTCGAGGAAATCCACCGCACCTGCCTTGTACCGTTGCTGCGCAATCGACAGCGCGCGCTGGTTCAG